>DAHVMA010000097.1:0-10681 GCA_027320105.1 Acidimicrobiaceae bacterium | reverse complement strand
CTGGTAGGCGGCGAGGTTGGCGACAACGACGCGCACGAGGTAGTCGGGATCGCCGAAGAGGCGTTGCGCTTGGACGACGTTGGGGATCTGCGCCAGCTGCGCTTCGAAGTCGAGCAACGTCTCACGGTCTTCTTGGCGCATGGTGACGAACGCCAGGGCCTCGAAGCTCAAGCCGACGGCGTTGGCGTCGACCATGGCCCGGTAGCCGGTGATCACCCCGCTTCGTTCGAGATCTCGCAGCCGACGATGGCAGGGCGAGACGCTCAGGCCGACTCGGCCGGCGAGCTCGGTGATCGTCTGGCGGCCGTCGACTTGGAGCTCAGAAAGGATCTTCCGGTCGATCGCGTCCACAGGAATGATCCTTTCACGAACCAGCGGGTCTGCGGCCAGATTGGGGAACACATGGGGGAGATTGAAGACAAGACTTCACTCGTGACTGCAAGCTCGATCCTGGCCTTCTGGGCGGTAGGCGGGCTCCTCATCGTCGTCCCCGGCGCCGACTGGGCTTTTACGATCGCCCCCGGCTTGAGGGGGGCCGTTCGGTCCTGGCGGCCGTCAGCGGCCTGGTGATCGGCTACGCAGTGCTCACCGGGGTCGTAGCCGCTGGCGTCGGGGTCTTGGTGGCCGAGTCGCCGTCGATGTTGACCGGCCTGAGCTTCGTAGGCGGTGTCTACCTCGTCTGGCACGGAGCGCAGACCTTCGCCCATCCGTCGACCCCCACCGGGGGGAACCTGCCCGTCGGTTCATGGCGCTCGACGCTGTGGCGAGGCGTGGGCGTAAGCGGTCTCAACCCCAAGGGCCTGCTGATCTTCTTGGCGCTTCTTCCCCAGTTCACCAACCAACACGCGAGCTGGTCCGTGGCCGCCCAGATCGGCGTCTTGGGACTGGTCTTCACGGCAACCGTCGCCGTCTTCTACAGCTGTCTCGGCGCCTTCGTCCGCACCGTCCTGGCGGCCCAACCCGCCGCGGCTCGGACCATCAGCCGGCTCTCCGGTGCAGCCATGGTCGCCATCGGTATCGCCCTCGTCGCAGAACGCCTCATCTGCGGCTGACCGCCGGGGTCAGGCGCGGCGAGCGGTCACAGCGGCCAGACGGCGTTGTCGTGGGCGAAGACGACACGTCGCGGATCGAGCTGCTGGAGGCGATCGATCCATGCCGGCGTGACCGGCAGCGGAGGCCCGCGCCCCCGTGAGACTCCGCGGCACGAGACCCCACGGCGCGCCACGCGACGTCCCTCCGCGGCAGTTGCGAACGGTTGACGACCCTGGCCGATGTGTATACGTTGTGTTGACATGGGAACGCGCAAGGACAAGGTGCTCAACGTCCGGGTCACCGAGCGGCAGCGCGCGACCTACGAGCGCGCCGCCGCCCTCGAGGACACGACCGTGTCCGCGTTCGTGACCAGCGCGGCCGACGAGCGGGCCGAGCAGGTCCTCGTGGCCCACAGCTCGATGCGGGTGCCGAGCGACGTGTTCGACGGGCTGCTGGCGATGCTCGACGAGCCTGGGGAGCGGTTGGCCTGGATGGAGAAGGTCGTCGCCGACCAGCGCTTCGCCAACGCCTGACAGCGTTGGGCTTCGTCTGCGAGCGACTGACCGACGCCTTCGACCTCGGCGGCTTCGACAGCGGCATCCAGGCGCTCGACGACTGGCTCAGCAACAGCGCCCGGGACAGCGACGGCCGCAACCTGACCCGCACGTACGTCTGGCACCGTGGCGACCACCGGGTCGTCGGCTACTACACGATCGCCCCCTACTTCATCGAGCGCGACACGCTGACGGCCCGGCAGGGCCGCGGACTGCCCGACCGGATCCCCTGCTACCTGCTCGCCCGGCTCGCCCTCGACCGGACGTTGCATGGCCAGGGCCTCGGCTCCCAGCTCCTTGCCAGTGCCCTGCTACGGATCGCCGGCGGCGCGAGCGACCTCGGTGGCAGGTTCGTGGTCGTCGACGCCATCGACGAAGCCGCCGGGTCCTTCTACAGGCGCCACGGGTTCGTAGGCATCGGCGACGTGGCGGGCCGCCTGGTCCTGCCGACGAAGCTGATCCCGGTTCCCTAAGCAACCGTGCGTCAGCGGGCGATGGCGGCGAGGAATTCGGCCTCCTCGTCGTCGGTGAGGTCGTCGAGCACCGGCTCGTCCGCCGGGGCCCACGGCTGAGAGCGGGCGAGCTGCTCGTCGACCGGCAGCTCGAGGTGGCCCGCCCGGCTCAGGTCGACACGAAGGGGCGGGGCCAGCGCCAGGGTCTGATGCCGCTTTGAAGTCGGGGGTGCCACCAGTTCGCCGGTCACCTCCGGGCGGCAAGCGCGCTAGGTCAGCACGAGCAGATCGACGCCTTTCGCCCGGGCGGTCGGCGCCAGCGAAGTCGGGCGGTGGGTGGACCGGGAGCGACGGATGATCGACCACGCCATCTCTTTGGGCAGGACCGGAGCGTGAGCTCGCCGCCGGAGGGCGGACCGGCGGCGAACGGCTCGGAGGGTGCGGCAGCTCGGGCGCCACAGGCTGGGTGCCGGGCGGTCACGAACAGCGGGCGGGCGCCAGCCCAGCGGCCTTCGGTCGGGCCGAGCTCCTCCTGGTTGCGGTCTGTGTGTCCACCAGCCTGGAGGGCGTGGCGGGGGTCGGGGCCTTCTACCTCCGCCACCACCTACGGCGTGGTGCTTGCCTGCCGGTCTGTCGACTGCGCCCTCGCCGCTTCCGCCCTGGCACGCTCGGGACGGAGCCCGGCCCGGGTGCTGTTGGCGCCTGCCGCGCTCGGTATCGACGCGGCGATCGGCGGGACCGCTGCACGCAGGCGTTCCACAACGGCTCACCCGGTGCGGGCTCGGAGCTTCCGATCGTCGCCAGCCTCGTTCGGTGCGCCTGCTACGTGAGTCCAGCTTCCCGGCGATGTCACGGCTCGGCACAACCCAGCCAACTGACCAGGTCGAGCCCGATGACAGAGGTCGGCGGGGTCGGCGGGGTCTTTCGTCGTCCTTGCTTCCACCCGATGCGCGGGGGTACCGGTGGCGTCGTGGGTCGCACGCAGGCGGGCGCCGCCGAAGCCGAGCCGGGCAGCCGGCGATGACCGGCCGAGGCGACGCCTGCCAACAGCAGCACGCTTGGTTGGGCCTCCCCATCGCCGTCCTCTGCAACTACATCGGCTCTGGCGCCGGCCTCGCCGCCGGGATGATCGGCAGCGTCTACGGCGGCCTGGGCGTGATGCAGGCCGGCCAGAACGCGTTCAACACCATCTGGGGAGTCCGCAACAGGCGCCCCGACCCCATGCATCCATGCCCACTTGGATCAACCATCGGGCGACGTGGGCAGTCAGCGCCCAGCGGGTGCCGACGCCGCCGCTGAGGCCGATCGGACGGCCGGGGCCGGTGTTGCAGGAGGCGAAACCGGTCCATGACAGCTTTCGCAGATGCCGACGCCGGCGCCGGACCGGTGCCCGGCGGGGGACGGGGTGGGGGCGCGTGCCCGGACGCAGGCAAGGGGAGCGTGCGGGGGGCCCAGGGGCACCCGAGCCGGGGCGGCGTCGCCCGGCGGACACCCCCCAGGGCCTACGATGGTTCCATGGGTACCGAGAACGCGGCGTCCACATGAGCGCCGAGGACCTGGAGCGGTACGAGACCGAGATCGAGCTCCAGCTGTACCAGGAGTACCGCGCCGTTCTGCCCATGTTCCGGTACGTCGTGGAGACGGAACGGCGGTTCTACCTGGCCAACGACGTGAAGATGGAGGCGCACGGCGAGGGGACCCGCACCTACTTCGAGATCCGCCTCTCGGATGCCTGGGTTTGGGATATGTACCGTCCCGCCCGGTTCGTCTCGTCCGTCCGGGTCGTCACCTTCAAAGACGTCAACGTCGAGGAGCTGCCGGAGAAGGAGCTGTAGCCATCCCGGCCCTTCCGGCCGCTCTCGGGCGGCACAACCAGCGGCTCGGAGCAGAGGGCGAAGCGCTGGCGGCCGCCTGGTACGAAGCGCAAGGCTACGAGGTGGTGGCCCGCAACTGGCGATGCCGGGAAGGGGAGCTCGACCTCGTCGTGCGCCAGGGCCGGCTGTATGTGTTCATCGAAGTCAAGAGCCGCTCCGGCGACGCCTACGGCCTGCCCGCCGAGGCCGTCACCCGCACCAAGCAGGCCCGCATCCGACGGTTGGCGGCGCGCTGGCTGGAGCAGGATGCGCCGGTTCGTGCCCGCTCCATCCGATTCGACGTCGTGACCCTGCTGCGCGGCCAGCTCGACGTGATCGAGGGCGCCTTCTGAGCGGGGAGGGGCCGGCCCGAGGGGTCCCGGGCCGGGCTCACCCCGACGAGACGCCTGGATGGGCGCCGCCCACCCTCGCTGTCCACCTCGGGCGGCCGCCGGTGGTGCCTGGCGGCCCCGTCAACCCCCCGCTCGTGCTGTCCGCCACCTACCACCAGGGCGGCGACACCGTCTACGGCCGGCTGGAGAACCCGGTCTTCGATGCCTTCGAGTCCGCGCTTGGCGGGCTCGAAGGCGGACGGGCACTGGGCTTCGCATCGGGCCTGGCGGCCGTCGCCGCAGTGCTGGAGCTACTACCGGTCCCCGGCTGGGTGGTCGTCGACTCCGGTGCCTACAGCGGGACCCGGCAGCTCCTCGCCGACCTGGCCGGCCGGGGACGGCTGCAGGTCCGGCAGGTGGACCTCGCCGACACCCATGCGACCCTGGCGGCGTGCGCCGACCTCGCCGCAGGGCCGCCCCTTCGCTCGCCGGCGGGCGCCCACGTCCACGCGGCTGGTCCGCATGACGCCTTCGGCGCCCACGGACTGCTGTGGATCGAGTCGCCCAGCAACCCGCTGCTGGCCATGGCCGACGCCCCTGCACTCGTGGCCGGCGCCCACGAGCTGGGCATGGACGTCGCCTTCGACAACACCTTCGCCACGCCCCTGCTCCAACAGCCGCTCACGTGGGGGACCGACGTGGTCGTCCACAGCGCCACCAAGGCGCTGAGCGGTCACTCGGACGTCATCCTCGGTGCCACGGTCACCACCCGGCCCGACCTGCACGAGGCGCTGCACCTTCGACGCTCGCTGCACGGCGGCGTGCCCGGCCCGGTGGAGACTTGGCTGGTGCTGCGGGGGATGCGGACACTGGCCTTGCGGGTGGAGCGTTCGCAGGCCAACGCCGGCGAGCTCGCCGCCCGGCTCGTCGGGCACCCGGGAGTGATCTCCGTCCGCTATCCGGGCCTTGCGAGCGACCCCGGCCACGACCGGATGCGGCAGCTGATGAGGGGGCCAGGCTTCGTCGTGTCCTTCGAGGTGGCCGGCGGTGCCGACGCAGCCGAAGCGGTCGCCGGGGGCGTTCGAGTGGCCACGGCCGGTACGAGCCTCGGCGGCGTGGAGACGCTCATCGAGCGTCGGGCACGGGTCGGCGGCGACGAGCAGCTGCCCCCCGGCCTGCTGCGGATGTCGGTCGGCATCGAGGACGTGGAGGACCTCTGGTCAGATCTGGACGGCGCCATCAGGGCCGCCGCCGGCGCCTGACACGCCTGGTTCCCGGGGTTGCCAGGCCCGAGCCGCGCAGCCCCGAGCCGGCCCGAGCCGCTCAGCCCCGGACCACGCTCCCAGGCCCGGGGTACCGTCCTGTCGTGGACAGCATCCTCGTAGACCGAGCCGACGGCGTTGTCACGGTCACCCTCAACCGGCCAGAGCGCAAGAACGCGCTGGGCGCCGATGACTGGACAACGCTCCGTGAGGTCTTCGACGCCGTAGCCGACCGCGCTGATGACAGGGTCGTCGTCGTAACGGGGGCCGGAGGTGAGTTCTGCGCGGGTGCCGACCTGAGCTCGATCGGGACGGCGCGGCGGCCGCTCGAGATGGTCCGCGACGTCGGCAGGGCGGCAGCGTCGGTGATCCGCCTGCCGAAGCCGGTCATCGCGAAGGTCGATGGTGTCGCCGTCGGCGCCGGCTGCAACCTGGCGCTCAGCGCCGACCTTGTCGTCGCCAGCGAGCGGGCCCGCTTCTCGGAGATCTTCGCTCGCCGCGGCCTGTCGTTGGACTTCGCCGGCTCCTGGCTGCTACCCCGGATCGTCGGCATGCAGCGCGCCAAGCAGCTCGCCTTCTTCGGGGACATCCTCGACGCCGCCACCGCCCAGCGCCTTGGGCTCGTGACCGAGGTGGTCGCTCCCGACGCCCTGGACGGCCACGTCGCGGCGTGGGCGAGGCGGCTGGCCGACGGACCGGCCGTCGCCCTGTCGCTCACCAAGCGGCTCCTCGAGGCGTCCTGGACCTCGTCGCTCGAGCAGGCGCTCGAAGCGGAGGCTGTCGCCCAGGCCCACAACCTCGCAGGCCCCGAGGCGGCAGAAGCCCTCCGGGCCTTCAAGGAGAAGCGAGATCCGACGTTCCCCAAGGAACAGCAAGCGAAGACGAGCGCTCCGTGAGGAGGGCGCCGGCCGGCACCGGTCCCCCGAGTGGTGAATGGTGGTCACACCCCCCCACGTAGCCTGATGTTGCGCTCGAGGCCGGCGCCCGGCTTCTTCCTGCCCCTGCGAGCTGGGAGCTCCGGTGTTCGCCACGGTCTCGTCCGCAATACTGCTCGGTGTCGACGGCTGCGCCGTCAGCGTCGAGGTCCACGTCGGTGGTGGCCTGCCGTCCTTCACGATCGTGGGGCTCCCGGACCTCACCTGCCGCGAGGCCCGGGACAGGGTTCGGGCGGCCGTGACCAATTCGGGCTTCACATGGCCAGGCCACCGGATAACCGTCAACCTTGCGCCGACAGCCGTTCGCAAGGCGGGTTCCGGATTGGATCTTCCCATCGCCATCGCAGTCCTCGCCGCCGACGGCAAGCTCGATGCTCGGCTCGCGGCCGGCGTCGCCTTCTTCGGCGAGCTCGGCCTCGACGGGAGCCTGCGCCGGGTCGCCGGCATCCTGCCGCTCGTCGCGGCGGCCACCGGGCCGGCCGTCGTCGTGCCGGTCAGCTGCGCTGCCGAGGCGCGCCTACCGAGGAGGCACCGCGTGCTGCCGGCGGCGTCCCTGCGCAATGTCGTGGACGCTCTGCGAGGTGAGGCCGAGTGGGTCCAGGTACCGGACGTCCCGCTCGTGCCGCCCCGCTCGGCCACAGAGGATCTCCGGGACGTGCGGGGCCAGGCGGTCGCCCGCATGGCCGTGGAGGTGGCGGCCGCCGGAGGTCACCACCTGCTCCTGGTTGGCCCGCCCGGCGCCGGCAAGACCATGCTGGCCCGACGGTTGCCCGACCTGCTGCCGCCGCTGACGCCTGAGCAGGCGTTGGAGGTGACGAAGGTGCACTCGGCTGCCGGCGTGGAGCTCCCGCCCGGCGCACTGGTGCTGCGCCCGCCGTTTCGTGTGCCTCATCACAGCGCGTCGATGGTCGCCCTCATCGGCGGTGGATCCGGGGCGATCCGGCCTGGAGAGCTCAGTTGCGCTCTGCATGGTGTGCTGTTCTTGGACGAGCTCGGGGAGTTCCCCTCCGACGTGCTCGACGCTCTCCGCCAGCCCCTCGAGGACGGGCGCGTGGTTGTGGCGCGAGCCCGGGCCAGCTTGGCGCTACCAGCTCGCTGCCTGCTCGTCGCTGCCATGAACCCGTGCCCGTGTGGAGGTGATGGCGCCCCCGGTGGCTGCCGGTGCAGTGAGCGTGCCCGCGAGCGTTACGCGTCCAAGGTGTCCGGGCCGCTACTCGACCGCTTCGACCTTCGCGTCGGTGTCGATCGGCCGGAGATCACCGAGTTGCTGCCAGGCGCCGATGCGCGCGCCGAGAGCACCGACGTCGTGGCCCGGCGCGTCGCCGCCGCCCGGGAGCGGGCACGTCAGCGCGGCGTACCGACCAACGCCGACCTGCCGGGTAACCGCCTCGACGAAGCCGCGCCCGTCGACGAGGCGGCCGCCCGGCTCTTGGAGCTTCGCCTCCGCCAGGGGCGCCTCTCGGCCCGTGGCCTGCACCGGGTCCGCCGGGTCGCGCGCACCGTCGCCGACCTGCGCGGATGGGACGGCGCCGTCCAGGAGGAGGACATCCTCACGGCCCTCGCCCTGCGGATCGAACCGTTCGCCCACCAGGAGCAGGCCGGATGACGGGCGGCGAGAGCGAGCGGCCAGCGGCGGGAGGGCGGTGGGGCAGCGAAGGCGCTGCCGACGCGACAGGAGCCTTCCAGTGGGACTCTGACTCGGCCGCTGCAGCGGCGTTGGCCGCCCTGCCCGGCATCGGTCCGACCAGCTTGCGAAGCCTGCTGGTCGCCGCCGGTTCGCCGTTGTCGGCGTGGGAACAGGTCCGGGAAGGTCGGCTCCGTCGGCCCGAGCCCCGCGGCGGAGCTCGAGGCGTCCCCTGGGCAGTGGCTACGGCCGGCGTCGACCTCAGCGAGCGGGCGGCGGCCCTGCGATCAGGTGGCATGGCGGTCACCTGGATCGGACGGCCCGAGTACCCGTGCCGGCTGGCCGGCGACGATGAAGCTCCAGCCGTGCTGTTCTGGAGAGGTTCCCTCGACGGGCTCGACGGGCGGTGCGTTGCAGTGGTCGGCACCCGGAGGTGCACGCCCGATGGCCGGGCGGTCGCCGCCGAGCTCGGCCGCGAGCTGGCCGACGCCGGCGTGTGCGTCGTCTCGGGCCTGGCGCTCGGCATCGACGGCGCGGCCCACCGGGGAGCGGTGGGTTCGGGGCGACGGGGAGCCACCGTAGGTGTCGCCGCCGGCGGCGTCGACGTCCCATACCCCCGCAGCCACGCTTCCCTGTGGGGGGACGTGGTGGTGGTCGGGGCGGTGCTCTCGGAGTCGCCTCCCGGCGTGGCGGCTCAAGCGTGGCGCTTTCCGGTGCGCAACCGGGTGATCGCCGGCCTCGCTGACCTGGTGGTCGTCGTCGAGAGCCACGCCGGCGGCGGCTCGCTGATCACCGTCGATGCGGCGCTCGCCAGAGGCATCGAGGTGCGGGTCGTGCCGGGGCCGGTCCACAGCCCGGCATCGGCGGGCACCAACCGGCTGCTGATGGAAGGCGCCGGTCCCGTGCGGTGCGCCGCCGACGTGCTCGACGCCCTGGGAGACCTGCGCCCGTCCCCACCCCTCTCCTACAGACGATCGGCTGCTTCCCGCCGGGGGCTGGCTGCGCCGTTGCCTCAGAGGCCGGTACCTCTATCGCAGCCGGCGTTCCCATCGCAGCCGGCGTTCCCATCGCGGCCGGCGTTCCCATCGCAGCCGGCGGCTCCATCGACCAAGGCCGGCACCTGTGGCGCCCTCGACCCGACGACCGCAGCCGTCCTCGATGCCGTCGGATGGCAGCCGGTCACCCTCAACACGGTGCTTCTCCGCAGTGGGCTCGGGCTCGCAGCCGTTGCCGCGGCCTTGGACGAGCTCGCCGCGCACGGCCTGGTGGCGGACGAGCGGGGCTGGTGGCAGCGCTGCGGCTGAGACCCAACGCGGCGACGCAGGGACTCGACCTGGCGGAAACGGGGGGGGGCTAACTGTTGCCGCATCCGCCATCAATGGCCGTCGACAGTGTGTGTGTCGTCGGTCCACGCCGTCCGGTCGAAGGGGGGTTTGTGCCGCCGAAACGAACCGGTACCCTCGTGTTCGTGCGCCCGGTCCGTCGTCGTCGTCGCCGTGCGCTCTGCGGTGGCTGAGCCGGAGGGCGCCGACGCGTTGTCCGGCGCGCTCTTGGAGGAGCTCCAGGAGGTCGATCGGGTCGCCGAGGAGCGCGCCAAGACCGAACGGCTTGCCATCGGACGGCTCTGGGACGACTACAAGCGCAGCGGCGCTCGGCAGGCGCGGGACCAGCTCATCGTCCACTACTCACCGCTCGTCAAGTACGTCGCCGGCCGGGTGTCAGTCGGACTGCCCCACAGCATCGAGCAGGCCGACCTCGTCAGCTACGGCATGTTCGGACTGATCGACGCCATCGAGAAGTTCGACATCGATCGCAACATCAAGTTCGAGACGTATGCGATCACACGGATCAAGGGTGCCGTCATCGACGAGCTGCGCTCGATCGACTGGGTCCCACGCTCGGTACGAGCCAAGGCACGCGCCGTCGAGCAGGCGTATGCCAAGCTCGAAGCCTCCCTGCTGCGCACACCGACGGACGCCGAGGTCGCCGGCGAGATGCGGATCACCGAGGCGGAGCTCCAGAAGATCTTCACGCAGATCTCCTTCGTCGGCATCGTGGCCCTCGACGACCTCCTTTCGGGCACAGACCGGGAGGACACCACAACGCTCGGCGACACCATCGCCGACCGCGAGGATGGCCCGATGGCCAGCTTCGAGGTCGAGGAGATGAAGCAGGTCCTCGCCAAGGCCATCAATCGTCTGGGAGACCGCGAAAAGGTGGTACTCACCCTTTACTACTACGAGGGGCTGACCCTCGCGGAGATCGGCCAGGTCCTCGGCGTCACCGAGAGCCGCGTCTGCCAGATCCACACCAAGGCAGTGCTGCAACTCCGGGCTCGCCTGCTGCTCGCCGACCGTCGCTCCAGCTGACGTCCCGGAGGCGAGGCTGAGGGTAGCCGGTCGCTTCGGGCGGAGGCGGGTCGGTCTGGGTCGGTCTGGGTCGGTCTGGGCATCTCGCATGGTGGCGGCAGTGGTTGCCGGCGGATGCGACGAGAATGGCGAACTGCGCGCAGGGGAGCGAACTGTGCGCATGCACGACGACATACCGCGGCCTCTGCGCGCAGTTCGATCCTCTGCGCGCGGAACGGCCTCCGGGTGCCCCCCGCCCCCCGCCGGCCCCGCCCCCCGCCGGCCCCGC
>DAHVMA010000086.1:0-2881 GCA_027320105.1 Acidimicrobiaceae bacterium | reverse complement strand
ACTTGCCCCCGGACCATCGGCTCGGGCTGCCGCCTGAGTCCTCGAGCGACCTGCGAGGAATCGCTGGCTGACTGGGGGTTGACAAACGGTGTCTCACAGCGGCACGTTGCCATGCTTGCGCTTGGGGAGCTCCTCACGCTTGGACCGCAGGAGGTCGAGGCTGGCGGCCAGCACCCGCCGGGTGTCGGCCGGGTCGATGACGTCGTCGACGTAGCCACGCTCGGCGGCCAGGTAGGGGTTGGCGAAGCGTTCGGTATACTCGTCGACGAGCTGCGCCCGGCGCGCCACGGGGTCGGGCGACTCGGCCAGCTCACGGCGGTAGACGATGTCGACGGCGCCCTGGGGGCCCATCACGGCCAGCTCGGCGGACGGCCACGCGTAGGCCAGGTCGGCGCCGATGCCCTTGGAGTTCATGACCACGTAGGCGCCGCCATAGGCCTTCCGGGTGATCACCTGGATGCGCGGCACCGTCGACTCGCAGTAGGCGTAGAGCAGCTTGGCGCCGTGGCGGATGATGCCGCCGTACTCCTGGTCCGTGCCGGGCATGAAGCCGGGCACGTCCACGAAGGTGACGAGGGGGATGTTGAAGCTGTCGCAGGTGCGCACGAAGCGGGCGCCCTTCTCCGAGCTGTCGATGTCGAGCACGCCGGCGAGGACCTGCGGCTGGTTGCCGACCAAGCCGACCACGTGGCCGTCGATGCGCCCGAAGCCGCACACGAGGTTCATCGCCCACCGCCCGTGGTACTCGACGAAGTCGCCGTCGTCGAGGACGGCGGTGATCACCTTGACCATGTCGTAGGGCTGGTTGGGGCTGGCGGGGATCAGCTCGCGCAGCTCCGGGCACGGCCGGCCGGCGTCGTCGCCCGCCACGACCCGTGGCGGTTCCTCCAGGTTGTTGGACGGCAGGAAGCCCAGCAGGTAGCGGACGTCGTCGAGGCAGGACTTCTCGTCGGCGGACACGAAGGCGGCCACGCCCGACTTGGTGGCGTGGGTGACCGCCCCGCCGAGCTCCTCGAGGGTCACCTCCTCACCCGTCACGGTCTTCACGACGTCCGGCCCGGTGATGAACATCTGGGACGTGCCGTTGACCATGAAGATGAAGTCGGTCATGGCGGGGCTGTACACCGCCCCGCCGGCGCAGGAGCCCATGATCACGCTGATCTGGGGGATCACACCCGATGCGTCGACGTTGCGCTTGAAGATCCCGCCGAAGTAGTGGAGGCCGACGACGCCCTCCTGCACCCGCGCCCCGCCGCCGTCGTTGATGCCGATCATCGGCACCCCCAGGGACACGGCGAGGTCCATCACCTTGTGCACCTTCTCGCCGAACACCTCCCCGAGCGACCCGCCGTTGACGGTGAAGTCCTGGCTGAACACGCACACCTTGCGGCCGTCGACCGTTCCGAAGCCGGTGATGACCCCGTCGGTGTACGGCCGCCTGTGGTCGGCCAGCCCGGGCGCCCGGGTGCGCGCCAGCATGTCCAGCTCCTGGAACGACCCGGCGTCGAGGAGGTAGTCGAGCCGCTCACGGGCGGTCATCTTCCCCTTGGAGTGCTGGCGTTCGACGGCGTGGCGCGCCCCGGCGTGCAGGGCCTGCTCCTTGCGGCGGGCGAGGTCGTCGAGGCGTTCGGCCATGGGGTGCTGCGGCATCGCCCCGGAGGCTACCTAGCCTGCCGGCGTGCCTGTCGAGCCGCCCCCGACGCCGTGGCGGTTCCCGTCCGGGGCCGGCGAGATCATCGCCGCCGCCGGCGACCGTGAGCTGGTCGCCGTGGGCGCCGACCTCGAGCCGGGCACGCTCCTGGCCGCCTACCGGGCGGGGATGTTCCCGATGCCGGTGGCCCGGGGGCGGATGGGCTGGTGGTCGCCCGAGCCGCGCGGGATCATCCCGCTCGACGGGCTGCGGGTGAGCCGGTCGCTGCGGCGGTCGGTGGCCCGCTACGAGCTGCGGGTCGACACCGCCTTCGGCGAGGTGATCGCCGCCTGCGCCGACCGCCGGCGGGCGGGGGCGTGGATCGACGGCGCCGTGCTCGCCGCCTACACGCGCCTCCACGAGCTCGGGTGGGTGCACAGCGTCGAGGCGTGGGACGCCGGCGGCCTCGCCGGCGGGCTGTACGGCGTCGCCGTCGGCGGGCTGTTCGCCGGCGAGTCGATGTTCCACCACCGCACCGACGCCTCCAAGGTGGCGCTGGTCGGGCTGGTGGAACGGCTGCACCGCGGGGGCGGCCTGCTGCTCGACGTGCAGTGGGCGACCGACCACCTCCGCAGCCTCGGGGCGGTCGAGCGCCCCCGCGCCGAGTACCACCGGCTGCTCGCCGAGGCCATGCACCGGCCCCAGTTGCGGCTCTAGCGCGACGAGGCGAGCCGCTCCACGCGCGGCAGGAGGTTGGCGGCGTCGATGCGCTCGCACAAGGCGGCGAAACCGGGCTCGGGCCCGCTCCAGCGCAGGTCGTCCACCCCCGGTAGCAGGTCCCGCTCGATGCGGAGGGTGGCGAGCAGCTTGAAGAGCATGGCGTCGTCGTGGCGGGCGACGAGGGTCGCCGCCAGCGCCGGCGAGCCACGCACCCCCACCTCCCAGCGGCGGGCGTCTGGCGGGATCGCCTCGATGGTGCCCCAGCGGGCGAGCGCCGCCGCCGACGACCTGGGGCCCCACCCCGGCAGCCCGGGGAAGCCGTCGGCGCCGTCGCCGACGAGGGCGAGGTAGTCGGGGATCGACGCAGGCGGCACCCCGAACTTGGCCAGCACGGCCTCCTCGTCGAGCACCTGCCTCCTGCGCCGGTCGACCTGCACGACCCGCCCGCCCACCACGCACTGGCCGAGGTCCTTGTCAGGGGTGAGGATCGCCACCCGCTCGACGTCAGGGTCGTCGGCCGCCACGGCCGCC
>DAHVMA010000063.1:0-43544 GCA_027320105.1 Acidimicrobiaceae bacterium | reverse complement strand
AGGCCACCAGCGGGTCGTCGAGCTGCTCGTCGGTGTAGGGGGATCCGGCCTGCCGGCGGTAGCGCCGGTAGGCGCGCACCAGGCGCACCTGGACCCAGTCCAAGCCGGCGGCCAGCACCAAGCGGTTGAGGGAGTCGGTGTCGCTACGTCCCTGGACCACCGCCTCGATCGCCTCGACGAGCCGGTCACCGTCGGCCGGCTCGAACGGACCGGGTGAGAGCCGGCGCAACCCGAAATCGTCGATATGGGCGCCGGCACCGCCGGCGCCGGCGGCGATCGTCATCGGCACCGCTTCGACGACCGCCAGCCCGAAGCTCTCCAGCAGGGGGAGGAACGCGGACAGCTCCACAGGTGCGCGGCCGTACCGGCGGAGGCGGAAGCCGTCGCTGCCGGCCGCCCGGACAGCGAAGCGCTGCGAGACGTCCAGGTCGGCGACGTGACGGGCGTCGACCGCCGCCAACTCGGGTGCGACCTGCTGCTGGTAGCCGGCCGGGACCCTCGCCCGGAAGTCCAGGGCGGCGGCACCGTCACCACCGAGGGCCTCCGCCAGGCGGTCGACCCAGGCCCCCTGGCTGACGTCGGTCGGCCCGGGCCCGCGTCGATCGGTCATGGGCTCCCAGCTTCGCGCGCTCCCCCGCCGGAGGGGGACGACCTACCCGGCCGCGAGGTGTTGACGCCGGAACTGCAGGTCGACGACGAGGAGCACGGACAGCTCCCTACCGAGCTCCGAGGCGATGGCGCGCAGCATCGTCGCCTGGGGTGTGTCGCCCACGTGATGAGTCGCCTCGGTCGTCGCCGTGAGGGCATAGCGGTAGCGCGACAACCGCAGGTCACCCTCGTCGGCGTAGCCGTGCACGGCCAGCGCGGCCGTGGCGTCGCGGCCGGCTATCAGCAAGTCGCCGTCGGCGCTGCGCTCCTTCACCTCCAAGCCCGTGCGGGTGGCGATCAGGGCTGCCACCTCTTCCAGCGGCAGGTCGGTCGCGATGAACAGGTCGATGCTGCGGGACACCAGGTACCTCCTCGTCCGGCGGTTGGGGGGGCCGGCGAACCGGCGAGGAGGGCGGCGCCGCAGGTCGGGCCGCCGAGGTGTGGGAGCCACGGCTCCAGCGATGATCCTGCCGCGGCGGCGGGCGCTCCACAAGAGGCAGGCCGCTCACCTCGAACCAGATCGTCTGCGCGCCCTCCAGGCAGCCGGCGCCGGGCTGCCCGCAGTCGTCAGGTGCCGCGAACGTCGTTCAGGTCCTTGACAGCGACCCGCAGCCCGCGGCCCTCGTCCAACTCGAGGATGAACAGCGACATGTGCGCAGGCTGCCAGATGGCGTCGCTTTCGGCGGGACACTAGCGTGCAGCTCGATGGCGCTCCTCGCCCACGTCAACCTCTACAACCCGCCGGCGGCCACCCACAACAACTCCGCCGAGAGCGTGGCGATCGTCGCGGCCGTCATCGTCGGCTTCACACTCGTCGTCGCAGCGCTGGCGTCGTGGGGCCGCCGGCCGCCCGAGCGCATGGACTGATCGACTGGGCTGATCGACTGGGCTGACTCTGACTCTGACTCAGCCGAGGGCGGCCTCCTGGCCCTCGAACTGTGTCCGGTACAGCTCGGCGTACAGCCCACCCCGTGCGAGCAGCTCCTCGTGGTTCCCGCGCTCCACGATACGGCCGCCGTCCACCACCAGGATCTGGTCGGCGCTGCGCACCGTCGACAGGCGGTGGGCGATCACGATCGACGTCCGACCCACCAGCACCTGGCCCAGCGCCTCCTGCACGGCGACCTCCGACTCGGAGTCCAGGTGCGCCGTCGCCTCGTCGAGCACCACCACGTCCGGCGCCTTGAGCAGCAGGCGGGCAATCGCTATCCGCTGCTTCTCCCCGCCCGAAAGCCGGTAGCCGCGGTCGCCGACGAGCGTGTCGACCCCATCGGGCAGCGACTGGACCAGCGGGAGGATCTGGGCCAGGCGCAGGACCTCGGTGATCTCCTCGTCCGTCGCGTCCGGCTTGGCGTACACCAGGTTGGACCGGATCGTCTCGTGGAAGAGGTGGGCGTCCTGCGTGACGACGCCGACGATGTCGTGCAGCGACCGGAGGGTCACGTCCCGCACGTCGACGCCGTTGACCCGCACCGCCCCCGCCCGCACGTCGTAGAGCCGGGGCACCAGGTGGCTGATCGTGGTCTTGCCGGCGCCGGAGGGCCCCACCAAGGCGACCAGCTGGCCCGGTTCGGCGATGAAGCTCACGTCGAACAGCACCTGCTGGCGGGGCGCCTGCTCGAGCACTGCGACCACCTCTAGGGAGGCGAGCGACACCTCCTCCGGTGTCGGGTAGCTGAAGTCGACGTGGTCGAGCTCGACGCTCGCCGGCCCACGGGCCAGCTCCACCGCAGCCGGCTTCTCGGCGATGAGCGGTTGGAGGTCGAGCACCTCGAACACCCTGTCGAAGCTGACCAGCGCCGTCATGACGTCGACCTGCACGTTGGACAGGCTCGTGAGCGGACCGTACAGCCGGTTCAGGTAGGCCGTCAGGGCCACGACGGTGCCCACGAGCAGGATGCCCTTGGCGGCGAACAAGCCACCGACGCCGTACACGAGCGCCGTCGCCAGGCTCGCGGTCAGCAGGAGCGAGACGAAGAAGACCCCGACGTAGAGGGACTGCACCACGCCGATGTCCCGGACCTTGCCGGCCCGATCGGCGAAGACCCGCTCCTCTGCGTCGGGCCGCCCGTAGAGCTTGACGAGGAGGGCTCCGGCGACGTTGAAGCGCTCCGACATCGTCGTGTTCATCTCGGCGTTGAGGTCGTAGCTGTCCCGGGTGATCTTGGCAAGGCGCCGGCCCACCGCCCGGGCGGGGAACAGGAACACCGGCAGGATCACGAGCGACATGAGCGTGATCGGCCACGACAGCACGAACATGGCCACGAGCGTGACGGCGACAGTCACGAGGTTCCCGATCACCGAGGAGAACGTGTTGGTGAACGCCTGCTGCGCTCCCAGCACGTCGTTGTTGAGCCGTGAGATGAGCGCCCCGGTCTGGGTGCGGGTGAAGAAGGCGATCGGCATGCGGTCGATGTGGTCGAAGACCTTGGTGCGCATGTCGTAGATGAGGCCCTCTCCGATGATCGACGAGACCCACCGTTGGACGAGGGTGAGCCCGGCGCCGACGACGGCGAGGGCGGCCACCACGCCGGCGACGATCGCGATGAGCCGTGTGTCGTGGTGGCCGATGCCCCTGTCGATGATCATCCGGTACAGCAAGGGGTTGGCGGCGCTCACCAAGGCGTCGACGATGATCATGACCAAGAAGACCGCCAGCTTCCAGCGGTACGGCGACGCGAACCGCAGGATCCGCTTGACCGTGCCCGGAGGAAGCTTCTGGTGGATCACCGCCTCGTCGCGACGCATGGTCCGCATGAGCGCCCAGGGGCCGGCGCCTCCCGGCCCGCCCATGTGCATCGCCACGATCCTTCTACCTCCTCCTGCGTCCTTCGCTCTGCGTCCTGCGCTCTGCGTCTTGCGCCGTGCCTGCGGTCGGTTGGTCGGCCGGTCAGTCGGTCAGTCGGCCAGCCGGTCGGTCAGTCGGCCGGTCGGTCAGGCAGCTGCCCCGGCTCGTCGAAGGGTACAGCCCGGGCGGTGCAACCGTTCCGTTCGGAACGTTCTCGGTAGGCTCGTGAGGTGCCTACCAGTGAGACCATCGCGCCGACGCGAGGGTCGGCGGACCTGAGTGCCCGGTTGGCGGCCACCGCACGCCTCGTCGCCGACAGCCTGCGCCGCCAGCTGGCCCCGGTGGGACTCGACCCACGGCAGTACCGCGTCCTCGCGGCCATAGCCCGCGCCGGCAGCTCCCCCCAGCGGGCCCTCACCACCCGGCTCGGCATCCCCCCGAGCCGGGTCGTCGCCATCCTCGACGCCCTCGAACAGGGGGGCCTCGTCGAGCGGTGGGAGGCACCGGCGGACCGGCGCGCCCACGCGGTGCGCGTCACTGCTGCCGGCGCGTCCCTGCTCGAGCAGGCACGGCCGCTCGTAGAGGAACACGAGGCACGCCTGGTGGACGGCTTGTTCGGGCCGGACGTCGTCGTGCTCCAGCGCCTCCTCGACATTCTCGCCGCCAACTGCGCCGGCGGTTGCTGCCCGCCGGGATCGGAGGCGTAGCCCGCTCGGCCTGCTCGGCCTGCTCGGCCCGCTCGGCCCGCTCGGCCTGCTCAGGGTCCGACGCCCTCGACCAAGAGCGGTGTCAGGTGTCGAAGCTGTCGAGGACATTCTCGTAGACACGCACTGGTGGGATCAACGGCCCCGGAAGCGGTCCAGGGCCCGCCGGTCACGCTTGGTCGGCCGCCCCGGAGCGTCGACCCGCACGAACAGCGGAGGCGGCACCAGCTCCCGGGGAGGACGGGGCGGGCTGTGGTCGACCAGGCACTCTGCGACGACTGCCGCTCCAACCCGTTTGTCTATCGCCCGAACCACCTCGAGCCGACGGTCCCATCCCTCCGCCCGAACCTCGATGACGTCACCGGGCCGCACCATCTGCGCCGGCTTGGCCGACATCCCCCGAAGCCGCACGTGCCCGGCCCGGCACGCCTCGGTGGCGAGAGCGCGGGTCTTGTAGACACGCACGGCCCAGAGCCAGCGGTCGAGCCGGGCCTGTTGCGCGGATCCGCGGGTATCCGGCCCGGTCATCCGGCCCATCTTCGCAGCTGAGCCTTCCGTCCCCCCATCGGCCACCGCGACGCGCCACCATGAGGCGATGCGCATCCGGGTCGCGGCAGGTGTTACATCCGCCGGGGTCGCGGCCGCTCTCGCCGCCGTGCTCACTGGGTGCAGCGCGTCGCCGGGACCTTCCCCCGGCAAGGGCCCCACCGACCCGGCCACGGCCACGACCACGACCACGACCACCGTGCCAGCGACGACGACCACCTCGACGACGACTACGACGACGACGACCACGACCCTTCCGGCCGGGCGTCAGCCGAGCGCGGAGGGTGCCGCCTCGGCGTTCCTCGACAGCTGGGTCGTCGGCGACCGCGCCGACGCCGGGAAGGTCGCCACGCCGGCGGCGGTCAGCGAGCTGTTCGTCAACCCCTACAAGGGTCAGCCGCTGGTCCCTCGCGGCTGCAGCTCGGCCGAGTTCCCCCCCGTCGTCTGCTCGTACGGCCCGGAAGGTGGGGCGTCCCCCACGAACAATCTGTACGAGATCAGCCTGACGTACCGTCAGGGGGGCTGGTACGTGGCGAAGGTGGTCGTCGAGCAGGGATAAGTCAGGGCTTCGTCACGGATTCGTCGCAATCCCAGGAACTCGACCCGCGCCCTGGGCCCGGACCCGCTCGAGCCCTCGTGCCGATGCCCCATTCCTCCCCCGATGCCACGCTGCGTGGCCGGGCGGTAACGGGGTCGTCTGAAGTTTGGAAGCGTATGTGTGCTGTACGACAACGCGCTTCCAAAGTTCTGCTGGTCCGGCCAAGCAGACTGGCCGTCAGCCACTACCCGTGGTGACAGGCGCCGGCGACACCGCACACGAAGGCCCCGTCGGTGCCGGAAGCTACCACTCCCGGGGTCGGCCTGTCGGCCGTCCATGTCCCTGTAGACGTCTCGCTGTCCCACCTCCCGCGGGCGCTCAAGACACCTGCCCCGCGTCGCCTCGCGTCGCTGACAGCCCGCCGAAGGGTGCTGTCCTGCCAGCCGCCCAACACCGGCGAGAGCTCGGGAGTTTCGACGCGCTATTGCGGCCTCAATGCACCGAGGTACACGAATGCACCGAGGCACAGCCGGCCACACCCCCCACGCCGGCCACACCCCCCACGCCGGCCAATCTCCTCCTGGCCTAGCTCGGGCCTAGCTCAGGCCTAGCTCGGCCTAGCTCGCCGGCACGCCGGCGGCACCGACCCCCGGGAGGCCATCGATGCTCCTCCGATTGCGCTCTTGCTGGTACTGGGCGATGCCACCGGCTCCCTTGCGCCGTGCCCACTCGTCCATCGTCGTCCGATGCGCCTCGAACCGCATGAGCGGCACGCCGTACCCGCACGAGTCGGCGACACGCTCGGCGGCGACGACCACGATGCTTCGAACGCCTACTCCGTAGGGGTCCCCACCCCGGTCACGCACGGCCGCGGCCAGCACGGACCAGCCGGCATCGTCCGGCGTGACGATGCACCCCCGGCCGTGGACCCGAATGACGCGCGGTGGGCCATCGAACGCGCAGAACATGAGCACGATCCGACCGTTGTCACGGAGGTGGGCGATGGTCTCGACGCCGCTGCCGGTCTGCTCCAGGTAGGCGACCCGGCGGGGCTCCACGACAGCGAGCTCACCCCGGTTGCCCTTGGGCGACACGTTGAGGTGACCGTCGGCGGCAAGTGGGGCGGTGCCGACGAAGAACACGGGCTGGCCCTCCATCCAAGCGGCGAGCCGATGGTCGATCGTGTCGTAGAGCCGACCCATCCGGCCAGTCTGGCAGGCTCAGCGCGAGCTGGAGCGTTGGGCAGCCACCGCAAGCGCCGAGCGCCTGCGCCACAGCCTGCGCCGAACAGGAAGGCGACGCCCCCTACCAGAGGTCGCGCAGCGCCCCGTCCAGAGCGGCGGCGACGGGCGCGGAGGCGGCGACGGGCGCGGAGGCGGAGGCGCCGGCGGGCACCAGAGCGCCGGCGCCGGCGCCGTCAGCGAGCGAACCCCTCACAGCACGGTGCTCCACCAACCCGTCCAACGCCGGCGGCAAGAACCGGGTCCGTTGCGCGTAGCTGTGGCGGTCGCCCCACCCGGCGGGGTCGCCGTGGTGGTAGCGCAGCGGGGCGTAGACATGCAGGTACCGGCGAGCCCGGGTGAGGGCCACGTAGAACAGGCGCCGTTCCTCGTCGACCCCCTCGACGTCCCGGGTTGCCAGGTCGGAGGGGAACGCACCGTCGGCGGCGTGGATCAGATGGACCGCCGCCCATTCGCCGCCCTTGGCCGAGTGCACCGTCGACAGCGTGAGCCAGTCGTCGTCGAGCTCCGGCGCTCCGGCGAGGTCACCGGTCGACGCCGGCGGGTCGAGGGTCAGGTCGGCGACGAACCCAGCCCGCGTCGCGGCGACGCCGGCGAGCCTGGCTAGGGCATCGAGATCTGCGAGGCGGGGGTCGGGCCGGTCGTAGCGCCGCCGCAGGACCGGCTCGAGCGCTCGGCGCAGCAGCTCGACCTGGGCACCCACAGAGACGGCGGGGTCCCGGCAGGAGCCGAGCGCCACAGCCAGACGGGCCAGCTCGTCTCGGGCCCGGGCCGGGGCGGCATCCCCGCACGACGGGTCGACGCAGAAGGAGGCGAGCGGGTCCGGTCCGCCGCGGCGCACGCCGAGGGCGTCGACCATCCGCCGGGCGCCGGCCGGGCCGACCCCCTCGGCCAGCAGGACCACCCGGGTCCAGGCGAGCTCGTCCCAGGGGTTGTCGGGAAGCCGCAGCAGGGCGAGCAGATCGCGGACGTGGGCGGCCTCGAGGAACCGCAGCCCGCCGAACTTGTGGAACGGGATCCGCCGGCGCCGCAGCTCCACTTCGAGCAGGTCGCTGTGATGGGCACTGCGGAACAGCACGGCCTGCTCGCGGAGAGCGACACCGGCCTCGTAGTGCTCGAGGACGGTGGCGACGACGGCTTCTGCCTGCGCCTGCTGGTCGGGGCAGGTGGCGAGGACAGGCCGGGTGCCGCCGGCAGTGTCGGTCCAGAGGCGCTTGTGATGACCCTCCGACGCGCCGGCGATCACGGCGTTGGCGAGCTCGAGGATCGGTGCCGTGGATCGGTAGTTCTGCTCGAGGGCGAGGACGCTCGCTCCGGGGAAGTGCACCGGGAAGTCGAGCATGTTGCGTACGGTGGCGGCCCGGAACGAGTAGATCGCCTGGGCGTCGTCACCGACGGCGGTGATGCGACCGTCTGCGGAGCGCAGCGCCCGGAGGATGTCGCCCTGCACCACGCTGGTGTCCTGGTACTCGTCGACGAGCACGTGGTCGTAGCCGCCGGCGAGAACGGGACCGAGGAGTGGGTCGCGGGCGGCGGCCCGCCAGCAGAGCAGGAGGTCCTCGAAGTCGAGCAGCCGCTGGTCCCGCTTGCGCTCGGTGTACGCCCTGAAGACGGCGCGCAGGCCATCGATGTCGTCGCCGCACCAGGGGAAAGTCCTCCCCACCGTCTGCTCGAGCGGGGCCTGGGTGCTCACGACCCGCGAGTACACGGCGGCCACCGTCTCCACTCGCGGGAAACGACGCCTGGCTTCCCGCGCCACCGGGGCCCGCGCCAGCGCCATCAGGTCGCGGGCGTCGCCCTGGTCAAGCACGCTGAAACCCTCCGCCAGCCCGAGGGCAGCCCCGTGCCGCCGGAGCACCTGGTGGGCGACCGAGTGGAAGGTGCCCGCCTGCACCCGCCGGGCCTCGGCCGGGCCGGCGAGCTGACCGGCGCGGCGCACCAGCTCTGCCGCAGCCCGCCGGCTGAAGGTGACGAGCAGGATCCTCTCGGGGGCAACGCCCTCCTCCAAGAGGCGTGCCAGTCGGCTCACCAGCATCCTCGTCTTGCCAGTGCCGGCGCCGGCCACGACGAGTAGCGGCCCACCGTCGAATGTCACAGCCCGGAGCTGCTCGGCGTTGAGGCCAGTGGCCCAGGTGCGCATGTCCGCCCACCCTACTCGAACATGTGTTCGGTCGCGCGAAAACTTTTCGACCGCACGGGTCCCCTTTCCCCTCTGTGCCTTGACGTCGTAAAACCGCCAGCAGGAGATCCGCTCGGGGGGCAGGCTGGCGCCGTGCTCCCACCTTCGGACGTCTGCCTACGGGCCGTTGCCGCCAAGGACAGCCGCTTCGACGGCGTCTTCGTGGTCGCCGTGGCGACCACCGGGATCTACTGCCGGCCCAGTTGCCCGGCGGCGACCCCCAAGCCGGCGAACTGCCGGTTCCTCCCCACGGCGGCGGCAGCGCAGGGGGCGGGCTTCCGGGCGTGCAAGCGCTGCCTGCCGGACGCCACGCCCGGCTCACCCGAGTGGGACCGCCGCGCCGACCTCGTCGCCCGGGCGATGAAGCTCATCGCCGACGGCGTCGTCGACCGGGAAGGCGTCGGTGGACTGGCATCGCGGTTGGGCTACAGCCGCCGCCAACTCGAGCGCGCCCTCGGTGAGGAGCTCGGCGCTGGACCCCTCGCCCTGGCCCGCGCCAGCCGGGCGCAGACCGCCAGGATCCTGATCGAGACGACGGACTGGCCGATGGCGCGGGTCGCCTTTGCCGCCGGGTTCGGCAGCGTCCGCCAGTTCAACGACACGGTCCAGGAGGTCTTCGCCGTCGCGCCACTGGAGCTGCGAAACCAGGCAGGGACGTGCCGACCGGCCACCCGCCCGGGGGGCGTCGCCAGCACGCCGCTCTCCCTCGGGCTGCGGCTGCCCTACAGGCGACCGCTGTGGCCGGACAACCTGTTCGGCCACCTGGCCGCCACGGCCGTGCCCGGGGTGGAGGAGTGGCGGGAGGGGGCCTATCGCCGCACCATGCGCCTGCCGGGCGGTCCGGGTGTCGTGGCGCTACGACCCGCCGCCGATCACATCAGCGCCGTCCTCACCCTCACGGACGTGCGTGACCTGACCGCCGCGGTGCAGCGCTGCCGCCGGTTGCTCGACCTCGACGCCGATCCGGTCGCCATCGACGAAGCGCTCACAGCCGACGAGCGCCTCGCCCCGCTGGTGAGTGCCGCGCCGGGCAGGCGGGTGCCCCGAACCGTCGACGGCGCCGAGCTCGCCATCCGGGCGGTGCTCGGCCAGCAGGTCACCACCAGGGCAGCTCAGGGCCTGGCCGGCCGGCTGGTGTCGGACCCGGCCCTCGGCGAGCCGGTCAGCGACCCCGGCGGTGGCCTCACCCACCTTTTCCCCTCCCCTGGGGCACTCGCCGCCGCCGACCCAGCGCGGCTGGGGCTTCCCCTGGAACGCGGCGCGACGCTCGTGGCCCTGGCCACTGCGCTCGCCGGCGGCTCGATCGACGTCGGGCCGGGAGCCGACCGGGACGCGACCCGCGCCAGGCTCGCCGCCCTCCGCGGCGTGGGGCCTTGGACGCTCGAGACCATCGCCATGCGGTCCCTCGGCGATCCGGACGCCTTCCCGATCGGCGACGCCGGCCTGCGAGCCGCCGCCCGGATCCTTGGCGTCACCGGCGGCCCGGCCGCGCTGCTCTCCAGGTCCGAGGCCTGGCGACCGTGGCGTGCCTACGCCACCCAACACCTCTGGGCCCTCGGGCCCCACCGCATCAACGTCCTTCCCGACCCTCCAGGAGCCGCCGCATGACCGACCGCAGCCACACGACCTTCGACAGCCCGATCGGGCCGCTCACCGCCGTCGCCGACGGCGAAGCGCTCTGCGGCCTGTACCTCGACGGCGAGCACCACCGGGTACCCGACGCCGTCCTCGGTCGGGAGGACCGCTTCCTGGGCGAGGTACAGGCCCAACTCGACGCCTACTTCGACGGGACGTTGACCGACTTCGGCCTCCCGCTCGCGCCGGCGGGCACGCCCTTCCAGCGCCAGGTGTGGGCGGCACTGTGCGACATCGCCTACGGCTCGACGACGACCTACGGCGAGCTGGCGGCTGCGATCGGTCGGCCCGGCGCCGCCCGTGCCGTGGGCCTCGCGAACGGCCGGAACCCGATAGCGATCGTCGTTCCCTGCCACCGCGTCATCGGTGCCGGTGGCCGACTCACCGGTTACGCCGGCGGGTTGGAGCGCAAGAGATGGCTCCTCGACCACGAGCGCGCCCAGCGGGCGCTGGCTCTCCTCGGGTCCCGCCGTTCTGTCGGGTGTAACTCCGTGACTCAGTGACCGCTGCCGAGCTGGATGGCCTTCACCACGAGCAGCACGGCGGAGAGGACCAGGTAGGCCCGCAGGGACAGCATGCCCAGGCGGGTCCCCGGGGACCAGCGAACGGGCCGGAGCAGGGCCAGGGGCGGCATGCGCCAGGACAGCTTCTGTTCGGGGGTGGTTGTCGGCGCCACCTGGCGCTCCGCCGGGTGCGAGGCGGCGCGGACCACGACAAAGGCCGCGGCGCCACCCACGGCCAGGCTTCCCGCCAGGATCTCGGAGATCAGCGCCACGTTGACATGGGGGAAGAGAGTCGTCGCCATGAGCGTCCCCGACAGGACGAGGAGGACACCGATGATGAGGGCGGCCAGCGCGTTGAGCCAGGTCGGGTTGACCCACGGCCCGAGCACCTCACGGTCGTTGCAGAGCAGGAGCAGGAACACCGCCGCCGACGGCAGCAGCAGGCCGGCCAGCGCCTGAACGCTGGTCGTGATCAGCCCGAGGGGCGCACCCGGGATCAGCACGATCCCGGCGGCGAGGAGCACCATCGCCGCGTACGACAGGTAGAAGGACCGTGCTTCGCGGAATGTCCGGTGCAGGGAGTGGTGGATCCCGAAGACATCGCCGAACGCGTAGCTCGTCGACAACGTCACCGCCGACGCCCCGATGATGCTCGCGTCCATGAGGACGATGGCGAAGATCGTGCCCAGGCCGCTGCCCCGGTGGCCGAGGAGCCTGGCTACGCCGAGCGCTGAGGTGAAGTGCCCGAAGGCGGAGGTTCCCGAGGCCCCGTAGTTGGCTGTCACCATGAGTGCCGCCGCTCCGAGGACGACGACGACCGCCCCGATGACGGTGTCGGCGCGCTCGTAGTTCATGAACCGGGGTGTGATGCGCTTGTCGATGACGTTCGACTGCTGGAAGAACAACTGCCACGGCGCCACCGTCGTCCCGACGATGGCGATGATGAGGAGGACGGCGGTGGAGTGGAAGCCGCCGCTGATACCCGGGACGACGAAGTCCCTGGCGATGGTGCGCCAGTGCGGGCGGGACAGGAAGAGCATCGGCGCCTGCAGCACGCTCACGGCGATGAACACGAACATCGCCCGCTCCCACCGGGCGAAGCTGCCGGACGCGGTGATGGCAACGAGGGCGACGGCGGCGACAGGCACAGCGATGTCCCGGGAGACCCCGAAGTAGTCGGCGCCGAGAGCGATGCCGATGAACTCGGTGACGATCGTGAGGAAGTTGAGGACGAACAGGTCGCCGACGCTGAACGCCCCCCATCCCCTGCCGAAGCGCTCGTTGATCAGCCGGGCGTGGCCCACGCCGGTCACCGCGCCGAGGCGCACGACCATCTCCTGGTTGACCACGAGCACCGGGATGAGTAGCAGGAGCGTCCAGAGAAGGCTCGTGTGGTAGTTCTGGCCGGCCTGGGCGTAGGTAGAGACGCCGCCAGCGTCATTGTCGCCGACCATGACGATGATGCCTGGCCCGACTATGGCGGCCAGGGTCACGAGCCGTTGGCGCCACGTAGTGCGGGCGTCGACGTCGCCGACGGGTATACGGCCGAAGGCCCCTTCGATGTCGCCCTCGTGTGCAGCGTCGAGCACGGCGGACGCGGGCGCCGGGCGCGTCGGCGGTGTCGGTTGGCGCCCGGCCGCCCGGTTGGGCGGGTCCGACCCACCCACCGACGGCCGCTCGTCCCGGTGGGTGGGTCGGTCGGTCATCGGATCAGCCCGGCGGCGCCGTGGCCGCCGGCCCCGGTTGGGACTCCTCGGCGGAAGGGGTAGGGCGCGGTTGGGGTTCTCGGCGCCGCCAGTCCTCGGGGATGATCGCCTCGAGCACGTCGTCGACGGTCACGATGCCGAGAACCTCGTCGCCGCGGTCGACGACGGGCACGGTCAGCAGGTTGTAGTCCGCCATGAGCAGCGCGATATCGACGACGTCGGTCTGCGCGTCGACCCGGACGGGGTCGTCGTCCATGACGTCGCCGACGGGGCTGTCGGGGTCGGCGACGAGAAGGGCAGTGAGGGAGGCGACGCCGACGAGCCGGCCGGCGGGGTCCAGGACGTGGACGGCGGTGAGGGCCTGCGGCTCGGCATTCTGGGCGGCCCGGAGCCGGCGGAGAGCATCGCTGATTTGGGCGTCGATCGGGCAGGTGACGAACTCGAGGTTCATGAGGCCGCCGGCGCTGGACGAGTTGTAGCCGAGCAGCATCATGAGCTTCGTGCGGGTACCGGCGGGCAGCCGGTTGAGCACCACCTGCCGCCGCCCCTGGGGAAGGTTCGTGATGGCGTCGGCGGCGTCGTCGGGGCGCATGTGCGTGAGGACGTCTGCGACCTCGCCGTCCGACTTCTCGCCGAAGAAGCGGTTGGCCGTGTCCGGATCGAGCTCCTCGAAGACGTCCGCCTCGAGCTCGGGGTCACCGTGGACAGCCTCGATCAGCTCGTTGCCCTCCTGGCGGGAGGCGTCCTCGATCAGGTCGGCGATCTGCGCCGGCTTGAGCCGGCGCAGCCTGCCGAACACGCCGCGGGCGGTGGCGCTGGGCTGGTGGCCGATGAGCGGCTCGAAGTTCTTCCAGTCCTCGACCGTCCCGCCGACCGCGGGGCGCAGCCCCAACCACCGCGCCGGCCGGCGCGTGTCCACGCCGACGACCACGCACCCCTCGGATCGGACCTCGAGGATCACGTCGGAGGCCTTGACCAGCTCCGTCTCGGGCACGTCGATGAGGCGGTGGCCGAGCACGTCGTGGCGGAGCAGGACCTCGCCCTCCCGCCTCTCGAAGCTCCGGAGGTCGATGTTCGCGGCGGTGAGGGGGACCCGGTGGTCCCCCAGTTGGGCAACCCGCTCGTAGGGGACGAACACCCGGCGATGGCCCACGACGGCGACGAGACCCGTGGCGAGCGGATAGTCGCCGCCGCGAAGGCGGACGACGAGATCGTCGAGCTTGCCGACGGCCTCTCCGTTGGGCGACAACAACGGCGCGCCGAGCAACACCGACAACTGCACGGGGCGAGCATACGCAGGCGGGCTGGGAGCCGCACCGGCTGCCTGATCCGCGCCCCTGGCCGCAACCGGCTTCACCCCAAGCTCGACCCGTTGCTGCTCTCAGCTGCGGTAGGCGTCACGGCGATGGCCGATGTCGAGGACGTAGACGGTGCGGGTCTCGTCGTCGATGCGGTAGCGGACCCGGTACTCGCCTCGACGGGCCCGCCATTGCCCTTCGAAGGGCTGGCGCAGCGGCGCTCCGACTCGGCGAGGGTCCTCGGCGAGCGGGCCGAAGACGAGCTCGATGCACGCCGCGGCGTCCGCCTCGGGCAGGTGCTCGGCCAGGCGCCGCGCCGCGCTTCGGGCCACGACGACCCGGAAGCTCACCGGCGACTACGGGCGCTGGCGCCCGGCAACGAGCACCACGTACGCGCGCCCGTTCTTGGTGATCCGGACCCGCTCGTGGGTGGCCGCCACCTCTTCGGCGATCTCGGACAGCCTGGCCTTGACCTCGGACAGCGGCAGCGTTGTCATCGACTAGAATTATAGTCCACCGGTTGCGAGGAGCCGGTGCCGTTCGTTGACGTGGCCGCTGGCTGGGGCGCATGCCGGCGGACCAGACGCCCGGTGGGCAGCGGCGGTCGGGTTCTCGCTGGAGCGTGCACCCGGGGTGCCCGACGAGGCGGGGTCACGCCGGCGCGGTCGGGACGAACCCGATGCTCTTCAAGGCGGCGAGGCGGCGCTGGTGCATGCGACGCAGCAGCGGGTGGAGGGTGTCGTGGTAGTCGTGGACCTCGACGCTGGTCTTGTCCGGCAGGGGGCGGGTGACGCGCCCGACGTACTGGACGACCCGGCTGCGCCCCGAGATCGGGAAGGCCAGGAACAAGGTGTCGAGGGTGGGGAGGTCGAAGCCTTCGCCGAGGTAGGCGCCGGTGGCGAGGAGGAGGATCGGGACGTCGCTCGTGCACAGCTCGTCGAGGACCGCCGCGTGCCGTTTCTTCCCGGTGCCCCCCTTGAGCACGGCCGGGTCGAGGCCGTGGCGGCCGCTGAGCTCGGCCCGGAGGGCTTCGAGGTGCTCGGTGCGGTCGGTGAAGACGAGGACGTTGCGTCCCCGACGGTGGGCGTCGGCGACGTCTTCGCAGATCTGGTGGGTGCGCTCGGTGTCGGCGGCCACCAGGCCGAGAATGGTCTGGACTCCGGCGTCCTCGGGCGCGTCGGGGTCGGTGAGGGTGTCGTGGACGACGAGGTCCCGGCGGGTGAGCGCCATCGTGGCGTCGTCGCTCATCGTGTGCCGGATCGGCCCGAGTTGCATATGGAGGATGCCTTCGAGGGCATCATGTCGGCGGGGGGTGGCGGTGAGGCCAATGAAGCGGCGGTTGGTGGCGACGCGGACGCAGCGCTCGAAGGTCACCGCCGGCAGGTGGTGGCATTCGTCGACAACGACGAGCCCGTAGCCACAGAAGACCTCGGCAGCGTCGTCGTGGCGGGCCAGGGTCTGGAGGGTGACGAGGTCGACGATCCCGCTGCGGCGGGTCCGTCCGGCACCGAGCTGGCCGATCTCGCGCCGCTTCAGGCCGAGCAGGTCGCCGAGCCGTCGGCGCCACTGCTCGGCGAGGGGCTTGGTGTGCACCAGGACGAGGGTCGGCGTGGCGAGGCGGGCGATGAGCGCGCAGGCCATGACGGTCTTGCCCGCACCCGCCGGCGCCACGAGGAGGCCGAGGTCGTGGTTGGCGAGCGTCGCGACGGCGTCGGTCTGGGCGGCGCTGAGCTCGCCGGTGAAGCTGAGCTCCAGGACCGGGGCCGTCGGGCGCCGGTCGTCGACCTCGAGGCGGCTGCCGGCTGCTTCGACGACCCTTGCGGCGTCGTCGAGCAAGCCCCGGGGGAGGTAGAGGCGGTCGAGGTCCTCGTCGTAGCAGCGGACCATCCTCGGGGTGTTCCACGTCGAGAGCCGGAGCTGCTCGCGCTGGTGGAGCTCGGGGTTGTGCAACGAGGCGAGGTGCTTGAGCGAGGCGACGAGCGCCGGGGGCAGGCCGATCCGGTCGACCGCCAGCATCGCCTCGAGGGTGGCGGTGACCACCGGCGGGGCCGGACCGCCGAGAGGAAAGCCCACTGGTCGGGCCAGGCCGTCATCGACGCCGGGTCGAGGAAGACCGTGTTGGCTTGCTTGCGGGAGGTGCCCTGGAGCGGGAGGGCGATCAGGTTCCCGAACCCCTTCTGCGGCACGAAGTCCTGGGAGGGGAAGAGCCGGTCGTAGCTCGTGAGGTCCACCTCGGCGCGGACCGCCATCGTCTCACGCAACAGCCCGGTGCCGAGCCGGCGTGCGACGGCAGCCTCGACCGGCTCGTCGAAGAACACCCAGACGTGCGCGCCGTTGCCCGAGCGTGACCGCTCGAGGCAGGCCGGCACGCCGACGTCGTCGCGGACCTCGAGGAACGCCAACGCGTCGAGGGCCCCAGGTGCCCTTGTCGAAGTCGCAGGCGAGGAACCAGCAGCGGTCGCCGTCGATCAGCGGGTACACGCCCGCCGTGACGCGCCCCGAGAGGTGCGCGCCGAGCACTGCGTCGTCCAACGGGGCGTAGCGGCGAAGGCCCTGGGGGCGGCGCCCGTCGAGGGTCACCGGCGACCACCCGGACCGCCTGGTGGACGGGTTCTCCCAGCGCTCGGCGTAGACGTCGGCCCGGCCGGCGAACAGCGCCAGGAAGAGGCGGACTTGTCCTCGCGGGCGGAGGTGGCATCCACCACGCCCACCTCGTCAGCGGGGAACAGCCTCGGGGCACGCTCGGAGCGATGCGCCCCCATCCAGCCCCGCTCGGGCGCAGCCGGCTCGACCGGGGCTGCCCGCAGGCGTTGATTGCCCTCCTGCAGCCGAGCGATCTCCGCTCGCGCCGCCGCCAGCTCCGCCCGCAGACGCTGGACCTCGGCGGCCACCGCGCCTGGGTTCTCAGTCATGGCAGCCAGGCCGCGACCGTTCCGGGCTCGAAGTGCACGTCGATGAGCGACACCGCGCCGGCGCGCTTGTCCTCGCGACCGCGGCGGGCGACGAACCCACGGCGCTCGTCCCTCGGCGTCGAAGACCAGGACCTCGACCGGAAGGTCCAACACCGTGGCCGGGAACGGCACACGCACCTCCTCGGAGAAGGCCGAGAGGAACGCCGTGAGCTGCTCGTCGGTGCCGTAAACGTCGACGGCGATCGACTAGATGAGCTCGCTCGGCGTTTGCGGCGGCACGACCGCGAAACTATGCGGCACTCCGGCCGGGTGAGGACGCGGGGGTTTCCTCGGGGCCGACGGGAGACCCGCCGTGCCGGATGGCCGATCAGGTCTAGGTCGATCTGGGTCAGAAGATCCCGAAGCGGACCGCCGAGACGGCGCCGAAGAGGACCGAGTAGGCGGCGAAGGGGTAGAGAGTCCTCGTCTTGAAGTAGCGCGACAAGAAGAAGACCGCGAAGAGGGACGTCGCGGCGGCGGCGAGGCTTCCGGCCACGACCTGACCTCTGATGCCGTTGCCGAGGTGGCCGAGGAGGTCGGGAACCTTGAGAGCGCCGGCGGCGAAGATGACCGGCGTCGAGAGCAAGAAGGAGAAGCGCAGGGCGTTCTCCCGGTTGAGGCCGCGGTACATGCCGCCGACCATGGCCACGCCCTCCCGGCTGATCCCTGCCAGCAGGGCGAGCGCCTGGGCCGCGCCGACGATCGCCGCGCTCGGGACCCCGAAGCCGGCGAGCTGGCGTTCGGCATCTTCGTCCATGGGGACGATGCGGTCGTCGCGCAGGCGACGGGCCGCGGAGCGTGACACAGAGGGCGACGAGGCGGCATGTTCGGGGATCTCGAAACGCGCGGCGAGGCCACCTTGGACGGCGGCGGGGATCCGGGTCGGGCGAGGGTGGCGGTGGAACCACTCGCCGGCGAGCAGGATGGCACCGTTGGCCATGAGGAAGATGGCGGCGGCGAGCGGCTTGGCGAACAGGACCCGGAAGTCGTGCTCGAAGATCAGCCCGAGCGCGCCGACCGGGACGGTGGCGATCACGATCAGCCAGGCCAGCCGCTCGTCGTAGGTGGCGACCCGGCGGCGGACGAGGCTGCGAAAGAACCCGGCGATCAGCCGAGCCCATTCCCGGGCGTAGAAGCCGAGCAGGACGACCGCGGTGGCCAGGTGCAGCCCGACGATGAAGGCCAGGTACGGGCTTTCGGATTGGGACTCCTGGGTGACGAGGGTGCCCCAGGAGCCGCCGATCCACGACGGGATGAGCACGGTGTGGCCGAGGCTCGAGATCGGGAACAGCTCGGTGAGCCCTTGGATAAGGCCGATGACGATGGCCTGGAAGTAGTTCATGTGGTACACGCCGTGGGCGGCGCCAAGCAGCATGGGCGATCTCCTCGCCGCCGGTCGGAGCGGCTCTCTCGAGCAACTGGCCGGCCGAACGTAGCACAGACTCCACCGTTGGGATGTAGCATTCGTTACATGGCGTGGCGGGTTCTCACCTACCGGCTGTCGGGCGACGAGTCCCGGCACCGGGTGGCCGTGTGGCGGGAGCTGCGCCGGGTAGGGGCGGTGGCGCTGCAGTCGGCGACGTGGGCGGTCCCGGTCGGAGACCCCTTCGACGAGGGGCTGGAGCGGGCGGTCGCGCTGGTGAAGCGCTCGGGGGGTCAGGCGCTGTGCTTCGAGGTGAGCACCTCGGAGGAGACCTTGGCGGCGATCGAGGCGCTCTACACCGCTGAGCGGGAGGCGGAGTGGGTCGAGCTCTGCGCCGAGTGCGACAAGACCGAGGCCGAGCTGCGCGGCGAGATCGGCAAGGAGAAGTTCACCCTCGCCGAGCTGGACGAGGAGGAGCAGAACGTCGACCGGCTGCGGCGCTGGTGCCGGGAGCTGCGGGCGAAGGACCTCTTCGGCGCCGCCTCGGCCACCCTCGCCGAGCGGCACCTCAAGGACTGCGCCGAGCTGCTCGAGACCTTCGCCGAGCACGTCTACGAGGCTCGCGGGCGGCCATGAGAAGCGCCGGTGCCAGGATCGGTCGCCGCCAGGTGCTCCCGTCGTAGGGCGGGGTTCGTCACCGCCTTCGGCCCAAGCCGACAGCCGCGCCGACCTCTACGAGCAGCTGGCGCGCATCGGCAAGGTGGTCGTGCACCCCAAGCGCATCGAGCTGCTCGACCTGCTCTGCCAGGCCGAGCGCAGCGTCGAGGCCTTGGCCGTGGCGACGGGGCTCAAGCTCACGGCTCTTTCCCGTGAAAACGCTTTCATGCGGTAAGTACCGCTAGTCTGACTGACAATGTTGTGGGGGGGATGGGAGCACCACGAAAGCCCGGGGCTGGGCTGGCGGGCAAGGAGACCCTGGTCAAGTACCTCCCGCTCAGGACCTGAGCTGCTGGCCGCCGGGGTTGCCCGGCAGGCCCCCCTAGCCGGTGACAGTAACCAGGTCGCCGATGGCCAGATGGCCAAAAGCGACCTGGGCGGTGGCAATGGGGAGCTCGGCGCAGCCCAGGCTCTGGCGTGCGCCGTAGGAAGCCCGCAGGAAGCCATGCACCGCGTCGCCACCGTTGAAGTAGTTGATCCAGTGCACGAGGTCGTGGTACGTGGAACCGTCGGGATTGGTCCCGTTCATGTACCTCTGGACGTAGCGCAGGTAGATCGGGAAGGTGCCGTTGGCGGTCGGGTCCTGAGCTATGCCGGTGTTGGTTGGTGAGGTGAGCACGACCGACCCGTTCTCCCACAGGGTGAGGCTCTCGGGGGCCGCCTGGCTGACCTGCACGTAGGAGTAGCCGCTGGGATCGCTCCGACGGGCAACGGCGGCCTGGAGGAGCGCATTCCAGGTCGAGGCATTCGCCAGCTGGGCGACGGTGGCGGCGTCCACCGTATAGCCGTCGTAGTTGCCCAGGGTCGAGTCGAACGCCATCAGGGCGCCCTTCAGTATCAGGTTGGGCGAGCCGGCGATCCACTCGGCCCGGAGGCTGGCTGGCGTCGATGCCCAGCGCCAGGAGAAGCTGCCCGCGAGGGGGTGCGAGATAGTTGCCTCCTCCGCGGCGACGGTGGTCGGCTCGACGACGCCCTGGGCGGGCACGAAGCGCAAGGGCAGGTAGTGCAGGCCAGCAAGGATCTGCTCGAGGCGCAGGATCGAGCCCGGGCCCACGACGAAGCGGTAGCTGCTGGTCGCATTCTGGCTGCTCGAAGCCGCTGCCGTGGCAGCGGCCCTGGCGCCGAGGATCGACACGGCCCGGTCGAAGCCGACGGTCACCGTGGTGTCGGGTCCGAAGCCGAAGCCGCTCGGGGTGAACCTCAACGTGTCGGGTCCCGGCCGGCTCCACACTCCGGGCACTGTCGGCGACAGGGACGGCCTGGCGGTGCCGAGGAGCTTGGCCACTGGCTGGGAGAAGGTGATGGTGATCGGCGCGTCCGGGGCGGCAGTGGAGCTCCCCGGGGCGGGGCTGGCCGCCGCTACCGGTCCACCGCCGGGAGGCGCCACGAACCATGTCACCGTGACCGTATGTGAGCCGACGGCCTCCCACGAGACCGGGGCCGCCGACACCTGGAGCGAGCCGGTGGCGGAGGCGGACGGCGGGGAGAGGTAGACCTCGGTGGCCGGCCACCGGAGGTCGAGCACCTGCAACGGGCTCCCGGGGAAGCGGTAGTCGACCACGCTCACCGCCCGGTCGAAGCGCACCGGCACCTTACGGGCGCTCGACGCAAGGACGACCGCGAGGGCGGGAGGCCCGTCGGGGGTCCGCACGGTCGTGGTGGCCGAGACCCCAGGGCCGACCAGCCAGCGCAACCACGACGGCGAAGCAGCGGAGGCGGTGATCCGCACTTCCTGGCCCTGCGCGAGGCGATGGGCGGGCACGAACCCCCCGTCAGCGGCGACGAGGGCGAGCGCGCGACCAGCGCTCGTGGCCTGCACGCCAGTCAGTGTGGCGTCGAGACCGCTCACGCGGACCTGGGCGAGCACCCGGCCCGAAGCGGACACCGAAACCCTGGGCCGGCCCATGATGGAGGCGGCGGCCACCGCTGCCGCTGCCAGGACCACCACGACGCCCGCACCCGCAGCGAGGTACCTCCACCAGTGTGAATGCCCTATCCCGGTCTGACCAGTCGCCACGCCTCACCGTCCTCGCCTAGCGTCCCCCAGTGTCTCACGGCTGCGGGGAAGGTGGGTGCCGGCGCACGTAGGGCTGGTCGGCCCCCTTCGGGCTCCTCAGCCGGCCCGCTGACCTAGGAGGACCTCTAGGGGCGGGACCGATGAGGCGAGTCCGCTCCGGCCGATCCCTTCCCGCCGTCCGCGCCGCGGACAGCTGCAGCCCTGGTTGTCGGGGCGCTCGTGCTCAGCGCCCTTCCCGGGACCGCGGCCGTCGCGGCAAGGCCCGCCTCTCCTACACCCCCACCTTCAGTAGCCCCCAGGCGCTGACCGCCACCGTCAGCTTCAGAGACGCCGGCGGCGAGAGGATCGCGGCTGGCGACCACCTCGGTGCACCCCTGGGGTACCGCCCCCTGGCGCCAAGAACTGGACTCCGCTGGGGGGCTTGGGCAGGTCTGGTAGTGGTACAGCGCGTCCGGTTCGAGAACCCGGTGTTACCGGTGAGGGATGGCAGCGCCGGCGGCGCGCCGACCCCGGACGTGATGGCCACGATGATGGCCTTGATCCTGCGAGGACTTGTCGGATCGGGAGGCATGCGACCGGTTGGGGCGTGACCTGTTGTGGCAGGCGGCTGTCGGGGCGCATCCCGGCTACAGACCTGTTCGATGCTACATCCGGCATGATCAGGGTCGAGACGTCCGATCTGGCGTCCCGGTGGACGGCGGGAGTGATCGGCCCGGGATGGCGATGTCGTCGGTGATGTCTTCTTCGGGGAGCCAGCCGGGGCCGTGCTGGTAGGACAACTCGGGGCGGGCGCCGGCCCCTGGTGTCACCCGGGCTCCCAGCTCGCCGCTGGCGACGGCCCGGACGACACCGTCGATGTCAGGGTCCCAGGTGGCCACATCGGTGAGCATCGAGACGTGCTCTCGCACGGTCCCATAGGCGAGCGCCGTGCCCTTCCCGAGCGGCCACCGGCCCCGGATGTCGATCGCCTGGGCGGCGATGATGAGCTCGTGAGCGATGAAACGGTGCACCAGCGAAACCAGCTCGTGGGTGCGGCGCACCGACAGCGGCGCCATGCTCGCTTGGTCCTCCATCCCCTCGGCGATCTGGCCGTCGTAGTCGAGCACGACGGGATCGGCGAGCGAGCGGGACTCGGCCGCCAGCGCCGCACACCACCGGCCCATCGGTTTGAGGCCATTGGTCGGGCCCGGGTCCAAGGCTAGCTCGCTCGGCAGGCCACTGAAGTGCTCCCACAGCAGCTTGTGGACTCGCTCGTTGCCCACCTTGACTGCGTTGGCGATGGCGAGACGCAACAAGTCGAATGCCATCGCGACCCCCGAGACGTCGAAGTTGCCGACGGAGACGATGACGCCTTCGTCGACAAGGACGAGCGGGTTGTCGTTAGCCGCGTTGAGCTCCGCCTCGAGGGTGAGGCGGCTGTAGGCGAGGGCGTCGTAAAGAGCGCCATGGCTGCGGGGCACGCAGCGGAACGACAGCGGGTCCTGCAGGTTACGGGCCGCGCCCGGCTCCCAGAGGTAGGAGCCCTCGAGCAGCTCGCGCAGGCGCCCGGCGGCGGTGTTGAGGCCGATCTGGGGCTGGAGGCGGGCGGCGCCGGCATGGATGATCGACAGGTTGGCGGCGAACCCCTCGAGGGAGAGCGCCGAGCTGACCTGCAACCAGTCGACGAGATCGGCGACGTCGTGGAGCACGAGGGCCCCCCGGCCGAGCGTCACGCCGTTGGCGCTGATGAGCGCGAGCGCTTCTTTCGCCGCCAACTCGATCGGCTCGAGGCCGACGGCGCGCAGCGCTGCCCGCCCGTCCATCACCCGCCCGCCGACGCTGGCGCGCCCGATCCCGATCAGGACCTTGCCGATGTCGGACATCTCCGACAGGTCACCCTGGCCGACAGAGCCCACCTCGCGCACCACCGGGTCGACGTCACGGTTCAGCAACTCGACCAGCAGCTCGATCAACTCGCGCCGCACACCGACCCCCGCCTTGGCCATACCGTTCGCCCGGGTCACCATCATCGCCCGCACGACATCGGCCGGCAGCGGCCGGCCGTAGGAGGAGGTCTGGTCGGCGATGGTGGCGAACGAGAAGCGGCCCAGGTCCTCCGGCGGGATCCGATAGCGGTAGAACGAGCCGAGCCCGGTGTTGAGACCGTAAACCGCCTCGCCGCTGGCCAAGACGGCCTCGACGACGTCCCGGGCGAGCCGCACCCGCCGCAACGCCTCCTCCGATATGCCCACCCGCACCCTGTCCCGGGCGACCGCGACGACCTCCTCCACGCTGAGGCGGTCACCGGTGAGCTCCACCAACTCCGCCATCTCAGCCGGCTTGCTTCCCGGCGCAGCCGTCCCCACGCGTAGTGCCCACGTCACTGGACACTAAACCGGCCAGGCACCTTGCGGGACGCCACCGGGTCACCGCCAACAGGCTCTAGCAGCACAGGCGGGGACGGCGCGTGCCGAGCACCCTCGGCTGGTAGCGCCATGGTCCCGACCCAGCCCCGACCAGAACCGATCGCGGTCTGCCCCCATCCCGACGACTAGTACAGCATTTCGGCTCGGGTGACGTGATCGGGTCCTTCGTCGAACAGGGGAGCATTGTCCGGCTGCTGTGCTTCACCCACGGGGAGGCGTCCACCCTCGGCGCTTGCCCCGGCCGCTCGGAGAGCTGCGGGCCGAGAAGCTCGGGGCGGCCGCGAGCATCTTCGGTATCAGGGCGTGCAAGCTGCACGGCTACCCCGACGGGCAACTCACCGGCGGGGCGGCTCTCGCCATGCTGGCCGGCCTCGTCGAAGAGGAGGCGGCAGGTGCCGAGCTCCTGCTCGCCTTCCATGGTCACTCCTTTCGCTGTGGCCTCCGGTGCCGGCGGTGCCCCTACTTGCCGTTCGTCTCCCACGGATGCCCGAGCAGCGTGAACAGCGCGCAGCATCTCGGTGGCGTCGCGCTTGGTGACCGACGGTGTACCGACGTACCGACACCCTGATTGCCGGGCAGCGGTAGCCTTGGGCTATGAGCAAGGAAGCGTCCGAGGCCACAGAACGTGCCGTGGTTCGCCTCGAACTGGAGGACGGCTACCGGTTCTGGGTCCACCTCGGAGAGGGGTTCCCACCACTGCTCATGGATGAGCCTGCACCCCTCGGAGCCGGCGCCGGTCCGAACGCCTCTGCGGTACTGGCGGCTGCGGTGGGCAACTGCTTGAGCGCGAGTCTCCTGTACTGCCTACGCCGGGCCCACATCGACGTCACGGACCTGCGCACCGAGGCGGAGGTCGTCCCGGCGCGTAATGCTGAAGGCCGCCTGCGCATCGGCGCAATTCGGGTCGAGTTGCATCCCGAGGTCGCACCCGGCGCCGAGGGACGCCTCATGCGTTGCCTCGAGCTGTTCGAAAACTTCTGCGTCGTGACCGAGAGCGTCCGGGCTGGCATCGAGGTCGCCGTCGAGGTCATCCCGGCCATGCCTGAGGGTGACAAGGCGGCCGAGGCCTCTGACGTGAGCGCTGACTGAGCCACGACCGGCCAGCGGGGCGAAGGCGGGCGCACCCTGACTGGTTACGAAGTTCTCGCCCGTAACGGTGTAGACACCGGTCCACGGAAGGGAGCTACTAGTGAGCGAGTACGACGTGAGGATGGTCGTGCTGTCGACCGACAACCTCGATGAGTCCATCCGGTTTTACACTGAGACACTCGGCATGCCACTAAAGTTCCGCGACGGAGCCCACTTCGCGGCCCTCGACGGTGGATCGGTCACCATCGCGCTGGCGACCGCGGTGGACCATCCCATGCCCGGACAAGTCGTCGTCGGCATCAAGACCGCCAATGTTGACACCGCCGCGCAGGCTATTGAGGCCAACGGCGGTGGCATCGTGAAAGGACCGTACACCGACGCCCACGAGCGCCGGGTAGTGGTCTACGACAACAAGGGTAACAGCCTGGTCTTCTACACTCCGCTGGCCCGGTGAGGAAGGTTTGCCCGGCCCGTCGCGCCTCGGCTGGCGGGAGGCGGCTCGGGAGAAGCCGCCAGTACCGGCGGTCGGGCTTTGCCGGCTTGACGGCTGGCCGGCACGCCGGTCGAGGTGGTGGACCGGCGCAACTTTCGCACCTTCCAGCCGCTCCTCTACCAGGTGGCGACCGCCGCCCTCGATCCCGGGAACCGGCTACTGGTGCGGTGAGCCGGGCTTCACGACCATGAGGACGATGATGGCGACTAGCACCGCCGTCGCCAAGTAGTTGAAGATGAGCGCCCGGCGGTCGCCGAGAAGGGCACGCAGCTCTGCGCTCGGGGGCAGCTGCTGAGCGGCCAGGGCGATGGCGAGCCTGCGGGCCTTCTTGGGCCGTTGGCCGCCCACCGACCCGAGCGCTGCGACCAGGACGAGGAGCCCGATCGCCGCGTCGACCCAGGGCGTGCCGTAACCCCAGTGCCCGAGGTCGACCAGCCACAGCCCGAAACCAGCAACGAGCAGCATCCCTCCGGCCACCAGCACGGCACCGATGCGGGCCAGGCCGAGCAGGAGAGCGATCTCGGCACAGCTGGGCCTGCGCCGTGCCGCCTCGAAGCCCGCCGCGGCGACCACGGTGCCCGAGACGAGCGAGAAGGCGCCGAACACGTGCAGGCACAGCGCCACGTCATAGAGCCAGGTAGGGGTCACGGCCGGGCCAGCCGGCGTCTGGTTCCGGCCTTGAGGCGGGCGTGGACCTCGACGGTGGACTCGAGCGGGAACACCTCGGCGATCCGGGCGCTCAACCCGACGGCCAGGAGCATGCCGGTTGGGCCAGGGACAGCCACGTCCGGCCCGCCAGCGACGAGAGCCTCTGGGGGTCCGAGCCGCTCGGCGTGGGCGGCGCGCACCGTCGTTCCTCCACGGGCGGCCATGTCATGGCGCCTGCCGGCTCCCCTCGAGGGCCTCGATCCGCCGCCTGAGCTCCTGCTCGCGAGCCCGGCGTTCGGTGACGTCGGGGATGATCGCTGCGACGTGGTCGACCGAGCCGTCGTCGGTTGCGAGCACGACGACACTGAGTTCGATTGAGACGGTCCGCCCATCCGCGTGGCGGGCGGGCACGGCCACGCGGTCGGCTCCGTCGTAGCCGGTCGAGCCACGAGCCATCGCGGCACGGAATCCCTCGTGGTGGCGCTGACGCAGTCGTTCGGGGATGATCCCGTCGAGCCGACGATCGCCTCTGGCTCGTAGCCGAAGATGCGGGGCGCGCCGTCGTTCCAGTAGCAGATGGTGCCGACGGTATCGACGATCACGACCGCGTCGGGGGCATGCACCACGGCGGCGAGGACCACGTTCCCTGGCAGCCTCATCGTTTCGGCCCTGTCCGTCGACCCCGCCTCGTCGTGGTGGTCGTCATCTGGATGACCCTTCGAGCGCCACGCTGCCGCATCGGCTCCCACGACCGGCGGTCACGCTCGGCTGATGGCCGTCGGGACCGCGGCGCGACTCGGCGGATTCCGGGTCGGGGACCGGTCACTGCTCGACCAGAGGGGAGACCGGGCGTGGATCAAGCGCCAGGGCAGCTGCCAGCTCGGCCCACTCGTCGGTCGGCAGGCGATCGGGGCTCGGCGTGAGCACCTGGATGGCCCTCCTCGCCGGTGACGACGAGATCGCGGAGCACCGCTGCTCCGGAGTGCTCCAGATCGCGGGTGGCAGTCAACAACACGAGACGACCCGATCCACGGGCGAGCCCCCGCAACTGCTCGAGGGCGGCGGCGCCTACCGGGCCGAGCAGCTCGGCCCGGTAGCGGCAGGCGAACTCGGTGAAGAGCTCGGGATCGTGCCGGTACCAGCGGCGAAGCTCAGCGCTGGGCGCGGCGTCCTTCGCCCATTCGTCGACATCCAGGGCTGCCTTCTGCACGCCCCGTGGCCACAACCGGTCGACAAGCACCCGCCGCTCACCGCCACGTCGCCCGGGGTCCTCGTAGACCCGGACCACCTCGACGCCTGAAGTGCCTGCCGCGGTCACCGTACCCGGAAGCCGAGAGCCACCGCCGCGTCCTCGTCGATCATGGTGGGGTCCCACGGCGGGTCCCAAACCACCCGCACCTCGACAACCACGGTGTCGTCGACGGCGTCGGAGATGGCGGCGCGAGCCATCTCCGGGAGCACCTCCGACGCCGGGCAGCCGGGCGTCGTCATCGTCATCTCCACGACCACCGTGCCGTCCTCGGACCGGACGTCGTAGACCAGTCCGAGCGACACGACGTCAAGGTACAGCTCAGGGTCATAGACGCCCCGAAGCGCGTCCCAAGCGGCGTCGAGCACATCGGTCGCCGACAGCCGCAACCAGCCGCTCCCGTCATTTTCGGCGGTGGCCTCAGCCCCGGCGTCCGCGGATCGGTCGGTCATGAGGGCCGCTGGAAGGTGACCCGCCAGTCGCCGCCACCGAGGTCCTCCACCTCGTAGGAGAAACCCTGCGACGACAGCACCCCCTCGAGGGGAACCGGCTCGAAGGGTGCCAGGACCACCAGTTCCTCACCGTCCTCGAGGGCACCGGCCGCTGCCATGATCGTCTCGAACGGCTCGTCGCCCGACGCGATGATCGGGCGGGCGTCGACGGTTGCCATCGCCTGCTCCCTCCTGGGCACCGGTAGACCGGAGCAGCCCTGTTGTTCTGTTACCAGCTAGAACTTTATCAGCATGAGGCCGCTCGGGGAAAGCCCGCTGGCAAGAAGCCCCGCCAGTCACGAGAGGCAGGGGCTGCCCCGTCGGCACGAACCGTCAGAAACTCTGTTGTGTACTAGATATATAATGTCGACGTGGAGCAGTTGCGTCCCGTTGAGCGACCTCGACCCGTCCGACCTCGACGCTCGGATGACGGTGGGCGGGGTGGCGGAGGTCATGGCGGTGCTGCTCGCCGGTGCGGGTGGCGGGGGCGGCCATGAGCAGCGGTGACGGTTTGAACGCGGTGAGCGCCACCTCCGGCTCGTGGGCGGGGCGGCCGGCGGGGGTGCCTGGCGCGGTGCCGCCACCGTCGGTGCCGCTGTCGTTCATGGCAGCGGCGGGAGCGGGCCTCGTCGCCTGCGGGGCCGCCTGGGTATGGGCGCGGGGCGCGGCGGCGAGGGACCCCAGCACCGACGCGGTGATCGCGGCTGTGCACTTCGGTGTGCTCGCCACCCTGGCCATGGGCGTCCTCGGCGCCACCCATCAGTTCACCCCGGTCATCACCGGCCGGCCGCTGCGGTCGCTGCGCCTGGCCCGGGCCACGTTCGTGGCCTGGCTGGCGGCATCATGGATGCTGCCGCTCGGCATCGGCTTGGAGCAGCCCGCTGTGACGGCCGCGAGCGGCGGTTTCGCCCTGGCCGGCCTCGCCCTGCTCGCCTGGAACCTCGCCGCGCCACTCTCGGTACGAGGCAAGGGCGCCCCGGTCAGCAGCCTGCGCCTCGCCCTCTTGGGCGCGGCGGCGACAACCCTGCTGGGCGCCACCTTCGTCGGCGACCGCCAAGGGCACTGGTTCGTCCTCGACGGCCATGTCGACCTGGCGATGGGGGTACTCGGCGTGTTCGCCTGGCTCGGGGTCACCTACATCGGCGTGGCGCAGAAACTGTGGCCCATGTTCATGCTGGCACACCTGCCTGGCCGGCGTAGCTCCGGCCCGGTCGCAGTGTGGGGCACCTGGCTCGGCTCAGCCGTCCTCGCCGGCGGGCTGGCCCATCAAACCGTCCCAGCCGAGTGGGCCGGCGCTGGCGTGCTCGCCGCCGGCCTCGGCGCCCACCTCGCCTCTCTGTCGGCCCACCTGGCCCACCGCCGCAGGAAAGCCGACTTGCACCTGGCGTTCCTCGTGACAGCCGCAGCCTGGCTGGTCGCCGCCGCCGGCCTCGCCCTCGCCGGAGCGCTCTGCCCCCCCCACCGCGCCCACCTCGCCGCCGCCCTCGCCGCGGCCGCCATGACCGCGGCCGGCGGCTGGCTGCTCGAGGCGCTCGTCGGCCACGCCCACAAAGTCATACCCTTCATCGTCTGGTCACTGCTGCGCTCACACGGCGCCCGCAACGGACCATCGGGCAAGCCCCTCATGTTCGCCGACCTCTACCACCACGGCTGGGCTGCAGCCACCTACACAACCGTCACCGCCGGCATCGCCGCCCTGTGCGCCGGGCTCGCCACCTCATCAGCACCAGCGATAGCGGCAGGCGGAGTCCTCCTCGCCACGACCGGCATCCTGGCCACCGCCAACCTGTCCATACGCCCCCTCCGCCAACTCGCCGCCACCCGGACCGGCACCGGTGATGCAGTTCACTCCTCGATGGGGATGCACTCCCCGGGGCACTCCTCGGCCACCTCACCCACGGCATCCTCGTAACCGCCCGGGGATCTCCAGTATCCGCTCGGCCGCCTCGGCCCGCAGGATGTCGCGGTGCCAGTCGATGAGCCAGCCCAGCTCTTCCTTCTTGGCGGAGAGTCGACGTCGGTGGAGAAGCCGTAGGCGTACTCCCGGCCGGCCAGCTCGGCCAGCTCCGCCCGGGCCGCGCTCACGCCGTAATCCCGGCGGACCTGCCGATCCGCACCCGCCACACCGTCGGGCCCGCCTCGAGCACGTCCCAGGTGAAGTCACCCTGGTGCTCGGCCTCGAACTGGTAGCGCAGGGGCTTGGGGTCGTGGTCGTTGACGAGAACGAAGGCCGTGCCAGCGCCGAGGGCGCCGTAGGTGGCGAAGATCTTCTCGTGGCGCTGGGCCGGGGCGAGCGCCCTCACGTCGAGCACCGCATCTGTGCCGCTCCCCGCTGCCGCTGACGGGCCCGACGCTGACGGGCTCGGCGACATGGGTCCGGCCGACAGCGCCACCGGCTCCGCCGTGACCGAGCGCACCAGCCGGTGCAGCGCGGCAGTGACACGCACCGCGAGCTCGGGTCGTGGCACCCGCACCGCGGCCCAGGCCTCGGCCGCCAGCCTGCAGGCGGCGTCACCCCGCCCAGCATCGGCGAGCTGGCCGGCCGCGCCGAGCAGCAGGCGTAGCAGGGTCGCCTCGGCGTCGGAGGTCCCCCGGTCCTCGGCCACCGACGTCTCGTCCTGCGCCGCCTCGGTGAGGCGGTGCATCTGGATGAGCAGACCGGGCAGGTCGACCCCGGTGTCGGCGGCCAAGGGGGGAAGGACCAGCTCGTTCTCCTTGGCAACGTGCGTGGCGAAGAGCGCGCCGATCGCCCCGGCCTCGGCTGCTGCCGCGGTCCCTGCGGAAGCCGTCGCGAGCCGCTCCACCAACGAGGCGAGCTCCCGGTGCTCGTCGAGCATCCCGGCCACCGTCCCGGCGAGGTCCTCCTTGGCGGCTGCCGCCTGGTAGAGCGTCCGCTCCTCGGCCATGGCATGAGGCAGGACCTCCTTCGCCAGGTAGGCGACGAGCTCGGCAGCCGCCGCTTCGTAGTGGTCTTGGCCGCCGGCCACGGTGCGGAGGGCGGCGACGCGGCGTGCAACCCCCTCGGCGAGCGCCGCGTGGTGGGCCAGCATCGCCTCGAAGGCTCCGCTGCTGGCACCGATGCCGCTATTGGCGCCGCTGCCGATGTCGCTGCCGGTGATCGTCATGGGTGCACTCCTCCTGCTCGAAGCAGCTCTTGAGCTCACTGTATCTCTAGAACTCACTAGAGTAAACGGGTAATCTGGTCGGGCTCCAGCTACGGCAAACGATGGCAAGGTCGGCAGTGAGGTGCATCCGCTGCGGGCCGACCCCGACGGCGGTGGCATCCTGATGTGCATGCCGACCCAGCACCGACACCCGTTGACGCTTCGGGATCAGCCCCCGGGGTAGGACGTGCAGATCACCCCTACCGTCGCCGTCGTCGGCGCCGGACCGGCTGGGATCGCCGCCGCCCGGCGACTCCGGGAGTCGGGTGGCGTCCACGTCGTCCTTGTCGTCACCGATGCCCGATGCGAGTACCTTCCGGGCACGCTCGCCGTCGCGACAGGCGACGCGCCCGCATCCGAGTTCCGCACCAGGATCGACCTGGAGGGCATCGAGGTCATCCCCGCCCGGGCAGAGGCAATCGAGCCAGGTGTGCTTCGCATAGACGGATCTCGGCTTCGTGCCCGAGCCATCATCGCCGCCCCCGGGCTGGCCCTCGACCGCGTCGGTGACGGCTCGACCGTCGGGTTCTGGGACCCCACCGGGGCCGAGATGGCGGCACCGAGGATCCGTGCCGTCGAGCGGGGCGTCATCGACGTGGTGATCTCGTCCCTGCCGTACCGCTGCCCACCGGCACCCTACGGCCTGGCCATGCGCCTCGCCCGACGGTCTCGCCGGCTCGGGCACCCGGTCCAGGTCCGCTTGTTCACGCCCGAGGAGCAGCCGCTGGCAGCACTCGGGCACGCCCTCGGCAACGCCCTGCTCACCAGCTGCGCAGACGCTGGGGTCGAGGTCCACCTCGGCGCCCGGTCCGACCCCCACGCTGAGGGCGAGGGCGGCCAGGGGGCCGGCGCCAGAGCTGGCGTCGAAGCGGAGCTGACGATCGTGGTCCCCCGGCATCGTGCGAGTCCCCTGCTGGCCGACCTGGCTCGCGGGGACGGCCCGCTCGTCCCAGTCGACGGCCGCTTCGCCACCGAGATGCCCGGCGTCTTCGTGGTCGGCGACGCAGCCAGCAGCCCCTACCCGAGGGCAGCCGAACCCGCTGTGTGGTCGGGGACGGTCGCCGCAGCCGCAGTGAGCTCCGAGGTCGGCCTCGACGGCACCCCGCCCGCGGCAACGCCCTCAGCGGACTGCTTCGTCGACCACGGCGACGGGACGTACGGTCGCATCCAGGTCGCCTATCCCGACGGGCCACCGCCAGTCGGGCGGCCTTCCGTGACCGTCGCCCCGCCAGCGTCGCCGCTGGCGACGGACTTCGAGGCCGCCCACCGTCGATGGCAGGCACTGCGCACCGACGCCGTGGCGCCGTGAACGAGCATCCCTGCCACCACGAGCACCATCGGGGCCGAGGTTGCACGGAATCGCGTCACTCGTATATATATTTGACCCTAGAGAAACCAAGTCAACTGAGCGATGCAGGCGGAGAGAGATGCAGGCGGAGAGACGATGCAGGTGGAAAAACGGGTTGCACACGCGGCGGCGTGTTGCCACCCGGGACTCGGATGACCTGGACCACCGGACCCGCCGCCGGGGGAAGGACGCCGCCCACGTGGAGGCACTCCTCGGCGACCTTCCGGTACCTCCAGCCCGGGGAACAGTCACCCGAACCCGGTCGTCCCCGACGGGTCGATCGGCTTTCGTCGGGGTGAGGAGGCAACGACCGCTGGAACCCCTGCTCGTGTTGCTCGGGATCTGGCGGACCGGCGAGATGTGAATGAGACCGATCGCATTCTTCCGAAGGAAAGGTGACCCCCACCCGGCTCCCGCGGAGCTGTGACGCCGCGGGCCCTCGACGGCAAGCGGATCGCCTGGCGCGCCGCCAGGACGTCCACACCCGATGCCAGCTCAGGTGACGATGGTGACGCAGCAGCGGCCGGGCTCGGGATCGAGGCGGGCCGCACCGGGGTCCAGCCCCGCCCCTTCGACGACGCCGGAGAGCAGCTGGTGGTTCATGCGGCACACGAGGTCACGGTGCTGCTCCGCCAGGGCGTGGAACGGGCAGTTGACCATGGTTATCACGCCGCCGGCCAGCTCGGGCTCGTAGCCGTGGCGGCTGAGCACGTCGACCAACCGCTCGGCCAGGGACGTCCCGGGCCCGGCGGCGGCATCGCTCGACGTTGGGCGCAGCTCGCCACCGACGTCGTGGCCGTGCGCCCGGGCGACCTCGGCGAGAACGCCCTCGACGTGGGCGCCTGCTTCGCTTGCCCGCTCGACCGCTCCGGCAAGGATCTCCGCAGCGAGATCGTAGCGGCGCTCGGGGACGCTGACAGCGATCTCGCCCGCCGCCCGGCGGTACCACTTGGCCGGTCGGCCCGCGCCCGGCCCGGCGCGCCCGGGCGGGCGACGGTAGGCGACGTCGAGCAGCCCGGCGGCCACCAGCTTGTCGAGATGGAAGGCGGCGACCGTGCGGGCCACGCCGAGGGCGGAGGCGACACCGTCACGGCTCACCTCACCACGTCCAGCGATCAGCTCGTAGGCGCGCCGGCGCAGCGGCTCGTTGAGCATCGCCAGCGCGGACAGCGGTTCGGTCCCTTGTCGCACGGCTACCATTCTAAAGCTGATCTGAGTTGACGAAACACTCGCTTCTTTCCCTCTAGGATGCACCTGATGACCACGTGGAAACGACCGGATGACGAGAGCATGACGTCGTCCTGCGAGGCGGGCCACGACGCGCAACCTCGGCTTCGTTCCCAACGCAGGCAGACATCGCCGCCATGCACGCCGGCGGGCCTGCGGGTCGGGAGATCGACCTGCACAGGGCCGCCCACGCCGTCTCGGAGCTGCTCGACGCGCTTGGCGTCGTGGCCCGCTCGACCCCCTTCTCCTCGCTGCGCGAGCACCACCTCCTGCCTCTCGCCGGCGTCGCCCTCGAAGCAGAGCACGCCTGCATGTCTCTCTGCGGTGTGCGCGCCGCTGGCTCGATGACCGTCACCTCGGCGCTCGTCGGGATCGTGCGCGGCGACGAGCGGACCCGGGCCGAGCTCTTCTCCCTCGTCGGGTGCCGCCCGTGACCCCCGCCGTGCCCGGCGGCCCTCACCGCTTCTCCCACCGAGACTTCTCCGCCGAGGCGCTCGCATCCGCCAAGCAGTCCGCCACGGTGTCGGTGTGCCTGCCCGCCCGCGACGAGGCGACCACGATCGGCCGCATCGTCGGGACCATCCGGGAGGACCTCGTGGAGAGGGTCCACCTCGTCGACGAGGTCCTCGTCGCTGACGACCGCTCCGCCGACGCGACGGCTGCGGCGGCGGCCGGCGCCGGCGCGGCCGTCGTCCCCGTCGCGGCGACCGCTGGCTCGCAGTGGGGCAAGGGTGCGGCCATGGCGACAGCGCTGGCGGGGAGCAGCGGGGACCTCGTGGTGTTCTTGGACGCCGATGTCGAGGGCTTCTCGTCACATTTCGTCGTCGGCCTGCTCGGGCCGCTGCTCCTCGAGCGCAACATCGGCTTCGTGAAAGCCACCTACCAGCGCCCGCTCGCTGGTGTGCGGGGCGAAGGGGGTCGGGTCACCGAGCTCACGGCCAAGCCGCTGCTGGCCCTGCTCCGCCCGGACCTCGCCTGCTTCGCCCAGCCGCTCGCCGGCGAGATCGCCGCCCGCCGCTCGGTGCTCGGTGGCCTGTCGCTGCCCCCGGACTACGGCGTCGACATCGCGCTGTTGATCGACGTGGCAGGACGCATCGGGCTCGGCGCCATGGCAGAGGTGGATCTCGGCGAGCGCCGCCACCGCAACCGGCCCCTGTCCGAGCTGACACCGCAGGCTCGCTCGGTGGCTCAGGCCATCCTGGAGCGCTCCGGCCTCGGCACCGGCGCGCTCGGCCAGCAAGGCGCGACGGTCCACGCCACCGGGTTCCAGACGGCCCGAGCGGGTTGAACAAGAGAAGAGGAAACGATCCCGCAATCCACAAAGACCTTCGTGATCGTGGGCGCGAGCCTTGCCGGCGCCAAGGCGACCGAGACCCTCCGGGCCAAGGGTTTCGACGGCCGGGTCGTGCAACGTCATCCTGTGAGCTTGCCGACCGGATGAGGTTCAACGACGCGCCTCCGCCAGCGGGCCCTGACGCCGGAGGGTGAGACGGCACCCGGCCCGGCGTGGGTCCTTGGCCACGAGCCCCTCGACGTGCAGCCCGCCGAGGCCCTCGGCCAAGCCTTCAGCCAAGCCGAGGTGCAGCTGGAGGCACACCGTGTCGGGATCCGGTCCAGCGACGTCAACGAACGGGCATCGTCCGAGCACGAGCTCGACCGTGCGGCCCCGCTCGACCCGGACAGGCCTGAACCCCCGCCGTTCGATCTCGGCTTCCAGGAGATCGACGGGCTCCCCGCTGCCGGCCAGCTCGGCCCCCCGGCGGTGCCCCTCCTGGCGCCCGACCTGGCGCGGCTCGAGGCGGCGGCGCACCGCGTCGGAGAGCAGGCTCGCCAGCCAGGCGTAGGCGCCGGGGGTGCCCCAGCGCCCGGCCGCCTCGGGCGCCAGCCGGTAGAGCAGGCGCGGCCGCCCCGGCCGGGAGCGCTCCTCAACCTCCTCGACGACCAGGCCGGCTTCCTTCAACACCGCCAGGTGCTGGCGCACCGCGTTGTGGTTGAGCCGGACGAAGTCGGTCAGCTCCGCCACGCCAACGGGCCCAGGAGCGTCGGCGACGTAACGGAACAGTCGGTGACGGGTGGGGTCACCGAGCGCCCGGGCCTCTCGCTGCAGCTCTTCTTCCACCCTACGGCGCCTTCCGACAGGTGATGTTCTAGTCTACACCGGAACAATGACCGGCGGCCGTCATGCCTTGGAGAGCCGGAACGGCACCCGTAGGACGTTGACGTCGCAGTGCCGGCGCAGGGCGTTGGCGAGGATGATGCCACGCTGGTTCTGGAGGAGTTGGTGGCGCCACTTCTTCGGCTCCACCTCGGCGATGACCACAAGCACCTGGGGATGACCCTGGCGGTGCAGGACGTGGAGGTGGGCGAGCATGGGCTTGGTGACCGACCGGGTCCTCGAGCGGAGGATCGACAGCGGCACCCCGGGGTCCCAGCGGTCCCAGTCGGATCGGAGTGACGCTGCCCGTTCGTCGTCGAATTGCACGCTCACCGCCACCACCTCGTCGGCGAGCGAGAGGGCCGTCGTGATGGCGGCGGCGGTCATCTGCGATACGGCGGTGACAGCCACGACGGCGAGGCTCCTCTGCGGCGCGGGTGTGGGAGGCACCGTGCCGAGGCCGATCTCGGCGGCGACATCTCTGTAGTAGGCGGCGATGCGGGAGAAGAGCAGGATCAAGGCGGGGACGGCGATCACCACCACCCAGGCACCGGCGGTGAACTTGGTCACGACGAAGATGACCGTCGCCACCGCTGTCATCGCCGCACCGAGGCCATTCAGAGCGGCCCGGGCCCACCAGCCCCCCGGCCGGTCGTGGCGCCAGTGACGCACGAGCCCGGTCTGGGAGAGGGTGAAGCCGGTGAACACCCCGATCGCGAAGAGCGGTATGAGGGCGTTGGTGTTGGCGTCCACGGCGACGAGCAGCGCCCCGGCCAGCACTGCCAGCGCCACGACGCCGTAGCGGTAGACGGGGCGATCCCCGCGCAGGCCGAACACGTGGGGAAGCAGGTGGTCCCGGGCGAGCAGGCTGGCGAGCACCGGCAGGCCCCCGAAGGAGGTGTTGGCGGCGATGGCCAGGATGGCCGTGGTCGACAGGTCGACCACGTAGTAGATCGCCCCCCGCCCCACCGATGCCCCGGTGATCTGGCTGAGGACCGTCTGGGAGACCTCCGGGGCGATGTGGAAGCGGACGGTGAGGACCGACAACCCGAGCAGCATCGTGCCGAGGATCCCGCCGAGGAGCACCTCGGTGCGCATCGCCCGGCGCACCTTGGGCGCACGGAAGATGGGCACGTCGTTGGCGATGGCCTCCACCCCGGTGAGGGCGCTACAGCCGGCGGCGAACGCCTTCAAGATGAGCAGCACGCCGACAGCAGCAGCTGCGGTGGGCACCGCAACGTGGAGCCCCGCCCCCGGCACCGGCCTGGAGCGGAGCAAGCCGGCCACTATCACGACGTAGATCCCGACGATGAACACCACCGTCGGCAACAGCAGCGCCCGGGCGCTCGTCGCCAAGCCCCGCAGGTTGAGGGCGGTGAGCACAGCCAGCACGGCGAGCGAGATGGGGAGGCTGTCGGGGGCGAGCCCCGGGAAGGCGGACACCAAAGCGGCGACGCCGGCGGCGATCGACACCGCCACGGTGAGCACGTAGTCGACGATGAGCGACGCCCCCGCCAGAAGGCTGACCCGGCGGCCGAGATTGGCCTTGGACACGGCGTAGCAGCCGCCCCCGTCGGGGTACGCCTGGATCACCTGGCGATAGGAGAACACCAGGATCACGAGCAGCACCACGATGGCGACGGTGATCGGCTCGATCTTCGCCAGCGCCCCCGCACCGGCGGTCGCCAGCACCACCAGCATCGCCTCGGGCCCGTAAGCCACCGAGCTGATCGCATCCAGAGAAAGGGCGGGGATGCCCTCGAGGCTCGTTATCTCCTCGGCGTGCTCGGCTTCGGTGCCGGCGCCCTCCCAGCCCACAACCCCGCCGTCTCCGCCCGCCCTCGCACCACTCGATCGGTTCGCGCGCTTCATCGGCTCCCCGCCATCCGGCCCATTGGGGCAGTTCAAGGACCCGCGATCTTCGCAGAACCTGGTCGGGGTCTCCTGCCGGGCCGTTGCGGTTGCCGTACACCCGGCCCTCCAGGTGCCATTCCGGCTGGTCCGGCTCCTGGTAGGCTGGTCCCGATGCCACCGGGTTGTTCCCGGTGGTGGCTGGCAAGAGTGAAGCCGGCCGGGCCACGAGACGCAATCGAGTCGGCCATCCCCCCTGGACCGACTGGAGTCCCTTGAGCACATCCGTCCCTATCATGGCGCCCGTCCGCTTCTCGGACCTCGGCGTTCCCCGAACCCTGGCGTCGGCCCTCGAGCAGCAAGGGATCTTCTCTGCGTTCCCGATCCAAGCCGCCACCCTGCCCGACTGCATTGCCGGCCGCGACGTGTGCGGCAAGGCCCCTACCGGCGCAGGCAAGACGCTGGCGTTCGGGTTGGCGATCCTCTCCCGCCTGACTGCCAGCCCTCGCGCCGAACGGCAGGGTCGCCGGCATCCGACCGCGCTCGTCCTCGTCCCCACCCGTGAGCTCGCAGCCCAGATCGAAGAGGTGATGGCCCCGCTAGCCGGAGTCGCCGGCGCCAGGGTGGTATCGATCTACGGAGGCGTCGGGTACGCCAAGCAGCTGCACCTACTGCGCGGCGGCGTCGACGTGCTCATCGCCTGCCCTGGCCGACTGACTGACTTGGTCGAACGAGGCTCGGTCGACCTGTCGCGTGTGGACATGGTGGTCATCGACGAGGCGGACCGGATGGCCGACATGGGCTTCCTACCCGTGGTGCGCCGCCTGGTCGACAAGACAAGCGAATCGCGCCAGACCCTCCTCTTCTCCGCCACGTTGGACGGCCCGGTCGACAAGCTGATCCGCGACTACCAGCACGACCCGGTCCACCACGACGTGGTGCCCACCGATACCCATCAGGGAGACGTCTCCCACCACTTCTGGCGCGTCGAGCCCCACGATCGCGTCGCCGTGACGACCCAGGCAGTGACCGCTGGCGGCCCGGCGATGGTCTTCTGCCGCACCAAGCGCGGCGCCGACCGCCTCTCGGACCGCCTCGCCCGCTCGGGCTTGGCGTCAGCGGCCATCCACGGGGATCGCAGCCAGAGCCAGCGCGAACGGGCCCTGGCTGCCTTTCGTGCGGGCCGTCTCGATGTGCTCGTCGCCACCGATGTGGCGGCACGCGGGATCCACGTCGATGCGGTGCCGCTCGTGGTCCACTTCGATCCAGCTTCGGATGCCACCGACTATGTCCACCGATCCGGCCGCACCGGCCGAGCTGGCGCCGACGGCACCGTCGTGTCACTCATCGGTCGCGACCACCTGGCCGCGACCGCGCTCATGCAGCGAAGGCTGGGGCTCTCGAGCGGGGTCTCCTCGCCCGACGTCCCCTCCCTCACCAGCGTCGGAGCCGGGCGCCACTCCCGCCCGGGTCCCCGTCAGGCCAAGGCGGCCACGGCCGGCGGCGTGGACCCGAAGCGCACGCAGGGCACATCCGGTGCCCGGACCGCTGGGCCGGACCGTCCCCCTCGACGCCGGGGACGGCGCCGGTGAAGGCAGGGTGGCACCCTGGTGTCGTCACAACACGGTGGCTTGGTGCGCGCTTGTTGGTTCGGCTCGGCCCCGACGGCTCCGTACAAGCGGGCGTAGATGTCGCGGTGGCGGTCGGACGCGAGCTGCCGCTAGAGACCGCTAACTCGGATTATTGAAGGCGAAGATGAATGGCTTGTTGCAGTCACCGTTGTCCGTGCCAATGGTGATTCCAAGATTCTCTGCCCGGTCCGTAATGACGATGCCCAGCGATCCGATCGCGTCGAACTCGTGTGGAACGTTATCGTACCGGAATCTCCGATGTGCCTTACGAAGCACAGCGGCCCACGAGCGTTCCAAGCTCTGGCAGGACCGCGTACTGACGAACTGACGGTCAACCTCCCTAAAGGTCGTCGTGGTGAATCCGGGACCGTCTTGGGTACTCTGAACCTGTCGAACAAACGTCACCCCTGTAGGCACGGGTACAGCGGCGGCGTCAGCGGCCAACTCGGTGAACGTCCGAGCCTGACCGAAGATGCTGCAGCTCGTCAGGGAGAAACCGATCAACAGAAGCGGGATCACCCTGCGCACGGTTCGCCATGAGCGGATGCATTCGTGCCCTACACTCTTCCCGGCGAGGTATGTGCGACGGCGAGGGCTGACGACTTCTATCTCCTGCCGTAGAGCCGCCTGAGGAGGTGCGACTCCCGGGTCAGCACGAAGTAGAGGGCAGCCCCGATTGGACCGGCGAGCAGGATCACGAGAGTCCACAGCAGCCGCGATCCCACCTCGAAGTCGTCACCCCGGGTCAAGACCGAGATGAGGGCCATGACCCAGACCAGCCCCGCGACCAGGAAAACGGCGACCAGCACGACGACGACGCCAGTCACCACTTCCGCTCCGTTTCCCCGATGTTGCGCTGCCGGTGCCAGCCTACCACGAGCCAGCCGCGGGATCCTGGTCACCTCTCGACGCGCCCGCCCGAGCAACCCGGCTGCTCCGACTTCGACATCGGCCCAGCCCCCTCAATCCGGCAGCTCCCCCAATCCGGCAGCTCCCCCAAGACGTAGATGAACCGATGACCGCACGGATGCGTACGGCGGTGTCGACCGTCGGGGCGCTGTTGATCGCGGCGAGCGGCGCCATCCACCTCCACGAGTGGCTGGCAGGATACCGGTCCCTGCCGACGATAGGTCCCTTGTTCCTCGCCCAGGCGGTGACGTCTTTCGTGCTCGCCGCCGCCGTGTTCGCCTCGCGGCGGCGACTGGTGATGGCTGGCGCTGCGCTGTTCCTCCTCGGCACTGCTGCCGGGTACCTCGTGGACGTCGAGGTTGGGTTGTTCGGCTTCCAAGACACGCTCGCCAACAGCTGGGGGCAGGCGTCCCTGGTCGTGGAGGGATGGGGTGCCCTGATGCTGGCCGTCGGAGTGGTCGGCCGGTCGTCCACGCGTCCCCGATCACGCCGCTGGCATCTTCACGCTGCTGGCACCTCACGGCATCAGCGCTGACCCGGCTACGGTCGCGGCGAGAAGCGGCGCAACCAGGCCATCCCGGCGGCGCCGACGACGAAGGCGGCGAGGGGGCTCGCACACCACCAGTGCTCCGCAAAGGCGCCGAGACCGTGGCCGCTCATCCTCCCAGCCCAGAACAAGCCGAGCACCACGAGCGCGGCGCCGAGAGCGATGCCGGCACGCCTCATGTGTGGAACAGCACCGCCGGTCGGAGCGGGCTCAACCATGGGCGAGCGCGACCCGACGCACCACCCACTCCACCAGCTCCTGCAGCGACCTCAGGTGGCCGGCCCCGTTGGTTAGTCCGTCGAACTAGTTCGTGGTGTCTTCGCGCCCTTCCTCACTCAGCGTGCTCGGCGGTTGACCTGCCCGACGGAACTTTGGAAGCGCGTTGTCGCTGGGCACCGACAAGCTTCCAAGGTTCGCGGCCGAGGACCGGCGACGACCGCTGCGGGTGGTGGCGACGCCGGGGTGGCGACGCCGGGGTGGCGACGCCGGGGTGGCGACGCCGGGGCGCAGCACCCGACCCAGCTCCCGGACGCCCCCCACCTTCCCGCCGGCCGCGTGCAGGTTCACGACCAGTGCTCGAAGGGCTCGTCGATGCTCTCGCCGGCGAGCAGCTCGGGAAGGAGCTCGGGCAGCCGCCCGGGGTAGAAGCGCTCCGCCGTTGTGGCTACCTGATCGACCGGCAGCCACGTCCACGACAGGTAGTCCTCCGTCTCGTGGCGTAGCTGGTTGCTCACGTCGACGGCCGGCTGGGACCCAGCCAGGCGCACCACGGCGACGACTTCGTGCTGGACCCGCCGGGTGCCGCGGTAGCGGAAGGTGGACGTCCGCCGCCACGCCGGCGGGCCGATCGACGCCGGCATGATGCGCAGGCCGGTCTCCTCCCACAGCTCGCGGGTGGCTGCCTCCCGGTACGTCTCCCCTGGCTCTATGCCACCGCCGGGTAGCTCCCACCACTCCCCGATCTCCGGGTAGGTGATCTCCCGAGCCCGGAAGAGGAGGAGCCGGTCGCCGGCGTCGAGCACGGCGAGGCGCACCGCGTCGCGCTCGACGACCGGCAGGTCGTCAGGCAGTTGCATCCTCCCAGCATCGTCGCCGCCGGCGGGTCGTTGCCAAAGCGTTGCCAAAGCGATGCCGAAGCGATACCGCGCGGCCCTGGACTCAGCAGATGCGTGGCAAGGGGTCCCCGACGAGCATGTCGACGATGCGCGTGCCGCCGAGGCGGGTGACGAGCACGACGATGCCGGGCGGCTCGGCAGCGATCCGGCCGATGGCCATCGCGTCGCGGCCGGTGGGATGGGCCCGGAGCGCGGCGAGGGCGGCGCCGGCCTCATCCGAGGAGACGACGGCGACGAGCTTGCCCTCGTTGGCGACGTAGAGGGGGTCGATGCCGAGCAGCTCGCAGGCGGCGGCCACCGCCGGCCGCACAGGCAGGGCCGCCTCGTCCAGCACCACGGTGAGCTTCGATGCCCTGGCCAGCTCGTTGCACACGGTGCCGACGCCGCCGCGGGTCGGGTCCCGCAACCACCGGGTGGAGGGGGCGGCAGCGAGGAGCGACTCGACGAGCCCGGTCAGCGGCGCGGTGTCGGAGGCCACGTCCGCCTCGAGAGCGAGGTCACCGCGCGCCAGCATGACAGCGGTGCCGTGGTCACCGATGGTGCCCGAGCAGAGCACCACGTCGCCCTCCCGGACGAGCGAGGGGTCGAGGCACCGGCCGGCGGGCACCATGCCGACGCCGGCGGTCGTCACGTACAGGCCGTCGGCGGCGCCGTGGTCGACGACCTTCGTGTCGCCGGTCGCGATGGCCACGCCGGCACCGGCTGCAGCGCCCGCCATATCGGCGACCACCTCGCGGAGGGAGTCGATGGGGAATCCCTCCTCGAGCACGAAGGCCGCCGAGAGCGCCAGCGGGCGGGCACCGAGCATGGCGAGGTCGTTGACGGTGCCGTGCACGGCAAGATGGCCGATCGAGCCGCCCGGGAACCGCAGTGGCTTGACGACGAACGAGTCGGTGCTCATCGCCATCCGCTCCCCCGACGGCAGCTCGAGGACGGCGGCGTCGCCGTGGGCGTCGAGGGCGTCGTTGGAGAAGGCGGGGAAGAAGACGGCGTCGAGGAGGGCAGCGGACGCCTTGCCGCCGGCGCCGTGGGCGAGGGTGACGCGCTCGTCGCGGAGCCGGGGGCGCCGGCGGCGGAACGCCTCGATCCGCTCGAAGACCTCCTGGCCGGTGGTGGTCACGGCAGTGCCTCCTGCACGACGGACCACAGGCGCAGCATCAGCGCGTCCTGGGCCTCTTGGATGCGATGGACGCTCTGCGAGCGCACGACGAGGCAGTGGTCGACGGCACCGAGCATGGCACCGCCCTCGTAGCCGGCGAGCCCCACGGTGAGCATGCCCCGCCGCGCCGCCTCCTCGAAGGCCCGGAGGACGTTGGAGGACCCGCCGCTGGTCGAGAAACCGACGGCGACGTCCACGTCCCGGCCGTGGGCGATGAGCTGGCGGGAGAACACGACGTCGAATCCGATGTCGTTGGCGAGGGCGGTGAGCACCGCCCGGTTGTCGACGAGCGACAGCGCCGGTAGGGGTCGGCCCGACGGAGGGTCGCTGAAGAGGGCGACGGCACTGTCGGCGTCTGTCGAGCTGCCGCCGTTGCCGAAGGCCAGGAGCCGGCCTCCCCTCCCGAAGCGGTCGGCCATGGCCCGGCCGGCGGCGAGGAGCTCGGCGGCGCAGCGCCCGAGGGTCTCGACCCGGACGGCCTCGCTCTCGGCGATCTTGGAGAGCGCCGAGCGCGCCAGGTCGGCCAGCAACGCCTCGGCGTCGCGCTCCTCGGACTCGATGAACGGGTACAGGAACCCGGTCGGCTCGGCGGTCATGGCACCGTGGCGACGGCCACGCCGGCGTGGACGAGCACGAGGTCGCCGGCGGCGGCCCCCTCGACGAGGCTGACGTCGACGGTCTCCGTCCGGCCGGCGGCAAGGACCTCGGCCCGCCCGCTCGTGTCGACGGCCCGGATCTCGGCGACGGTCCCCTGGTCGGCGCACGTGATGCACGTCGGGCCGTCGCAGGGGGCCTCCGGCGTCAACAGCCCCGGGTGCTCGAAGACGACGTGGGTCAGCTCCCACAGCAGGTGGTACAGGAGGACGACGTCACCGGAACGGGCGGCGATGTCGGGAGCGGGGGTGTCGTGCCAGACGACGTGTTCGGCGAGGCCGGCGGGGGGAGGCGAGCCGGCGCCGAGCCAGACCCGGGTCAGGCCCCACGCCTCCGCCCGGCGCAGGAGGCCGAGCGAGTCGGCGGCGGTGCCTACCACAACGAGGGCGTCACCCGGGCGGGCGACGAGACGGACCGCTCCGACGATGTCGGCGCCCTCGACGTGGAAGGCGGGCAGCGCCCGCTTGCCGACGACGACGGGGTGGACGAACTCGACGGCGACATGGCGCCCGTGGGTCGGCCACGGCTCGGCGACGCACCAGAGGGTGGCGCCGGCGGCGAAGCGGCGGGCCAGG
>DAHVMA010000028.1:0-36162 GCA_027320105.1 Acidimicrobiaceae bacterium | reverse complement strand
GGCGAGGAAGGCGCCGCCGCCGAGGAGCTGGCCGGGCGCCGCCCGGCCGGGCCCCCACACCGGGGTGATGAAGCGCCTGTGTGGCGCTACTACGCACTTGGTGAGCCCACCGGAGCGCTTTGCTGCCGCTGTCGTGGGGGTCCTCAGCTCGGACCGGCCGCCGGCACGCCGCCGGGTGGGTCCCGACGCCGCCGGCATGCGCATCGTCGGTGACCTCGTCCCCGACCGCGTGTGGGACCCGCTCGTCCAGCGCCTGGCCCGAAGCCTCTGACCTCCGGCGCGACACTGGCGGCGTGGCCACCGACCTCGAGCAGGCGCCGCTGCCAACCGTGTCCGTGCGGGTTGCCGGCGGCACCCACGCGGATGACCTTCGCGCTGTCCGAATCGTCTGGAAGCGCGAGCTGATCAGGTTCTTCCGCAACAAGGTGCGGATCGCGACCTCGCTCGTCCAGCCGGTCCTGTTCCTCTTCGTGCTGGGAACCGGGTTGTCGCCGGTCATCTCGACCGGGCACCATGTGGACTTCCGCACCTTCATGTTCCCGGGAGTGATGGCCATGGCGGTGCTGTTCACCGCCATCTTCAGCGCCATCTCCATCGTCTGGGACCGGGAGTTCGGGTTTCTCCGCGAGATGCTCGTCGCCCCGGTGAGCCGCGCCTCCCTGGTGGTCGGCAAGTGCCTCGGGGGGGCGACGGTCGCCACCTTCCAGGGCGTCGTCATCGTCGTGCTGGCCGGGGCGGTGGGCGTCCCCTACGACCCGGTGATGATCCTCACCTTGATCGGCGAGCTGCTGCTCCTGGCGTTCACCCTGACCGCGTTCGGCGTCATGGCGGCGGCCAGGATGCAGCAGATCGAGTCGTTCCAGATGGTTATGCAGTTCCTGGTGCTTCCGATGTTCTTCCTGTCGGGCGCGGTGTTCCCGCTGTCGCACCTGCCTGTCTGGCTGCGCGTGCTCACCCTGGTCGATCCCGTGAGCTATGCCGTCGATCCCATGCGCCGGACGGTGTTCGCCCATCTCCGGCTGCCAGCAGGCGTCACCCACACCCTCGAGCCTGGGATCACTTGGTTCGGATGGCACCTGCCGGTGCTCCTCGAGCTCGGCATCGTGCTGGCGCTCGGGGTGGTCATGCTCGTGGTGGCCGTCGGGCAGTTCAGCCGCCCGGAATGACCGGCGGGACAGGGTTCATGGACGCAGGGACGAACGCGTCGAGGCCCGCTCCGGCGAAGTGCTCTCCGTGGCCCAGCGATGCACGCCCGCGCCCGCCGGCGTGGGGCCGGGACGGTTCCTCGGCCGGTTTGCCGTTGAACCGCGCGCGACCGGGCGAACTGCGCGCATGCACGGCGTCATCCCGTCGCCGGTGCGCGCGGTCCGTCGTCGTGCGCGCGGTTCCGACCTGAAGGGCGCCTCTCATCCCAGCAGTCGGCCCACGAACCAGATGAATCGGAAGGGTGGAAGGGGCTCGGCCGCCCGGTGGTGACAGAGCCGGCTGGCGCGGCCGGCCGGAGGGGGCGAGCCGAGCCTGCCAGGTGGCCCGGAACTGCGAAGGCATGTCGAAGAGAACGCCGCGGCGACGGCGCCACACGCCAGGCATCGGGCGGAGGGGTGTTCGCTGCAATACTCCGGCCCGTGCCGAGGGATCCACGCTATGACATCCTGTTCGAACCCGTCCGCATCGGCCCCGTCCTGGCCAGGAACCGCTTCTTGCAGGTGCCGCACTGCAACGGCATGGGTTACCGCGACCCGACGGCGCAGGCTGCCATGCGCAGGGTCAAGGCTGAGGGTGGTTGGGCGGTGGTCTGCACCGAGCAGGTCGAGATCCACCCCACCTCCGACGTAACGCCATTCATCGAGCTGCGCCTCTGGGATGACGGCGACATCCCGGCCCTCGCCCGGATCGCCGACGCCATCCACGACGGTGGTGCCCTGGCCGGCATCGAGCTCGCCCACAACGGCCCCAACGCTCCCAACCTGACCAGCCGTGAGCCGCCGTTGGGGCCGAGCGCCTTGCCGGTGCGAACCTGGGCCAACGACCCGGTCCAGGCACGGGCCATGACCAAGGACGACATCGCCGCCCTCCGCCGGTGGCATCGCGCCGCCGCCCGCCGTGCCCTCGCTGCCGGCTACGACCTCGTCTACGTCTACGCCGGTCACGGCCTGTCCGTCGCCCAGCACTTCCTGTCGCCGGCGACCAACACCCGCACCGACGCCTACGGCGGCTCGCTCGAGAACCGGATGCGGCTGCTGCGCGAGCTGCTCACCGACACCAGAGAGGAGTGCGATGGCCGGGCGGCGGTCGCATGCCGGCTCACCGTCGACGAGTTGGTCGGCGCCGGCGGGCTACGGCGCGAGGAGGTCGAGCAGGTCCTCGTCGCCCTCGATCCTCTGCCGGACCTCTGGGACCTGGTGCTCGGGACCTGGGAGCTGGACTCCTGCACATCCCGCTTCGGGCCGGAGGCGGGCGAGGAGCCCTTTGTTGCCGGCTTGCGGCGGCTGGTCACCAAGCCGGTCGTCGGCGTCGGGCGTTTCACGTCGCCCGACACGATGGTGCGCCAGATCCGCGAGGGCGTGCTCGATCTCATCGGTGCGGCGCGGCCGTCGATCGCCGACCCGTGGCTGCCGAGGAAGATCGAGGAGGGCCGGGTCGACGACATCCGGGAGTGCATCGGCTGCAACATCTGCGTCTCGGGTGACATGACGATGTCGACGGTGCGCTGCACGCAGAACCCGTCGATGGGGGAGGAGTGGCGGCGCGGGTGGCACCCCGAACGCATCCGCCCCCGCGCCTGCCCCGACCCCATCCTCGTGGTCGGCGCCGGTCCAGCCGGCCTGGAAGCGGCCCGGGCGCTCGGCCAGCGGGGCTACCCGGTCGTGGTCGTCGAGGCGAGCCGGACCCTCGGAGGTCGGGTCGCCAAGGAGTCCGGCCTCCCGGGCCTGGCGGCGTGGCGGCGTGTCGTGGACTGGCGGACCGGCCAGCTCGACAAGCTCGAGGCGGTGGAGGACTACCGGGAGAGCCCGACGACCGCCGAGGAGGCGCTCGGCTACGGGTTCGCGCGGATCGTGGTCGCGACCGGCGCCCGCTGGCGGGCGGACGGCGTCGGCCGCTGGCACACGGCACCGATCCCCATCGACCCCGACGCCGCCGTGCTCACCCCCGACGACCTGTGGTCGGCTGCCCCGGCGTTGCCGCCCGGTGCCCGGGTGCTCCTCTACGACGACGACCACTACTACCTCGGGGGTGTCCTCGCCGAGTCGCTGGTCGCCGGAGGCTACGACGTCCGCCTGGTCACGCCGGCGTCGGTGGTGTCCTCCTGGACCGCCAACACCCTCGAGCTCGAGCGCGTCAACCGCCGCGTGCGGGAACTGGGTGTGACCGTCGACACCGACCGGGCGCTCGCCGCGGTGGGACCGGGCGAGGCGACCACCATCTGCACCTGGACGGGGCGGTCGGCCACCGTCGCCGCCGACATCGTGGTGCTGGTGACCGCCCGCCTGCCGGTGGACGACCTGCACACCGAGCTCCTCCGCCGGCGCGCGGATTGGGACCGCGCCGACCTGCGCTCGGTGACCTGTGTCGGCGACGCCCTGGCGCCGGGGACGATCGCTGCGGCCGTGTGGTCGGGGCGGCGCTACGCCGAGGATCTCGACGGGCCAGCCGGCGGGCTCGGTGACGGACCGGACGGCGGGCAGGCAGCCGACCCGGCCGCCTACCGGCGGGAGTACACGGCGCTGGCGCCCTGGCCGCCCGAACCCAGTGGGGTGACCGACGAGTGACGCACGCCGTACCTGCCGCCGAACCCCCGTCCACCCTGGCCGGCGCTGCACGTCTCGCAGTCGGCCGTCTCGACGGCCACTGCCAGCCGGGAGCGTCAACTGGTCGTGCAACTGCTGGTGCGGATAACTGTTGGTGCGGATAACTGTTGGTGCGGATACACGACATGGCCCACGAGGCCCGCTTCGCCCCGCTCCTCACCTACGAGGACAACGGCGAGCCCAACGCCGTCACCCAGAAGCCCCCGCTCTCGGCCGAGGACTGGAACGCCAAGCGGGTGGCCGTCGACACCGTCCTCGACGAGGTGAAGGGCGTCGCCACCCGCGTGGGTGACGAGACCGTCGGCGAGATGTGGTCGTCTTCGACGGCGTGGAGATTTCTCTGGGCCGGCGGTACGGGGCGGTTCTGCTGGAGTCAGCATGAACTGGTACAAACCGGTCTGGATCAGAGGGTATCTACCGGGCGGCGGGAACTGTGAGTGAAAAGTACACAGGGTGTGTCGTTTTCACTCACAGTTCGCCGCCGCCGGTTACCTTCTCGCTGACGGGGCGGTGTGTCCGGACGGGTCGCTTGGGTGTCGCCATCTCCACCTCGAACGTCGCCGTGGCGTCGCGCTGCGCGTACGTGCACGCCGGCTGCGGGCGGCTTGCTCCCAGAAGGTCACCGACCCCCGCCTCGGCCCGGCGCTGCCCAATGCCCTGGCCACTGGTGCCGACGGCCCTGCAGCAGTGGCTTCGGTCGGCGCCAGCTCGCCGCCATCGGCCAGGCCGGACCGCGGGCGCGTACAGCGGAGCACGGACGTTCGGGGCCCACACGGCGTCGCTTTCGGCGAAGATGTCGTCGTGGCCGGGAACCTGCTGGCGTTGCCCGAGGTAGTCGACGCGGGGCGGGACGCCTTCGGCGACGACCCTTCGGCGCCGCCTTGGAAGCCGGCGGCGAAGAGGGTCGGTGCGCTCCGCCGGCCTGGCCGTCGCTGACCGTGTCCCCTGGCCGGTCGTCGACTTCCGCGTGGACTGGTCCGGCGGCGATCCAATCGCCGAGCTGTCCGCCCTCTACGAGCGCTGGTCCCCACGGGAGGATGCCTACGTGCTGAGCGCCCTCGACGCCGGCCGGGCAGCCGGGCTACGGCGTGCCGGCGACGACCGCCTGTAGTGGAGCGCCCGTGTCCGCCCCGCCGAGCTGGATGAGGGTCGCCGGCCAGCGTCTCGACCTGCTCGCCCAGTCCGCCCGGCTCGGCTTCGTCCCGACCGGCGAGACCACCGCCCTGGCCGTACGGAGACGACCGCTTCGGGCGGCCCCGCCCCGACGACCTGGCGTTCGTCGTACTCGCCCGACCGCTCTGCCCGCCGGGGCATGATGAGGGCGTGAACGACACGCCGGTGCCCACGGTCCACGACCTCAGGGTCACGCTGCTCGACGTCAGCCCCCCGGTCTGGCGCCGCCTGAGGGTGCCGAGCACCGTGACCCTATCGGCGTTGCACGGAATCCTGCAGGTGGCCTTCGGATGGCAGGACTGCCATTTGCACGAGTGGCGCGCCGGCGAGCGGACGTTCGGGCCGCCGGAGGAGGAGAGCTGGGGGGACCAGCTCGAGGACGAGTCCGCCGCCGTCCTCGGCGAGGTGGCCGGCGCTGACTGCGTGCTCCACTACGACTACGACTTTGGCGACGGGTGGGAGCACATCGTCGAGGTCCTCGCCGTCGCCCCCTACGACGCTTCGCAGCCGCCCCTCGCCATGCTCGACGGGGCCCGGGCGGCGCCGCCCGAGGACAGCGGCGGGCCGATCGGTTACGAGCACCTACTCGATGTCCTCGCCGACGAGGACGACCCGGAGCACGACGACATGCTCGAGTGGGTGGGCGACGCCTTCGACCCTGAGGAGCTCGACCGGGCCGGAGTAAACCGGCGGCTCGAAAGCCTCTGGCGCCCGCACTAGCCTGACGCCGGCCGAGGGGGGACGGGTTGCGCGCTGCGGTGTTGTTCGGGGAGGAGCAGGAGCTCGAGGTCGTCGACGTCGAGCTCGCCGGCCCCGGCCCGGGGGAGGTCCGCGTCCGCCTCGGGGCGACCGGCCTGTGTGCCAGCGACTGGCACACCATGACCGGCGCCATCCCGTCGCCCACCCCCGCCGTGCTCGGCCACGAGGGGGCCGGCGTGGTGGAGGCGGTGGGGGAGGGTGTGAGCCGTGTGGCCGCCGGCGACCACGTCGTGCTGTCGTGGGTTCCCAACTGCGGCTACTGCCGCTACTGCGAGGGGGGCCGGCCCAACCTGTGCTCCAAGGCGATGCCGGCGCTGCTCGCCGGCACGCTCGTCTCCGGTGCCCGCCGGCTCTCCTACAACGGGGAGCCCCTCTACCACTACTCGTTCCTGTCGACCTTCGCCGAGGAAACCGTCGTCGACGAGGCGGCGTGCGTGAAGATCCGCGACGACGTCCCGCTTCCTGTCGCCGCCCTCGTCGGCTGCGCGGCGACGACCGGCTACGGTGCTGCCGTCCTGCGCGGCAGGGTCGGTCCCGGCGACACGGTGGTCGTCATCGGTGCCGGCGGTGTCGGCCTCAGCGCGGTGATGGGGGCTGCCCTCGCCGGCGCCCGTCACGTGGTCGCCGTCGACCCTCAGGCCACCAAGCGCGAATGGGCGCTCGACGTCGGAGCGACCCACGCGGTCGACCCCAGCACCGGGGACGTCGACGCCCTGGTCCGCTCGCTCACCGACGGGGACGGTGCCGACGTCGCCATCGAGTCCGCCGGCCGCCCCGAGCTGGTGACCGAGGCCTTCGAGCTCACCTGTCGCGGCGGCACGATCGTCTGCGTGGGGATACCCAAGGCGGGCTCGCCGGTGAGCTTCCCCGGTCCCGACCTCGTGCGCCACGAGAAGGTTGTGACCGGCAGCCTCTACGGGTCATGCCAGATGCACGTGGACATGCCCCGCATCCTCGACCTCTACGCCGAGGGCCGGATGCCCCTCGACAAGCTCGTCACCAAGAGCTACACCCTCGACGACATCAACGTCGGCTTCGAGGACATGCTCGCCGGGCGCCTCGCCCGCGGGGTCGTCCTCCTCGCCGGCTGACCCGGCCCGGAGGCGGACCCATGGACCTGCACGTCCACACCGACATAGATGGCCGCATCGCTCAGGGCTGGGGCGGCGCCGAGCCCAACGGGGTGCACGTCAACGTCATCCTCGCCCGGCGGGGCAGCCCCACGGCGGCGGCGATGATCACCGCCTTCGCCTCCCCCTCGCCGGGGTTCTGCCCGATTGGCGTGCCGGTCGGCCCTGACCAGCCTTCCTACGAAACCGTCCAGCCCCCCGTCATCCTGCTCAACAAGGTGCCGGTCGACGGCTTCGCCGAGACGCTCGTGTTCGGGGCGGCGACCGTCGGGACCGCCCAGGGCGTCCTCGACGCCGTGGCCGAGAGCCTGCTCGAGCCGGACCAGGAAACGGTCGTGTTCGTGTCCCTGTGGGTCGACCCCGCCGCCGGCGACGAGACCGCCGTCAGGCGGGCGGCCCGGGCCGCCGTGCGGGCCGGTGTCCGCGAAGCGGTGTGCGGCCGGGACCGGACGGAGATCCAGCATATGATCGACAACCGCGACAGCCTGACGCATCCGTCTTACGGCGGGCGGTAGGGGGCGGGCCGGCGGTGCGGGGGCGGTGCTGCCGGAGTCAGCATAAACCGGCATATGAACCGGTCTTCGGTCTGAACCGGGGGGTATCTACCGGACGGCGGCGAACTGTGAGTGAAAAGTACACAGGGTGTGTCGTTTTCACTCACACTTCGCCGCAGCCCGCCCCCAGCCGCCCCCAGCAGCCCCCAGCAGCCCGCAGCAGCCCGCAGCCCCGCCGGCCGCCCCCAGCAGCAGCCCGCAGCCCCCCGCCCCAGCAGCTCCTACGACCGCCCCGACAGCTTGGCCAGCTCGGCCTGCACCATGGCTTCGTGCGCCTCCTCATCGGCGCGCGCCCGAGCGGGGCTCCAGCGCCCCTTCAGGAGCGGCACCGCCAGCAGGAATACGACGATCCCTCCGAAGCAGATCCAGTACCAGGTCCGCCACTGCGACGGGCTCTGGGCGGCGGCCTTCTGCACGGCCGAGCCGTGCGCCTCGAGATAGGCGATCGCCGCCGCCGGCACCTTCGCCAGGGCGGCGAGCTGGGCGCCGTGGGCCGCGACCTGCGCCATGAGCGCCGGCTGGGTCACTGCCAGGGCGCCCAGCGCACGGAGGGCGCCCGCCTCCTTCTGGGCGAAGGCGACGAGGGCGGCGTGGCTGGCGGCGAAGTCGAGGGTGGTGGCGTTGGCCCGGGCGAAGGCGACGACCCCAGGGTTGGCGGCTGCATAGCGCAGGGCCGGCGTGAGGGTCGCCTGGTTGCCGGCGATCGTTGCCAGGATCGCCACGCCTTTGGAGCCGCCGCCGGCGGCGGCCACGGCCTGAGCCTCTAGGGCTGGCGAGGTCGGGTCGGCGGCGAGGCGCTCGAAGAGGGCCTGGTGGGTGGAGATGACCGCCACCTCGGGGGTGAACTTCTGCAGGGTCGTGAAGGCCGCGGCATGCAGTTGGACGGCCTGCAGTTCTGTCGGGTCCTTGGCTGCGAGCGCAGACAGGGCGGCGAGTTGGGCCTTGTCCGCTGTCACCTGCTGCACCAGCGTCGGATGGGATGCGGCCACGCCGAGCAGGCCGGCGTTGTCCTTGGCGAACCCGACGAGCGCCGGATGGGTCTTGGCGAAGGTGAGGGTCGGTACGTACTTGGCGTCGGCGGCGACGGAGGCGCCGTAGTTGACGAGGGGGGTGACGCTGCTTATCACCACGGGGATCACGAGGAACGACACGAACACGATGACCCGGAGGATCCAGCCCCATATGGCGAGGCCCGTGGCGGTGAGGGCCGGGTTGCGTGCCTCCACGCTCTCGGTGAAGCTCGCCATCCACGGCGTGTAGGCCAGGCCGAGGCCGACCGCCATCAGTGACACGTACAGCGCCACCGTGGCGTACGAGGGGTGGCTGCCGGCGAGACCGAGGTAGAGGATCAGGAAGGTGCCGGCGAAGATCCCGCCCAGCACCATGAACGGCTTGCGCACCCGGAACGCGTCCGACACGACGCCGATGAACACGAGGGCCAGGACGTTGATCCCCCAGTTCCAGTCGGCCAGGTCGTTTGCCTGGTGGAGGGAGAACCCGAAGATCGTCGAGTAGTAGATGGTCCCGAAGGCCACCGCCGTGTAGTAGACGAGCAGCAGCACGGACACTCCGATGGCGGAGATCACGATGTCCGGCTTCAGCAGCTGGCCCCACGGGTTTCGCAGCGCGCTCTCGATGTCGATGCCCTTGGCCCGGGCCTCGATGAGCGCCCGGTCACGGCTGGTGACCATGAGCTGGTCCCGTAGACCGGGCGACAGCTCTCGGAGGAAGAGGAATGCCGCAGCGAACACCACCAGGCCGACGATCCCGCAGATGACGTACTCGTGGCCCCAGAACGACGGCGCCGGCGTACCGGAGATGGTGAGGCTCCCGACCTCGGCGACTACGAGGGAGCCGAGGACCGGTCCCATGGTCCAAAAGCCCATGGCCGTGCCCCGACCGACCTGCGGCGAGAAGTCCCGGATGAGGGCCGGCGTGGCCACGAGGCAGATGCCCTCCACCAGCCCCACGCACCAGCCCTCGATCCCGAAAACCCACTTGCTGTGGGCGTTGGGCAGGGCGACCGCTGTGAGCAGCCCGGTGAGGAGCAGGCCGGCGACGACGATGTTGCAGCGGCCGACGCGGTCGGCCAGGCCGGCGAAGAGAGAGCCGAACGCACCGACCAGGTTCGCGAACGCCAGCAGCGTCACGTAGAAGGTGAAGCTCATGTGCAGGTCGGTCAGCTGGAGGGTGGACACCGAACCACTCACGTACAGCTCGTAGTAGAGGGCGATGGTGATCAGCGCGGTCAGCCCGAGGTAGCTGTAGCGTGGCGCGGTGTTGGGATAGTGCTCGAGCTGCCGGCTCTTCAGTGCCGCGAGGAAGCCCGGCACCGGCGCTTCAGCGATCGGGTGTGCGTCGGAGATGCTCATGGACGGCGGTACTCCCTGCGGTTGGCGCTCCCGGCCGCCGGTCCCCCCCGGTGACCACCGAGGAAACCCTAGGCGCACACCACGTGCAGGTTCAATGCATGCCGAGCGCGCCGTGGCGTGCGGATCGCTCGGCGACGCCGCCGACCAGGGCGCGCACGACGCGCTGCGCGTCGGGTGCCGGCATCCGCAGGTCGTTGCGGAGGTGGTACCACGCCTCCCAGCTGGCGGCGGTCCCGACGGCGGCGAGCAGGCCGCTGGCAGCGCCGCCGTCGAGGTCGGCCAGCTCCGGCGCGAGGGTCGACCGGCACTGTTCGAGCAGCAGCGTCACCATCTGGGCGCGGTTGGCTCGGAGCTGATCGGAGAACGGCTCACGCAGCCGCGCCGCCCGGGCGACCGGGTAGATCTGGTCGAGCAGGTCGGCCCGCCGGCGCACGAGCTCGTCGAGGCGTTGGGGCAGCGGCAGCGAGGGGTCGACGGGCTCGAGGAGGTGCCGCAGCTTGCGCAGCTGGCGGTCGCCGGCGACCCCGTAGAGCTGTTCGAGCTCGTCGAAGTGCTGGAAGACGCTGCGCAGCGACACGCCTGCCCGCTGGGCGATGGCCCGAGCGGTGGGGCGTTCATGGCCTTCCTCTATGAGCGAGAGGAAGGCCTCCACCAAGGAGTCGCGGTTACGACGCCCCCGCAGCACCCGGCCGTCCAAGCTGCCCCCTGCGCCTGGCATGGGAAAACCCTATCCCGGTATACAGGGGGCCCGTGACGCTCACCTACGAGGAAGTGGCTGCCCAGGTCACTGCTCCCGGTCAGCTCTTCGAGGTCGTGGAGGAGGACGTCGTCGGGGTGCGCCAGCGGGTGTTCGCTCACGCCCCGGCCACGCTGCGGCAACTCTTCGACAGCGCACGGGGCCATGGCGAGCGGACATTTCTCGTCTTCGAGGACGAGCGCTGGAGCTTCGCCCGGGTCATGGCGAGCGTTGATGCCCTGGCGGCCGCTCTGGTCGGCCGCTACGGCGTCCGGCCCGGGGACCGCGTCGCCATCGGCATGCGCAACTACCCCGAATGGGTGGTGAGCTTCGCCGCCATCACATCCATCGGAGCGATCTCGGTGTCGCTCAATGCCTGGTGGGGAGAGGAGGAGCTGGCGTTCGCCTTGGAGGACAGCTCACCCCGCGTGCTGGTGGCCGACAGGGAGCGGGCCACCAGGGCGGCTGGCACGGCTGGCACGGCTGGCACGGCAGCGAGGCTCGGGATCGTCGTCGTGCGCAGCGCAGGGGGGGAGGGCCTGCCTCCGGGCGCAGCGCGCTGGGAGGACGTGGTCGTGGCGGGCGCACCCATGCCGGCGGTCGAGGTGGGGACCGATGACGACGCCACCATCTTGTACACCTCCGGGACGACGGGCCGCCCCAAGGGGGCCGTGTCGACCAACCGGGCCGTGCTGCAGGCGTTGTTCGGTTTCGCCTGCCGGGCAGTCATCGAGCGCATCCGCAAAGGGGCCGACGCTCCCGAGGACGAGGGGGAGCTGACCGACATGAGCTTCATCCTCGTCGTGCCGTTGTTCCACGTGACCGGCTGCGTGCCGGTGATGCTGTCCTGTTTCGCCCTCGGTATGAAGATGGTGATGATGCACCGCTGGGAGCCGGATCGGGCGCTCGCGTTGATCGAGCGGGAGCAGGTGACGACCTTCGTCGGCGTCCCGACCCAGAGCTGGGACCTGCTGGAGTCGCCACGCTTCCACGAGCTCGACACGTCGAGCCTGCGGTCGGTCGGTGGGGGCGGCGCACCCGCCCCGGCGACCCTCGTGCAGCGGGTGGCGGACAGCTTCGGGCGGGGGACGCCGGCGATCGGCTACGGGATGACGGAGACCAACGCCCTCGGGCCGGGCAACAGCGGAGCGGACTACCTGGCCCACCCGACGAGCACCGGCTGCACCGTGCCGATCCTGCAGGTGTCGATCCGGGATGGCCTGGAGGGGGAGCTGCCGGTCGGGCGCAGCGGGGAGATCTGGCTGAAGGGCCCCAACCTCATCCGGGGCTACTGGAACCGGCCCGATGCGACCGCCGGCGCCTTCGTGGACGGGTGGATGCGGACAGGCGACCTCGGGCGCCTGGACGGGGAGGGCTTCCTCTACATCGAGGACCGCATCAAGGACGTGATCCTGCGGGCCGGCGAGAACGTGTACCCCGCCGAGGTGGAGTCGGTCCTCTACGAGCACCCGGCGGTGCGCGAGGCGGCGGTTGTGGGTGTGACCCACGAGCGGCTGGGGGAGGAGGTGGCGGCGGTCGTGGTGACCCGACAGGGGACGACGGTCGGGGCCGCCGAGATCCAGGCGTTCGTGGGTGAGCGGCTGGCGACGTTCAAGGTGCCGAGCCGGGTGCAGGTGGTCCCCGGGCCGCTGCCGCGCAACGCGGCCGGCAAGGTGTTGAAGCGGGAGCTGCGGGAGCGCTTCTCGGATTGAGCCGAGCCGGCGCCGAAAGTCCCCGCCCTCACCCGTCGGGCATCAGCTCCAGGGATCCGGGCGTTTCGAACTGGCGCCACTCCCTCACGGCGAGCGCACCGACCATGGCCACGGCGAGCGGCGCGGCGGCGAGCGGGAAGAATGCCGCCGCCCCCAACGTCCTCGTCACCACGCCGGCGAGCAGCACCGACAGCGGGAAGACGCCGAAGCTGGCCAGCATCAGCACTCCCATCAGCCGCCCGAGCGCCTCCGGCGGCGCCCAGTGCTGGAAGGCCGTGATCATGATCACGTTGCCGAAACCGTTGCAGGCACCCAGCATGGCGAGGGCCGCGCCCAAGCCCACGGCCCCGCCCAGGTACGGCCCCGCCGCCATGACCGCCGCCTGGCCGACGAACACCGCCGACCCGATGATCGCCGGCCGGCGTGTGGGCCGGACGACGCCGACGAGCAGCGTCCCCGCGAGCGCGCCCCCGCCGAAGGCGGCCACCAGCCCTCCGTAGCCGGCCGCCCCGGCGTGGAGCGGTCCGTGGGCCAGGGCTGGCAGGGCCACCTCGGACAGGCCGCCCGACCCGAGGTTGGCCACGAGCGACGCCGTGAGCACCACCCACAGGATCGGCTCGCTGCGCAGCAGGCGGCGCACGGTCGCCGGCGCTGCTCCCCGCTCGGGCTGCACGGCGGCTGCCGCCAACACCTGTTCTCCCCGGCGGATGCCTGCCAGGGTCAGGGCCGAAGCGGCGAAGGAGGCGGCGTCGGCGGCGAAGGCCGGCGCCGGCCCGGCCAGCGCGACGAGCAGCCCGCCGACGGCGGGCCCGGCGAGCGTGGCGAGCTGCGTGCCGCCGGAGCTCAGTGCGTTGCCGGCCTGGAGCTCGTCGGCGGGCAGCAGGCGGGGGACGATGGAGAACGATGCCGGGAGGAACAGGCCTTCACACGCTCCGAGGACGACGGCGATCGGGACGAGGAGCAGGGCTCGGGCGGGTCCGGTCCACGCCGCGGCGGCGAACCCGCCGACGGCTGCGGCCCGGGCCGCGTCGGCGCCCATCATCACCGTCCACGGCCCCCAGCGGTCACTGGCGTGGCCGCCCACCGCCACCACCACGGTGCGGGGCACCCCGTAGGCGGCGAGCACGGTGGCGAGGAGGAGGGGCCCGCCGTGGTGGGCGAGGACGTACCACGGGAGCGCGACCGCGTAGCACATGTCGCCTAGGTTGGAGGTGAGCTGCCCGGCGACGAGCCGCCGGAAGCCTGTGTGCCGCAGCGGCCGGAGGTTGCGGGGGGCGGCCACGGTCACTCGTCGCCTTCCGGCCGCTCGACCGGGTAGCCGTAGACCAGCAGCTCCACCGGGGTGGCCCCCGGCGGCCGTTTCGAGGGATCGGTGAGCCGGTCCCGGAAGCGGTCGAGGAGCAGGGCATTGAGGTCCTCGCTGAGCTGCTCCAGCTCCTCGACGGTGAGCCAGAACAGGTGGTCGCTGCTGGGGGCGGCCCGCCGCCACCGGGGCGGGTGGTCGCCCTGTGTCTCGAGCCACACCCGCAGGCGGCCCAGCTGGCGGTCGAGCAGCAACTGCATGAGGGCGTGGGTGGCGACCTCGGCCTCGGGGTCGTCGGGGGGGTTGGCGAAGCGCATCCCGATGGTGGTCATCCGCCAGGGTCTCGACCGGCCCTGTCCACCGCCGGCCTCCTCGACGAAGCCGTACTTGGCGAGCTGCCGGAGATGGAACGAGCACGTCGTCGCCGACTCGCCGATGCGCTGCCCCGCCTCGGTGGCCGTCTGGGGGCCGTGGACGGTCAGCACCTCGATCAGGGCCAGCCGGACGGGGTGGGTGAGGGCGCGCAGGGCGCGGGGGTCGTCGACATCGCGAAGCTCCACCACAGCCTGGAAGAGTAACCTGTCGATAGCTAACTGTCGAGAGGTATCTCTTGAGTACCGCCGTCCGGAGGCTTGCCGTCCCACTCCCGGCGGCGTCGGAGCACGTCGCGCAGCAGCGTGGGGCGGTCCGTCATGATCCCGTCCACGCCGAGGTCGAGGAGCCGGTCCATCACCGCCTCGTCGTCGATGGTCCACACGTGCACGGCGAGACCGGCGCGGTGCGCGGCGGCGACGAGGCGGCGGTCGACGACGGGAACGCTGCCCCACCGGAGCGGCACCTGCACGGCGCCGGCGGGTCCCCACGCGGCGCCGGGTGGACCGCCGCCCAGGGGTGCCACGCCGGGGGCAAGGGAGGCCAGCCGCAATGCGGTCGTGGCCGTCGGGCCGGTGCTGGTGCACAGGCGGGGACCGGCGAGGCGTCGGGCGAGGGCGATGCGCCGGTCGGAGAAGGCGGTGACGCACACACGGTCCAAGGCGGCGGCGCGGCGGAGGAGCTCGACGAGGGGGCCGACGACGGAGTGGTGCTTGGCGTCGATGTTCCAGCGGACCGTAGGCCAGGAGGAGAGCACCTCGTCGAGCCGGGGGATGGGTTCGCTCCCGCCGACGCGGGCGTCCCGCAGTTGGGACCACTGCAGCTCCTGCACCCTGCCCGGGCGGTCCGCCACCCGGTCGAGGACGGGGTCGTGGATGACCACCACCACCCCGTCGGCGGAGAGGTGGACGTCGGTCTCCAGGTAGCTGTAGCCGAGCCGGCGCGCGTGCTCGAAGGCGGCGACGGTGTTCTCGGGCGCCTCCCTCGCCCCACCCCGGTGCGCGATCGGCAGGGGACCTGGATGGTCGAGGACCGGGAAGCGGTGGGTGGGCACGGCCGCACCGTAGGCGTGGGCGGGCGGCGGTCGGGCGGCTCAGCCCGGATCGGCCTCGTGGCCGGGGGCCATCAGCCCCCGGTAGGCGTCGGTCGGGACGGCCTCGCCGCGCACGATCCGGTTGATCTCCCGGCAGATGGGAAGCTCCACCCCCCAGCGCTCGGCCAGCTCGAGCACCAAGGCGGCCGTCCCAACGCCCTCGGCGACCATGTGCAGCTCGGCGAGGATGTCGCCGAGCCTGCGACCCCGCCCCAGTTGCTCGCCCACGCTGCGGTTGCGCGACAGCGGGCTCATGCACGTCGCGATCAGGTCACCCATGCCGGCGAGGCCGGCGAGGGTCTGCGCCTCGGCACCCATAGCCACGCCGAGGCGCGTCAGCTCGGCCAGGCCGCGGGTGATCACGGCGGCCCGCGTGTTGTCCCCGACACCGAGCCCCTGGGCGATGCCGGCGGCGATGGCGATCACGTTCTTCAGGGCGCCGCCGGCCTCGCAGCCGACCACGTCGTGGTTCATGTAGACCCGGAAGAGCTTGTGGCGGAGCACCTGCTGGAGGGCGGCGGCCACCCCGAGGTCCCTGGTGGCGATCACGCTGGCGGCGGCTTGGCCACCCATGATCTCCCGGGCGAGGTTGGGCCCTGACAGGGCGGCCGCCGGATGTCCCGGCAGGACCTCCTCGATCACTTCGGTCATCCGCAGCAGCGTGCCGCCCTCGAAGCCCTTGGTCAGGCTGACCACGGGAACCCACGGGCGCACCCACGCCGCCGCCTCGGAGAGGACGTCGCGGAAGCCCGCCGAGGGGACGCCGAGGATCACCACGTCGGCGCCGGCGCACGCCTCCTGCAGGTCGGCGGTTCCCCGCAGGCGCCGGGGGAGCGTGAAGCCCGGGAGGTACCGCTCGTTGCTGTGCCCGGCGCTGACCTCCTCGGCCACCTCCGGCCGCCGGGCCCACAGCACCGTCGGGTTGCGGGCGGTGGTGAGCGCCGCCACCGTCGTCCCCCACGACCCGGAGCCGAGGACTGTCACGTTCACGGGGACAGCCCCCCGGCGCCTCCGCCCGTCGCTCGTCGTGCCATCGCGCGATGGTACGGTCGCCGGGTGGTCGCACGCTCGCCCACCGATCGGGGCCACTGTCCGCAACGGCCGGGCCTACCAGGACAGGGGTCTGCTGGCATCGACCGCTACGTGCCCGGCGAGGCGCCCGGCGCGCCCGGCGACGACGATCTCGCCCGGCTCACCGGGCTCGTCAACCGCCTCGAGGAGGTCCGGGGCACGCGGGAGGCCGCCGGCTGAAACGTTGCTGAACCCGGCCGCCGGGGCCTGCAATCGAGACGTAGCGGTCACTGGGGCTGGGTAGGGTTCCAGCCATGGCCGATCAGGCGACCTTCGCCGACCAGGCGATGGAGTACATGGGCTCCCTGTACACGGCCGCGCTCCGCATGACGCGAAACCCGAGCGACGCAGAGGACCTGGTCCAAGAGACGTACCTGAAGGCGTTCCGTGCCTTCGGCGGCTTCGAAGAGGGCACCAACCTCAAGGCCTGGCTCTACAAGATCCTGACCAACACGTTCATCAACTCCTACCGGTCCCGCAAGCGCCGGCCCGAGCAGACCGAGCTCGACGAGGTGGAGGACCTCTACCTCTACCGCCGCCTCGGCGGCCTGGAAGCGGTGTCGGCAAGCCGCAGCGCCGAGGAGGAGGTCCTTGACCACTTCACCGACGGCGACGTGAAGGCCGCGGTCGAGTCCCTCCCCGAGCAGTTCCGCATGGCGGTGCTGCTCGCCGACGTGGAGGGGTTCTCCTACAAGGAGATCGCCGGCATCCTCGACGTCCCGATCGGCACGGTCATGAGCCGCCTGCACCGTGGAAGAAAGGCCCTGCAAAAGGCGTTGCACGATGTGGGTGTCCGCCGAGGGGTGCTCGAGCCAGCGGTCGATGCCCCTGCGTAACCTCCTCGCCCCCCGTGGCGAGGGCCGCGAGCTCGACAGCGTGTAGGAGCAGGTAGGCCATGGACGACGACAGCAGCGGGAGGCTTGTGGGTGCTGACCCGGGTCCTTGCGTAACCGGGTGCCGGGAGGCTCTCGAGGTGCTGTACCGCTACCTCGACGGCGAGCTCGACGACGAGCGCCGGCGGGTGATCGGCTATCACCTGGAGCGGTGCTCGCCCTGCCTCGAGGCGTTCGACTTCGAGGCCGAGCTGAAGGTCGTGATCGCCCACCGCTGCCGGGAGTCGGTGCCCGAGTCGCTGCGGCTCCGGGTCGCCGAGGCTCTGGCGGAGGCGTCGGAGTGGTTTCGGCCGCCGGCGTGACGGGCAGAGGTATCCTCGATGTTTAGTGACACTTAGTGGGAGATTGATGAGCGAGCGACCATCCCTCGGAGGACACGACCTGAGCGGCAGCGAGCGGCCATCCAAGGCCTACGCCAAGGACAGGGTGTGCCGCGAGCCGGGTTGCCGCACCCGGCTGTCCATCTACAACAACGGCAAGTACTGCTTCCAGCACGAGCCGATGGCGGTGCCCCGCACCCGAGGCAAGAAGATCGCCTGAGCGTCCCTCGGGCGGGCGGGCGGCGGGCCGACGCCCGCCGGCGGGACCCGCTCGCATGTCCGCCGGTAGGCGGGGAGGCCCGGTGTCGGAAGAAGCGGGCGCTACTCTGAGCCCGAATGTCCGGGTGCGCACGGCCGGTGGGCGTCGGGTGAACACGCCGCCGATCTCCTGGGATCACGCGACCCGGGTCGCGACGACGCTCGCGGCCCGGCAGCCGCCGTTGCCCGACTTCGAGCGCGACGCCATGGTTGCGGACTTCGTCGAGCTCACAGCCGTCGCCGAGGGCCTCGTCGAGAGGGAGACAGGTCTGCGCTCCCTCGCCGGACCCGCACGGGCCCGGGTCACGGACCGCCCCGGTTGGGTGAGGGCAAACGTGGCCTCCTTCCAGCGACTGCTGCGCCCCCTGGCCGACCGCCTGGCGGCGAGCGGATCCGGTCGCGTCCGCCTGCCCGGCCTGCCGGCGGCGGCGAGTGGTGTCGCCGGCGGGATGCAGGTCGGGCTCCTGCTGGCGTGGATGTCCACCCGGGTCCTCGGCCAGTACGACCAGTTGCTGATCGAGGACGAACGCCCCGAGGACCAGGACGTCGTGTACTACGTCGGCCCAAACATCGCCGCCGTCGAGCGCCGCTACGGCTTCCCGCCGCGAGAGTTCCGGCTCTGGCTTGCTCTGCACGAGGTCACCCACCGGGCGCAGTTCACGGGCGTGCCGTGGATGCGGGAGCACTTCCTCGGACTCGTCGAGGAGACGCTCGCGGGCGTCGACGCGGACCCGCGCCGGCTGCTCGGCGCCCTCCGGCGGAGCGCCGAGGAGCTGCGTGCGGGCCGGAGCCCCCTCGACGACGGGGGGCTGCTGGCGGTGCTGGCCACGCCCGAGCAGCGAGTCGCGATTCGCAAGATCGGCGGTCTGATGAGCCTCCTCGAGGGCCACGGCGACGTCACCATGGACCGGGCTGCCCTCGACCGGGTGCCCAACGCCGCTCGTTTCGGGCGGGTCCTCACCGACCGGCGCCGCCAGCGGGGCGCGTCGCGCGCCGTCTCCTCCCTAGTCGGCCTCGACGCCAAGCTGCGGCAGTACGAGCAGGGTGAACGCTTCGTGCGCACCGTCGAGGATGCCGGAGGCCGGCCTCTCTTCGACCGGGTCTGGCAGGCGCCCGAATGGCTCCCGAGCCTGCCGGAGATCCGCCAGCCCGACCGTTGGATCGCCAGGGCCGGCACGCTGCGGCCGGCGATCGGCTAGACACCGGACGTGGCGACCGTCCTCGTCGTCGACGACGAACGGGACCTCTGCGAGCTGGTGCGCATCAACCTGGAGCTCGACGGCCACGCCGTGGTCGTAGCCCATGACGGGGACGCGGCGCTCGCCTTGGTGCACGGGGTCCGCCCCGACCTCGTCGTCCTCGACGTGATGATGCCTGGGCGCGACGGCTTCTCCGTGCTGCAGGAGATCAAGGGCAACGCCGCGGTGGCGAAGACGCCGGTCATCATGCTGAGCGCCCGGACGGACGTCGTCGATCGGTTGAAGGGAGGCATCGAGGGAGCCGTCTCCTACCTGACCAAGCCGTTCTCCGTCCTCGGCCTGCGTGCCGCGGTGGTGGACATCCTCGCCGGCGAGGACGAGCTGGTCGTGCGTCGCCGGGTGCAGCGCGAGTCCCTCGCCGAGCTCGCCCGCCTCGAGGCCGGACGGGTCGGGCCGGCCGGCGTCGCAGCCGGCGTGCCCGCCCGCCCGCGCCTCACCCGACTGGAGCCCGTCGGTGGTGGGGGCGCACCCGGCCCGGCGCCCCCGCAACCGGCGCTCGAGCGGTGGCGCTCCCTCCTCTCGGACCGCCAGAGGGAGATCCTGGAAGCCGTGATCGCCGCCCCGTCCCTGCCGGCGGCGGCGGATTCGCTGGAGGTGAGCCGCAGCTACCTCTACGCGAGCCTCCGCCGCATGGCCCGCAAGCTCGGGAGCGCGAGCGGCCCCGAGCTGGTTCGCACGCTGCGCGCCGGCGGGCGCGACGAGAGCAAGTAGCACGCGGATGAGAGCCCACCTCGGGCTCGCCGACGCGATCGACGAGATCGCGGCCCGCTGCCGGTGGCCGGCGGCTCCCGGGGCGGCCGCCACAGCCGCCGTGTCCGGCGGCCCTGACTCGCTGGCGCTGCTCGTCCTGGCCCGGCGCGCCGGTCTCGACGTCCTGGCGGTACATGTCGACCACTGCCTGCGGGACGGCTCCGGGGAGGAGGCCGCCGTCGTCGCCGACGCGGCGCGCCGCCTCGGTGCGCGCTTCGAGCCCCGTGTCGTGCCGGTGTCCCCCGGCTCCAACGTGGAGGCCCGGGCGCGCGCGGCGCGCTACGGCGTGCTGCCGGCCGGGGTCATGACCGGGCACACCGCCGACGACCGGGCGGAGACGGTCATGCTCAACCTCCTCCGGGGGGCGGCCCTCGACGGCCTGGCACCGATGCGCGACAGCGGGCGGGTCAGCCGGCCGTTGCTCCGCCTGCGGCGCGACGAGACCGAGGCGGTGTGCGCCGCTGCCGGCCTCCACCCCGTGCGAGACCCTTCCAACGACGACCTGGGCCTGCGGCGCAACGCCGTCCGGCACCGGCTGCTGCCACTGATGGCCGAGATCTCCGGGCGCGACCCGGTGCCGATCCTCTGCCGCCAGGCGGAGCTGCTCGGCGACGACGCCGGCTTCCTCGACGCCGCTGCCGGCGTCGTCGACCCCACGGACGCGCGGGGCCTTGCCGGCGCGGCCGTCCCGCTGGCCCGCCGTGCGGTGCGGCGGTGGCTGCGGGACGGGGACGGCGAGCGCCACCCGCCCTCCGCCGCCGACGTCGAGCGCGTCCTGCGGGTGGCCGCCGGTGTCGTTCTCGCCTGCGAGGTCACCGGGGGCCGTCGCGTCCGCCGGCGGGGGGGGCGCCTTGGGATCGAGGCGGCCGGGGGCCCGCCGGTGCCGGAGTAGGGTCCAGCGGGCATGAACGCCGTTGCCGACCCCCGGCCAGATGACGAGTCGGCCCAGGTGGGGATCCCCGCCGCCCGGCGCCCGGGGATGCGGCCGGAGGCCCCGTGGGACGATCCGGCGCTGGGCGAGATCATCGTCCCCGCCGGCGAGCTGCAGGACCGCATCGCCGTCCTCGGAGCGGCGATCACGGCCGACTACGCCCACCGCCCGCCCCTACTGGTCGGCGTCCTCAAGGGGGCATGCATCTTCCTGTCGGACCTGGCGCGCGCCATCAGCCTCCCTGTGGAGATGGACTTCATGGCCGTCTCCTCCTACGGCGCAGCGACGCGCACGAGCGGGGTCGTCCGGATCGTGAAGGACCTGGACCTCGACCTGTCGGGGCGGCACGTGCTCATCGTCGAGGACATCGTGGACTCCGGCTTGACGCTGTCATTCCTGCGGCGCAACCTGGCGGCTCGTCACCCCGCATCGCTGTCGGTCTGCGCGCTCCTCGTCAAGGAAGGCCTGCAGTCGACACCGCTCGACCTCTCCTACGAAGGGTTCCGGATCCCGCCCGAGTTCGTCGTCGGCTACGGCCTGGACGTCGCCGAGCGTTACCGCAACCTGCCCTTCATCTGCGAGTACCGGGAGGGCGAGCCGCCCGATGTGGTGGCCTCGTCGTGACCGCAGGGCTGCCCCTCGGCAGTGCTGGCGACGGCGGCGACGCTGAGGTGCTCCGCCCCCTCGACCCTGTGGCTGGGGAGGTCGACGTGGAGCGCATCGCCAGCGCCGTGCGCGAGATCCTCGTTGCCATCGGCGAGGACCCCGACCGTGACGGCCTCCGTGACACGCCGCTCCGGATGGCCCGCATGTACGCCGAGGTCTTTGCCGGTCTCCATGACGAGCCTGCCCGCCACATGTCGGTGACATTCCAGGCCGACCATGACGAGATGGTGATGGTGAAGGACATCCCTGTGTACAGCATGTGCGAGCACCACCTACTGCCGTGGTTCGGGCAGGCACACGTCGCCTACATCCCCAACGAGGACGGGCGCATCACCGGTCTCTCCAAGCTCGCCCGCCTCGTGGACGGGTTCGCCCGCCGGCCCCAGGTGCAGGAGCGGCTCACGACGCAGGTGGCCGACGCCATCGGGGTGGGGCTCGACCCCCGGGCGGTGCTCGTCGTGGTCGAGGCCGAGCACATGTGCATGTCGATGCGAGGCGTTCACAAGCCGGGGGTCCGGACGGTCACCTCGACCGTGCGGGGTCTGTTCCGGCGCAACGTGGCGTCCCGCAGCGAGGCGTTGAGCTTCATCAACCAGGGACGATGACGTCGGCCGCCCCTGCCGCACACCTCCCTTGACCGGTACCCTCTTCCCGGTGACCCTGGTCATGGGCGTCCTCAACGTGACGCCGGACTCCTTCTCGGACGGGGGGCGTTGGCTCGATCACCAGCGCGCTGCCGAGCACGGGCGGCGGCTGGTCACCGAGGGCGCCGACGTCGTCGACGTTGGAGGGGAGTCCACCCGGCCGGGCGCGCGCCCCGTGCCGGAGGACGAGGAGCGCCGGCGCATCCTCCCCGTCGTTGCCGCTCTCGCCCCCCACGTCCGGGTGTCGGTCGACACCCGCAAGGCGTCGGTGGCCGAGGCGGCCGTCGAAGCGGGCGCCACCATCGTGAACGACGTCTCCGCCCGGCTGGGGCCGGTGGCGGCGGCCGCCGGCGTCGGCTGGGTGGCGATGCACCTGCCGGCGGACCCCTCCGTGATGGTCGAGTACGCCCGCAGCTACCACGGCGACGTCGTCGCCGACGTGACGGCGTACCTCACGGCCAGGGCCGAGGAGGCGTGCGCAGTGGGGGTGGGCGAGGTGTGGATCGACCCCGGCATCGGGTTCGGCAAGACCGCCGCCCACAACCTGAGCCTCCTGCGCCATCTGGACCAGCTGGTGGCTACGGGGTGGCCGGTGGCGATCGGCACCAGCCGCAAGAGCTTCCTCGGCCCATTGTCGGTGCGCCCGGGTGAGCAGCCCGCCCCACCGGCGCAGCGCCTGGAGGCGTCGGTGGCGACGGCCGCCTGGGCGGCCCTCCAGGGTGTTTCGATGGTGCGTGTGCACGACGTGGCGGCCACGGTGCAGGCCATGCGGCTGGTGCGCCCCGCCGTCTCGGCCACCGGCGCATCGGGGAGCGCGGCATGAGGGGCAAGTGGGCACAGGGCATCCCCCCCCGGTTCTTCGAATGGATCATCAAGGGGGGCCTGGCGGTGAGCGAGCGGCCGGGCGGCTACGCCCGCAACCACCGCAAGGTCCGCCGCCACGAGGAGCTGCTCTGGCTGCGCAACCAGGGCTTCACCCGGATCGTGTCGCTCCTGCCGTCCCCCCACAACCTGCACGCCTACGGCGAGCACGAGATCCCCGCCACGCACCTGCCGTTCGGGCCGCACGACGAGCCCTCCGTCGTCCTGCCCGAGCTGTACGGTCGGCTGAGGGGCTGGCTCGCTCAGGGCGAACGGGTCCTGGTCCACCAGGAGGAGCTGAACGACCGGCTGATGGGAGTGGTGGCCGGGTACCTGCGGTGGTCGGGGATGATCCCCGACAGCGCCCAGGCCATCGCGGTGGTCGAGCGCATCCTGCGCCGGCAGATGGGCTCCGACGGCCGGCTGATCGTGGCCGGCGCCCCCACGCTCGAAGGACACGCCCCTGAGCCCCTCACCAACTGACCCGGCGGTCCGCGGCCGATGCGGGGACCGCATCGAGCTGCGCGGGCTGCGCGCCATGGGCACCCACGGTGTCCTGCCGGAGGAGCGGCTGCGCCCCCAGCCCTTCGAGGTCGACGTCGACGTCTATGCCGACCTCTCGCTGGCGGGTGCCTCCGATGCGCTCGTGGACACCATCGACTACGGCGCCGTCGCAGGGGTGGTGGCCGGCGAGATCGGCGGAGCGCACGCCGACCTGCTCGAGCACCTGGCCGACCGTGTTGCCTCCGCCGCCCTCGCCGCCGCCGGGTCGCGGGCGGACGCTGTGACCGTCACGGTGCGCAAGTTGCGGCCCCCGGTACCCGTCGAGCTGGCCGTCGCTGCCGTGACCATCCACCGGTCCCGGCCCGGGGGCGGGCGGTGACAGCCATGCTCCGCCGGGCATTCCTCGGCCTGGGATCCAACCTCGGCGACCGCTGGGAGCACCTGCGGTCGGGGGTCACCTGCCTCCCAGACGTGGCAGCGGTCTCCGCCGTGTACGAGACCGACCCGGTGGGGGGGCCCGACGGTCAGGGCCCGTACCTCAACGCGGTGGTGGAGCTCCGCACGGCGCGGAGCCCCCGGCAGCTGCTGGCGGCCGCCCGCCACGCCGAAGAAGCCGCCGCCCGTGCCCGCCTCCAACACTGGGGCCCGCGGACCCTCGACGTGGACGTCCTCCTCGTCGGTGACGAGGTCGTCCTCGAGCCGCCCGAGCTGGTTGTCCCGCACCCGCGCCTGTGGGAGCGACCCTTCGTCCTCGTCCCCCTGCACGACCTCGCCCCCCGGCTCGTCGAAGACCACCTCGGTGGGCCCCCGGCGACCACCGGTGTACGCCCGGCCGGGCCGTCCGCAGCCATCGCCACCCCGGCGGGTCCGCCCGGAGGCCACCGCTGACCGCCACCCTCGTCCGCCGGCGTGACGAGTGGGTGGCGGCGCTCGACGCGGCGCGGCTGGGCGCCGCCGATCCCGCCACGGCGGTCGGGCTCGTGCCCACCATGGGCGCCCTCCACGGCGGCCACCTGTCCCTGATCCGGCGGGCGGCGGCCATGACGACCAGCGTTGCGGTGACCATCTACGTGAACCCCCTGCAGTTCCGGCCGGGTGAGGACCTGGCCTGCTACCCCCGCGACCTCGAGCGCGACGTCGCGGTCGCCTCGGAGGCGGGCGCGCACCTCGTGTTCGCTCCCGGGGTGGAGGAGATGTGGCCGGAGCCGCCGGCGACGACGGTCAGCGTCGGCGACCTCAGCCGCCGGTGGGAGGGGGTGCAGCGGCCCGGCCACTTCGAGGGCGTGGCGACCATCGTCGCCAAGCTGCTCGGCCTGGCCGGGCGGTGCCACGCCTTCTTCGGCGAGAAGGACTTCCAGCAGCTCGCCGTGATCCGCCGCTTGGTCGCCGACCTGTCCCTCCCGGTGGCGGTGGTGGGCTGTCCCACCGTCCGGCACCCCGACGGGCTCGCCCTCTCGAGCCGCAATGCCTACCTCTCGGCCGACGAGCGCGCCGTCGCGCCGCGCCTGTACGGTGCGCTGCTCGCCGGGCGGCGGGCCGTGGACGACGGCGCCCGGCACCCCGGGGACGTCGAGCGCGCGATGGCCGCTGTGCTGGCGGGCGAGGCGCGTTGGGCGCTGGACTATGCGGCCGTGGTCCGTCCCGACGACCTCAGCGTGCCCGACACCATCGCCGGCGAGGTGCGCCTGCTCGCCGCCGGCCGCCTCGGCACCACGAGGCTCATCGACAACCTGCCTGCCACCTCGGCCCACCCGGTCGCTGGCGCTCACCCCGAGGAGCGCTGAGTGCTCGTCACGATCGACGTGGGGAACACCCAGACGGTGATCGGGCTCTTCGGTCCCGGCGACGGCCCGGCGGGCAGCGGGCCCGACCTGCTGCACACCTGGCGGGTGGCGACCGTGTCGCAACGCACGGCCGACGAGCTCGCCTTGTTGCTGTCCCAGCTGTTCGACCTGGAGGACCTGGACCTGGCGGGCACCGTCAGCGGCCTCGCCGTCGCCTCCGTCGTCCCCCGGCTCCGCACCGCGATGCGAGAGATGGCTGACCGTTGGCTGCCGGTGCCCACCGTCATCGTCGAGCCGGGCATCAAGACGGGGATGCCGATCCTCTACGACAACCCCCGCGAGGTGGGTGCGGACCGCATCGCCGACGCCGTTGCCGCCTTCGACCGCTACGGCGGCCCCACCATCGTCGTCGACTTCGGGACGGCTACGACCTTCGAGGTGGTGTCGGCCAAGGGGGAGTACCTGGGGGGCGTGATCCTGCCGGGCATCGAGATATCGCTCGAAGCCCTCTTCGCCCGGGCCGCCCTGCTGCCCCGGGTGGAGCTCGTCGAGCCGTCGACCGTCCTGGGCAAGAACACCGTCGAGTCGGTGCAGTCGGGTGCCATCTACGGCTTCGCCGCCCAGGTGGACGGGCTGTGCCAGCGACTGGAGCAGGAGATCGGGCCGGCGACCGTCGTCGTCACCGGCGGCCTGGCCGGTCTCATCGGCCCCGTCGCCCACTCCGTCGACCACCACGAGCCGTGGCTGACGCTCCAGGGGCTGCGCATCATCTACGGCCGCAACCGGCCGGTGGACTGAGCCCCACCGCACCCCGGCGCAACGCGCTGGACGGGCGCCCGGGGGGTCGGCAAGCATCGGGATCCCCATGACCGACGAGAAGATCCCATACCGCTTCGAGCGCACGGCCTCGACCGCTGCGGTGCGGGCGACCCACCCCAACCTGCCCCCCGGTGCCGAGACCGGCGACATCGTCTCGGTCGCCGGACGCCTCATGCTGCGCCGCGAGGCCGGCAGGATCACCTTCGGCGAGCTGCGCGACTCCGAGGGCCGCATCCAGCTCTTCGCCGGCGCAACGTGGACCGACGACTACGAGCGCTTCAAGGACCTGGACCTCGGCGACTGGATCGGTGCCACCGGCGAGGTGGTGGCCACCCGCACCGGCGAGCTGTCGGTCGAGGTGCGGCACTGGCAGCTGCTCGCGAAGGCGCGTCGCAGCTTCGGCGACAAGTGGCGGGGCATCTCGGACGTCGACCTCCGCTACCGGCAGCGCTACGCGGACCTCTGGGCCAACGAGGGCAGCCGCGACGCTTTCCTCCTCCGCAGCCGGATGATCTCCCTGACCCGCCGGTGGCTCGAGCGAAGCGGCTTCGTCGAGGTGGAGACGCCGCTGCTGCACACCCTGCCCGGTGGCGCTCTCGCGCGCCCGTTCACCACCCACCACAACGCCCTCGACATGGACCTCTACCTGCGGATCGCCATCGAGCTGCACCTGAAGCGCCTCGTCGTCGGCGGGATCGAGAAGGTGTTCGAGATCGGCCGGGTGTTCCGCAACGAGGGGCTGTCACCGCGCCACAACCCCGAGTTCACGATGCTCGAGCTGTACCAGGCCTACGCCGACTACACCGACATGATGGAGCTCGTCGAGCAACTCGTCGCCTCCCTCGCCACCGAGCTGTGCGGCACCACGAAGCTCACCTACGCCGGCCGGGAGCTCGACCTCTCGCCACCGTGGGCCCGCGCCACGATGTTCGAGCTCGTCGCCCGCCACGCCGGCGTCGCCGTCGACCTCACCACCCCCGTCGAAGAGCTCCGCCGGCTGGTCGCAGACCACGCCATCCCCGTCGACGAGTCGTGGGGCCCGGGCAAGCTCATCCTCGAGCTGTACGAGAAGACGACCGAGCCCGAGCTGTGGGGACCGGTGTTCGTCCTCGACTACCCCAAGGAGGTGTCCCCCCTCGCCCGGGACCACCGCTCGGTTCCTGGCCTCGTCGAGCGGTTCGAGGCCATCGTCGCCGGCCGGGAGCTGGCCAATGCCTTCTCCGAGCTCAACGACCCCGACGAGCAGCGCCGCACCTTCGAGGCGCAGGCCCGGGCCAAGGCGGCCGGGGACGAGGAGGCCATGGCCGTCGACGAGGACTACCTGCGCGCCCTCGAGTACGGGCTTCCGCCCACCGGCGGGATCGGCATCGGCATGGACCGCCTGGCGATGCTCCTCTCCGGGGTGGAGACGATTCGGGACGTGATCCTCTTCCCGACGCTGCGCCCGGAGCGGTAGGCCGAGAGGGCACCGCCGAGCGGGTCCCGGTGAGTTGGGGCGCTTTCGTCGCTTTCTAGGCTAGACGAGATCGAGGTTGTCGAACAGGCTGTGCCCCAACCCTGCCAGGCCCTGGAGGGCCTCGGTCCGCTCCGCGTCGGCGTCCACCCGCAGCGGCGCCAGGGCGGCGCCAGCCCGGTCGGCCCACCGCCGCCCCTCCACCGTCACGCTCTCGACGGCGTCGGTCCCGAGGATCAGGTCGCGGGCCTTGTCCCGGGTCGGGCCGTCCAGCGGGCGCCCCAGCAGCGCCCGCAGGTCGTCACCGGCCCCAGGGTGCGAAAGCGTCCGGATCACAGGGAGGGTGTAGGTGCCCTCCACCATGTCGTGGCCAACCGGCTTTCCGAGGGCGTCCTCAGTGCCGATCAGGTCCCGTATGTCGTCCCAGATCTGGAATGCCACGCCCAGCGCCCTGCCGTACGTCGCCAGGGCTTCCACCCACGGGCGCCGCAGGCCGCCGACGATCCCCCCGATCCGACAGCTCGCCGAGAACAGCGACGCCGTCTTGCCCTCGACGGCCCGCAGCCACGCCTTCTCCGAGCGCCCCGGATCGAAGGCGTCCTGCAGCTGGGCGACCTCGCCGGCGCAAAGCGACCCGATCGTCGCTGCGAGCAGCCCGGCCACCTCCGTGCCGAGCCGGGCGGCGATCTCCGATGCCCTCGCCAGGAGGAAGTCGCCGGCCAGTATCGCCACCAGGTTGCCCCAACGGGCGTTGACGCTGTCCACCCGGTGGCGGGAGTCGGCCTGGTCGATCACGTCGTCGTGGTACAGGGACCCGAGATGGACCAACTCGACGGCGACCCCCCCTCGGACCACGTCCTCGTCGACCGGGCCGCCGCCGGCCACGGCCGCCGCGATGGTGAGTGCCGGGCGGAGGCGCTTCCCCCCGGCGTGGACGAGGTGGCCGGCGACCTCGGTGAGGAACGGGTCCTCCGCCGTCACCGCCGCTCTCAGCGCGTCCTCCACCCGGCCGAGATGACCGTCCAGGCCGGGAAGCTGGAGTTGCTCGAGGACGTTCACCAGGGGCGACAGTACGCGACAGGGGTTCCCAATCTCGAAACCCCGCTCCCCGGCGCCGGAAGGCGTCAGCTCCCAACGCAGGAGGCGTGGGTACACTGTCGTAACGGAGGATCAGGTGGCTGCCGCGGCCGTCCCCGGTCCGTGACGCCGCGATGGAGGCGGTTCACTTGTTCGAACGTTTCACAGACCGAGCTCGGCGAGTCCTGGTGCTGGCCCAGGAAGAGGCGCGGCTGCTCAACCACAACTTCATCGGCACCGAGCACATACTGCTCGGGCTCATCCACGAGGGTGAGGGCGTTGCCGCCAAGGCGCTCGAATCGCTCGGCATCAGCCTCGAGGCGGTGCGCGAGAAGGTCGAGGAGACCATCGGGCCGGCCGGGTCGTCGACGACCGGCTCGCCGCCGTTCACGCCGCGGGCGAAGAAGGTCCTGGAGCTGTCGCTCCGTGAGGCGCTGCAGCTCGGCCACAACTACATCGGCACCGAGCACATGCTCCTCGGCCTCGTGCGCGAGGGTGAAGGTGTCGCCGCCCAGGTGCTGGTCAGCCTCGGGGCCGACCTGTCCCGGGTCCGCCAGCAGGTGATCCAGCTGCTGTCGGGCTACCAGTCGGGGTCGGGCGCCACCAAGGAGCAGGCGCCCACCGGTGCCCCCAACCCGGCGGACACACCGAGCGGGTCGGCGGTGCTGGACCAGTTCGGCCGGAACCTCACCCAGCTCGCCCGTGAGCGCAAGCTCGACCCGGTCATCGGCCGTGAGCGCGAGATCGAGCGGGTCATGCAGGTCCTCTCCCGCCGGACCAAGAACAACCCAGTCTTGATAGGCGAGCCCGGCGTCGGCAAGACCGCCATCGTCGAGGGCCTGTCCCAGAAGATCGTGTCCGGCGACGTGCCCGAGACGATCAAGGGCAAGCAGCTCTACACCCTCGACCTCGGGGCCCTCGTCGCCGGCTCCCGCTACCGGGGCGACTTCGAGGAGCGCCTCAAGAAGGTCCTGAAGGAGATCCGCACCCGGGGGGACATCATCCTTTTCATCGACGAGCTGCACACCCTCGTCGGTGCCGGGGCAGCAGAGGGTGCCATCGACGCGGCGTCGATCCTGAAGCCGATGCTCGCCCGCGGCGAGCTGCAGACGGTCGGGGCGACGACCCTAGACGAGTACCGCAAGCACTTGGAGAAGGACGCCGCCCTCGAGCGCCGGTTCCAGCCGATCAAGGTCGAGGAGCCGTCCCTGCCCCACACCATCGAGATCCTGAAGGGCCTCCGGGACCGCTACGAGAGCCACCACGGCGTGACGATCACCGACCAGGCGGTCGTCGCCGCTGCCAACCTGGCGGATCGCTACATCGCCGACCGGTACCTGCCCGACAAGGCCATCGACCTCATCGACGAGGCCGGCAGCCGCCTGCGCATCCGGCGCATGGCGACCCCGCCGGACTACAAGGCGATCGAGGACGACATTGCCCGCGTTCGCCACGACAAGGAGCACGCGATCGAGAAGCAGAACTTCGAGGCGGCCAAGAAGTACCGCGAGAAGGAGGAGGAGCTCCTCCAGCGCAAAGCCGCCAAGGAGCAGGAATGGCGTGCCGAGGGCGTCGACCTCTTCGACGTCGTGGACGAGGAGGTCATCGCCGAGGTCCTCGCCAACTGGACGGGCATCCCCGTCTACAAGTTGACGGAGGAGGAGACGGCGAAGCTGCTCCGCATGGAGGAGGAGCTGCACAAGCGGGTGATCGGCCAGGACGACGCCCTCAAGGCCGTGTCCCAGGCGATCCGCCGCACCCGCGCCGGCCTCAAGGACCCCAAGCGGCCGAGCGGGTCGTTCATCTTCCTCGGCCCGTCGGGCGTCGGCAAGACCGAGACGGCGAAGACGCTCGCCGAGTTCCTCTTCGGCGACGAGGACGCTCTCATCCAGCTCGACATGTCCGAGTACATGGAGAAGCACACCGTCTCTCGCCTCGTCGGCTCACCCCCCGGCTACGTCGGCTACGAAGAGGGCGGCCAGCTCACCGAGGCGGTGCGGCGCAAGCCGTTCTCCGTCGTGCTGTTCGACGAGGTCGAGAAGGCCCATCCGGATGTGTTCAACACGCTCCTGCAGATCCTGGAGGACGGGCGGCTCACCGATTCGCAGGGCCGTTCGGTGGACTTCAAGAACACGGTCATCATCATGACCTCCAACCTCGGGACAGCCGACCTGCGCAAGGCGCAAGTCGGTTTCCAAAAGACGAGCGAGGCGGTCACCTACGAGAAGATGAAGGCCAAGGTCAACGACGCACTGAAGGCGCACTTCCGGCCGGAGTTCCTCAACCGGATCGACGACGTCATCGTCTTCCACGAGCTGACCAAGGACGAGGTCACCGAGATCATCGACTTGATGATCAAGCGGGTCCGCACCCAGCTCGAGGCCCAAGGTCTAGGCATCGAGCTCACCCAGGCGGCGAAGTACCTCGTCGTGGAGAAGGGATACGACCCGACCCTCGGCGCCAGGCCCCTCCGCCGGGCCCTCCAGCGACTGGTCGAGGACCCGCTGTCGGAGAGGATCCTGTGGAAGGAGTTCCGGGCCGGCGAGACCGTCATCGCCGACGCCGAAGGTGAGGAGATCGTCTTCCGTTCGATCGAGGGAATAGAGCCGCCGCCGGTCGAGATGGCCGGCGCCGGTAGCGACTCGTAGCTGGGCTCCGCTGTCGTGGTGGCGCCGCTCCCGCTCCGGCGGCGCCGGTGCCGCGAACACGTCGCGGGTACGGGGCGGTGGGCTGGCTCGTTGCGAGTCGCCCACGGCCCGCCGGCTGCTCGGCCCCGCCGGCTGCTCCACTCAGCGGCTCGAAGCGCGCGCGCCGGCGTCAGCTGCGCGCAATGGCGACGTCATTGCGTTCCGTATGCGCGCGGTCCGCATGTCTGCGCGCGGTTACGGCTCGACGGGGGGAACGAGGGCGGTGCGCGAGGGCTCATGCAGGCCCCGCATCCGCCGGCCCGCCAGGCAGCGGTTCAGCAGCCGTCCGAGCCGGGAACCGGAAGGCTGGAGGGGTGCGTCCCTTCGGTCGCCGCCTGGTACAGCGATGCGATCGTCGCCCCGAACGGCGGGCTGTACGAGGTGTTGGGTGAGCACCCGCCCTGGTTGAGCCCACCGATGACGCCGTGGACCACGTCCGTCTTGCCCGTCTGGACCGTCAGCCACGGGCTACCGCTCGTGCCGCCCACGAACCCGTCGCAGTCGAACGCCGGGTACCCGGCGTAGCGGTAGACCGGCGCCACGCAACGGATCGGCTGGTCGTCCTCGCCGCTGGCGTACCCGACGACAGTCACCCGGGCCCCGTTGGGGGGTGCGCTGCCGAGCACATAGCCGCCGGTGAGCTGCTGGATCTGAACGCTCCGCCCGTTGATGACCCGTGGCGCCACCTGAAGGAAGACGGCATCGTCCTCCGGTTTCTGGCCGTCCAGCCACGCCGGTGCAGCGAAGGCTGCTACGACCTGCCAGCGCCCGAACGGTGCGCGGCCCCGGGCGTAGCCGGGGATGAAGCTGAGCCGCGCCGCCCGGCCGGAAACGCAGTGCGCCGCGGTCAGCAGCAGGTTCTGCTTGGGGCTTTCCACCACGCTCGCCGTGCAGTAGTGCTCGCTGTCGGTGGACGAGGCGAAGAGCCCGCCGATCGGGGCAGGTGTCGACGCCAGGTGGGCGGCGACCGTCGGGAGGGCCCGCCAGTTGGGCCTCGATGGGGCGGTGGCTGCCAGCGCGGCGAATGCAGGGCTGCCGGGGGCGCCGGCGCTCCCGGTCATCACGACGCTGAGCGCCAGGACGGCGAGAAGGGCAGCGATACCCAACAGCGGTGGCCGGACTCCCCGGGAGGAGCGGGCACTGTCCCGGCCCTGCCCCACGCGACGCGGGGTCATCCCCACACCACCCTGTCCCGAGCCCCGTCGTGCTCGGCAGGGAACTGATCGGCTCGTTCCAATGGTGTTCGTTCCAATGGTGTGGTTGGCATCTTCCGTGGCATCGTCGTGGGTTCCGAATCACCCGAGCAGCGCCGTGACCTCGACCAGAAGATCCCTCTGCCCTCGGCACGGGCAAGTCGGCCAGGCAGGATAGCCACGCCGGCACCCCGGAGGCCCCACGAGCACGAGAGTCACACCCGGTCGGTAGGTTTCCCTTCATGGCGCGCCCTCGCACAGTCCATCGCTGCAGCGAGTGCGGAGGGTCCACGCCCCGGTGGGCGGGCCGTTGCCCGTCATGCGGCTCGTGGGGGAGCATCGTGGAGGAGCCAGAGGCGCGGGGAGCCGTTGGAGCCGGCGGTCGGGGATCGGAGCGCCCGACCGTGTTGCCCGTCGAGCTCATGGCACTGGAGCCCGGTGACGCCGACCCCGCTCCGACCGGCGTGGAGGAGCTGGACCGTGTGCTCGGCGGCGGGCTCGTCCCTGGGTCGGTGACGCTGCTCGGGGGTGAGCCCGGCGTCGGGAAGTCAACCCTCCTGCTCCAGGTCGTCGGGTCGATGGCCGCCGCCGGAGCGCGGTGCCTGCTGGTGTCCGCCGAGGAGTCGGGTGCGCAGGTGCGCCGCCGGGCAGAGCGTCTGCAGGCGGCGCGACCGGGGGTCTGGCTGGTGGCCGAGACGGCGATCGACGGCGTCCGTGCGGCGGTGGACCAGGTGCGGCCGGATGTCGTCGTGGTCGACTCGATCCAGACGGTGTGGGATCCCGCCCTGGAGTCGGCGCCGGGGTCGGTCGCCCAGGTCCGGGGCTGCGCCCACGAGCTGTCGCAGCTGGCCCGGGAGGGCGATCGGGCAGTGGTCCTGGTGGGCCACGTCACCAAGGACGGTGCCCTCGCGGGGCCGCGGGTGCTGGAGCACCTCGTGGATACCGTCCTGGCCTTCGAGGGCGACCGACATCACGCCCTGAGGATGTTGCGTGCGGTCAAGCACCGGTTCGGCCCGACGGGGGAGCTCGGCCTGTTCGAGATGACCGACGCCGGCATGCAGGGCCTGCCGGATGCCAGCGGCGTGTTCCTCGGCGACCGCCGGCATGGCTCGCCCGGGTCGGTGGTGTTCCCAGCGGTGGAGGGCCACCGCCCGCTGCTCGTCGAGATCCAGGCACTAACGGTGGCGTCCGGGCTGCCGGCACCCCGCCGCTCGGTGTCGGGGCTCGACCCGGGGCGTCTCGGGCTGCTGCTGGCGGTCCTCGACCGGCGGGCCGGCGTTGTCACGGGCAAGGACGATGTCTACCTGTCGGCCGTCGGCGGCGTGCGGGTGACCGAGCCCGGCGCTGACCTGGCGGTCTGCCTGGCCGTGGCCTCCGCGCGCCGGGCGCTCCCGGTGCCCCAGGATGTGGTGGTGGTGGGCGAGGTCGGCCTCGGCGGCGAGGTCCGCCAGGTCGCCCACACCGCCCGCCGCCTCGCCGAGGCCGCCCGCCTCGGCTTCACCTGGGCGGTCGTGCCGCGATCCGCCCCTCCCGACCTACCGTTGCCCGCCGTCCGCGTCGGAACCCTGCGGGAGGTCGTCTGCAACGTCCTCGGCGATCCCGCCGCCGGCGATCCCGCCGCCGGCGATCCCCGGCTGGCCCGCGGGGGCTCGTCCAAGTGCGCCGGGTAGGCTCGGCGGGTGGCCGACCGCTTGAAGCCGGCGATGGTGGGGGTGTTGCGGGCCGTCGCGCCGGGCCGTCCCTTGCGGGAGGGCCTTGACCGGATCCTGCAGGCGAACAAGGGTGCGATCATCGTCGTGGGCGACGGTCCGGAGGTCCTCGAGATCTGCTCCGGGGGGTTCCTGCTGGACGCCGAGTTCACACCGCAGCGGGTGTCGGAGCTCACGAAGATGGACGGCGCCATCATCCTCGCCCCCGACGCCAGCCGCATCGCCCGGGCCAACGTCCACCTCGTGCCGAGCCCTTCGGTGCCCACCTCCGAGACCGGCACACGCCACCGCACCGCCGAACGCGTCGCTCGCAGCATCGACGTCCCGGTCATCGCCGTCTCGGAGGAGATGGGCGTCATCACCGTGTTCCGCAACGATGCCCGCCATGCCCTCGAGTCCCTCCCGCGCCTCATCGGCCGGGCCAACCAGGCGCTGCAGACCCTCGAGCGCTACCGCACCCGGCTCGACGCGGTGATGAGCTCCCTGTCGGCGGTGGAGGTGGAGGACCTCGTCACCGCCCGGGATGTCGTGACCGCGCTCCAGCGCGCCGAGATGGTGCGCCGCATCGCCAACGAGGTGGAGGGCTACGTCATAGAGCTCGGCACCGACGGCCGGCTCGCGCGGCTCCAGCTCGAGGAGCTCATGGCCGGCACGGAGGGCGAGCCCCAGGACGTCCTGCGCGACTACCTGCCCGACTGCGGCCAGGTGTGCGTCGAGGCGGCTACCGAGTCGCTGTCCCGGCTGGAGGGCAAGCAGCTCCTCGACCCCAAGGAGGTTGCCCAGCTGCTGGGCCTGGACGATTCGGGAGGCATCGACGGGTCCCTGCAGCCTCGCGGCTTCCGGCTCCTCGGCAAGGTGCCGCGGCTGCCGCCCGGGGTCGTCGCCGCCATCGTGGAGCGCTACGGCAGCCTTCAGAAGGTGATGCGTGCGGCGGCGGAGGACCTTGAAACGGTGCCCGGCGTGGACGTCGTGTACGCACGACTCGTCAAGGACGGCTTGTCCCGCCTGGCCGAGTCGAGCATCCTAGACCGCTTCAGTTGAGGGCTTCAGTTGAGGGCTTCCGTCGAGGGATCCGGCGTCGGGAACCAGCGTCGAGGGAACCAGTGAGAAGCTGTCGTGGGGCGGCTGGTCAGCGTGCCCGCTGCTCCAAGCGGTCCCGGTGAGCGATCCGGTACCGCCGCTCGTACTGCTCGATCCAACCGAGTCGCAGGAAGGCGGCGATCGCCTTGTTGACCCTCTCCCGGGAGGCGCCGACCAGACCGGCGAGCTCCTCCTGGGTGATCGGGAGCTGGAACTCGTCGGCGTCGCCGGCCAGCTCCAGCAGCCGCTTGGCGGTCCGTCCGGTCACGTCGAGGAACACGGCGTCCGCCAGGGCCGAGTCCGTGGTCCGGAGCCGCGCGCTGAGCAGCGAGACCACGTTCCACAGCAGCTCGGGGTGCAGGCCGAAGACCGCCCTGACGGGTGCGTAGGGGATGCGCAGCAGCTCCGAGACCTCGAGCAGTCGAGCCGAAGCGCTGCGGGGGCCGCCGTCGAACAGGGGCATGTCCCCGAACAGGTCCCCCTCCTCCATGAGTGCCACCAGCGACTCGCGGCCGTCGGGGGAGCGGCGCCCGACAGCGACCCGGCCGCTGCGCACGACGTAGAGCTCCTCGGCCTCGTCGCCTTCCTGGAAGACCACCAACCCGCGCTCGCCGCAGAGGGTGCTGCACGCGTCGAGGACGGCCCCGAGGGATGCCTCGTCGAAGGCGGAGAACAAGTCGGATCGAGCGAGGAGCGCCAGGTCGTCCATCGGATCGCTTCACAGTATCGGGGCTCCGCGGCGGCGGAGCCCCGCAGTGACCTGTACCCTTGATCTCCGGGAATCCCCTCGGCCGGTCTGGAGAAGCATGCCCTTCGATGTTGGTGACAAGGTTGTCTACCCCCACCACGGGGCGGCGGTTGTGGAGCGGCGGGAGGTCATCGAGGCTTTCGGCGGCAAGAAGGAGTACCTGGTGCTGCGCCTTGCCTACGGCGACCTGATCCTTCGGGTGCCGGTGGACAACACGGAGGAGGTGGGCCTCCGTGAGGTCATCAACGACGAGGAGGTCGAGGAGGTGTTCGCCGTCCTGCGGAAGAAGGATGTGCGGATGCCGACCAACTGGTCCCGGCGGTACAAGAACCACGTCGAGAAGCTGAAGTCCGGTGACATATACCAGGTTGCCGAGGTCGTTCGAAACCTCTCGATCCGCGACAAAGGCAAGGGTCTCTCTGCTGGAGAGAAGCGGATGCTT
>DAHVMA010000013.1:0-12149 GCA_027320105.1 Acidimicrobiaceae bacterium | reverse complement strand
GGCGAGGACCGACAACTGCGTCCCGATGTTGCCATAGCCGACGATCCCGAGCCGCCGGCCCCGCACCTCGTGCGCGCCGGCGGCCGACTTGTCCCAGACCCCGGCGTGCATGGCCCGGTCCTTCTCCGTCAGCCGGCGGGTAAGGCCGATGATCTCGGCGACGACGAGCTCGACCACGCTGCGGGTGTTGGAGAACGGAGCGTTGAAGACGGCGATGCCGCGTCGCGACGCGGCCGGCAGGTCGATCTGGTTGGTGCCGATGCAGAAGGCGCCCACGGCGATGAGGCCGGATCCCTTGTCCAAGAGTGCCCCGGTGACGTGTGTCTGCGAGCGGATCCCGAGCAGCTCGACGCCCTCGAGCCGCCCGGCGAGCTCGTGGTCCGGCAGTGCCCGGTCCGCCGTCTCCACCGACCATCCCGCTTCCTGCAACAAGGCGCTGGCGTCCGCGTGTATCCCCTCGAGGAGCAGGGCTCGCGGATGCGTGCTCGGCGTCTGGACCATGCCGGAAACCGTACCGGCCGGCGGCGGGGCTCCCCGGGCGGGGGATGTTCAGCCGGTGCCGGCGACCTCGAAGGCGAGGCGCGACAGCGGGCCGGCGGCGCACAACCGCTTGACCGGTCCGCTGACGCCGAGCGTGCCGCCCGTCGGCAGGGAGACGACCACTGCGGCCACGGGCGACGGGCAGCCGCTTCTCGCCACCCCATACGGCCAGGCGAGCGTGGTCACCACCGACCGGCCGGGCTCGACGGCGAGCGGCCCTGGGGAGGCATCGCCTGTGGCGCCGGCGACCGCCGGCACCGGGTGGCTGGCCGGAACCGTCAGTTGCAGCCCCACCGGGCCGCTGATCGTGCAGGGAGTCGCCGACACGTTCGTCAGCACGACCTCGGCCGTGAGAGGTGAGCTGACCGATCCGGCGGCGTCGGCGGAGACCCCGGAGGTGCCAGACCCACCAGACCCACCAGACCCACCAGACCCGCCCGACACACCCGACACACCCGACCCGCCCGACGTGCCGCTCGCCAGCTCGGAGGCGCCGACGCGCAAGGCGCCGCGCAGCTCGCTGGCCCGACAGGCGCCGAGGCCGGGTGCCGCGGCATCAGCGAAGCTGACAGTCCCCTCGGCGGTCTGCTCGAACGGGCCGGCGGTGACCGGGCCGGGGCACAGCTGGATGCTCGGTGCGCCGCCGGCACCGTCGACGTCCACCGGCACGGGTCCCGACCCGTGGCTGATGGCGAGACGGAGGTCGCCCGCCGTGCCGCAGGTCGCCGCAGAGGTCCACTCGACGCCGGCGTAGGCGGCGGCGCCCCCCGCCACGTCGATCGGGGCGGGCGCGCCCGGCTGATCGACCTGCAACACGGCCAGGCGGGTGCTGGCGGTTCCGCCGACCGAAGCGACCAGCGAAGGGAACCCGTCGAGCACGCATGGCGCGCCGAGGTTCGTCACCACGAGCAGCCCTCGTGTCCGGTCCACCGGCTGGGTGGCGGTGGACGGCTGCACATCGATCACGGCCCGCAGGTTGTTGCCGTTGCAGTAACCGGGAAGGGTCGTGGGCACCGAGCTCGACCCGGCCTCGGCACCGGAGGCACCGGTGCCTCGCGCCGGCGCCGTGCTACCGGCCACCCGGGAGCTGCCGGCCCCCGACGCATGCGCCGCCGGCTGGCTCCCGGCGCCGGCAGCGAGCCGCTGCGGGCCGCAGGCGCCGCACAGCCCTGCGACCAGGGCGGCGACGGCCAGGACGGCGACGATTCGCCGGCCGGGCGGGATCGGCGCCGGCATCCGGGAGGTCAGAATCGGACTGTCGCCAGCGTGTGGCAGCCGCTGTCGAGCGCCCAGGCCCGCCACTGCCCCCCGATGGCGAAGACGTAGACCTCGCCGGGGATGCCGGCGTAGTGCAGGAACGCCGCGTACTGCGGGAACCCGACACCCGTCCCCGCCAGCTGCTGGGCGGCGACCGAGCAGCGTGCCACTGCACCGTTGCTACCGGGGCCGGTGTCGACGGCGCTGGGACCGGCCGGGCCGGTCGGGGCAGCGCCCAGCCGGGACTCGAGGACCGAGCGCAGCGCGGCGGAGTCGGGCACGAGCCCGAGATGAGGTGGCGCCGACGGTTGCTCTGGTGGTGCGCCCGGCGCCGTCCCGCTCGCCGGCGGGCTCGTCGACGAATGGGTCGGCGGGTTGGCGGGCGCCGGCACCGTCCCTGTCGAGGAGCCTGACCCTCCCGACGACGTGGCTCCCGACGACGCGGCGCCCGCCGCTGAGCCGGCAGGAAGTTTCGAACCGGGAGCCGGCGCTGCAAACGACCCGCTAGAGCCCGAGGCACCTGACGTCGCCCGGTACCGGACCGCACGAGAGTACACCGCCGACCGGCTCGCGCCGGAGGATGCCGGGGAGCCGGCGACGCTGCCCGAGCCCGTAGCTGACGACCTCTGATCAGGCCCCGTCGCCGTCGCCGACGACGAGGCCTTGGACGCCGACGGCGAGCCGTGGGGCAGGTTGGTCACCGCCAGTGCGATGAGCCCGGCGGCGGCCGCCGTGCCGATCACGGACGCTGCGGCGGTGCGAAGCCGCCGGCGCCGCTGCGCCGGCGACCGCCAGCCATGCTCGATGGCAACGACTCTGGACGGCTCGGGTGCCAGCCCCGCCGCGGCAGCGGTGGGCACTCCGGCAGCGGTGGGCACTCCGGCAGCAACGGCGGTGCCGAGCGCGGCCGCCAATGCCTGCTCGGCGACATCCGCCCCGAGGCGATCCTCGCTGGCAGCCTGCGCGACGGAGGCGATCACTACCCGCCATGTGTCCAGCTGCCGGCGGCAGGCGGCGCAGCTCTCCAGGTGCGCTTCGACCCCGCCGTCGGCCAGGCCGTCCACGGCGGCGGACAGCTGCTCGACGTCGAGGTGCGGGTCGAGCATGGTCATGGCGCGGTCACCGCCTCGGCTCGCCCGCCGAGGAGGGCGACGAGCGCCGCCCGACCCCTGGCGATGCGGGACCGCACCGTACCGGGGGGGACGGCGAGCACCTCGGCGATCTCGGCGTAGTCGAGCTCGCAGACGTCCCGCAGCACGACGGCGGCCCGGAACTCGGGCGTGAGCTGCCGCAGGGCGGAGTCGATGTCGAGGCGGTCGGCGACCCCGTCCATCGCGTCGGCGACCGTGCGGCTGCCGTCCCCGGACGCCTCCTCCGGCTCGGGACGGCGGGAGCGGGCACGCAGCTCGTCGAGGGAGGCGTTCACGGCGATCCGGTACGACCAGGTGGCGAAGCTGCTGCGCCCGTCGAAGCGGGGCAGGCCGCGGACGACGCCGATGAGGGCGTCTTGGAGGGCGTCGGCGGCATCGGCGTCGCTGCCCGTCATCCGCCGGCAGACGGCGAACAACCGGCCCTGGTGCAGGCGCAGCAGCGCTTCGAGTGCCTGGGTGTCCCCCGACCGGGCCTGCGCCACGAGGTCGTCGTCGCTGGCGATGGGCGGAGTGTACCGACGGTCCTCGCCCCGGTCCCCGCGGGGCGGGTAGGGTCCGGGGTCGCCTGATGGGTCGGCGAGCGGTTTGGCGTGCCCGGATTACCGCCGGCCGGCCGCTAGCATCCGTTGTCCGTGGCTCCCGACAACCAGACCGGCGGCGCCCGGCGCACCCCCGCAACCCCGGTCCCGCCGCGCGGTGGGAAGAAGGGTGGGGGTCGCCCCGCTGCCTCCCGCCGGCCGGCCGCCGGCAGCCGGCCGGGCTCCGGGGGCGCCGCCGCCCGCTCGGTGGCCAACCGGCGGGAGGCCATCCAGCGCCAGCGACAGCGTCGCAACACCCTCATGGCGATCGCCGCCATCGGGGTGGTGATCGTGGTGGTGGCTGTATTCGTCGCCGTCAAGCTCTCCGGTGGGGGTAAGACCAACGTCGGCACGATCAAGGCCGGGAAGGGCGCGGCCCAGGCGAGCGGCGGCGCGGCCCTCCCGGCGGCCGAGTACGCGAAGCTCACGAGCCCGAGCCTCGCCACCCTCGCCGCCGCCGCCTACCACTACCACCACGCCCAGCTCGTGGCGCCGACTCCGATCAAGAGCTTCCCGATCACGACCGGAGGCAAGCCGGGCATCGTCTACGTGGGCGCCGAGTACTGCCCCTACTGCGCCACCGAGCGCTGGGCGATGATCCTGGCCCTCTCCAAGTTCGGGACCTTCAGCGGTCTCACACAGATCCGCTCCAACACCGCGGACCCGGGCATCCAACACCTGGCCACCCTGTCGTTCTACGGGTCGAGCTACACCAGCAAGTACATCTCCTTCACGCCCTACGAGCTGCAGAACACGCAATACAAGACGTTGCAGACGGCGCCCGCCAAGTACCTGGCGCTCAGCCAGAAGTACATGGGCGGGGGGATCCCGCTCGTCGACCTCGACGGCAAGGTGTTCGTCCTCGGCGCCGAGTACGACCCGCACCTGCTCGCCGGGCTGGACCAGAAGCAGATCATCGACCAGGTGGCGACGGGCACCACGGTCCTGTCGGCCAACATGGACGCCGACGCCGGCATGCTCATCTCGAACATCTGCAAGATCACCCACGGCCGGCCGGGCAACGTCTGCAAGCTGTTCCCGACCCCCGTGCAGACCAAGGGCTGAGATGGCAACGGGCCGCACCGCTGCCCGCCGCAGGCGCCACCTCGCCATGCGCTCGTCCCTCCGGCCCGCCACGGCGCCGGGGACCCCGCTGGCGATGGACCTCGACGAGGAGTCGTGGGCCGCCGCCGACCGACCGGCGGTCCGGCCGCGGCGCTGGCCAGCGCTGGCGGGGATGCCGCCCTGCGTCGCCGGCCTCGGCCTCGCCGCCTACCTGACCGTCATCCACTTCCAGGGCGTCACGCCGGTGTGCCCGCTCGGCAGCACCGGTGGCGTGGTCGACTGCGCCGCCGTCGTGACCAGCCCCCAGTCATCGATCCTCGGGATCCCGGTCCCCGTCTACGGGCTGCTGTTCTTCCTCACCATGCTGGCGCTGCAGACGCCGTGGGCGTGGCGCAGCGCCAACCCGTTCATCCGCCGGGGGCGCATGGCCGCCGCCGCCGTCGGGGTGGGCATGATCCTGTGGCTGATCTACGCCGAACTGTTCATCATCGGCAAGATCTGTATCGACTGCACGACGGTGCACGTGCTGACGTTCGGCCTGTTCTGCACGACGCTGTTCGGCACGATGGCCACCGCCCCCGAACCGCAGTACCGCTGACCTCAGGTCGTGTAGTCGGCATTCACGACCTCAGGTCGTGTAGTCGGCATTGATGCGGACGTACTCGGCGGACAGGTCGCAGCCGTAGGCGGTGGCCTCAGCATCGCCGACGCCGAGATCCACCTCCACTTCCACGTGGTCCTCCGCCATCACCGCAGCGAGGCGTTCCAGCCCCTCGGGTCCGGGGATGGCGGGGTATGCCTCGATCTCGCCGAAGCGGATCTCCACCCGTTGGGCATCGATGTCGTGGTCGTCGACCTTGCCGACCGCCATGGCGACCCGGCCCCAGTTGGGGTCACCACCGTGCACGGCGGTCTTCACGAGCGGCGAGTTGACCACCGCCTTCGCGACAGCCCGGGCCTGGCGCTCGTCGCGGGCACCTCGCACGGTGACGGTGAGCAACTTCGTGGCCCCCTCCCCGTCGCGGGCCAACTGCAATGTGAGGTCGAGGCAGACCTCCTGGAGAGCGACGGCCAGGTCGGCCTCCGGGACGGCCCCGGCCACGCCGCTCGCCAGGACCACGGCCGAGTCGGAGGTCGAGGTGTCGCCGTCGACGCTCAAGCAGTTGAAGGTCCGGTCCACGGCGCGCCGCCACAGCCGGTCGAGCACGTCGGGCTCGGCGGCGGCGTCGGTCAGCACGAAGGCGAGCATCGTCGCCATGTCGGGCTGGATCATGCCCACACCCTTGGCCACGCCGACGACGCTGACCGCTCCCACCGCCCGTACAGCCGTCTTGGCAACCGTGTCCGTGGTCATCATCGCCCGGGCGACATCGGTGGCGTCGCCGGTGCAGCGGGCCGCGGCACCCGGCGAGCCGGTGGTGGCGGCGCCGGCCAGGGCGAACCACCCGCGGATGGCCTCCATCGGGTAGGGGCGGCCAATGACACCGGTGCTGGCCACGAGGACCTCGGAAGGGTGCACGCCAGCGATGGCCGCGGCCAGCGCACCGAGCTCGGCGGCGTCACGCTCGCCCTGGGCGCCTGTCGCCACGTTGGCGTTGCCGGCGACCACCACAATGCCCCGGACCCGTCCCCCGGCTGCGCGCGCCCGGCTGAGCGTAACGCTCGGCCCGGCGAAGCGGCTGCGCGTGAACACGGCGGCGCAGGTTGCCGGCCTGGTCGCCCACACGACGCTCGTGTCGTCGCCGGGGCCGGCGCGCACGCCCGCCCGCCCCACGAGGGCGGCGAAGCCCGGCGGCAACCGGGGTCCCGCCGTCCCGTCACCCCCCGGCGCTCCTCTCACGCCGGGGATCCTGCCTCCATCGCCCGCAGGTTCGCCAGCCGCCGGCGTCACCGGCGGCCTCTCGGACCGCTCAGACGAGCTCGCCGGTCTCCAGCTGCTCGAGGCAGCGGCGGATCTCAGAGGCACGGAAACGGCGATGCCCGCCGAGGGTTCGGATGGCGGTGATCTTGCCCGCCCGGGCCCAGCGGGTCACGGTCTTGGGGTTGACGCGGAAGAGTGCGGCCACTTCTGCCGGGGTCAGCAGGGTGTCTACTTGCGGCTGGTCTGCCATCGCCTTTGATGTTTCCTTCCTTGTGTCCGGTTGGTCGATAACATAGGACCCGTCCACTATGGGTAACATGACCTGTCCGGGTCATTTTGTGGTCACAAAGAACTAGATATTCCCGGTCCGAAGTGACCATACCGGCGCTGTCGAACGAAAGGCGTCGTTACGGGAGCTGGCGGACGGAGGCCCCGGAAGTGGCGCCGCAAGCCGGAGCGGCGGCTCGGGGGAGCCGGGAGCTCAGCGGTCGTCGCGACGCGCCTCGCCGACGAACCGCACCCGGCCGGTGCCGGCCACAAGCCGGCCGACGACCCTGGCGCCGGCGGCCGGGAGGGCGCCGGCAAACGGGAGGGCGCCGGCGGCCGGGACAGCACCGGCGGCCGGGAGGGCGGCGAGGACGGCGTCCACGTCGGCGGGGGCGACGGCGAGCACCATGCCGAGCCCGAGGTTGAAGACCCGGGCCATCTCCTCCTCCGCCACCTGACCGGCGCGGCGCACCTCGTCGAAGATGCGTGGCTCCTGCCAGCTCGAGCGGTCGAGCAAGGCGTCGAGGTGGGCGGGCAGGACCCGTGGCAGGTTGCCCGGTAGGCCACCGCCGGTGATGTGGGCCACGGCATGGAGCTCAGCGGCGGCGAGGGCGGCGAGCACGGCGGGGGCGTAGACCACCGACGGCCGGAGCAGCTCTTCGGCGAGCGACCGGTCGGCGCCCTCCCACGCCGGCCCCTCGAGCGGGCGGCCGGCCGCCTCCAGCAACGCCCGGCGGGCGAGGGAGTAGCCGTTGGAGCGCAGGCCCGGCGAGGCGAGCCCGATCAGGATGTCGCCCTCGGCGGCGCGCGCCGGGCCGTCGACGATGGCGGACCGCTCGACGACGCCGACGGCGAAGCCGGCCAGGTCGAGCTGGCCCGGGGGTAGCAGCCCGGGGTGCTCCGCCAGCTCCCCGCCGAGGATGGCGCAGCCGGCGGTGCGGCATCCGGCTGCGATCCCGGTCATGACCGCGACGACCTGGTCGGGGTCGACCCGGCCGAGGAGCTGGTAGTCGAGGAAGAACAGCGGCCGCGCCCCGCAGCAGACGAGATCGTCGACGCACATGGCCACGAGGTCGATGCCGACGGTCTCCAGCCGGCCGGCGGCCACGGCCACGGCCAGCTTGGTGCCGACGCCGTCCGTGCTTGCGACGAGCACGGGCGCCTCGTAGCCGGCAGGCAGCGCGAACAGGCCGCCGAATCCGCCGATCCCGCCGATCACCCCCGCGAGGGCGGTGGACGCGACCAGGTCGCGCATGCCCTCCACGGCTGCGTCGGCCGCCTCGATGGATACCCCGGCAGCGGCGTAGGTGAGCGAAGGTCCGCCGGCACCCGGCCCACGCCCTGGCTCGCCGCTCACGGGACGGGCAGCGCCATGGGCCGCCCGACGGCGACCGGCACCTCCGTCGGGTAGTCCCCGGTGAGGCAAGCGTCGCAGAACCCTGCCAGCGGTGCGCCGGTCGCCTCCTTCAGGTCGTCGAGGCCCAGGTAGGCGAGGCTGTCGGCGCCGACATACTCCTCCACCTCCGAGACCGAGAGGTTGGCGGCGATCAGCTGCGCCCGGGTGCCGGTGTCGAGCCCGTAGTAGCACGGCCAGCGGTAGGGCGGCGACGAGATGCGCAGGTGGACTTCCCGGGCCCCCGCCTCACGGAGCATCCCGACCATCGCAGCGGTCGTGGTTCCTCGGACGATGCTGTCGTCGACGACGGCGAGGACTTTCCCCTCGATGACGCCTCGCAGCGGGTTCAGCTTGCGCCGCACGCCCTGCACCCGATCCGACTGGCCCGGCGTGATGAACGTCCTGCCGATGTACCGGTTGCGCACCAGGCCCGTCGCGTAGGGGATGCCGCTGTAGCGGGCGAAGCCCTCGGCCGCCGGGATCCCCGAGTCGGGTACGCCGATGACGAGGTCGGCGGCGGCGGGGGCGCTGCGGGCCAGCAGCTCCCCCATGCGGACCCTTGCACCCTGCAGCTCCTGGCCGTACAGGCGGCTGTCGGGGCGCGCCAGGTACACGAGCTCGAACAGGCACAGGCGGGGCTCGACGGCGCCGGCCGGCCAGGGGTGCCGGGACGCGGGGCCGTCCCCGTCGATGACGACGACCTCGCCCGGGTCGACGTCGCGCACCCAGGTGGCGCCGGCGATGTCGAGCGCCGGGGTCTCCGAGGCCAGGACCCAGCCGTCGTCGCCGAGCCGCCCGAGCGACAGCGGCCGGAAGCCGTGCGGGTCCCGGACGCCGATGAGCCGGTCGCTGTCGCAGATGACAAGGGAGAAAGCCCCCGCCAGCGACGGCAGCACCTGGCACACGGCATCCGCCAGGTCACCTGCTCGCCCCGACCCCTCGAGCTGGCGGGCGACGAGCTCGGCGAGCAGGTCGCTGTCACTGCCGAACGTCCCCGGCAGCATGCCAGCCTCATCGGCCAGCGCGGCGGTGTTGGTGAGGTTGCCGTTGTGCCCGACGGCAAACGGCCTTCCGCCGGCATGGCGGTACACCGGCTGGGCGTTGTGCCAGCTCGACGCTCCCGCCGTCGAGTAGCGGGTGTGGCCGATGGCGAGGTGGCCCTGCAGGCCCGCGAGCTTGTACTCGTTGAACACGTTGGTCACCAGGCCCATGTCCTTCACCACGACGAGCTCCTCGCCGTCGGAGACCGCCATGCCGGCGGACTCCTGGCCGCGGTGCTGCAGCGCGTACAGGCCGTCGTAGGTGAGGTGGGCGACGGACCGGCCGGACGCCCGCACCCCGAACACGCCGCACGCCTCCCGGGGCTTTGCCTCGCTCCTGCTCACGATGGGCCATCTTCCCACGCCGTGGAGCGCCACCGGTCCAGGGGCGGGTTTGGAGAGGTTAGGGCGACGCAGGGTGCAGGGTGCAGGGTGCAGGGTGCTGGGTGCTGGGTGCGTTTCGGCGCCCGCTCCCTGCCGAGCCGCGCGCATCCACGGGAGGTCGGTACAGGTCGGTGCAAAGAGGCCGCCTTCCTGCCCCCAACCCCCCGAGAGCCACCGAATGCACCGAGCTGGCGCCGGTGTGGGCACGCTGGGCGCCGGCGTGGGCACGCTGGCGCCGGGTCCCCGCCCGTGCGCCCTCGGCGAGCCCGAGAGGAGCGATCCGCAGCGCAACGACCGCTCCGGTCCGCTGCGTGAAAGTCGGTCAGGCGCCGAAGGCGTCGGGCAGCACCTTCCGGGCGGCGGCGGCGAGGGTGGCGACCGGCACGTCGACGAGCCCGCCGATGAGGAGGCGGTCCCCGCCTGCCTCGCCGAGGTCGGCGGCCGCCAGGCCGGCGTGTTCCGCCCCCGCTCGCAGGGCCTCGGCGGCGGCCGGGTCGGCGGAGACCAGGACCCGAGAGGGGGCCTCTCCGAGGAGCGCACGATGGTCCCCGACCCCGTGGACGAGTGCTCCGATCCCCCCGCCGATGGCCATCTCCGCCAGGGCGACGGCAAGGCCGCCGCCAGAGACGTCGTGGATGCCGCCGATGCCGACCGTCGGGGCGAGCCCCGCCACCAGCTCGAGCAGCCGGCGGTGGGCGGGTAGGTCGAGGGGGGCGAGGCGGCCGTTGCGGTGGCGCCTGATCCGGACAGCCCACTGGCTGCCGCCCAAGCTCGGCACCGTGTGGGGTGCCTCGACCAGCACGATGCGATGGCCGGCGACGAGGCGCACGCCGGGCGGGCGGCGGTGCAGCTCGTCGACGAGCCCGAGGGTGGCCACGACCGGTGTCGGGTCGATGTCGCGCCCCCGGCTCTCGTTGTACAAGCTCACGTTCCCGCCGACGACAGGGAGTCCGAGGGCCCGGCATGCCTCGGCCATGCCGTCGACGGCTTCGGAGAGCTGCCACATGACCTCGGGGTGGAGGGGGTTGCCGAAGTTGAGGCAGTTCACGACGGCGACGGGCCGGGCGCCGACGCAGGCGACGTTGAGGGCCGACTCGGCGACGACGGCAGCGGTCCCGGCGCGGGGGTCCAGGGCGCACCAGTGGGCGTTGCCGTCGGTGGAGAGGGCCATGGCCCTCTCCGGGCCCGGGCCGGTCGGCACGCCCGGGGCACGAAGGCGCAGCAGGGCGGCGTCGCCGCCGGGGCCTTCGACGGTGTTGAGGAACAGCTGGTGGTCGTACTGGCGGTACACCCAGGCCGGGTCGACCAGGAGGGCGGCGAGGTCGGCGGCGCAGTCCTCCGGCGGGGGCAGGGCGGCCGGGTCGTCGGCGGCGCGGGCGTCGGCATCCGCCGGCCGGCGGCGGGGACGGTCGTAGAGGGGCGCGTCGTCGTGGAGGGTCCTGGCTGCCACGTCGGCGAGGACGGGGCCGTCCCAGCCGTCGAGGACGCGGAGTCTGCCGCCGGCGGTGACCCGACCGACGGTGCCGGCCCTGACCTCCCACTTGGCGCACACGGCGAGCACCCGCTCCAGGTCCTCGGGCGTGACGATGGCGAGCATCCGCTCCTGGCTCTCGCTCGTCATGACCTCCCACGCCTCCATGCCCGGCTCCCGGCGGTGCACGGCGGTGACGTCGACGTCCATGCCCACCCCACCCCGGCTGGCCGTCTCGGAGGTGGCGCAGGCCAGGCCGGCGCCGCCGAGGTCCTGGATGCCGACCACCAGCCCTTCATCCAGCAGCTGCAGGCAGGCCTCGATCAGGCGCTTCTCCTCGAAAGGGTCGCCGACCTGCACGTTGGGGCGCTTGGCCTCCTCGGCGGCGGCGTCGTCGGAGAAACCGGCCGACGCCAGGACGCTGACCCCGCCGATGCCATCGCGCCCCGTGGCGGACCCGAGGAGCACGGCCAGGTTGCCGACGCCGGTCGCCCGGCCGAGCACGAGCCGGTCGGCCGGCATGAGGCCGGCGCAGAGCACGTTGACGAGCGGGTTGCCGGCGTAACCCTCGTCGAAGACGATCTCCCCGCCGACGGTGGGCACGCCGACGGCGTTGCCGTAGCCGGCGATGCCGGCCACCACGCCGGCAGCGATCCACCGGGAGCGGTCGTCGTCGAGCGGCCCCAACCGCAGCGGGTCCATGAGGGCGACAGGCCGGGCGCCCATGGTGAAGATGTCGCGCAGGATGCCGCCCACCCCGGTCGCCGCCCCCTGGTAGGGCTCGATGGCGGACGGGTGGTTGTGGCTCTCGATGCGAAGGGCGACGGCGACGCCGCCGCCGGCGTCGACCACCCCGGCGTTCTCCCCCGGGCCGACGAGCACGTGCGGCCCGTCGGTGGGCAGGCGCCGGAGGTGGATGCGCGAAGACTTGTACGAGCAGTGCTCGCTCCACATGACTGCGTAGAGGGCCAACTCGAGGTGGTTCGCTGCCCTGCCGAGGAGCCGTTCGATCTCCGCCGCCTCGTCGTCGGTGAGCCCGAGGGCCCGGTGGAGCCCGCCTGGCTCGCTCACCGTCCGGTCACGGTCGGGCCTCGGGTTGGTCACGGCTCGGTCACGGCTCGGTTACGGCTCGGTCACGG
>DAHVMA010000005.1:0-9732 GCA_027320105.1 Acidimicrobiaceae bacterium | reverse complement strand
TGGCCATCCTCCTGGCGTCGATCGTCATGTTCCTCTTCCGCCGGCTGGTCCAAGACCGGGCCCGGCTCCAGCTGCGCGAGCCCACCCCCACAACACCGGGTGACATCGCCGCCCCCGCCTACACCGGCCCCCTGCACGGCGCGGCCGCGCCGGCGACTCAGGTCGCCGCCGAGTCCGGGGAGCTGTGAACGCCGGAGCGGCGCGGTGACCAAGGGCATGAGGGGTCGCTGTGATCGGCGGCGGTGTCGCCGGCTGCAGCGTCGCCTACCACCTCCCGTCTCGGCTGCAGCGTCGTCGCCGTGCTGGAGGCCGGCGACCTGACGAGCGGCTCCACCTGGCACGCCGCCGGGTTGTGCACGCAGTTCCACAACCGCCTCGAGCGCATGCGCGTCCTCGAGTCGAGCGTCGAGCTCTACGAATCGGGGCTCGCCGCCGACACGGGCGTCGACGTCGGCTACCACCGCTGACCGGACCGGACCGGAGCCCGAGATCGGAATCGAACCGATGACCTACGCATTACGAGTGCGTTGCTCTGCCGGCTGAGCTACTCGGGCGACCTTGCGACCCACAGCCTTGGGTCGGACGGGCTACCTTACCAGCGCTCCGGCGAGGCCCGGACCAGCCGCCGAGAGCCGTCCGCGGTCGCTCGCCGTTGCTGTCGCCAGTGGGCTCGGTCGCTTCTTGCGCGGCTTCACTGCCCGGCCGCAGACACGAGGACCGCCACCGCAGCGACCACTCCTCCCGCCAAGGACTCGCCGATCCTGCATCGGTCGCCCTCCTGATCGGCCGGTGCAGTTCCATCGGTCGCCCCCAAGACTGACGCCCATGGACAAAGAGGACAGAAGCGCAAGCGGCACAGTCGAGGCGCGTTGTTTGGGCAGTTGACCGCGATTATCGCGGTCAACTGCCCAATCAACGACTCAAGCCAGTCGCCGGTGACGATCGCCTCGATGCTGTCGGCAACGAGCCGCCGGGCGAGCCGGGTGGGGTCCGTGGTGGCCGGCAGCCAGGACGACGACATCAACAGGTCGTCGTCCTGCCGCCCGATCCGCTCGTAGCCGAGGCCGGCGAGGCCGGCGAGGCCGGCGGCGGCGGCGGCGGCGAGCAACGGGCCTCGATGACCGGGATCGGCGCCACCCCCAGCCCACCGTGGTTGAGGTAGGCCACGCCGGCTTGGAGCGGGAAGAGGTCGCGCAGGCTCAGGCCGTCTCCTTGGCCCGCGTGCGCTTGGGGTCGTACACCGGGTGGGAAACCACCTCGCCGGGGATCTCGGTGCCCTCGACGACGGCTACCACCGCCGTCCCGGCGGCGTGGTGCGGGCGCTGCAACTTGGCGAGGCCGAGTGTGCGGCCGTCGAGATGGGGCGAGCGGACCGCCTGGGTGACGAACCCGATCGGGTCCGAGCCGTCGCGCAGGTACAGCTGGGCGCCCGAGGCCTGCGCGCCACCGTCGTCGAGCACGACGCTCGCAAGTCGCAGCGTCGTAGCGTCCTTGTCCCGCAGCAGCCCGTCCCGGCCGGGCAGGTGCGGCTTGTCGAGGTCCACCGCCCACCCGAGCCCGCACTCGTAGGGGGAAACCGTCGGGTCGTACTCGACGCCGCCGATGATGAAGCCGCCCTCGATCCGGAGGACGTCGAGGGCGGTCATGCCGATGAGAGCCATCCCGAAGCGGGTGCCGGCCGCCATCAGCGCGTCCCAGAGGTCGACGGCCCGCTCCCGCTCCACCCACAGCTCGTAACCGAGCTCAGCCGTGTAGCCGAGACGGGTCATGAACACGGGGATCCCGGCGATCAGGACGCCGTCGGCGAAGGTGTAGTAGGGGAAGGCGGCGTTGGACAGGTCTCGGTCCGAGAGCGACCGCAGGAGGTCCCGGCTGCGCGGGCCCTGCACGCAGAGGTGGGGCATGTCGTCGGTGAAGGGATGCACGGCCACGTCGGTGCCGGCGGCAGCCGCAGCGAACAGTTCGGCGTCGCGGTCGTTCGCACCGCAGAACCGGACGCTGTCGGCCGAGAACACCGACGCCGTGCAGTCGTCGACCATCTTCCCGCCCTCGTCGACGAGCGCCCCGTAGGCGATGTGGCCGGGGCGCACCTTCGTGAGGTCCCGGGTGACCAGACCGTCGAGCAGGCTCAGGGCTCCGGGCCCGGTCACGTCCAGCTTGCGCAGCATGGAGAAGTCCATGAGCCCCACCGTCTCGCGGACGGCCCGGTACTCCCCCAGCGTGTCGGTCACGACCGCCGGCGCGGCGTACCCGAACAGGTCCATCCAGTCGTCGGTGAGCTGGCCGATGCGGGCGTGGAACGCCGTCTGCATGCTCATGGGAGCCGCAGCGTAGTGGCCCCCGCCCCGACCGACACCCCGCGTGAGCAGGATCCGGATCGCCCACCCGGGACCGGCTCACGGGGAGGCACGTGCCCAGCGCCTGACCCGGCGGTTAGCCTCGTCGGATGTGGATGGCATGAAACCGGAGGACATCGCCCTGCTGTCCGCTGCCGGCGAGGTGACGATCGCACCTGACGGGGGCCGGGCCGTCTACACGCTCACCACCCAGGACCTCGAGGCCGGAGCGGCGCGGACCCGGCTGTGGCTCTGCCCGCTCGACGGTGGCCCGACCCGCCCGCTCTCCGGCGGGGACCGTGACCGCCTGCCCCGGTGGTCGCCGGACGGCACGAAGCTCGCCTGGGTGGCGTCCCACGACGGGCGCAGCCGCATCTGCGTCCAGGCCACCGACGGGCCAGGGGCGCCGGCGGTCGTATGCGAGTGGCCCGACGACATCACCGAGCTGGAGTGGTCGCCGGCGAGCGACCGGATCGCCTTCGTCGGGCGCGTCCGGGACCACCGCCGCTACGGCGACCACCGCTCGCCAAACAGGGTCGAGGACATGCCGCCCCGGCGGGTCACCCGCCTGCTGTCCCGCCGTGACGGCGACGGCTGGGTGGTTGACCGCCCGACCCACGTCCACGTCGTGCCCGCCGACGGGTCGGCGCCGCCGCTGGCGCTCTCGTCGGGCGAGGCGCCGGCGTGGGGTGCCGCCTGGTCGCCGGACGGGGACCGGGTGGCGTTCGTGTCGGCAACCCACGAGGACTGGGATCTCGACGGCCGCAACGACCTCTGGCTCGTCTCGTCCTCGGGAGGATCTGCCGAAAGGTTCACCGACACCACCGTCGCCTGGTCGCACCCGTCGTGGTCCCCCGACGGGTCCCGGCTGGCCGGCCTGGTCAACTGCACGCCTCTCAACGGCCCTCGCCACGGTCAGCTGTGGGTCCTGCCCCTCGACGACCGGGTGCCGGTGCGATGGGGCGCCGGATACGACCGCAACCTGGCGCCCCACGGATCGGCCCGCGCGCCGGTGTGGGCCGGCGACGAGCTGGTCGTCGCCGTCGAGGACGGGGGACGGGTGAGCGTGGTGGCCGCCGGCGGCCCGGCCGTGCGCGAAGTGGTCGGCGGCCGGCGCGTCGTGCGGTCCTTCGACGTCGCCGGCGGCAGGATCGCCTTCACGGCGTCGAGTGTCACCGAGCCGGGAGAGCTGTGGGCAGCGAGCCTCGACAGCAGCGGAGAGCGGCGGCTGACCGACCACGGGGCGCTGCTCCGCTCGCGCGTCCAACTCGTCGAACCGGAGCGATACACCGCCACGTCGGCGGACGGCACGGAGGTGGAGTGCTGGGCGATGGCCCCGGCCGGCGCCGGCGAGGGGCAACCCTGCCCGGTGGTGCTCAACATCCACGGAGGGCCGTTCACCCAGTACGGGTGGGGCTTCTTCGACGAGCTCCAGCTGCAGGTGGGTGCCGGCCTCGGGGTCGTGTACTGCAACCCGCGGGGCAGCTCGGGGTACTCCGAGGCGTGGGGCCGGGCCATCCGCTGGCCGGAGGCGCCCGACGACCCGGGCTCGGGCTGGGGTGGCGTCGACTACGACGACGTCATGGCCTGCGTGGAGGAGGCCACCCGGCGCTTCCCGTGGGCCGACGGCCGCCGCCTCGGCGTGCAGGGCGGCTCCTACGGTGGGTACCTCACGTCGTGGATCGTCGGGCACAGCCGGAGGTTCCGGGCGGCGGTCTCCGAGCGGGCCGTCAACAACCTGCTCACCGCCGAGTTCGACAGCGACATCGCCGGCTTCTTCAAGGAGGCGGTGGGCTGGACGCACCTGGAACGCCCGGACCTGTACGCCCGCCAGTCGCCCAGCACCTACGTCCAGGAGATTCACACGCCGATGCTCATGATCCACTCCGAGGACGACCTGCGCTGCCCCATCTCCCAGGCGGAGGAGCTGTTCGTAGCCCTCCGTCTGCTCGGCCGCCACCCCGAGCTCGTGCGCTTCCCCGGGGAGGGCCACGAGCTGTCCCGCTCGGGCTCGCCGCGCCACCGGGTGCAGCGGGCGGAGATCATCCTCGACTGGTTCGGTCGCCACCTCCTCGCCGAGGGCTGAGGATGTCCGGAGGGAACCAGGGGCCGTGGCCGCCGCCCGGCCAGCAGCCCTGGCCGTCGTGGGGCCCGCCGGCCGGCTCCGGCGGCCCGTGGCCGCAGCCGTGGGGTGGCGACCGCCCTTACGGACAACCGAAGGGTGGTGAGGCCACGGCGGTTGCCGCCCTGGTCGTCGGCATCATCTCGATACCTGCGGCCATCACCGCCATCGGCGGCCTGGCCCTCGGGCTGATCGCGCTCGTCCTGGGCATCGCCGCCGCCCGCCGGTCGCGCCGGCAGGGGTCCCCCGGGCACGGCAAGGCGGTGGCCGGGATCGTCACCGGGGCGATCGGCGCCCTGCTGGGCGCCGCCTTCCTCGCAGTCGTCATCCTCGCCATCGCCCACAGCAACCTGCTGCCCTGCCTGCGGCACGCCGCCGGCAACACCGCCGCCATCCGGCGCTGCGAGATCGCCTTCCGGCACCGCTTCGGGGGCTGAGGAGCCCCCACCTTGACGGGCGTGCAGCGTGCACCTAGCCTGCCGTTCGTTCGAACGACCGAGGAAGCTGCCGTGCCGCCTGCCGTCCCCACCACCACCACCGCGACCCGCCTCGTCCCAACCGGCCTGGGGCAACAGGCCGCCGCTCTCGCTGACGGGTCCGTCCTGTCCACCGTGCTCGTCGAGCGCGCCATCGCCGCCGCCGTCGCCACAGAGGGGCGGCTCCGGGCCTTCGCCCGGTTGAGGACCGACGCCGCCCGCCGCGAGGCGGCCGAAGCTGACCGGCGCCTCGCCGGCGGCGAGCGGGCGCCTCTGCTCGGCGTGCCCGTCGCCGTGAAGGACGACACCGATGTCGCCGGGGAGCCAACACCGTTCGGGTGCGCCGGCGAGTGGCCGGCTGCCGCCGAGGACGCCGAGGTCGTCAGGCGCCTGCGAGCCGCCGGGGCGGTGATCGTCGGCAAGACGACGACCCCGGAGCTGGGCCAGTGGCCCTTCACCGAGAGCGTGACCTACGGGGCGACGCGCAACCCGTGGGACACCGCCTACAGCCCGGGAGGCTCATCAGGGGGTTCGGCCGCAGCCGTGGCCGCCGGCGTGGTCGCCGCCGCCGTCGGCTCCGACGGTGCCGGCTCGGTGCGGATCCCAGCGGCGTGGACCCACCTCGTCGGAGTGAAGCCAGAGAGGGGGCGGGTGTCGTCGTGGCCGCATGCCGACGCGTTCCACGGGCTCACCACCCACGGGGTGCTCGCCCGCACCACCGCCGACGCCGCCCTGCTCCTCGACGCGATAACCGGCTCGCACCCCCGGGACCGCCACCGGGAGTGGGACCCGGCGGAACCGTTCGTCCTCGCCACCCGGCGCGAGCCGGGCCGGCTGCGAATCGGCGTGTCCACGTCGATCCCCTTCTCCTTGGTGCGCGCCCGCCTCGACCCGTGCGTCCACGATGCGACGTGGCGGATCGCCGGTGTCCTGGAGGGGCTCGGGCACGAAGTGGGCCCGAGGGACATTCGCTGGGGGGTGTCGGGCGGGTTGAGCTTCCTGCCCCGCAGCTTCGCCGGCCTGGACGAGTGGCACCGGCGGGCACCGGACCCCTCGGCGCTCGACCGCCGCACGCGCGCCAACTGCCGCAAGGGCGCGCTCGTCGGCGCCCCGCTGCTGTCCGTCGCCCAGGCGCTCGAGGGGGTGTTCGCCCACCGGCTGCGCCGGGTCTTCCGCGAGCTCGACGTCGTCGTGTCCCCCACCACCGCCTCCCCTCCCCTGCCGGTCGGCGCCTGCGACGGGCTCGGCGGCCGGGAGACCGACCAGGTGAGCGCACGGGCGTGCCCGTTGACCTGGCCGTGGAACGTGCTCGGCTGGCCGGCGGTGAACATCCCGGCCGGCTTCACCGCCGGCGGGCTGCCCATCGGCGTACAGCTCCTCGGGCCGCGCGGCAGCGAGGCCCTACTGCTGTCGCTCGCCGCCCAGTTGGAGGCCGTCGAGCGGTGGGACCTGCGCTGGCCACCGGGGGGGCCGTCCGATCCGCCAGACTGATGGCATGCCACCTGCCGGCCAGACCCGGCGCCGCATCCTCGACGCCGCCCTGGCGGTCATCGGAGAGCACGGCGTCGGCGGGCTGACCAACCGACTGGTGGCCCGGCGCGCCGGCGTGGCCCTCGGCTCGCTCACCTACCACTTCCCGTCCCAGCGCGACATCCTCCGCGAGGCGCTCACCGACTTCGCCGACCGCGAGGTGGACCGCATCGCCGGGATCGCCGCCGAGATCCACGCCACCTCCCTCGAGGTGGCCGCCTCCCACCTGGAGGAGGGTCTCGTCGCTGTCGTCCTCGGCGGGGAGAGCATCGCCGTCATCGAGCTGTACCTGGAGGCGGCGCGCGACCCGGCCCTGCAGGAACCCGCCCGCCGCTGCTGGGACGCCTACGACCGCATCGCCCGCGCCATCCTCGACGTGCTCGGCGTCGAGGACCCCGGCGCCATCGCCTCCGAGGTCGTGTCACTGATCGCCGGCGCCCAGCTGCGCTGGCTGGCGACCGGCCACCACGAGGCCGGCGCGCTGGCGGAGGGCCTGCTGCACTTCGTCGAGAGCCACGAGGACGCCACCATCCGGGCACGCCAGGTGACCGCTGACCGGCCCCCCCCGCCGGGTCAGGCCGCCCGGCGGTAAAAGGGCAACGCCACCACCGTCGCCGGCTCGGTGCTGCCGCGCACGTCCACGGCGACGGCCCGGCCCACCTCCGCCTCACCGGCGTCGACGTACGCCATCGCGATCGGCCGCCCGAGCGTCGGCGACGGCGCCCCGCTGGTGACCTCCCCTATGCGCCGGCCGTCGCCGCCCGCCACGGCGTAGCCGGCGCGCAGGACCCGCCGGCCGCCGGCGACGAGGCCGACGAGCCGCCGGCTCGGTGCGGCGGCGGCCGCCAGGGCCTCACGGCCCACGAACCCGCCGGGCTTGTCGAGCGCCACCACCCGGCCGAGGCCTGCGTCGTAGGGCGTGAGCGAGCTGGACAGCTCGTGGCCGTAGAGGGGCATGCCCGCTTCCAGCCGAAGGGTGTCACGCGACGCCAAGCCGGCCGGGGTGACGGGGGCGTCTTTCCCCGCGTACATCACAGCCGACCAGACGTGCCCGGCGTCGGGGGGCCGCACCAGCAGCTCGAAGCCGTCCTCCCCCGTGTAGCCCGTGCGGGCGACGAGGGCCTCCCGGCCGGCGACCTCCGCCGGCGTGATCCGGTAGTACCGCAGCGGGGTCAGGTCCGTCCCAGTCAGCCCGGCCACGATGCCGGCGGCGGCCGGCCCCTGCACCGCCACCAGCGCCCAGTCGTCGCTGCGGTCGGCGACGGCGGCCTCGTAGGGACCGGCCCGCTCGGCGAGGGCGGCGAGGACCGTCTCGGTGTTGACGGCGTTGGCGACCACGAGCCACCGCTCGGCGCCGAGGCGGTACACGATGAGGTCGTCGAGGATGCCCCCGCCGGCGGCGCAGATCATCGTGTACTTGGCCCGACCGTCGGCCAGCCGGGAGAGGTCGCTGACCACCGCATGGTCCAAGGCGGCGCCTGCCTGCGGACCGGTCACCTCGATCTCCCCCATGTGGGACAGGTCGAAGATGCCGGCGGCGGTGCGTACGGCGCTGTGCTCGGCGGTCTCGCTGGCGTAGCGCAACGGCATCGACCAGCCGGCGAAGTCCACCATCGTCGCCCCGAGCGCCCGGTGGACGGCGTCGAGGGGCGTCGTGCGCACGGCCGCAGTCACCGGCCGGCCGCCGCGAACGCCTCCGGCCGGGGGCAGGCGCACACCAGGTGGCGGTCCCCGTAGGCCTGGTCGATGCGGCCCACCGGTGGCCAGTACTTGTCGGCTGTCACGCCGGCGGGGTAGGCGCCGCGCACCCGGTCGTAGGCACGGCCCCACTCGCCGGCGATGTCGGCGGCGGTGTGAGGGGCATGGCGCAGCGGGCTGTCCCCGACGGCGATCCGGCCGGCGGCGACCTCGTCGATCTCGGCCCGGATGGCGATCATCGCCTCGCAGAAGCGGTCGAGCTCGGCGAGGCTCTCGGACTCTGTCGGTTCGACCATGAAGGTCCCCGCCACCGGGAAGCTCACCGTCGGCGCGTGGAACCCGTAGTCGACCAGCCGCTTCGCCACGTCCTCGACGGTCACCCCCGTCTCCCTGGTGAGCGGGCGGAGGTCGAGGATGCACTCGTGGGCGACCAGCCCGCCCTCCCCGGTGTAGAGCACCGGATAGTAGGGGCCGAGGCGCGCCGCCAGGTAGTTGGCGGCCAGCACGGCGACCTTGGTGGCGAGAGCCAGGCCGTCGGGCCCCATGAGCCGCAGGTACGCCCAGCTGATCGGCAGGATGCCGGCGCTGCCGTAGGGGGCGGCGGCCACCGGCCCGACGGCGCCGGCCTGCCGCTCAGGGTCCGGGTGCAACGGGTGGGTCGGCAGGTACGGCGCCAGATGTGCGGCAACGGCAACCGGGCCGACCCCGGGGCCGCCACCGCCGTGGGGGATGCAGAACGTCTTGTGGAGGTTGAGGTGCGAGACGTCGCCGCCCAGGTCTCGCGGTTGGGCCAGGCCGACGAGGGCGTTCAAGTTGGCGCCGTCCACGTACACCTGGCCGCCGTGCTCGTGGACGATGCGGCCCAGCTCGCCGATCCCCGCCTCGTACACGCCGTGGGTGGAGGGGTAGGTCACCATGACGGCCGCCAGGCGCGCCTCGTGCTGCTCGCACTTGGCCCTCAGGTCGTCGAGGTCGACGGTGCCGTCCTGGCGGCTGGCGACCACCACGACCCGCAGGCCGGCCTGCACGGCGGAGGCGGCGTTGGTGCCGTGGGCGGAGGACGGGATGAGGCAGACGTCGCGCTCGGGGTCGCCCGGCCGGCGGTTGGCCTCGTGGTAGGCGCGGATGGCGAGCAGGCCGGCGAGCTCGCCCTGGCTGCCGGCGTTGGGCTGCACGCTGACCCGGGCGTAGCCGGTGAGCTCGGCGAGCCACCGCTCCAGTTGGGCGATCAGGGTGGCGTAGCCGCCGGCCGTCGTGGGCGGGGCGAAGGGGTGGACGCCCGCGAACCCGGCCCAGCTGATGGGCTCCATCTCGGCGGCGGCGCTGAGCTTCATCGTGCACGACCCGAGGGGGATCATCCCCCGGTCGAGGGCGTAGTCCCGATCCGACAGCCGGCGCAGGTAGCGCAGCATCTCTGTCTCGGAGCGGTGGTCGTGGAAGACGGGGTGGGTGAGGAAGGGCGTCGTTCGGCGGAGGTCGGCGGGGAGGTGCTCGGTGCGCGGGCCGGCGGGGGTGGCGCCGGCGGCGGGGGTGGCGCCGGCGGCGGGGGTGGCGCTCTCGGCGGGGGCGG
>DAHVMA010000004.1:0-103483 GCA_027320105.1 Acidimicrobiaceae bacterium | reverse complement strand
GCGGGGGCGGTGCGGGGCGGGAGCGGGCAGGCGCCCGGCACGCACCGCTCCGGGCGGGGGCGGGGCGGGGTCGCTCTGGCCTACTGGCACTCGACGAGGGCTCTCTCGGTGACCTGCTCCAGCCGGGCGTGCAGTGTGGCGGCCGCAGCCGACCACGTGTAGGCAGCCGCCCTGGCGGCACCGGCGCGCCCGAGAGCGGACGCCTCCGCCGGGTCGCCCAGGAGCCGGGCCAGTGCGTCCGCCCACGCGTGAGGGTCGTGGGGGTCGAGGAGATGGCCCGTGAGGCCGTCGTCGACGAGCGTCACCAGGCCTCCGACCGCCGATGCGAGCACCGGGACGCCGCAGGCCGCCGCCTCCAGTGCGACCAGGCCGAATGACTCCGACCGGCTGGGCACCACGCAGACGTCGCTGGCGCGCAGGTAGGTCGAGAGCATCTCGTGGGGCTGCGGTGGCACGAACCGGGTCCTGTCGCGCAATCCGAGCCCCCGGAGGAGCTCCTCGATCCGAGCCAGCTCCGCCGGCCCGGACGGGCCGCTGGGGCCGCCGACGACGACGAGCGTCGCGCCAGCCGGGCGGCCGCCGGCGCCGCCCAGGCGGGCAAGCGCCTCGACCACGACCCCAAGCCCCTTCAGCGGCTGGATGCGGCCGACGAAGGTCACGAGGGGTTCGTCGCCCGGCATCCCGATGGCGCGGCGCGCCTGGACCCGGTTGCCGGGACCGAAGAAGGCGTGCTCGACCCCGGGTGGGACGATCTCGATGCGCTCGGGGTCGGCATCGTAGAGGTCGGTCAGTTGGCGGGCCTCGACGTCGCAGCTGGCGAGGATCGCGTCGGAGCAGCCCACGATCTCCGACTCGGCATGGGCCCGGCGGGCGGGCTCCTCCGAACGGATCTCCTCCGGGCTCGCCTCCGCCTTGACACGGTCGAGGGTGTGTAAGGTGGAGACGAGAGGCACCTCGAGCTCGTGCTTCAGGCGGTGGCCGGCGACGCCCGACAGCCAGTAGTTGGCGTGGATGGCCTCGGGGCTCCGCCCCGCGGCCGCCAGCGTTGCGAACCGGTCGGCCACACCGTCGGTCCACTCCTCCACCAGCGAGGGCAGCTCCTCCTTGGCGACCGGGGCGAGGGGCCCGGCGGGCACGTGGTGGACACGGAATCCCGGCTCGACGTCGACGACGGCGGTGCACTCGGTGCCGTCAGCCCGGGTGAACACCTCGCATCGCACGCCGCTGCGGGCTAGGGCGGCGGCCATCTGCCGGACGTAGACGTTCATGCCCCCGCCGTCCCCCGTGCCCGGTTGGGCCAGTGGACAGGTGTGCATCGAGAGGATCGCCAGGTCCCGCACAGTGCGGCAACCTAGTCATTGCAGCGACCTATTCAGGGAGGGAGGGTCTCGATGCCGGCGATGCCCCGCGGGCGCCGGCGGCGCCCCCGCTCCGGGGCCCTCCCGCCAGGAAGGATCTGTACACCCCGAGCAGCGCCTGCTTCTGCTCGGCGTCGAGTCGGGAATCGGCGAGGACGGCGGCCTCAACGTCGCCGGCGGCGGCCGGAGGATCGAGGAACCCGGCACGTACGTACAGGGTCTCGGCCGAGATGCGAAGGCCGCGGGCGATCTGCTGGAGGATCTCGGCCGAAGGCCGTCGCAGCCCGCGCTCGATCTGGCTCAGGTAGGGGTTGGAGATCCCGGCCAGCTCGGACAACCGGCGCAGGGACATCCGGGCGATGGCGCGCTCCTCCCGGATAAACGCTCCGAGCTCCCTCAGGGGGTCGTGCGCCTGGTGCCTCCCGCCGGCCGCACCGGGATGCCGGGCGCCGGCGGGGTCGTCGGGGGCATCCGGCGGGTCGGTCACGGTCACGAGGTCACGGATGGGTCACGATCGGGCGCCGCCGGCGGGCGAGGTCAGCCGGTCAGCCCCGGCGGCAGGGTGCCGGGAGGTACCCCGCCGTCGCGATAGCGCCGGACCACTTCGGTGCTCAGGGTGTCCACCACCTCCTGGAGGGCACGTCGGGTCTGCGAGACCTCGCGCTCCAGCCGGGACAGCTCCTGGGTCACCTCCTTCAGCCGGGCGTCGTCGATGGCGGGGGGATCGGCCAGCTCGCTGGCGGAGACGATCTCTTCGAGTCGCCGCTCGAGGAGGGGATCGACCTCTCCGGGCTCCAGGCGCTGCGACAGGCGGCCCAGGCCTGGAGCGTGTATGCCGCCGCCGAGGATCTCGGGCAGTCGGTCGACCAGCGCCACCGTGCCCGCGCCAGCGCCGTCGGAGCGGCGCTGGCGCTCGTCGACGACGATGTCCAAGCGGCCCTGCACCAGTCGCCGGAGGTACGAGTAGCCGGTCTCCCGCTCGTCGGCGAGGGCGCGCCGGCGGCGGACCTCCTCCAGCGGTTGCGCCGCGAGATCACGACAGAAAGCGGGATCGAAGGGGTCGACGGGCTTGTCGTCCATCGCGGAGAAGGGTACATGAGGCCCCCTCGCTGCCGGTGGGCCGGGCGCGATGCGCCACCGGAGCCCAGCAGCGGGAGCGTCACGCTCACCAGGCGCCGCCGGAGACGGGCGGCAAGACAGCGACCTCGTCGCCAGCGGCAAGGGCCGTGGAGGCGTCGGCGGGGATGCCGTTGACCCACACCCGGCTCCGGGCCAGCACCGCCGCGAAAGCGGGCCCGAAGCGGTCCACGGCCTGGTCCAACACTTCGCCGACGGTGCCAGCGAACATGTCCGCCTCCGGTGTGCCGGCCGCCTCCCGGGCGGCAGCGAACAAGCGGAGCCTGACGGGGGTTCCGGGCGCGGTTCGACCGTTGCAAGGATGCGCCGAAAATTCCCCGTCTGCCTGCCGGCCCCCCTCGCCGGCCGAGCCGGTCGCGCTCCAGTCCGACATCTCCGTCCTCCCAGTCCGAAAGGGTATCTCCAGCCCTGGGTTACGGTGCCCCGTGCCCCGGATCCTGCTGGTGCGGCATGCCGAGTCTGCCTGGAACACAGCGGGCCGGTGGCAGGGCTGGGCCGACCCGCCGCTGTCCGGTGAGGGACGGCGCCAGGCCGCGCGGGCCGCCCGGTGCCTGGCGACGGCACTGGACATCGTGGTCTCCTCCGACCTGACGCGGGCACGCCAGACAGCCGAGATCCTCGCCGGTGCCGTCGACCTGCGGCCGCCACGGATCGACCGTGAGCTGCGGGAGTACGACCTCGGCGACTGGAGCGGTCTGACCCGGGCCGAGATCGAGCGGCGCTGGCCGGGGGCGGTGGAACCTTGGGACGCCGGCCGCCTGCACGAGGCTCCCGGCGGTGAGGCGGCCGAGGCGTTCGTGGAACGGGTCAAACGGGCCCTGCGGCGAGTCGCCGATCTCACCCCGGACGGCACCGCCCTGATCGTCTCGCACGGGCGGGTGGTGCTCAGGGTGGTCCAACTACTCGGCGGGCCGGTGGGGACGGTCGGCCACCTGGCCGGCCGAGCCATCGACATCGACCCCGGCGCCGGGCGGTGGCGCCTCGGGCCACCTGTCGACCTGCTCGGCGACCGCTGAGCGGGCACCGGCACCCGACGGCAGTGTCGGGCGGCGCGTGCCGCTTCCCTCCGCTACCTTCCGGGACGTGAAGGTGGAGGTGGTCCGCAGCCCTCGCCGGCGCAAGACCGTACAGGCCCGGGAGGTCAACGGCGTCCTCCGGGTGTCGATCCCCGCCACCATGACCACCGCCGACGAGGAGCGCTGGGTCCAGGAGATGGTCCGCCGCATGGCGCGGCGCGCCGGCACGGGCGCCGCCGATCTCGAGCAGCGGGCCGAGGAGCTCAGCCGCCGCTACGAGCTCCCCCGGCCGACCTCCATCCGCTGGGCCGACAACCAGGAGTGGCGATGGGGCAGCTGCACCCCCGTGTCGGGCACGGTGCGGATCTCGTGCCGCCTCGCACGGGAGCCGGGCTGGGTGCTCGACTACGTGATCGTGCACGAGCTCGCCCACCTGGAGATCGCTCCCCACGACAGGCGGTTCTGGGAGATCGTCAACCGTTACCCGCTGACAGAGCGAGCCCGCGGCTTCCTCATCGCCCGCGGCCTCGAACCGCCCCCTGCCCCCGCACCGCCAGGCTCGCCGCCGTCGACCGCCCCCCGCGGCCGCCGTGGCCAACCCGTCGCCGCCGCCTCCCGGGCAAGGCCCAGGTAGCAGCCGGCCCGGGTCGTGGGTCAGAGCCCCATGGTCGCCGCATCGGCTCAGCCGGGGTCGGGTGCCCGGGACCCCGTGCGCCTGCGGGCGCTGGTGCCCGGAACCGCCTCCGCTCGGGTCGAGTCCCTACCCGGGGCCGGCCGCCGGGTCGTGACCGTTCGCATCGACCCCGCCCACCGGCGGGGGGCCCTCGGCGCCCAGGACAGCGCCACCGTCGCCGAAGCGGCCCGCCTCGCCCTGAGCCAGCGAATCCCGTTGCTCGTCATCATGGCCTCCTCGGGCGCCGACGTCTTCGAGGGGGTGTCGGCGCTCCACGGGTGGGGCTCGGCCGCCCTGGCGCTCTGTGAGTGCTCGGGAGTGGTGCCCATCGTGTTCGTGACCGTCGGCCTGGCTCTGTCCGGACCGGCGCTGCTCCTCGGGCTCGCGGACATCGTGGTCATGACGCCGGAGGCGGTTGCATACGTTTCGGGTCCGGCAGCCGTCGCCCAGTGGACGGGTCAGCAGCTCGCGCCTGCAACGCTCGGCGGGCTTCCGGTCCACGACCGCCGGACGGGCGTCGCCGCGCTGACGGCGGCGGACGAGCTCGGCGCCGTCGAAGCGGTTGCAGCGCTGCTCGAGCACCTGCCCGACCACGCCGACAGCCTGGCGCCCACCGTCCCGACCGCTGACCCCCCTGGGCGCCAGGTTCCGCAGCTGCGGAAGCTCATCCCGCTGTCGGCGACGGGATCCTACGACGTGCGGGACGTGGTCGCCGCCGTCGCCGACGACGGCGACTTCCTCGAGCTCCGCGCCCGGTGGGCGCCGCAGCTGGTCACCGGCCTGACGCGCGTCGGGGGGACGAGCGTCGGGGTGGTCGCCAACCAACCACAGGCAATGGCGGGAACGCTGGACATTGCCGCGTCCCAGAAAGGGGCACGGTTCGTGTCGTTCTGCGACTCGTTCAACGTGCCGCTGCTGACTCTCGTCGACACGCCCGGCTTCATGCCGGGCAAGGACCTGGAGTGGCGGGGGATGATCCGCCACGGCGCCGAGCTGGTGTTCGCCTACGCCGCGGCTCAGGTCCCGCGGGTCTGCCTCGTCCTGCGCAAGGCCTTCGGCGGTGCGTACATCGTGATGGACTCCAAGGGGATGGCGAACGATCTGTGCCTGGCGTGGCCGTCGGCGCAGATCGCGGTGATGGGCGCCCAGGGAGCCGTCCAGATCCTCCACCGCCGGGAGGACGAGGTCACGCAGGCCCGGCTCGCCGAGGCCTACGAGGAGGAGTACCTCAACCCCTACGTCGCGGCGGCGCGCGGCTACGTCGACCAGGTCATCGACCCCGCCGACACGCGGGCCGCCATCGTGGCAGGCCTGCGGATGCTCGTCGGCAAGCGCGAAACACTCATCTCACGCAAGCACAGCAACGGGCCGCTGTGAGCAGGCCGCGCTGTGACCGGGCGGCCGTAGCTGCGCCGGCTCAAGCGGCGTGACGGGGGCAGAGCCTCGCCAGGGGGCGGCGTGCGAGCTGCTCGGCGAGCATGTCGTCCCCACAGCGCTCGCAGCGGCCGTACGTACCTGCCTCTAGCCGGCGCAGGGCGGCGTCGAGGTCGTCCAGCTCCGCCTCGGCGGCATCGAGGGCGGCAACATCATCAAGGCCGTCAAGGCCGTCAAGGTCGGCAGAGCCGTCAAGGTCGGGATCGGCAGGACCGGCAGCGATGCCATCGGCTTGCGCCGGCGCTGGCACCGCCTGAGCGGCCCCCACCGCCGGCTGCTCAGCCGGCTGCAGAGCGGTATGCTCGGGCACGGCCGCCCACCGTAGCCGCCGTCCCCCGGCGTCACAGGGACGCCCGGCGGGCTGCGGCGCCCGACCGGTACAGTCGGTGGGGTTCTCGGCCGGCGGGCGGTCCCAGCTGCCGGCGCCCGGGGCCGCTAACTCAATGGCAGAGTAGGCGCCTTTTAAGCGCAGAGCTCCGGGTTCGAGCCCCGGGCGGCCCACGCCACACCCCGGCTGGCCCGGACCTCGAGGGGCGCCCGACGTCCCGGCTGTCCCTGCTCGCCGATGACCTCGCTCGGCGCGGCGGCGCCTGGTGACAACTCCGCCGGACACCTCCTTGGCAGGAAAGAACCGGTAAAGACCGTCGGGTTGGGCCGGGCTTGTCACGCGGGCGGCGAACAGGAAAAGGGAGGGCTCGATGTTGGGTTCATCCGACGCCACTGCCACGGGTCGCGCCTGTCGAGGTCCCCGCCGGCTCGGCGGTGTCAGCCTGGCGGCTTGCCTGGCGGCTTGCCTGGCGGCTGTGGTCCCGTTGTCGTTGTCGGCCTTGTCCACGGTCGGTCCCACGCGCTCGGTGACCGTGGCGTCTGCGGTCCGCAAGCCCGGGGCGGAAGCCCCTTCGCACTGCCGGGCGCCAAAGGTGCCCAAGAGCATGCGGGGCGCCTCGGGCATGCCCTACCTCTGCCACGCCTTCGTCGTGATCTTCGAGAACCACTCCTACGCCGACCTCATGTACGAGCACGGGCTGCCCTACATCCACATGCTGGCTCGCAGGTACGGGCTCGCCGCCAACTACTACGGCGTAACCCATCCCACCGTCCCCAACCGGGTCGGGTTCTGGAGCGGGCAGGGCTCGCACCTGACCGACAGCGTCAACAACGCGTCGCTTCCCTACCCCAACCTCATCGACCAGCTCAACCAGCACCGCATCAGCTGGGGGGCGTATTACCAGCACACTGAGACCTCCACAGCCGCCCACCCCACCTACGACTACCAGAACAGCACGTTGATGCTGTTCAAGGACATCGCCTCGAGCCACTCGGACCTCGCCCACTTCCACCACCTCCGCACCCTGGGAGGCGCTCTCCGGAGCGGGCATCCCTCGGGATGGCCGGGGCTCAGGACGCCTACCTCGAGACCCGGGGCAACAACTTCCTTGCGACCTGGATACCGCGCATCTTGCATTCACCCGCGTGGCATCAGGGCCCGGCGGGGATATTCGTCTTCTTCGACGAGAACAACTACGACGCGAGCATGCCCCAGAACTACTACTACGTCTCCAACACCGGCGTCGCCGGCGCCCCGGTGTACCCCGCCGGCACCCCGCTGAGCGGACCGGGCTCCGGCAAGACGTTCCCCTTCGGGGGTGGGGTCCTCGGCGGCGGCCACACGCTCGCCTTGGTCGTGTCCAACACCGCCCGCCACGTGGTGTCTCACGTCCCGTACAACGAGTACTCCGTGCTGCGCACCCTCGAGCAGTCGTGGCACCTCCCCTACCTGGGCGCCGCCGGCGCTGCGGGCGTCGCTTCCATGTCGGCGTTCTTCCGCGGCGGGACGCCGCCCGCTCCGCCCCCGCCAACCGTGGCGAAGCTCGCCACGGGCGGCTACCCGAAGACCCTCGCCGGCACCGGGGCGGGGCGGGCCGCTCCGCCCTCGTCATCGAGGAGCGCCTACGGGACGCTGGCGGCGACGACTGACCCGTACCTGCGAGCCGTGACCTACCAGCAGGCCGCTGCCACGGTGGTGTTCACGGAGGCGTCCAAGGGGGTGCTCACTGGCAGCGTCACCATCGCCCTGACGACCGGTGGGGTGACCTTCTCCCGCAGCTGCCGGCCTGTCGGGTCAACCTTCGTGCCGAGCCCAGACGATGCAGGCGTCGAGCTCGCGCCCTCCACCGTGACCCCCCTACGGGTAACGGTGCCGGTGGCGACGGTCAGCGGGTACCCGTCGGAGGCGATCTTCACCGGTCTCCGGCTCGATGTGGCCACGTCGAGCGTGGGGGCGGTGCGGGCGACGGTGTCCTCGGGCGGCAAGGCGCTCGGGACCGTGACGCTCGGCACCGTCGCCCGCCCGCCGCAAGGGAGCGTGCCGGTGATGCTGGCCCCGGTGGTGGGATCCGGGAGCATCGTTCCTGCGTTCGTCCCCGCAGCGGGTGCCCGACGCCACCAGCGTTATGAAATCCAGATCTCGGGGACCAACCCGACCCTGGCGGCACCGCCCAACCAGTGGTTCTATGCCACGACGAGCTTCACGGCTCCGGTGGTGCCGACCCGCCTGGCCGGGCTCACCGCTCTCGGCGGTAAGCAGTACTGGGTGCGGGCGCGTGCCCTCGGCACCTACTCGTGGTCTCGGCCGGCGACCTTCTCCTACTAGACCACTTCACTTGCTCGACTGGGCGGGTGGCGGCCGGAGGTTTGGCCGACCAGGTACCGTGCCAAGCTGGCGGCCGTCGTGCGGTTGGCCAGAACAGCACCGGCGGGTACATCCTGGCGATCTGGGGGGTTGGTTGATCGGTTCGCCACAGTCCCGGTCAACACCCCTGCGCGCTCGGGTCGACCGTTGGGGGGGCTGATCGGTGGCGGCCGGCGTAGCGGTGATGGTCATGGCAACGGCACCTCCTGGGCGTTGCGGCGCTGATCGGTGATGGGGGCCACGGGCGCCAACTGCGCCCGCTGGGGGACCGGCCGGCGCATCTCTGCGAGGCGCCACCACCAGGCGATGCGCCGCTCGAGGTAGTAGTCGAGGCTGCAGCGGGCGGGGCCGGCGTAGTAGCTGAGGGCGAGCAGACCGGCAAAGACGACGGCGTAGATGACGGCGGTGCCGATGTCGGAGGACCCCGCGGTGTACGGCCCACCGAAGCCCTCGGCCGTCGACCAGATGAGCAGGCTGAAGACGATCGCCGAGAGGTAGGTGAGCTTGCGGGCGACGCCGAGGATGAGCGCCAGCGCGATGAGGGACTCCACCGTCGCCACCAGCGCCCAGAAGAACGTGGCTGCGGGGTGCTGCAGGCGGATCCAGAAGTCGAACCAGGGCCGCAGCCACGCGGGCTGTCCCTTGGCGATCCCCATGATCGTCGCCATGTAGCGGTCCTTGAAGCCCGGCAGCCACTTGAGGATGGCGTCGACCGCCCAGATCACCCCGAAGGTGACCCGCAGAGCGTCCTTCGGCCACGCCGGTGCGCACCTCCGCTCGGCGGTAGCTGGTGTGTCTGCCATGGCGGGTCCCTCCTTTCGAGTCCTCCGTTGTCCGCTTACCTCCAGGGTGGGCGCTCCATACCCCTGCGGGGTAGAGCCATTGGTCACATCGCGTTCAGGACTCATGGCCCTACCCTGCAGGGGTATATGAGCGCACCCTGGGAGCACGGGTCAGGGAAGGCCCCGGACCCCCAAGGAGGTGGTCTCGATGATGTGGTACTGGGGAGGAGGCGGGGTGCAGTGGTGGGGCTGGCTGCTCATGTCCCTCGGCATGGTCGCCTTCTGGGGCCTTGTGATCTGGGCGGTCTGGTACTTGGCGACGAGCCTCACCCAGAGCTCGCACCCCATACGGCGACCTCGCGAGGCCAAGCACATCCTCGACGAGCGCCTGGCACGCGGTGAGATCGACGCCGAGGAGTACCGGCGCCTGCGCGACCTGATGCGAAGCGACGAGGTGCGCGCCGACAACGGGCAGACACCGGTCGGAACCGGAGGCCAGCGATGAACACCGTCGCCACCGAGCGTGTCGCCAAGGAATGCAGCCCGCCGATGGCGGCGAACGAAGCGTCGCAACGGGCCACCCGCGGCTACGCCTCGGGCAAGGAGGACTACCTGGCACGTCTTAGAAAGATCGAAGGCCAGGTGCGCGGGCTGCAGAAGATGATCGAGGACGACCGGTGGTGCCCACACGTCGTCACCCAGGTGGCCTCGGCCACCCGGGCGCTGCAGGAGGTGGCGGTCGGCCTGCTGAACGACCACTTGCAGCACTGCGTGATGGCGGCGGCGAAGAGCTCTGATGCCGGCGGCCAGGCCTGTCTCGACGAGGTAGCCGCCACGATCCGCCAGGTGGTCCGGCTGTGAAGGCGCAGACGACCAGGAACGGCTACCCGGTGTTCGGGCCCAGGGGATCTCCAAGTACTACCGGCGCGGCCTGTGGCCGCGCCGACGTCGGCGACGGACCTCTCGTCCACCCAGCTTGGTCAGCCAGCGCATCCCGGAGCCGAGCGCCCCGAACCTCTTCACGAAGACAAAAGAGGGTCTTCGTCTGCGTGTCCGTCTTCACATGACGCAACGACCCTCAACGCGACCAACGCTTCACGCAAGGAGGTAGCCAGATGACCACCACCAGAGATCCACAACCACGCGCGGCGGCGCCTCGTTGGCGGCGGCCGAGCGTGAACATCACCCCGGTCGAGCGCGCCGCCGGCGGCAGGCATCACTGGATGATGATCGCCTGCTGCATCCCGATGATCATCATCGTTCTGGCCCTGGCGGCCGCCGGCACCATCAGCATCGGGTTTGTGCTCTTCGCCGTGCTCTGCGTCGGGATGATGGCGCTCATGATGCGGGCGATGGACCACGGCTCCCGCCACCAGTGACCCTCCCAGTCCGCCCGGCAACCGAAGGAACGAGGAGGCAGTGGTGACGTCGAACAACCAACCACCCCGAGCAAGAAGAACGAAGAAGGTGCAGTGATGAACCCGAGCGACATCGCCGTCGTCGCAGCCGACGTGGTCGTGGCCGGCGGGCTCGGCTGGTGGTTCTTCGGGCCGAAGAAGACCGCCGAGGCGACCCTCGCCAGGGGCGTGCAGGAGGTCCGGGTTACCGTGCACGGCGGGTACTCGCCCAACCGCATCCGGGTCCGGGCCGGCACCCCGGTACGGATCACCTTCGACCGCCAGGAGTCCGGCGACTGCACCTCGAGGGTCGTCTTCCCGGACTTCGGGGCCGGCGCGGACCTGCCGGCCTTCGCCCAGACGCCCGTCGAGCTCATTCCCAAGTCCCCGAGCGAGTACGGCTTCGCCTGCGGCATGAACATGATCCACGGGGTCCTGGTCGTCGAAGAAGCCGGCACCCAGCCCGGTGAAGCGACCGAGCACGTGGGCGACCAGACGGCGGCTGGCAAGAGCGCCGGTGACGTCGCCATCGCCGAGCGCTTCGCGGGCGAGGGCTTCCAGCAAGCCAGCGTGGTGGTGGACGGCGGCTACCACCCCTCGAAGGTGCTGGCCCAGGCCGGCGTGCCACCTCGGATCGCCTTCGACCGCCGCGAGGAGGGGGCCTGCTCCGAGCACGTGGTCTTCGCCGACGCCGGGGTCGAGGCGACCCTGGCCCCCCACGAGACGACGACGGTCGAGCTGCCCGCGCTTGGTGTGGGCAGCCACGACTTTCGCTGCGGCATGGACATGCTGCACGGCACCGTCGAGGTCGGAGAGCTGCTGCCCTCGCCCGTCCCGGCTTCTCCCCCGGTGACCCAAGCCGCGCCTGTGCCCGGCACGAGCGAGGCCGACGAAGCGAAACGACAAACGAAGAGCCCGATCGGGCTTTTCAAGCGGTCGACAAAGGCATTGGCCTCGGTCGTGGTCCCCCCGGTGGTCGACGACTGCTGCGCGGCACCGAAGCCCACCTCCGGCGAGGACGAAGAAGCAGCGGAGCGACGCGCCCAGATCAGGGACCTCACCCGCCGTGTCGTGCTCGGATCGATTCTCACCGCTCCGGTGCTCTTCGGGGTGATGGCGAAGGACTTCTTCCACCCCGCCTGGCTGCCCGCCGTCCTTACCAACCCGTGGCTCGGCCTCGGCTTGATCGTCCCGGTGTTTCTCTACACCGGCTGGCCGATCCATAGAAGCGGCTGGCTCGGCCTCGTTCATCGCAGCGCGGACATGAACTCGCTCGTCACGCTGGGCGCGTGCGCGGCGTTCCTCTACAGCCTGGTGGTCACCATCGCCCCCTCTTTCGCCCCGGCCAAGGTGCGCGGCGTCTACTACGAGGAGGTCGGCTTCATCCTGACCTTGATCCTGCTGGGCCGGCTCTTCGAGACCCGGGCCAAGGCTGGCACCGGCGAGGCGATCAGGTCCTTGCTCGGACTGCGGGCCAAGACGGCCACGGTCTTGCGCGACGGGGTCGAGACCCAGCTGCCGATCGAGGCAGTCCTCGCCGGCGACGTGGTGCTCGTGCGCCCCGGCGAGAAGGTGCCCGTTGACGGCGAGGTGGTCGAGGGCCACTCGGCGATCGACGAGTCGATGATCACCGGCGAGCCCCTCCCGGTGGAGAAGCGCTCCGGCGACGAGGTGGTGGGCGCCACCGTGAACACGACCGGGTCGCTTCGCATCCGAGCCACCAAGGTGGGCTCGGCCAGCGTGCTCGCCCAGATCGTCGAGATGGTGCGGCGGGCCCAGGCCTCCCGGGCCCCGATCCAGCGCCTGGCCGACCAGGTCTCGTCAGTGTTCGTCCCGCTCGTGGTCTACGTCGCCCTGGGGGCCTTCGCTCTGTGGTACGTGGCGGGCCCTGCGCCGGCGTTCACCTACGCGCTCATCACCGCGGTGGCGGTGCTCATCATCGCCTGCCCGTGCGCGCTCGGGCTCGCCACGCCACTGGCCGTCATGGTGGGCACCGGCAGGGGGGCCCAGGCAGGGATCCTGTTCAGGAACGCCGAGGCGATCGAGACCTCTCGGCGCCTCGACACCATCGTGCTGGACAAGACCGGCACCATCACCGCCGGGCACCCCGCCCTCACCGACGTCGTCGCCCGAGAGGGATTCGAGACCGGAGAGATCCTGCGCCTGGTGGCGGCCGCCGAGGCCGACTCCGAGCACCCCTTGGCCCAGGCCATCGGCGCCGGTGCCGCCGCCCAGGGCGTCGAGGTGCCGCGGGCTGAGAGCTTCGAGTCCACGACCGGCCAAGGCGTGTCCGCCAGGGCCGAAGGACACGAGGTTCTGGTCGGCAACGTCCGGCTACTGGAGAGCGCCGGGGTGGATACCGCCGAGCTTGCGGACCGGGCCGGCTCGATGTCGGCCGAAGGCAAGACCGCCATGCTCGTCGCCATCGACGGGCGCGCGGCGGGGGTGGTGGCCGTCGCCGACCCGGTCAAGGACGACTCGGTCGCCGCCGTTCGTGCGCTCAAGGCCCTCGGGCTCGAGGTGGTCATGATCACCGGCGACGCCCGAGGTACCGCAGAGGCAGTCGCCGCCAAGGTCGGGGTCGAAAGAGTCCTCGCCGAGGTGCGCCCCGAGGACAAGGCGGCGGAGGTGTCCCGCCTTCAGCAAGAGGGCCGCCGGGTCGGGATGGTGGGCGACGGCATCAACGACGCGCCCGCCCTCGCGCAGGCCGACGTCGGCCTCGCCATCGGCACCGGAACCGACGTGGCCATCGAGGCCGCCGATGTCACGCTCATGTCCGGCTCGCTCGCCGGGGTGGTGACCGCCATCGGCATCTCGCGGGCGACGATGCGCAACATCCGCCAGAACCTTGCTCTTGCCTTCGGCTACAACACCTCGGGCATCCCCATCGCGGCGGGGCTGCTCTACCCGTTCTTCGGGATCGTCCTCTCACCGATGATCGCGGCGGCGGCCATGGCGCTCTCCTCGCTGTCGGTCGTCACCAACGCCAACCGGCTGCGCCGGTCTCGCCTCACCGCCGGGCGGGGCTCACCGTGAGCGGGCGGCGCCCTGCATCTATGCAGGCCGCAGTGGTCAGCCGGTTCCGGTGGCGTGAGGTCGGAGCACTTCTCCACCACCGCCTGATCGGGTCCAGCTCGACCCGCCGACTGTCGCCGGCGCACCCTCTTGGTAGGGCGACCGGTTCGCCGCAGTCCCGGTCCCCTGCGCGCTCGGGTCGACCGTGGGGGCCGAGGCCGCCGGGCACGTCGGTCGATGCCCGCCATCCCCGATCACAGCGTCGCAGTGGGGGCAGATCAGGTTGGCCAGGCATGCCGCCTCACCTCCCACGTCCTTCGAGGGGGCGGACCGCTCCGAGCCGGGAGCCGCCGCCGCAGCGACCCCGCGCGACTCCCCCGGCTCGCAGAGCGGGCAGTCGAGCGGTGTCCCCAGGTGGGCGGTCCTGCCCTCCTCCTGCCCGACCCAGGGGTTGGGCCACAAAGGGGGGCGGTGGCGGATGTGCTGGCGGTGGCCGCAGGCGAGGAGCGCCACCCAGTCACCGGCTTCGTCCTGCTGCCAGCCGTCGATCCTCCGTCGCATGCGCCGCCAACGGTACAGGAGCCGATCCGGGGTTCGACGTCGTGGACGAGGACGAAGGTGTGCACCTGGTCGGCGAGGCGCGCCGCGACCCGCGCGGCAGAGCGTCACCGGGACAGCTCACGGGCGGGCAGTCACCACAGCGATGAGGACAACCAGTGCGAGGAACATGTAGGCGACGTAGGCGTCGAGCCTGCCGGATTGGATGCGCTGGGCCTGACGGCCTGCCCACAGAACGAATGCCTCGATGGGTCGGTACAGGTAGGTCTCGACGGGCTCGACGACCGAGGTACGGACCTCGACACTGGCTTCGTGGAGCCGTTCGCTGTCGCTGCTGCCGACGACCACCACCTCCCGGCTCGACCCGAGCACGTTGCCGAGCACGTGGCGCAGGATGTTGGCGTACCCGAAGGAGGTGTAGTGGTCGGGACCGGAGACTCCCCCGCTCGCCGACCGCCAGGCAGGAACCCGGCGCATGCGGAGCACCCGGCCCCGGGAGGCGGCGAGGACCGCCGCCGCGACGGCGATGACCGCTATCGGCAAGGTCACGTACATCCAGGACGGCGAGAGTATGGAGAACGAGCGGTACACCGGCTGGAGGACCCAGGGTGACTTCCGGGCGGCATCTACCAGTCGCCCGCTGACGACCGGGTCGAGCCCGTCCGCCAGGTAGCGGATCACCAGCGGCGCCACGGCCGCCAGCCCGAGGGTGGGCAGGGCGAGGATCGCCAAGCCACCCGCGCCCCACACGCCCGCTCCTGCGGCAGGACGCGGCCGGGGCGCCGGTCGCCGCAGGATGCTCAGCCCGATGACCCGGATGAAGCAGAGGGCCGCCACGCCTGCGGTCAGCGCCACGAGCGCTCCGCCGACGGTGATCCCGACCCGCAGGGCGAGGTCGTGCAACCGGTACTCCTGCATCAGCGCCTCCAGGACGAACCACTCCGACACGAAGCCGATCGTCGGGGGCAGACCACCGAGGGTCAGGCATCCGAGGGAGAAGCAAGCAGCGCTCCAGCGGTAGCGGTAGCCGACACCGACGAGGTCGTCGAGGTGGTCGGTGCCTTCCCCCGACTCGAAGAACGCGGAGCCGGCGAAGAGGACCGACTTGGCGAACGCATGGGCCAGCACCTGCAGGGTCGCGGCGAGCAGCCCGATGGCGACGAGGCGCGGGCGGCCGGTTGCCGAGCCTGCCAGGGCGACGCCGTACGCGACGAGGATGATCCCAGCGTTCTCGACGCTGGAGTAGGCCACGAGCCGCGGCAGCCGAGGCTGGACGGCGGCGAAGGTGATCCCCACGAGCGCAGTGAGACCGCCGGCCACCAGGACGGTCACGACCAGGGTCACGGGGGGGCGCCCGAGAACGCCGAGGAACCGCCAGAGGCCGTAGAAGCCGACGTTGACCGCCAGCCCCGCCATGGCGGCGCGGACCGGTCCCTGCGCTGCCGGGTAGCCGAGCGGCAGCCATCCCTGGAACGGCAGGAGGCCGACCTTCACGCCGAAGCCGACGATGAGCAACCACCATGCCGCGTGCAGGGTGGAGCCTTGCACCGTCGACCACGTTGTGAACGCGAAGCTGTGGGCGGCGCCCGCCAGGAGCAGGAAGCCGATGAGCAACGCTGCCCCGCTCACCTTGCCGAGCACCAGCGTGGCCCAGCCCGCCCTCACCTGGGCGCCGTTGCGCCGCGCCACGGACGACAGGACGTAGAAGGCGCCGGTGAGGCTCTCCCAGCCGAACAGGAAGGTATAGGCGTCGCCGGCCAGGAGCACGACCACGACCGCAGCCAGCAGCAGGAGGAAGCCGGCGCCGGTCTCGCGGCTCGTGACACGACCATCCGGTCGGCACCAGCTGACCAGGCACGCGGAGATGGCGCATCCGAGCATCCCGGCGACGGTGAGGAACAGCCCGGCGAGCGGGTCCAGCCGCAAGATGGCCTCCCCCGTGCCGAGGCTGCTCCCGAGGTGCAGCGTGCGGGCCGAGCCCAGCGTGGTCCGCACGCCCAGCGCCGCGACGAGTGCAGCCCCGGCGAAGCCTGCTCCAAAGGTTGCGGCGCGCGCCGGGAACCGGCTCGGACCTGCGGCCAGGTCGACGCACGCGCCCGCAGCCCACACGCCCAGTGCGGCGACCAGCAGGGCAGCGTTCACCGTCGCCCTCTCGCTCGGAGCGGCCGGGTCCCGCCCAGGCGCCCCATGGCGAGCAGCAGGCCGTGCAGGATGCTGAAGGGGCTGGGCGGCGACCCCGGCACCCAGACGTCGACCGGCAGCAGCCCGGCGACCCCGCCTCGGGTCACGTACGTGGGGTGAACGAGGCCACCGCTGATCGCGTCGGTGCCGACGGCCACCACCACCCTGGGCTCGGGCATGGCGTGGTAGGTACGCTGGAGCGGCTCCGCCATGCCTGCGGCGCCGGCGCCGGTCACCAACAGCACGTCGGCGTGACGGGGAGAGGCGGTGAAGAAGATCCCGAGGCGATGGACGTCGTAGATGGGACCGGTCAGTGCGGCGATCTCCCACTCCTCGGACCCGTCGGAGCCGGCGTCGACGTGGCGGATGTGCAGCGACCGGCCGAAGCGGCGCACCCGCGCGGCCAGCTCGGCCGCCACGCGCACCTCCAGGTCGTCGTCACCGTGCGCCGGCGGGGTCACGAGGAGGCGGCGGTGCAGCCGCGCCGTTCCCAGCGAGGACTCGTAGGCGAACACCTCGGGCCGTGCGTCGACGCAGTGCCCGCAGAGGATGCAGCGGCCCCGGTCGACCGCTACAGGGGGGCCCTCCGAGATGGCCCCGGTGGGGCACAGCCCGGCGATTCCCTGGCTGGCCCCCTCGACGGGTTGGTCGGCGACCGTCACAGCGGCGACGAAGTCGGGGCCGTGGTCGTCGGGCCGCCGGGGGTAGCGGGTGGTGACGATGCCTTCTCGCAGGCCGCGGGCCGCCCAGGGCATCAGCCCGCCACCCCGGCGATGGAGAGCCCGAAGCTGGCCTCGATGAAGACGAAGTCCGTGAGGATGTCACCCCGGAACGCCGCGGGAAACAGCGCGAAGTTGTGGAACGCAGCACATCGGGGCTTCACGCGGGCGAGCCGGCCGCCGTCTGCCTCCACCACGTACAGCAACTCCCCTTGGGGGGATTCGACCGAGCTGATCGCTGTGCCGTCGGCGGCGGCGCCAGGACCTCGCCGCCACTCGCGCTCGTTGCAGCCGGCCAGGATGGCCAAGCCGTCCGCCGCGAGCCGGAACGACTCGTCCATCTCCGCCAGGCGTACTTGCTGGCGGGCGAGAGCATCCCCCTGATCATGCGGCGGCGTTGGCCTGAAGCCCGACGAGGGATAGGCACCGTAGGGACGGGCGTGGCGTACGTCCTCCCCCAGCCCCGAGCCGCGGGCAACGGGCCCCACGGCCCCGTGCGCCGCCACCAGGTCAGCGGGGAGGACGCCGGCGCCTCGCAGGCGGTCGAGGAACGAGGGGGTCGACATCATGGCCCTCGCGTCGTCGGAGACCCCGCCGGCTATGCGGAGCAGCTCGCTGCGGGCCTCGTCGGGCGGTCGGCGCATCGGCCCACTGACGCCGCCGGGGACGACCACGTTGCGACCGAAGCGGCTGCCGCACAGCGTCGCCCGCAGCCGGAGCAGGCGCTCCTTGTGGACTGCGAGGCGCGCGTTGGCGACCGCCTGATAGGAACCGTCGCTGTGGCGGATCATCGAGTCGAGGTGGTTGGCGACGCGCTCGAGCTCGGCGTGCACGAGCCGGACGACCTCGGCCTCGTAGGGAACCTCCGTGCCCGTCAGCTGTTCGAGGCCTCGGCAGTAGGCGATGGCGTGCGCGACCGAGGCCGTCCCCTCCACGCGTTCGGCGAGGAGCACGCCGTCATCCGGCGTGAGGTCCTCGAAGCGCCAGTCGATCCCACGGTGCTTGTGGTACATGCGGCTGCGGAGGCGGGGGATGTCCTCCCCGAAGGTCTCCACGAGGTACTCCACCGCCTCGAAGACCCCTGAGCGGACCGGCCCGTACGGAATCGTGAACAGCCCCTCCCCGGAGGCATGCGCATCCAGGGCGCGGGGATCGGGACTGACCTGGCTGTGCCAGTCGCCGAGGGCCGGGTGAGGATCCTCGGGCAGGAGTGGGAGGACCAGCGGGTCGAGGCGAGGGTGACCTTTCGGCTGGATGCCGTAGCGGTCGTGGATCTCCCGCTCGTACCACGATGCTGCCGGCAGCCCCACCGAGACGCTGGGGTAGGCCAGATCACCAGGCGGCAGCTCCGTGACGACCGAGGTGTACCCGCCGGGGGTCGCCACCACGGCACGCAGCTCCACCCCACCACTGGCGCGCAGAGACGGGAAGAGGCCGGCGAAGCGGTTGGGACCGGCGGAGAGGTGAGCGACGGCCTCCGCGAACCGCGAACGGTCGATGGCCTCCTCCCCGAGGCGATCGCCCTGGATGGTCACCTCCCGACCTCGAGCTGGGCGGCGGCCCGGTGCAGCAGGGTGCCGAGCGCCGCCGGCGGGTGGATGCCGAGCACCACCAGGGCTGCCAGCCCCAGGATCATGGCCGCGACGATCCACGGGCTCGGCTCACCCCGGGTCGGGGACGGCCGCTCCTGCTCCCCTTGCGCCCGGGGCACCGTCACGACGGCGGTTGCGAGCACCGCCTCGCTTTCGGCAGCGGGGAGCCCGCCCCACGGCCATGGCGGGGGCTCGGGGGAGCCGTCGGCCTCCGAGCTGGTTGTCCCTAACGACGCCGGGCTCATCATCGTCCGGCCGACGTACCAGGTCAGGCCGAAGGCCGCCAACGTGACGAGGGCGACCAGCACGGCCGCAGCGGCGTCGGCCGGGGAGCGGAGGCCTCCCGCCACGATGAGGAACTCACTGCGGAAGATGCCGAACGGTGGCATCGCCGAGAGGGCGAGCACGGCGAGGACCAGCATCGGCCCCGACCAGGGCAGGAAGACGATGCCGGCTCGCAGCGATGCCACGTCCTTGGAGCCGAACTTGCGCACCACGCTACCCGAGCCGAAGAACGCCGTTCCCTTGGCGGCGGCGTGCGCGAGGACGTGCAGGAGCACGCCGACGACGGCCAACGGCGCGGCGAAGCTCATTCCGATGCAGAGCACGCCCATGTGCTCGACGCTCGAGTAGGCCAGCAGCCGTTTCACGTCCCGCTGCACCGCCACCACGAGCGCGGCGAGGACGAGGGACGCTAGACCGAAGGCGAGCAGGACCTCCCTCGGGAAGGCCGCCCCGACCGCCCGCTCGGTGATCTCGTAGTAGCGCAGGATGGCGTAGAAGCAGATCGCGAGCAGCGCGCCCGACAGGAGGGCCGAGACCGGCGTCGGTGCCTCCGAGTGGGCGTCCGGCAACCACGTGTGGACGGGGACGAGCCCCATCTTGGTCCCGAACCCGAGGACCGCCAGGACGAACGCCAACTCGGTGATCTGCGGTGGGAAGCGGCCCGCCGCTGGGAGCATCCGCGAGTAGAACAACTCCAAGCCGCTGCCGAGGACGGCACTGCCGGCGTAATACATGACGACCGTCGCAACGAGTGCGATGCCGAGACCCATCGAGGCGATGAGGACGTACTTCCACGCAGCCTCCGTCGCCCCTGGGGTGTGCTCGAGCGCTACGAGCAGGGCAGAGACGACGGTGGTGATCTCCACCGCCACCCACAGCAGCGGCAGGCCGTTGACGATCGGCGCCATCAGCATGGCCCAGGCGAAGACGTTGAACCCGACCCAGAACCGACGTAGGTAGCGGGCGCGTGCGACCTCGTCGCCGGCCGGATGGACGTAGCCGACCGAGAAGATGGCCGTGGTGAAGTAGAGGAACGCGGTCGGCACGACGAAGACGGTGGACAGCGGATCCACCATCAGCCAGCCGGAGAGGGCCGTCGATGAGGGGTGACCCACGAGGACGATCGAAAGCGAGAAGCACAGAAGGCCCGCCACGAGCGTCGCCCCCTGGGCGGCCCGGTTGGGGAGCACGGCGCAGACGACGACGGAGACGAGGGGGGCGGCAAGCAGGACCACCAGGACCCACGACATCTCAGCCCCGGAGCCGGTCGAGGACGCCGGTGGACAGCGTGTCGGTCCGGCGGTGGTGTACCCGCATCAGGATCCCGAAGACGACGACGGCTACAACCAGGTCGAACAGGAAGGCGGTCTCGACGACCAACGGGAGGCCCGAGGCGACGACCAGGCTGACCACCGACACGCCGTTTTCCAGGGAGAAGAACCCAGCGGCTTGCGACACGACGTCGGCACGGAGCACGACGATCATGAAGGCCACGAGGATCTCGGCGACGCTCAGGCCGAGTGCCGGCGTGGGCAGCGAGCTCGAGTGGAACGGCATGCTCCCGATCGTGAAGAAGCCGAAGATCGACACGGCCAGCGCTATGAGCACCATCGTCGCCACGCCCAGGCGATGGCTACCCGCAACCTCGGTGCCGGCATCACGCAGCACGCGGAGGATGATCCAGGGAACGAGGACCACCTTCAGCACCAAGGTGAGCGCTGCGATCACGTAGAGGTCGCCGAGCCCGTGGCGGGCCGCGACCAGCGCTGCCAGCGCGGTCACGGCCAGTGACTGGAAGGCGTAGAGGCGGACCTGCGAGCGAGGGAGGGAGGAGCGCAGCATCGCGAACTCTGTCAGCAGCACGAGCAGGGTCAGCGCATCGGCGACGTCGCGGAAGGTCGTGGGTCGTGCGACAGCTGCGAGCACTCAGCCACCTCCGAGGATCGAGACGAGGACGGCAAGCATGGCGATGAGGAAGGCAGCCGCCATGAACTCCGTGATCTTGAACAGCCGCAGCTTCGAGAAGCTGTTGTCGATCACGGCGAAGATCACACCGACGGCCATGGCTTTGCCGATGAAGATGGGGATGGCGAGGAGCACCGAGCCGATCCGCTCGCTTCCGGCCAGCCCCCAGGGCGCGGTGAACACGTTGATGAGGATCACGTACAGGATCAGCTGCTTCATCGACGATCCCCAGCGCAGGACGGCGAAGAGGGGACCGGAGTGCTCCAGGGTGCGCCCCTCGTCGATCATCCCGAACTCGGTGGTGCTGGCTGGGGACTCGACCGGGATGCGGGCGGTGTCGTTGAGCACGACGAGGAAGAAGGCGAGCACCGCCAGGAGGTGCGCCGGGCGCAGGGCGGCAGCGACGGACGCTCGCGACGCCGCCGCCTGGAAGTAGGGCAGGTCCGTACCCGTGATGATCGCCACGGTGAAGGTGACGAAGAGGATCGAAGGCTCGATCAGCGCCCCGAACGTCATGGCCCGGCTGCCGCCGAGCTGTGCGTAGGGGGCGTTGGTCTCGGCGGCGGCGAGCGCAACGGAGAAGCCGGCGAGGCCGAGGATGAACCCGCCGCCCATGATGTCGCCCATGTAGCCGAGCGGCAGGGGGAAGTCGGTGAGGACGGGGATCAGCAGGGGCACGAGCAGGTAGCAGGCAAACGCGACGATCGGTCCGGCCACGAACACCCAGCCGGCGTCCTCCGGTACGAGGGTCTCCTTGGAGAAGAGCTTGGCCAGGTCGTAGTACACCTGCAGGACCCTCGGCCCCCGCCGTCCCTGCAGCCGGGCCTCGACGTGCGCGGTGAAGCCGCTGACCAGCGGGGCCAGGGCGACGATGGTGAGCACTTGGAGGGCTTGGCTCTCCGCGGGCGCGAGCTCGACTGCCAATCAGGTCCTTCCAGACGCACATCGCTTCGGGAAGAGGCCATCAGCCCGTCCGTCGGGCGGTTCGGATACCCCGCAGGGCCCACCGGGGCTTCATCCGGTCTGGCCCCAGCATACAAAGGCGACCGGGACGGGCGCGTGCTGTCCCCAGCCAGCTAGGCCCCGGACGTCCCTTCCCCGGCCGGCCCTGAGCCAACCAGGGCGAGCCGGAATGCCAGCAGGGGCACCTCCGGGACGGGTTGGCGGTCCCGGTCCGGTGTGCGCTGGAACCCCGCCCGCTCGTAGACCCGGTGCGCAGCGGCCATCCACGGCGTCGAGTGCAGGAAGACTGCGGCCCGGCCGGCCGCCCGGGCTCGTGTGACGCACGCTTCGACCAGCGCCGCTCCCACGCCGCGCCCCTGGGCGGCAGGGTCGACGCCGAGCATGCGGATGGCGGCTTCGTCGGGCCGGAGGTGTCCGGCGAGGGGTGAGGACGGATCGAGGACGAAGGTGACGCACCCGAGCAGCGCTGTGCCGTCGGCGGCAACGAGGACCTCGGCCCCTGCCACCCGACCGGCGACGTCGGCGAGCTCGGCGGCGTAGCTGCCGGTGAGCGCGGTCCCCGGCAGGGCCCGGTAGGCGGCGACCACGACCGCGCCGGCTTCGGCGTACTCCTCGGGCCTGGCCGGGCGGACCTCCACGGCCGGCACCGTATCGTGCGGGGTGTGAAAACCGACGCCGTCCACTACACCACCACCGGCAGCGTGGCCACGCTGACCATGGCGCAGCCCGAGACCCGCAACGCCCTCACGCCTGAGCTGCTCGCCGGCCTCGACGCCGGCCTCCGGCGGGCCGAGAGCGATCCATCCGTGCGAGCAGTGGTGCTGACCCACAACGGCCCCGTGTTCTGCGCCGGCGCCGACCTGCGCAGCGGGCGGGCGCCCACCGCCGGCGCGGGCGGAGCGGGTGGCGCCGGCCTGCCGGCGTTGCTCGCCGCCCTGCAGGACTCACCGCTGCCGGTGGTCGCCCGCCTCGCCGGATCCTGCTACGGCGGCGGCGTCGGCTTGGCGGCCGCCGCCGACCTGTCGGTCGCGGCGGACGACATCCGCCTCGGTTTCACAGAGGTCCGCCTGGGGGTGGCGCCGGCGATGGTGTCCGTCGTGTGCCTGCCCAAGCTGCGCCGGGGTGAGGCCCTCGAGCTGTTCCTCACCGGCGAGCGGATCACCGCCGCCCGCGCGGTCGAAGTTGGGCTGCTCACCCGAGCCGTCCCTGCCGAGCAGCTCGACGTGGCCGTCGCCGCACTCCTCACGTCGCTGGTCGCCGGTGGACCTCGTGCCCTGGCAGCGGCGAAGCGCCTCATCCACCACCCGCCCGGGCGGGACCGCGCTGACGCGTTCGCGGAGACGGCCACCCTTTCGGCGGAGTTGTTCGACAGCGAGGAGGCCGCAGAAGGCCGAGCAGCCTTCCGCGCCGGACGCCCCCCCTCCTGGGCCGCCGGCTCCTAGGCCGCCTCCGCCGGCACCGGCTTGTGGTCGAACTGCGGGGCGTCGGGCACGTCGACGGCGAAGTGCGGCAGGCGACGGTCCGCCCAGCGGGGCAGCCACCAGTTGGCCCGCCCGCACATGTGCATGACCGCCGGCACGAGCACCGTGCGGACCACGAAGGCATCGATGATGATCGCCCCCGACAACCCGATGCCGAACTGGTCGATGATCACGCTGCCGCCGAGCAGGAACGACAGGAAGACCAGCACCATGATCAACGCCGCCGCTGTGATGACCCGCCCCGTCTCGGTCTGGCCCAGGGTCACCGCCCGGCGGTTGTCGCGTGACCGCACCCACTCCTCGTGCATGCGGCTGACGAGGAACACCTCGTAGTCCATCGACAGCCCGAAGAGGATCGAGAACATGATCACTGGGATGAACACCTCGATCGGCGTCGATCCTTGCGCACCGTCGAGCCAGTTGCCCCATCCCCAGCCGAAGAAGGCCTGCATCAGGCCGAGGGCGGCGCCCACCGACAGCAGGTTCATGGCGGAGGCGATCAGCGGGATCAGCAGGCTGCGGAAGACGATCATCAGCAACAGGAACGCCACGACCACCACGGCGCCGATGAACTGGGGCAACTTCGAGGCGAGCACGCCAGTGAAGTCCACCTGGCCGGCCGTCTGGCCCCCGACGAGCACGTTGAGTCCCGTGCCTGCCTCGGCCCGGGGGATCACGTCGTGGCGCAGGCGGTGCAGCAAGGTCCGGGTCGCGACCGCCTGAGGCGCCGTGGTCGGTACGAGGACGGCGACGGCGGCCGTCCCGGCGGCGTTGACCCTGGGCGCGTTCACCGCTGCCACCCCCGGCACGTGGGCTGTGGCATCCACGATGTCAGCGAAGGCGGCCACGTCGCTGCGGTGCGGCAGGCTGGCCACGAGCTGGAACGGTCCGCTCACGCCGGGCCCGAAGCCCTTGGCGATCAGGTCGTAGGCGACGCGCGTCGTCGTGCCCGGCGGGTCGCTGCCGGCGTCGGCTAGACCCAGGTCGAGGGCCAGCACCGGGGCGGCGACGATCAGCACCAGCACCAGGCTGGCAGCGGCCCGCAGCGCCGGACGGCGCTCGATGCTGCGCGACCACCGCCACCAGAAGCCGGCGGTGAGATCCTCGGATTGGGGACCGTCGTCAGCGAGCCGCCGCCGCTCGCGGCGGGAGAGCACCCGAAGCCTGAAGAACCCGAGTAGCGCCGGCAACAGCGTCAGCGACGCTGCCATCGTCAGGGCCACGGTGACGCTCGCGGCGATGGCCACCCCGTAGAGGAAGGAGACACCGAGGGCGAACTGCCCGAGCAACGCTATGCACACGGTCAGGCCGGCGAAGAAGACCGCCCGCCCGGCGGTGTTGACGGCGTTGACCGCCGACTCCTCGACGCCGCGGCCGGCCCGGAGGGCGTTGCGGTGGCGGGTGACTATGAACAGCGCGTAGTCGACGCCGACACCGAGGCCGATCAGCAGCCCGAGGATCGGGGCGAAGCTCGCCGTCGTCATGGCGTGGCTGACCAAGGCGGTCATGGAGTAGCCCACCCCGATGGCGACCATGGCGGTGATGATCGGCAGGAGCGCCGAGAAGACCGCTCCGAACGCCAGGCCGAGGACCACCAGGGCGAGGATCGCCCCGAGCGCCGTCGAGTCCGACGTCTTCTGGGACTGGGCGTTCTCGGCCAACTGCCCGCTGACGGCGGTCACGACTCCCGGCGCCGCGTAGCGCTTGGCGGTCCGGATGAGCCGTGTGCCGTCGGACTTGTTTAGCTCGTTGGCGGGGGCGTTGTAGTCCACGCTCACGAGCGCCGTGTGGCCATCAGGGCTGATGCTGGCAGCGCCGGCCGGCGAGAGGGGGTTCACGACCGACGCCACCGACGGCAGGTGCCGGAGAGCGCCGACCAGGCTGGTGATGCGGGCGGCCGCGCCAGGAGCTCGGACGGTGCCCTGGGCGGTGTGGACGACGACCAGCTCGGTGTCGCCGCTCTCCGCCGGGAAGGATTGCCGCTCTATCTGCAATGCCTGCGTCGAGGGGGTGTTGGGCGGCTGGAAGTTCTCGGAGTAGGCCGCGCCCACGCCCAGGTACAGAGCCAAGGAGCCGGCGAGGGCCACCAACCACGCGGCGACCACGACGAGGCGGTGCCGGACGCACCACCGGGCAAGGGCTGACATTCAGGATGATCTCCGCAGCTGAACGACCGGTCGGTAAGATCGTAGCGATATGAGCACCGGCGGTCCTGACAGGCGGTCAGGTGGTGGGCGGGGCGGCGGCCTCGGCACCGAGGAGGCCGCCGCCATCGGCGACGGCGCCGGCGATCGCGGCGACAGCGGCGCCGGCGACAGCGCCGGCGATCTCGGCGACAGCGGCGCCGGCGATCTCGGCGACAGCGGCGCCGGCGATCTCGGCGACCACGACGCCGGCCGCGGTGCCGCCACCAGGGAGCGGATCCTCGCCGTCGCGCTCGACCGCTTCGCCGCCCACGGCTACGCCGGCACGTCCATACGTGACCTCGCCGACGGGCTCGGCGTCACCAAGGCCGCCCTCTACTACCACTTCGCCTCCAAGGAGGACATCCTGGAGGCGTTGGTAGAACCGATGGCGTCGGAGTGGGGGGCGCTGGTGCAGCGGGCGTCGACCCGGCCAGCCCCGCCCGCCGAGGGGTTGTTGCGGGAGTTGGTCGACATCCTCTCCCGGCGGGCGGCGCTCATCCGCACGGTGATGGCCGACCCGTCGCTGCCGTCCCCCCAGGTCCGCGAGCAACTGCAGGTGCTCGCCAACGCGCTGGCGGCCGGCGCCGGCGTTGGGGCTTCCGGCGCTGCCGGCGTACGGGCCCGCGCCGCCCTCGGAGCGGCGCAGCACGCAGCGCTCTCCACCGCTTTGTCGCGGGTGGCCGCAGGCCGGCCCGGACCTGCGCCGGGTGCGGCGCCCACCGGCACCGCCGGTACGCACCTGCTGGAGCCGGATGAACGGGAGGAGATCGTGGCGGCGGCGCTACGCGCCCTCTGCGGCTGAATCGAATCCTGCGCCGGGCGCCGGCGGGTCGGCCGGCGGGCTGCGCCGGACAGTCGGGGCTGCGCCGCCAAACTGTGAGTGCAAACGACACAGGGTGTGCACTTTTCACTCACAGTTTGCGGTACGTCGTGCCCTCGCCCTCGCCGGGTGCTGTTGCCGGCCTTCTGGAGCTCCAGAGGCCCTACCGTTCGAGGCGCCGGATCCAGCGCGCCAGCGCCGGCCGGCTCAGCTCACCGAAGGCCTCCCCCACCACCCGGCCGTCTCGGGCAATGAACAGCGTGGTTGGGAGGGCGAGGATGTTGTAGGCGGTGGTGGCCACGCCGTGATCGTCCACGCCGACCGGGTAGGTGGCCCCCGCTCGTGCCAGCATTCTCAGGGCGGCGGTGTTGGAGGTTTCGTTGGTGTCGATGCCGATGAAGTCCACCCGGCCGCGCGCCGCTCGCGCCTCGGCGGCGAAGCCGTCGATCTCCGCCTGGCAGCCGTGGCACCACGAGGCGAAGAAGTTGACCACCACCGGCATGCCCTTCGTTGCCAAGAGGGACACCGGGGGGCCGCCGCGCAGGTTGGGAAGGCGGAAGGCCGGAGCCACGCTGTCGGTAGCGATGCGGGGTAGGCCGTCGCCGGCACTGACGCCCACCGGTGCCGCCGCTGGCGAGGGTGCGGACGAGCCGGCGGTGATCGCCGCCGCTGGCGAGGATGCGGACGAGCCGGCGACGATCCAGCCGAGGAAACCGGCCAGAAGCACCAGGACGAGGCCGGCTGGCACCCACACCGGGGCGGGGAGGGACCGGCTGCGGGGTGATGCGGCAGGCGCGGAGCCGGGCGCAGCGCCGGCGGGCTGATCGTCGCTGAGAGAGGCGCCGGCAGCCACGTCTGGAGGCTACGACGTCAGCCGTACCGGAACCGGGCGCCGGGTGCCGGCGGGCTCTCGGGATGGTGGCTGTCGAGACTCTCTGCGGTCACGACCCGCACCTGGACGGTCCCGGAGTCGCCGGCGGGCACGACGGCGACTATCTGCCACTCCGACACCAGCCCACGCGAGTCGACAGGGTTGGCGAAGGTCCGGGCCGGCCGGGAACCGAACAGCACCCGCTCCACGTACCCGAGGTGCGATCCCCGGATCACCACTCGACGGCCGGCGGGTCCCGCAGGCGGCGACACCGAGGTCACCAGCGGCGCACCGGGTGGGAAATAGATGAACCGGGTCCGGGGGTTGTCCTCTGAGGAGCAGCCCGAGATGTTGCAGACCGACACCTGGTCGACGCCGCGCTGGGCGCGTGGTGTCAACAGTGACAGCTGACCGCCCGGATCGGCCCGGTCGGCAACCACGTGGTACTGCTCGGCGACGGAGGGGCCGCCGTGCACGTCGGCGAACTGCACGTACGGCTGGGCAAGGAATCCGGAGCCCTGCACGACCATTGGAGTCCCCCCGCCGACCGGTCCGACCTGGCGGTGCCCGTCGGTGAGGACCCGCGTCACCTCGGGGGTGGGGGCGTAGGTGACGCTGACAGGTCGGCTGGGCTCTGCGTCCGAGGTCAGGATCCGTGCCGGGCTGGCGAGCGTCTGGGCGGCGACCTCAATCCGCAGCGGCACCCGGGTCATGGAGGTGGACGGCAGCAGGAACGTGACGGCGGTCCCGGTGTCGGACACCCACTCGACGTCGGCGGAGGTCGCCAGCCCCGGCGGGCCGACGTCCATCCACTCGAGACCGAGCACGCCCAGGCCGGTGCCGTGCACGGTCACCTCGCTCCCGCCCATCTCGCTGGCGTACGGGCTGGTCCCGTCCACCCGCAACGATCCGAGCGTTGGGACCGGCAGGTAGTCGAACTCCGTCGGTGCAGGGGCGAACCCCGGCGTCGTCGGAGCGATGTTGTCGATGGCGCCCCGCAGTTCGGGGGTGAGGGGGGCGGCCGGCGATGTCAGGTCGCCCACGCGGACGCGTACCTCCGTCTGGCACACGTCAACGGCGGCGCCGGCGTCGCCGGCGAGGCAGGCGGTGGCGCCGGCCGTGAACACCGGAACCCGTGCCGTGAGCTGTGTGTCCGACAGCACCTGCACATCTCGGGCAGGCACGCCGCCGACGGTGACGGCCGTGACGCCACCGCCATCGGCGAACCCCGATCCGTAGACGCGGATGATGGTGCCGCCCGAAAGCGGCCCGCCGGAGGGCTCGACCGCGGCGACAGTGGGGACCGGCGCATGGCCGGCGGTGGCGTACACGTCGAGCCGGGCGGCGGGGGTGGGCCCACTGGTCGGGCCGCCGGCACAGCCGACAGTGACGTCGTAGGTTCCGGTATCGTTGCCCGCTCCCGAGGCCGCCGGAGCCGGTCCCGTGGCGTGCGCCGGCAGGTAGACGGTGAGCTGCGTCGGGCCGTCGACGGTGACGTCCGAGGCGGGGGCGACCCACGAGCCCACCGCGACCGTCGAGCATCCCGCCGAGAACGCCGTCCCGGTCACAGTCAGGGTGCTCGTCGCCGAGTCCGGCACGGCGCCCGGGACGACCTGGAGGACGGTCGGGGCCGTCTGGGCGCGAGCGGCGCACAGATCGGTGGCCAGCCCCGGGCCGCCACCCGGGTCGGTGACGAGGGGGGACCCGAGACCGGTCGCCATGTCGAATCCGGCGGTCGCCGGGTACAGGCCGTTATCGACGCCGAGGGCGTCGTTGTTGCCTGACACCACGTCGGAGAAGGCGCCGGCGTACTCCGAAGGGCTGGATGCCACCTGGTAGAGGAGGGGCGGGGCGAACCCGAGGCCCGTCCCACCGGGACCGTTCGCCGGCGTGGCGGCGCAGGCAGGGCTGGCGGCGATGTCGGCGAGGACGGCAGCCCATTGGGGAGTGGCCGACGACGTGCCGCCTATCACCGTCCAGCCCCCGTCGTAGTAGACGGTGAGGCCGTTGGTGTCGGGGTCGGCGTCAGCGCTCACATCAGGCAGTTCCCGGCACGGCGGTCCGCTCGGCGTGGGGTTGCAGAAGTCGGTGCCCGACACCTGCTCCGCCTGGGCGACGACGCTCGGGGAGTCGACGCCGGGGACACCGCTGGCGATCTGCCAGGCCGGCGCCGGCCACACGTGGGAGATCCCGCCGCCGGAGGCCCCCGACCCGTCGTTCCAGGCGGTTTCCACGGGCGGGAACGAGGCGGTGGTAACCGTGGTGCCTCCCACGGCCAGTACGTAGGGCTGGCTGGCTGGATCCTCGACCCCGAGGCCGAGGCTCCCGAGCCCGGGCGAGCTGCCGACCGTGCATCCCTCGGAACCGGAATCCCCGGATGCGCCGAGGAACGTCTGGCCCTGGCTGGCCGCCTGCTCGAACAGCACGTTCTCGACCTGCATCAGCCCCGGTTGGGAGGCGGCGACCTGTGCCTCGCACCCCGTTGACCACGAGGAACTGATGATCGGCACGCCGTCTGCCACGACCAGCGCGAGCTGCTCGAGGTAACCGACGGCGTCGTCGGGTGCCTCGTACACGTCGATGGTCGCTCCCGGCGCGAGCGCCGACAGGTTCTCCACGTCGAGCGCCGCCTCGCCAGTCCCCCAACCGGTCTGCGCACCCCCGTCGACAGCGACGACATGGACGTGAGCCGCCACCAAGGGGCCAGCCGCGCCGAAGTAGCAGTCGTCGAAGTTGGTCAGGTCGCTGCGAGCGAAGCCCTCGAGCTCGATCAGCGCGACGGTCTGACCGGACCCGTTGTCCCCCACGGCGTAGAGGCGGTCGAGTCCGTAGGCGGCGGCGAGCCGGTCATCGGTCAGGCCACTGTCGGCAGTGGCCGCCGCCTTGGCGGTGCCGCAGGCGACCGGAGCCCTGACCGACCCTCGGGGACGCATCCCCGCCGGTGCCGCTGACCGGCGGGCCGAGAGCGTCATCGACATCCGGCTGCCGCCTTGGAGCTGAGCTCTGTGGGGGCGCAGGAGGTCGTCCAGACCGAGCACGCTCAGGACGTCTTGCGCCACCGAGGCAGGCAGCCGAACAGCCGATGTGGCCGCCAGCACCGACAAACCATCGTGACGGCGAAAGCGGACGAGCGTCGTGTGGAACGCCGCCTCGACACGCCCCGCCGGACCATGGAACCCGAGGAGCAACCCGTCCAGGGGCGTGGGATCGACCGTGAGACCCGCGGCCCGTAGGGTCCTGACCACGGCGGCGACGGCGCCTGCGTCGGGGGCGAAGCGCCCCCGGAAGACGCCGGCAGGCAGGTAGTGGCGGTACAACGGCGACCGGGGGTCGGTGACCGCAGCAGCGAACGCCTGCAGGCCAGCCCGGTCGGCCGGTGCCAGCGCCACCGCACCGGAGACAGGCGTCGAGACGGCCGCCGGGCCCACTGCCCGGAAACCTGGCGGGACGGCGGGCCGGGGCACGACGACGGCGAGCGAGCCCGACGCCGTCACACCGGCACGGCCGGCATCCCCGGCACCACCACCTCGGCCGGCGGCGGCGGAGGTCCCCGCCGAGGTGGCGCCGGCCACGAGGAGGGTGGTGGTCGCCACCAACAGCGCTGCTCTTCGGGCGAGCCCGCTCACCACGTCCGTCACCCGCTCCCCCCGGTGGCGCTTCCATGCGGGACTGTAGCGGTCGAGGAAGGGACACCTCCCCCAGCGCGTTCCTCTGTCGATGCCGCGCACGGCAGCCGCGGCGATCCGCCCGCGCATCGGCTATTCTGGCGGGACAGAGGGCAAGACGATCATGTTGATGTTGGTTCCCTCCGGCTCGAGCATCGAGCCAAGGCCGCGACCCGAGACCCGGGGTCGACTCCGGCCAAGAAAGGAGGGATCGCAATGGCAACTGGCACCGTGAAGTGGTTCAACGGCGAGAAGGGCTACGGCTTCATCTCCCAGGATGCCGGCGGCCCGGATGTGTTCGTGCACTTCAGCGCCATCTCCGGCTCCGGCTTCCGCAACCTCGACGAAGGTCAGAAGGTGGAGTTCGAGACCAGCCAGGGCCCCAAGGGGCTCCAGGCGGCTGACGTCCGCGTCATCTGAGCCCCGTCCCCCGACCCAGGCCCCGGCCACGGCCGGGGCCTGTTCGCGCCTCAGCTCATCACAGCAAACGCCCTCAGGTCCTCCTGCGGCCGCTCCTCGGTGACCACGACGCCGGCGACCCGCGCCGCTCCCGGGCCCCGCCGGCACCACGAGATGAGCTCGCCCACGGCGCAAGGCGGGCCCTGCGCCACGACCTCCACGCTGCCATCGGCCAGGTTGCGGACGTGGCCAGCGAGCGCCAGTCCCCGGGCGGCGCGGGCACACGCCAGCCGGTAGCCGACACCCTGCACGACACCCGTCACCCGCAGGCGCCGGCAGATCAGGGCCTCGCCATCGCTCGTCTCCCGCACGCCGGCACCGTACCCCGGTACCCCGCGCCATGAGGGGCGACGGCTCCCTCCGATCGGCACGGGGGCCGAGCGACGCCGGCGTGACCGCCGCGCACGCCGGCGTGACCGCCGCGCACGCCGCCGTGACCGCCGCGCACGCCAGCGCGGCGACGCCACTGCCTCCCGCAGGGTGCCGGGTTGGGAGCGGGGGCGGGGCCGCCCGGAGCCGACCTCAGATCGAGCGGGCGGCGCCCGGGTGGGAGCCCGCCCCGACCGGCGGGGGCCTGCGCCCGGTAGCACCGGCAGCGGCCTCCACCGCGGCCGCGATGGCGAGGAGGTCGGTGTCGCCTCCCGGCCGCCCGACGAGCTGGAGCCCGACGGGCAGGCCGTCGCCGGTGAACCCGAACGGCAGGGACAACGCCGGCAGCGCCGTTGCAGAGATCAGGTAGCAGGAGCGCATCCAGTCCAAGTAGGTGTGCGTCGAGGTCCCGTCCACCTCGGCCGGCCAGCGCAGCTCGACTGGGAAGGGCACCACCTGGACCGCCGGGAGGGCAAGGGCGTCGTACCCGGCCATCCACTCCGCCGAGCGGCGGATGAGGCCCTGGCGCTGCATCCACGCCCGCGCCACGTCGGTGCCCCGCAGGCGCAAGCCCGCCTCGACGTTCCAGACGACATCCGCCCCGAGACGGGCGCGGTGGTCGCGGTAGTCGCCCGAGAGGTCCGCGGCGAATTGCCAGGCGCGCAGGGCGAGGAAGGAGCTCTCGGCGCCGTCGAGGTCCGGGCAGGCCTCCGTCACGTCCGCTCCGAGAGCCTCGAGCAGCGCCGGCACGCCGGCAAGCGCATCCCGCACCGCCCTCTCTACGGGCACACCGGCCGGCGCGGGGCACCATGCGACCCGCCGGCCAGCCAGGTCGCCGTCCCGTCCCGACCAGCTGACCCGACCCTCGCTCAGCACCTCGAGCAAGAGGGCGACGTCGGCGACGGTGCGCCCCATCGGTCCTTCGACCGACAGGTCGGAGCCTCCCCGGTCCTCGGGCCGCCCGGGCACCACTCCCGGGCTCGGTCGCAGACCGACGACGTTGCAGAAGCTCGCTGGGTTGCGCAGGGAGCCTCCCATGTCGGAGCCGTCGGCCAGGCACACCATTCCGGCAGCCAGGGCGGCAGCCGCTCCACCGCTGCTGCCCCCGGCGGAGCGGGACCGATCCCACGGGTTGCGGGTCGGGCCGAAGACGGCGTTGTACGTGTGCGAACCCGCCCCGAACTCGGGGGTGTTGGTCTTCCCGAGGGAGACGGCGCCCGCCGCCGCCATGCGGGCCACCAGCGGCGAGTTGACCGCCGGAACGTGGTGGGCGTAGATCGGCGAACCGTACGTTGTCCGCACGCCGGCGGTGTCCTGCAGATCCTTGTGGGCGACCGGCAACCCGTGCAGCCGCCCCGTCGGACCCTGCCGCAGCACTGCCTCGTCGGCGGCCGACGCGGCGGCAACGGCGGCCTCGGCGGTGACGGTGACGATGGCATTGAGAGCTGGGTTGCAGCACTCCACGCGACGCAGGTGCGCTTCGATGACCTCCCGGGCGGACACCTCCCGGGCCCGGAGGAGCGCAGCGAGGACGGTCGCCGGCGCATCGCACAGCTCGCCGTCCGGGTCCCGGTCCCCGCCCTGGAGGGTCATCGGCCCACGCCTGTCTCGGCCACGTCGACACCTTCCTCCCCTGGCACACGGCAGGCCGTCGCGATCCCCTCGGCGGGTCACCGTAACTGGCGCACCGCCCGCCGGCAACCGGCCACCCCGGGTCGCAGGCACAGGAACGGGAAGCCGGTGCGCCTGACGCAGGCGGGGCCGGGCTTGCGAAGGACCGCCGGAGTTGTCCACGATCAGTGCGCTGGGAACCGGTCGGTGCCGGCAGGGAGGCAAGGGTGGCAGACAAAGCGACGTTGGTGCTCCGCAGCGGGCGGGTCCGGACGCCGTCGAGCCCGTCGGGGTTCGCGGAGGCGGTGGCGATCGAGGGTGATCGGATCGTCGCCGTGGGAACCGACGACGAGATCGCAGAGCACGCCGGCCCGGCGACGCGCGTGATCGACCTGGGCGGACGGCTGGCCATCCCGGCGTTCGGCGACGCCCACATCCACGCCATATCGGCCGGCGTCGAGCGGATGCGCTGCGATCTCACCGGGTTCAAGACCCGGGCCGAGTACCTGGAGCGGATCGCGGCGTATGCCGCCAACCTCCCCGCCGATGCGTGGGTCCTCGGGGGAGGCTGGTCGATGGAGGCATTCCCGGGTGGCGTCCCCGTGGCCGCTGATCTCGACGCCGCCGCCGGCGGCCGCCCGGTGTTCCTCCCCAACCGGGACCATCACAGCGCATGGGTGAGCACCGCAGCCATGGAGAGGGCCGGCATGGACGCGTCCGTCGCCGACCCGCCGGACGGGAGGGTGGAACGGGATGCCTCGGGGCGTCCCACCGGCGCCCTCCACGACGGCGCGATGGACTTCGTCCAGCGCGTGGTCCCCCTGGCGACCCATGCGGAGCTGGCGGACGGGCTCCGCCTGGCGCAGGCCTACCTCCACTCGCTCGGCATCACGCACTGGCAGGACGCCATCGTCGGCGACGCCGGCGAGCTCGGTATGCGCGACACCTACACCACCTACCGGCAGGCGGCCGAGGAGGGATGGCTCACCGCCCGGGTGGTCGGCGCCCTGTGGTGGCGGCGCGACAAGGGCCTGGAGCAGATCACGGACCTCCTAACCCGGCGGGAGGCGGCGAGCGACGGGCCGTTCCGGGCGCGCGCCGTCAAGATGATGCTCGACGGCGTCTGCGAGACGTTCACAGCGGCGATGAGCCGCGCCTACGTCGGCGATGCCGGCTCGGGTGGCCACCGCGGCAGCCTGTTCATCGACGAGGATGTCGTGCGTGCCGCGGTGCCGGCGCTGGACGAGCAGGGATTCCAGGTCCACTTCCACGCCATCGGCGACCGGGCGGTGACGACCGCTCTCGACGCGCTGGAGCGGGTCCCCGTGGCTCGCCGGGGGGCCGGCCGCCACCACCTCGCCCACCTGCAGTTCATCGCCCCACCCGACCTCGACCGCTTCGCTCCCCTCGGTGCCATCGCCAACTTCCAGCCGCTGTGGGCGTGCCACGAGCCCCAGATGGACGAGCTCACGATCCCCTTCGTGGGTGAGGAGCGCAGCGGTTGGCAGTACAGCATCGCGTCCTTGGCGCGGCGCAACGCCAGGGTCGCGTTCGGCAGCGACTGGCCCGTCTCGAGCCCCGACCCGATCCAGGAGATCCACGTGGCGGTGAACCGCATGCTGTCCATGCGGCTCGGGCGGCCGGGTCGGCCGGAGACGCAGGACCCATTCCGGCCGGAGGAGGCGCTGAGCGTCACCGGCGCGGTCGACGCCTTCACCGCCGGTGTCGCCTACGTCAACGGGGACGAGGGGCTGTTGGGGGCTCTCACCCCGGGCCGGCGGGCCGACATCGCCGTGCTGGATCAGGACCTCTACACCATCCCGCCCGGCGAGATCGGCGACACCTCGGTGGTCCTGACCGTCGCCGGTGGCGCCCTCGTCCACGGTGAGGCGTAGCGTCGACCACCTGGCGGCCGCAGCGAACCATGAATCCAATGCGTCTCACCGTTGACACGCCCCCGACCGGACCCTAGCGTTCGACCCGGTTAGCCGGTCAGCTCGACCGGGTCCGTCGCAGGGGGCCGCCCCGATGGTGCATGGCTGCGCGCCCCGCCGGCTGCGTCAGCGGCGGACCCCGACCACCGGCAGCCCGACCGCCCCGTGCCCCCAGGGGAGTGGTCGCGGCTGCCGGCGTCCCCCAGCCTTCGCCGGCACGGTCAGCACGGAGGAAGAAAGGCGCAGCCGTCGACAGGACGATCGACGCTCGGCGCTGCACGCTGGATCGAAATGAGGGCCTACCGCCGCGCCGGTAGGGCGGCGCCATTCCGGGCCGCAGGTCGTGGGTCACCGAGGCGACGGCTCCTGGCTCGCCAACCACTGCATGTTGGCGGCGTGGGCATCGGGCATGCCCGGGGCAGCCAGGCGGGGATCGTCGGGGGGGCGGCCGGCGACGAGGGCGTCGAAGTAGCGGCGGTCGGCGTCGAGCCGGTCGAGCGGGCGCTGCGTCGGCGAGCCGTGACCGGGGACGAGCAGGCCGGCTCGGGACACGTAGGGGGCGAGACGGTCCATTGCCTCGGCGTAGGCGGCGACGGGATCCGGGCCCTCCTCGAGGAGGGGTATCTCGACGTCGCTCAACATGTCGCCGGCGAGTAGGAGGTCTTTCTCCGCGATCCACACCGCCACGTGGCCTGGAATGTGACCGTCGTGGCCGACCAGCTCGACGTCGGGGCCTTCCCAGGGCAGCAGGCCGGCAGCTGCGGGCGTCACCGCCCCGACCAGAGCCGCCAGGTCGGGCGGGAACGCGAGTGCGGCAAGTAGCTGGGGGCGGCGCTCGGCGGCGAGGCGCGCGGTTGTCGCCGACGCATGGCGTGGGGCGTCGCCGAGGCCCGGGTGCCACAGCAGGTGGTCGTGGTGGGCGTGAGTCGCCACGCCGGCGTCGGGCCGTGGCGCCTCCTCCGCCAGGGCCGCCAGCTCGTCGGGGTCCCACGCGGGGTCGACGGCAAGCACGTGCCCGCCGGCGACGACGACGGTGGAGGTGGTGGCGTGACGGCGGCTGGTCGCGACGAAGACGCCGGGGGAGACCTCGACGAGGCGGCGTGGGGTCAGTCGAGCTCCGGCTGGGAGCTCGCCCCGGCGGGCGCTGCGACCACGTCACGGCGGGTCGACGCCCCCGAGAAGTAGAACGCCACGCCCACGAGGATGAACAGCAGGACGGGGATCAGCTCCACCAGCACGTACGTCCAGCGCTCGGCGTACGTCCAGCCGCTGACGCGGAATGCCGAGGTGAAGAACCCGGAGTGGCTGGCGAACAGGCCGGCGCCTAAGCCGGGAAAGATGAGCTCGACGACCGAGATCGCGAGCAGGACCATGAGCACGAGGGTCAGGACACGGTGGGCAGGCATGCGGTAAGGACGGGGAACCTCCGGGTGCGACCGCCGCAACTGCCACGCTGCCGGGTAGATCAGCAGGTAGCTGATGAGCGTCGTGCTCACCGTGATGCCGAGGGCGACGCTGAAGAACTTGGCGGCGTTGCCGCTGCTGATGTAGTGGACCGCGAGCAGGAAGGCAGTGGCCACGAGACCGGAGAGGACGTTGACGCGCACCGGCGTGCCGAAGCGCTCGCTGATGACACCGAGCCACCGGGGAGCGGCGCCGTCGTAGCCCGACACGGCGAGCGAGCGGTCGGCGCCCATGATCCACGTCGTGCCCGAGGTTATGAGGCACACGATGTACCCGAGCAGGCAGGCGTTGCCGAGGACGGCCCCGGCACCGGTGAGGGTGCCGTGCTGGAGCGAGCCGCCCCACACGGTGAACACGTTGTGGAATGCGTTGGCGAAACCCGAGAAGCCGCTGATCGCGCTCGGGGGCAGGACGACGAGGATGCCGAGGACGGGGACGGCGTACAGCACCACCGAGAGGACAGCGGAGCGCATGATGGCGAAGGGAACGTCGCGCTGCGGGTTGGTCATCTCGTCGCCAGCCGAGTTGGGCAACTCGAAGCCCACGTAGTTGAAGAGGAGCACACCGATCAGCAGGATGAACCCGGTGCTGTTGGGCTTGTAGCTCCCGGCGCCGAGGCCGTGGACGCCGTGCTCGATGGCGAAGGCGATGACCGACACGCTGAAAAGGCCCAGGAGCACGAACCGGGCGAAGGCGCCGACCGTCGGGATCCACTTGCCGTAGCTGAACGAGACGATGGCTCCCGTCACGGTGATCCAGATGAAGAGGAGGCCCACGATGATGAACCCGGCGGTCGAGAAGTTGTTGCTGTGGTTCCAGAAGATCTCCATGCCGGCGATGGCGGACAAAGCGAGCGTCCCGCCGATCCACACCGGGTTGGTGATCCAGTAGAGGAAGTTGTTGACCGCCCCGGCAAGGTAGCCAAAAGCCAGCCGCGTCCAGAGGTACTCGCCGCCCTCCTGGGGGAAGGTTGTGCCCAACTCGGCGAAGAGGAGCGCCTGGGGCACGAAGAAGATCACAGCCAGGACGACCATCCACGTGAGAGCCTGCCCCCCTGCCCGGGCCACGGACGCGATCGTGTCCACGCCGACGATCGTGCAGATCAGGAAGAAGAAGATGTCGAAGCGCCTGAAATGCTTGCGGAGCTTGCTCCGTTCGACCGCTGCGGCCGTTGTCAGTTCGAAGTCGATGGCCATTGGTGACCCTCCCCCGGGTGCAAGCTCACCTGTGATGGGAGCGAACGTTAGCCCGTATGCGAGCGAGGATCGCAACCGCCGTGGCGACGATCGGCTGGTTGGGCCGGACTGCCCAGGAATGGCGTGCCACCCCGGGCACTCGGCGCGGGTGGACCGGCGGTGCTGATCATCGACGCCGCCGACGTGATCGGGAGCTGCGCCCCGCCGGGTCAGGGGGTCGGCTGCGCCATCACCAGCAGCTCGCGGAGCACCACCACCGCAGGGCCGGGGACGTCGAGCGCCCAGGCCAGGTCGGGCCCCAGCGCGTCCGGGCTCGACAGGCGGACCGGCAACCCGGCGGCGCCGGCCAGGCCGACCAGGTCGGGCTCGTGGAGGTCGACGGCGCAGGTCGCTCCAAAGGAGTCGTTCTGGTACTCCCGCAGTATCCCGTAGCCGCCGTCGTCGACGACGAGCAAGGCGAGGTCGAGGCCGTGCTGGCGGGCGGAGGCCAGTTCGGCGAGCCCGTAGGACAGCCCGCCGTCGCCCACCACCGCCAGCACCTTGCTCGCCGGCAGGGCGAGTGACGCACCCATCGCCGCCGGCCACGCGTAGCCGAGGGTGCCCGACCCGAGCGGGTACAACCACCGCCGGGGAGCGGGTGGTACCTGGTGGGCGGCGGACCAGTAGCCGAGGATCGTCATGTCGTAGGCCTGCACCGCGTCGGCGGGGACCGTCCTCGCGATCGTGTCCAGCAGCCCCCGCTCCAACTGGCGCCCCTGCGCTGCCAGGCCGGCATCGACCTCCCGGCGAAGCTCCGCCACGGCGGACCGGCCCCACCCGGCGGGGGTGGCCCCGGCTGCCACGCGGGCAAGAAGGGCCCGCACGACGGCCCGGGCGTCGCCGACGAGCGGGAAGGCCGGATAGGTCGTGCCGATCCGCCCGGGGTCGCAGTCGACATGCACGAGGGTGCCCGAGAAGCGCAGGGTGTGCTGGCGGGTCGTCTCCGCGCCGAGCTCCGAGCCGACGGCGAGGACTACATCCGCGCCGCCGACGAGGCGGGCGAAGGCGCCCTCGTCGCAACCGGAGCCGGCCGCGAGCGGGTGGTCGGCGGGGACGGCACCGCGACCCATGTACGTCGTCGCCACCGGCGCGCCGAGGCGCTGGGCGAGCTCGACGACCTCGTCCCACGCACCCGAGCGGATCACGCCGCCGCCGGCCCACAGGACCGGCCGGCTCGCGCTCGAGAGGAGCGCGGCGACGGCATCGAGCTCACCGGCAGTGGGTGACGGGGGCGGCGCCGGCGAGCCGTCGAGGACGTCGGGCACCTCCAGGCTGGTCTCGGCGGTGAGCAGGTCGACGGGGATCTCGACGGCGACCGGGCCCGTCGGAGGAGTCGCCGCACGCCGCCACGCCTCCGCCAGTGTCCCGGCCAGGGCCTCCAGGCTGCGGGGACGCGCCGTCCACTTCACGAGCGGGGCGAAGCTCCCCAGCTGATCGGGGAGCTCGTGCAGCCAGCCGCTGTTGCGCCCGAGCCTGTCGGAGGGGATCTGCGACATGACGGCGACCACCGGCACGTGGGAGCTGGCCGCCTCCATGATCCCGGTGAGGGAGTTGAGGGCACCGGGACCCGTGGAGAGGACCACCGGTGCAGGCCGTCCCGTCACCCGGGCCCAGCCGTCGGCGGCGAAGGTGGCGGACAGCTCGGTGCGGAGGCCGACCGCCCGAAGCCCCGTCCGGCGCAGGCCTTCCCACATCCCGAGAGCGTGGACGCCGGGAAGGCCGAACACCGTCTCAGCGCCGAGTGCGGCCAGCGAGCGTGCGACCAGCTCGCCCCCAAGGCGCTTGGGGCCGGCGGTCACGGCTGAGGTCGGTTGCGGTTCATCGACATCCCCCTGCGCTGCTGACTCAGGAGTCAGTAGGACGCTAGCATCCGGCGATGGCCCGCAAGAGCCTCGAGTTGCGCCGCGAGGAGATCCTCGCCGAGGGGGCACGCCAGTTGCAACGCCACGGGCCGGCGGCCTTGCGGGCCGCGGACGTCGCCGGCGCCCTAGGGGTCAGCACGGCGCTGATCTTCTACCACTTCGACACCAAGGAGCGCCTTCTAGCGGAGACGTTCGCCTTCGCAGCGAAGCGCGACCTGGACCGCCTCGACGCCGTCCTCGCCCGCCCCGGCACCGCACTCGAGCGCTTGTGGGCGGTGCTCGACCTCTACGCCCCGACGGGCGACGCCTCCGGCTGGGTGCTGTGGATCGACGGCTGGTCGGCGGCGCAGCGCGACGACGCGCTGCGCGCCGTCGTCGGCCGGCTCGACCGGCGCTGGAAGCGAGCTATCGCCTCCCTCGTCCGGGAGGTGGCCGGGGGCGGGGGCGGGGGCGGCGGGGATGAGCTCGCCGCGGCCACGAAGATCACCGCACTGCTCGACGGGCTCGCCGTGCACCGCGTCGTCCGCCGGGAGGCGCTCGGTGCCGCGCGTGTGCGGCAGTGGGTGCGCGCCTTCGTCGCCGGCGAGCTCGGGCTCCCTCCCGACGCTATGCTGACTCGTCAGTCAGTAAGGAAGGGGATCGAATGAGCGAGTTGCCGGCCGACGTCTACCCGCTCTCGGAGGAGCAGTTGGGCATCGTCGAGCTGTGCCGGGACTTCGCCCGGAGGGAGATCCGCCCCCGAGCGCGCGCCGTCGACGAGGCGGACGTCGAGACGCCGTGGGACCTGTGGTACAAGGCTGCCGAGGCGGGGATCGCGTCGTTCATGATCCCCTCCGAGTACGGGGGCGGCGGGTGCACCGACGTGTTCACGCAGTGCCTCGTCCAGGAGGAGCTCTGCTACGGCGACCTGGGGATCGGCAACCTGGTGTGCTCCAGCGGGTTCTTCGCCGACCCGGTCATCGAGCTCGGGACCGAGGACCAGAAGAAGCGGTGGCTGACGCCGCTGTGCGGACCGCGCCCCCCCATGACCGCCCTGGCCGCCACGGAGCCGGACGCCGGCTCCGACGCCGCCGCCATCCGCACCACGGCCACGCGCGACGGCGGCGGCTACCTCCTCAACGGATCCAAGGCGTGGATCTCCAACGCCGGCGAGGCCGAGCTATACGCCGTGTTCGCCAAGACCAACCCCGACGCCCGCGCCCGTGGGGTGACCGCGTTCCTGCTGGAGAAGGCTACGCCCGGCCTGTCCTTCGGACCGCCCATGCGCAAGATGGGACAACGCGCCATCGTGTGCCGCGAGATGTTCCTCTCCGACGTGTTCGTGCCCCAAGACCGCCGCCTCGGCGAGGAGGGCACCGGCTTCATCGGGCTGATGCGGACCTTCGACATCTCCCGCGTCGTCCTCGGCGCCGCCGCCGTGGGTCTGGCGCGTGCCGCCCTCGATTACGCGGCGGCGTACGCGAAGCAGCGGGTGGCCTTTGGGGCGCCGATACTCCAGCACCAGGCCGTCGCCTTCCGGCTGGCGGACATGGCCACCCGTGTCGAGACGGCCAGGCTGCTGGTCTGGCGCGCCGCACGCCGCCTCGACGCAGGGCTGCCGTCCACGTCGCTCGCCGCGATGGCGAAGCTCACCGCCTCGGAGACGGCCGTCTGGTGTGCCTGGGCGGCGATGCAGACGCTCGGCGGGTGGGGTTACTCCCGCGAGCACCCCGTCGAGCAGTGGCTCCGGGACGCCAAGTTGGAAGAGATCGAGGAAGGGACGTCGGACATCATGCGACTCGTGATCGCTCGGGGGCTGGTGTGAGCCCTCGGGCCGGCGCGAGCGGCCGGGCCGGCGCGAGCGGCCGGGTCGGCGCAGCGACGGGCGGCGCCGGCGAAGAGCCAGCCACCCGACCGCCGCACCTGTCGGTCACCTGGACCGACGAGGTGACCGGCCGGCGCGGCTACCTCGTGATCGACCGCACGGTGCGGGGGCTCTGCAGCGGCGGCTTGCGCATGCGTGCCGGTTGCACCCGGGAGGAGGTCAGCGACCTGGCCGAGGCGATGACCCTCAAAGAGGCGCTCAACTACAGCCCCGGCGCCCGGTACATCCCTCTCGGCGGCGCCAAGGGCGGCATCGACTGCGATCCTCGCGACCCCGGTGCCCAGGGGATGCTCACCCGTTACCTGGCAGCCGTGCGCCCCTACCTGGAGCGGCACTGGGCAACCGGCGAGGACCTCGGGCTCACTCAGGCGATGATCGACCGCGCTGTCGCCGACGTCGGCCTCGAGAGCTCCATCCAGGCGATCTACCCCTACCTCGACGACCGCGAGGCCGCGGTGGAGCGGCTGGCCACCGGGTTCGCCGTGACCGTCGACGGCATCGGCCTCGACACCCTCGTCGGCGGCTACGGGGTAGCCACCGCCGCGCTCACCGCCTTGGACGAGATGGGAAGGCAACGAGAAGGCATCCGGGCATTCGTACAGGGTTTCGGGTCGATGGGAGGGGCTGCGGCGCGCTACCTGGCTCGGTCAGGCGTCCGGGTGGTCGGGGTTTCCGACGCCGACGGCGTCATCACCAACCACGAGGGGCTCGACGTCGAACGGCTGCTCCGCCACCGCGACGACCTCGGCTCGATAGACCGGACCGGCGGCCTCGGCTCTGGCGACGCCACGCTGCCCCGGGATGCCTGGCTCGACGTCGACGCCGAGTTGCTCGTCCCTGCCGCCGTCTCCTACAGCATCGGCGGCCACAACGAGGGGGCCGTCCGCGCCGAGCTCGTGGTGGAGGCCGCCAACCTCCCCGTCACGCCGGCGGCGGAGAGCGCCCTCGTCCGGCGGGGCGTAACCATCGTCCCTGACGTGGTGGCCAACTCGGCCACCAACTCCTGGTGGTGGTGGACTCTCTTCGGCGACATCGGCCCCACGGCCGATGAGGCCTTCGCCAAGATCGACCGCGCCATGGGAGACCTGGTGCACCGTGTCCTCGAGCGGGCCTCCAACGACGGCACTACGCCCCGCTGCGCCGCCCACGCCATAGCCTTGGAGAACCTGGAGGAGATCGTCGGGCAGTTCGGGGTCCACCGGCCGGCGGGCCTCGGATGGCGGGCCCAATCCCGGGCTCGCCCGGAAGAGAGGAGCCGAAGCCGACGGCCGGAGTGAGCCGTTCCTGCCTCGGGGACAGCGGCGTGATGTGCCGGCGACGGAACCCGAGCCCTCCGACGGCGGATCCCTCAGGCGGCCCGTTGCAGGGCAGCGAACAGGTTGGTCGTCCAACGCAGCGCACCGACGTATCCCTTCTCGGCCATCCGCAACTCACCCCGGGTGCGCAGCCCGGCGGACGGCTCGCCGCGCTCCCAGTCGACGACGTCGCCGAGGAGCCGGCCGAGGGGCCCAGCGAGGTCCACGACAGCAGCGACCATGTCGGGTGCCAACCCCAGATGGACCACGACTTCCCGGAGGGGTGCCTGCAGCAGCAGGTCGAGCGCGGAGACCATCCCCACGGTGAAGGCCTCGTCGCGCAGCTCGGGGTAGGCGTCGCTGGCGAGGAGCTCACACATCTTCGCTCGCGTCATCGCGATCATCACCTGCTCCGACGGCGCCCGCTCGGTGTCGCTTGCCAACATCGCCACCAGCCAGCCGCGGAGCCGCTGGCGGCCGAGCAGCGAGACGGCCTCGCGGATGGACCGCACCCCGCGCCTTGTCCTGTCGCCGCTGCCCGCGCCGGCGACGCGCAGGAGGCGGTAGCTGAGGGCGGGGTCGCTCTCGACGATCCGCTCGAGCTCCCGGGTGGGGGTATCGGGATTGCAGACCCTTCCGATCAGCCGCATCAGGGTCACAGGGCTCGGAGGGATGTCCGGGCCACCGACCAGCTGTGGTCGTGACAGCAGGTACCCCTGGAACAGGTGGAAGCCGAGGTCACGGCACACCGCCAGTTGCTCGTAGGTCTCGACCTTCTCCGCGACCAGCTGCACCCCGCAGGGCGCGACCAGGTCTACCTGCACGGCGAGCTGCTGGCGGGAAAGGGTCAGGATGTCGAGCTTCACGAAGGACGCGGCCTCGAGGAGCTCGTCGTCGCCTTCGTTCCATCGGTAGTCGTCCAAGGCGATGGCGTAACCGGAGCGAGCGAGCCGAGCACACCCGGCGATCACCTCGGGATCGTGGGCCACGCCCCGGAGGACTTCCAGGACGACGGTGTCGGGTGGCAGGGGAAGCTCGAGGTCCCCGACGAGGAAGGCCCGGGAGGCGTTGACGAAGGCTTTGCGGTCGCCGACCACGCCGGCGAGCCCGAGGTCGAGGGCGGTACGGACGAGCACCTCCGAGGTCATGGCGTCGTCGTCTCGGCCCCCGCCGCGGTCGCCACGGAACAGCAGCTCGTAGCCGACGACGCCAAGGTTCGCGTCGAAGATCGGCTGCCGACCGACCATGAACCGACCTGCCATGCGTTCCTCCTGGCGCCCGCACCTCCGCGCGACGCCGTGTCCACCCTGGTACTCGGCATCCGCGGATCCGGCATTGAGCCCGTCGAGGAGGCTGACGTCCGTCATCGGGTTGCCCTTCCTGTCCTGCCCCCGTGGCCGGGGCCGGCTAGTCCAGGTTGCGGGCGTCGAAGGCGACCACCCGGTCGTCGACGGGGACGACCATCTCCAGCTCCGGGTGGACGTGGGCCTCGGCGAGGAGCTTGACGGCCGTGCCGACGGCGGTGAAGCGGATGACGTGGTGGGCGAAGCCCATGGGACGGTCCACGACCCGCACGTCGAGCAGTCCGGTCCCCCGGACCCGGCCGATCTCCTGTTGCAGGCGGCCCATGGCGAGCTCACGAGCGGCGTAGAGGGTCTCGGTCATGGGGGTCAGCTCGACGTTCTGCGTCGCCTGCCCGATGGCGGCGCCCAGCCCCCGGCGGGGGGCGTGGACGAACGACGCCCCCGCCACCAGGTCGATCGGGTACCAGCCGGACCGGCTGAGCACAACGAAATCCCGTGCTGACAGGTCGCAGAGGAAGGGCGTGGGGTAGCGGACCGGGAAGTGCGCGTTGCCGTGCTCGTCGGTGGCGGCCCGCACCGCCGTGCCCAGCATGGTGATGACGAAGCGGTGCGGGTCGAGCTGCAACTCGATGTCGACGGTGACCACCCCGAGGGCGCCAACCTGTTTGGCCTGGGCCCGGAGCTGGTCGCGGGTCACGCCAAAGGCCTCGGCGAAGGCGTAGTCCGCCTCCTGCACCTGGCCGGTGTTCCAGGTCCACACCCCGGGAGGCACGGTGACGGCGCTGGTCGAGGTGACGACGGACGCCGGCTCGAGCCCGACGGCGTGCAGGAGGAGCACCTCGTCGAGGCTCAGGTGGCTGGTGCAGCCCCTGCCGATGTCGCCCGCCCCGTGCGTCTGGGCGAGGAGCCGGCCGAGCTCGCCGAGGTCGGCCTCCTGGTGGGCTCGGTCTGCGAACGCCGAGCGGGGCGCCGGGGCGTCAGTCACGGAGTGCCACCGTGGAGACGGGCGTGCCGAGCGGGAGGGTGGGCCGCACCCGGCGGACGAGCGATCCGAGCACCTGGCAGGTCACGTACATCGTCTGGCCCTCCGCCTCGTGGGCTGACAGCTCCACGTCGTAGAGCGAATGGCCGCCGGCCAGCTGCCACGCCTGCTGCAGGGCCCTCGTGCGGGCCAGGTTGTGCACGTCTTGGACGGGGGTGAGAGCCGTCCCGGCCGGGACCATGTTCGAGCCGTAGTGCTCCATGTAGCAACCCTCGTACATGGCGGCTGTGCAGCGGGCGTAGAGGACCGAGACGGGGGCGTACCCCGCCTCCACCAGCTTGGCGAGCTTGTGCCCGGCGATCCGGGTGGTCCAAAGCGGTCCGGACTTGGCGCCGGCGAGGCGCACCGCCGTGCCGTAGAGGTGCACCTCCGTGCTCTGCTCGCTGGCCGGATGGCCCATCTCCACCTGCACCCCCGCCACGCCGTGCGCGCCGAGGGACTCGGCCTCCTGCACCATCCGCTGGTGGGCCGTGGCGAACGCCGTGGTCCAGGCTTCGTCGACGGCGTCCTGGGTGCCGAGCCAGCCGGGCGGGGGGTGCTCGTTGGTGCCCCGCCATCCCCACGGGCACGGGTAGGTGTGCACGGCGTTGGCGCGGTAGCCGCTCCAGGCGCCGAGCTGGCCGACGTAGAAGCCCTGCACCAGCGCCACGGGTTGCAGGCCCATCGAGAGGCAGGCGGCGAAGTCGGGCGTGGTGAGGCCCGAGTCGAACGCACCCCGGCCGGCTGTGTCGGTCATGTCAGTTGTCGAAGCTGATGATCGTCGTCGGCTGGGGGATGGCGACATGGTCAGCGCCGGCGCGGCGGGCGACAGCCGTGCCGATCGAGAGGAACTCGATCGTGTGCTCGCCCCACATGTGGTTCTTCTCCTCGAGGCGCATGCCGACGACGCCGGCGGCGGAGAGGCTGTTTGCCTCGTCCTGCATCCGCTTCATGGCGAGCTCCCGGGCGTCGTACATGGCCTGGGTGAAGTTCTCCAGCTCGGCGTTGCGGCCCATCTGCCCGATCGCCTGCCCGATCCCCCGGTGGGCGATGTGGTAGACGCAGGTCCCCATGACCAGGGCGAGGGGGAAGTAGCCGGTCTGGGTCAGCGTCCAGAAGTCCTGCCCGGACAGGTCGCTCGTGAACGGCTTGCCCTGGTTGTTCCGGTAGGACTGGCCGTCCTCCGCCTTCACGGCCGTGCCGACCGCGATGAACTCGGCCGAGTCGCTCCCCCACTCGTAGAACTTGATGTCGAGTCGGACGCCGACGACGCCGTCGGCGCCGAGCTGGTCGGCCTCCTCCTCCATGCGCTTCATCGCCAGCTCGCGGGCGTTGTACATGGCCTCGGACAGCTTGGTCATCTCCTGGGACTGGCCCCAGTTCCCCCGCTGCAGACCGATGTGGTAGATGGAGCTCCCCATCACCAGCCCGAGGGGATGGAACCCGGCCCGCTTCACGAGCAGGAACTCGTTGACCGACAGGTCGCTGGTGAACATGCCGTGCTCCAGCTCCTGGAGCCGGCTCCCGGCGTCTTTGGGCAGGTCCGACGGTACGGTGCTCATGGCGGGGGAAAGTCCTCCTACTCGCTTCGGAACGCTTGGCGTCTGGGATTGGGCCGTTCAGCGGCCGACGACGATGTTCTCCAGTGCCTGGCGGGCAGCCTGGTTTCCCGCCGCTTCCTGCTGGAGGGCCTCGAGCAGCCGCCGAAGCCACTGCTCGACGGGGAACTGCTCGTTGCGGATGCGGATGCCGCCGGAGCTGCGGCCGACGACGCAGCGGATGGCGTGGCCCTCGAGGTTGGCCTCGTAGTCGTCCTCTGCGAGGTGGACGGCGATGGCCTCGACCTCGTCGCTCCTGTGGTGGAACATGCCACCGGGATGCCGGATCTCCACCCGGTCCCCCAGACTGTCGTGCAGCGTCGTGCCGAGCACGCGCAGCAGCATCTTGACGTCGGTGTTGTTGGCGAGGACGGCGGCAACGGCCATCTCCATGTCCGGCTGGTCACCCAGGCCGGCGCCGAGGTCGGTCATGTCGGCGGCGTGTCGCCGCCCTGCGGCAGGGCGGCCGGCGCCGGCGGCGCCGCCAGCACCGCCTGCGCCTTGAGGGCGGCCAGCTCGGAGTCCACGGCGCTGCCGGCCCCGATCTGGTCGAGCTCCTTCTGGATGTCGTCGCCGTGGGCCGCTCCCACGTCGTCGAGCACGCCGGACTCAAGCAGCTCGTCGAGGGCGCCGGCGTGGGCCTGGGCGGTGGCGATCTTGTCCTGCGCCCGCTGGAGGGCGGCGTTGGAGCTGTTGAACGTCTCGGAGATGCCGGCCACCTGGTTGTCGACCGACGCCACCGCCGTCGACGCCGCGTACTGGGCCTTGAGCGTCTCCTTCTGGGTGCGGAACTGGTTGACCCGCTGCTGGAGCGCCTGCAGCGTGCTGGTCAGCTTGTCCTGCTGCTCGACGAGCTGCTGGTGCTGGGGGTCCATCGAGTCGATCTGCTGCTGGGCAACCTGCTTGCGGCTGAGCGCCTCACGTGCCAGGTCCTCGCGGCCGGCACCCAGCGCCTGCTGCGCCTGCTGGGTGAGGGTGTCCATGGAGTGCTTGAACTGGTCCTCCTGCATCTCCAGCTGCTTGCGCGATGCCGCCACGGTGACGAGGGCCTGACGCACCTTGGTGATCTGCTCGAGCATCTGCTCGTAGCTGTAGTCGAGCATCTCGTCTGGCTTCTCGGCGGAGTCCAGGGCCCGGTTCGCCTTCGCGTTGACGATGTCCTTGGCCCGGTGGAAGAACCCGGTCATCATGCCTCCATGCCGACGAGTGGGAACGAGGTTACCCCCGGCGGAGCATAGGGTCGCCCCAGGGGGGCGTCAACGAGCCCCCGGCGGAGCCGAGCCGGTGAGGCCCGACCCCCGCTTGACGAGGGCGTCGAAGAGGATGTCGACCGCCTCGCCGAGGCGGATCCCGACCACGTCGAGGCGCCGGAGCAGCTCCCGGTGCTTGAGCACCTCCGCTGTGACCTCGCCCTCCAGGAGGGCGGCGACCTCGGTCTCGAACCGGCGGCGCACCTCGTTGGCCCGCTGCTTGGCGGCGAGCAGGTGGAGAGTGGCCTCGTCGGGGTCCCGGGACACCGCCCGCACCGCCAGCGAGAGGTCCTCGGACCCGGCTGCGAGGACCTCGAGGAGCAGGGCCAGGTTGCGTTCCCCGTCGGGACGGTAGAGGGCCCACTCACGAGCGAAGTCGCGGGTGTTGTCGAGCACGTCGTCGATGGCGCGGGACAGCCGAAAGACATCCTCCCTGTCGAGCGGAGGTACCAGGCAGTCGGCGAGGGCGGTGACCAGGTCCTGGCGCAACTCGTCGCCCCGGTGCTCGACGGCCTCGATCGCCGCCGTCGCCGCCTCCTCGTGGCCGCTGACTGCAGCTCCGGCGAGCCGCAGCCCTTCGCGCACGGCGTCGAGGTGCCTGGCGAGGATGGCGAGCAGGGCGGTGCTGGAGGCACCGGTCATCCCTCGGGCGAAGCCCCGCAACCGCTCGACGCGGCCCCGCCGGCGGACGGTCACCGGGCGACCCTGACGAGGAGGCCCAGCACGGCCCCGCCGGCGACGGCGACCGGGAGGGTGGCGCCCCAGGCGAGGCCGAGCGAGAGCACCTGCCCGCGGCGCACGCGGTGGGGCGAGAGGCGAGCGGTGGCACCGATGAGCGACGCCGTCGACGCCTGCGTCGACGACATGGGGAGACCGACCGCCGCCGAGGCGAGGACCAGCGCCGAGGAGGCGACCGCGGCCGACACCGCACCCTCGGGCCGGACCCGCACCATCTGCTCCGACACCCGGGTCGACACCCGGCGGACGGTCACGAGGGCGCCGGCCGAGAAGCAGCCGGCGATGCCGAGCTGGTCGGGCAGGGACACCCGGACCGGGTCGAGGCCGGCTCCCGTGGCGACGGCGGCGAAGGCCACCATCTTCTCCGCCCCGTTGGCCCCGTAGGCGAAGGACTGCATCACCGGCCCGGCGCGGCGCGCCAGCCTCGACACCGCGCGCCGGTGCGCCGGCCGCCCGATGGCGGCCTGCACGAACCGGGCAGCGAGGAACCCCGCGCCGGACGCCACGAGCGGCCCGAGCAGCCCGGCCACCACCACCACCACCACCGTGGTCCAATGCAACGGAAGGCCGGCGCCGAACCCGACGCCGACGATCCCGCCGCTGAGCGCCAGGGTTGTGCTCGTCGGCAAACCCCGGCGGGACAGGGCTCCAACCACCACCAAAGCGGTCACCACGGCGGCGAGGAACGCCACGCGGCCGCCGCTGCGCTCGAAGGACACCAGCCCGTGGGCGAGCGTCGTGGCCACGCCGGTGCCCACCAGCGCCGGGACGACAGCCACTGCGACGGCGAGCAGACCGACGCTCGCCGAGATCGACAGCGCCCCGGCGCGGGCCCCCGCCGCGCCCAGCGTCGCGCCGTCGTTGGCCCCGCTCAGGAGGGCGAAGCCGAAGGCTGCGACGAGGAGTACAGGAGCCACGATCGCCGCGATCCTCCTTGTGCCGGGCCCCGGAGGGCAGCGTCCGGTGCGGTGCGGTGCGAGGGTTTGGCATCCTAACGCCCAGATGGCCGGCAGGTGAACTCCGGGTGAACGACCCCGCTACGCTGTACCCCTGCCATCACCGATGGTTTGCCGAGACTTGGCCGTCCCGTTGGTCTACGGTCTCCCTGACAACACCCGGGGGATCTATGGTCGGCGCCGTCCGGCAGCACCCCAGACAGAAGAGGAGCGCACCACATGAGCAGCGAAGTCTCCACCTTTTCTCCTCTCAGCCGCCGGCAGTTCCTGCGGCGTGCCGGCACCGGGGCGACGGGGCTCCTCGGCGTCGGAGCCCTCGCCGTGGTCCTCGACGCCTGCGGCTCGAGCACGCCGTCGTCTACCCCCTCCGGGACCTCCGCCAGCTCGAGCGGGAGCCTCTCTTCGCTCGAAGCCAAGGCCAAGGCCGAAGGCAAGCTCAACGTCATCGCCCTCCCGCCGGACTGGTCCAACTACGGCACGATCATCTCCACCTTCCAGAGCAAGTACGGGATCAAGGTCAACTCGGCGGCGCCCGACGACAGCTCCGCCCAGGAGCTGACCGCCCTCAAGGCGTTGAAGGGTCAGAGCCGGGCGCCCGACGTGGTGGACGTCGCCCCGTCGCTGGCCGTTGTCGGCATCCAAGAGAAGCTGTTCGCGCCGTTCAAGGTGTCCACCTGGGACACCATCCCCGCAAACATGAAGGACCCCAACGGCTACTGGACAGGTGACTACTACGGGGTCATCTCCTTCGGGGTGAACACCAGCGTCGTGAAGAACCCACCCCAGACCTGGTCGGATCTCACCAAGCCCGAGTACAAGGGCATGGTGTCGATCAACGGCGACCCCCGCAGCGCCGGCGACGCCTTCGCCGCCGTGTTCGCCGCCGCCCTGGCCAACGGCGGCTCCCTCGACGACATCACGCCCGGCGTGGAGTTCTACGCCAAGCTGAAGAAGGACGGCAACTGGACGTCCACCAACTGCCTGCCCGCCAACATCGAAAAGGGTGTCACGCCCATCGCCATCGAGTGGGACTACCTGAACATCGCCTACAACAAGCAGTTCGGCGGGAGCCCCAAGGTGCAGACCATCATCCCGGCGACAGGCAAGTTCGGCAACTACTACTGCCAGGCGGTGAGCATCGACGCCCCCAACCCGTCGGCGGCTCGCTGGTGGGAAGAGTTCCTCTACTCCGACCAGGGCCAGTTGCTGTACCTCGCAGGCTACGCCCACCCGGCCCGCTACCAGGACCTGTCGTCCAAAGGCCTGATCCCCGCCTCGTTGCAGGCGCAGCTGCCGCCGGCAAGCGAGTACGCCGGCGTCGTGTTCCCCAACGAGACCCAGACCACCAACGCCGCCAGCGTCCTCGCGGCCAAGTGGGGCCCGGCGATGGCCTGACGGCGATGGAGACCGCGCAGGCCCCCGGGGCCGTCCGCTCCGACGCCCCGGCCACAACGGGCGCCGGCGCCCGCGCGGTGCGCTGGCGCCCGGGCGGGCTGCGCTGGTTGGGGGTGGTCCCGCTCACCGCCTACCTCGCCTTCTTCCTGATCATCCCCGCCGGCGAGTTGGTGGTGGACGCCTTCCGGACCCCGAACGGCGCCTTCACCCTCGGCAACGTCTCCACGATCTTCCAGGCCCAGTACCTGTCGTCCTTCGGCGCCAGCCTCGAGCTGTCAGCGCTCGCTGCGCTCTTGGGCGGTGTGCTCGGCCTGCTCGCTGCGAGTGCCATCGTCCACCCGAGCGCCCCGCGCTTGATCCGCTCCTCGGTCACCACCTTCTCCGGCATGGCCGCCAACTTCGCGGGCGTGCCGCTGGCGTTCGCCTTCACCTCCACCCTCGGCGCCACAGGTGTGATAACCGTGGCGTTCCGTCACGCGGGCATAAGCCTGGCGGCGATCAACCCCAACGCCACCACCCTGGGGCTGGCGCTGGTCTACAACTACTTCGAGTTCCCCCTCATGCTGCTGTTGCTCGTCCCCGCCCTCGACGGGTTGAAGCGGGAGTGGCGGGAGGCGGCGGCCAACCTCGGGGCCGGGGGCTTCACCTACTGGCGGACGGTGGCCTTCCCCATCCTCCTGCCGTCGCTGCTCGGGGCGATGGTCCTGCTCTTCGGTGGCGCCTTCTCCGCCTATGCCACCGCCTATGCCCTGTCGGGTTCGACCGGCAACCTGGTGACCGAGTTGATCGGCAACCTGACCAACGGCAACATCACCGTCGACCCGCAGCTCGCCTACGCGCTGGCGTTCGGCATGATGATCATCATCACGCTGCTGATGGTCGTTTACTACCTGCTGCAGCGGAGGGCCAGCAGATGGCTGCGGTGACCGTCGGGCCTCCCCCGGCCCGGCGCCGGGGCCGCCGCCACCTCCCGGTCTGGCACGTCCTGTGGATCATCGTAGCGGGGGCCTACTTCCTCGTCCCGATCATCTCGTTGGTGCAGTTCAGCTTCGGTGGCCTGGTCAACGGTCACAGCGCAGGGTTCCACTGGTACGCGACCGTCTTCGCCGATCCCAACTTCCGCTCCAGCTTCTGGCTCTCGGTGCAGATCGCGATCGAGACGGTGGTGCTGAGCAACCTGCTGCTGATCCCAACGACGTTCTGGATCCACCTGCGGCTGCCCCGGCTCCGCCCGGTCATGGACTTCGTGTCCGTGCTCCCCTTCGTGGTGCCCCCGATCGTCCTCATCGTCGGCCTGATCCCCTTCCTCACCCCGTTCACCTTCCTCTACTCGCGTCCTGAGGTGCTGGCCTTCATCTACGTGGTGTTCGCCCTCCCGTTCCTCTACCGTTCACTCGACGCCGGGCTGCGGGCGATCAACCTAAGGACCCTGGCAGAGGCGTCGGCCAACTGCGGGGGGTCGACATGGTCCACGCTCGTGCGTGTGGTGCTGCCCAACCTCCGCTCGGCGGTGATCGTCGGCTCGTTCCTCACCGTCGCCATCGCCATGGGGGAGTTCACGATCTCCAGCCTCCTTTCGTTCAACACCTTCCCCGTCTACCTCTTCAACATCGGTCAGACGACGGGCAACGAGGCGGCAGCCCTGTCGGTCATCAGCCTCCTGCTCACCTGGGCGCTGATGGTCTCCCTCTACCTCGTCGGCCGCGGGGGCCGCACGACCGCTCAGGTGGCGGCCACCCGGTGAGCCGGGCGCACCGTGGGGAGCAGGGAGGAGCCCCGTGGCCCGGATAGAGCTGCGCGGCCTGCACAAGCAGTTTGGCGGCGGGGTCGTCGCCCTCGACCGCTTGGACCTCGAGGTGGCGTCGGGCGAGTTCGTCTCGCTTCTCGGCCCGAGCGGCTGCGGGAAGACCACCGCCCTGCGGATCGTCGCCGGCTTCGAGTACCCCGACGAGGGGGAGGTGCTCGTCGACGGTGCCGACGTGCTCCACCTGCCCGCCAGCAGGCGCAACATGGGCATGGTGTTCCAGTCCTACAGCCTGTTCCCCAACATGTCGGCGAAGTCCAACGTCGAGTATCCGCTGCGCATCCGCCGCCAGCCCCGGGCCGAGCGCGACCGACGGGCGCGCGACCTGCTCGGGCTCGTCGGGCTGGCGAAGCAGGTCGACCGCTACCCACACCAGCTGTCTGGTGGCCAGCAGCAGCGGGTGGCGCTCGCCCGGGCCCTGGCCCACGAGCCGGGGGTGCTGCTGCTCGACGAGCCACTCTCGGCCCTCGACGCCAAGGTGCGGGTGCAGCTGCGCGAAGAGGTCCGACGCATCCAGCTGGAGCTGGGCATCACGACGCTCTACGTCACCCACGACCAGGAGGAGGCCCTGTCGATCTCCGACCGGGTTGCCGTGATGTCGGAGGGGCGGGTGGAACAGGTCGGGACGCCGGCGGAGGTGTACGTCCGCCCCCGCACGGCCTTCGTCGCCAGCTTCGTCGGCACCGTCAACCGGCTGGAGGCGCGTGTCGTCTCCAGCGTGGAGCGCACCGTCCGCTGCGGGGAGGTCGTGCTCACCGTCGGCGCCGACGTCTTCGACCACTCCGACGGCACCTCCGTCGCCCTCTACCTCCGCCCCGAGGACGTGGGGCTGCGCACGACGCTCAACGGCGACGGGGACAACGGCCTGCCTGGCCGGGTGCGCAGCGTCACGTTCCTCGGACCGGTCACCCGGGTCGGAGTCGACTGCGGGCTCGGGGCCCTCGTGGCGGACGTCTCGAGCGAGACCGCCCTCGGGCTCTCCCTGGACCAGCCCGTGTCGGTGGTCGTGGACTCGGCCCGGCTCCGCACCATCGCCGCTGGCTAACTGCTAGCGCTAGCGCTAGCCCAAATAGGGCATATCAGTCCTGAGCGCAACCAAAGCGAGCACCGTCACGTTGTTTGGGCAGTTGTCTGCGATTATCGCGGTCAACTGCCCAAACAACGCGGCAGCGATCGCCCGTTGCCGACCTTGCCGATCCTGCCGGATCGTCGCGCCGCACGCCGGCCGCACGCCGGCCGCACGCCGCAACCCGGACCTACCCGCCGGCCCTCCGGAGCGACTGCAATGCGAACAGCCCGGTGAGGTCGTAGACGAGGTTGGCGGCGGCCAGGGCGGTCAGTTCGGCGTGGTCGTAGGCGGGGGCCACCTCCACCACGTCGGCGCCGACCAGGCGGATGCCGTCGAGGCCGCGCAGGATGGCCATCAGCTCCCGGCTCGTCAACCCGCCCGGTTCGGGGGTTCCCGTGCCTGGTGCGTGGGCGGGGTCGAGCACGTCTATGTCGATGCTCACGTAGACCGGCCGCTCGCCCACCCGCGCCCGGATGCGCGCGACGGCGTCGGCCACGCCCCGCTCCTCGACGTCGATCGTCGTGATGGTGGCGAAGCCGAGGTCGTGGTCGGCCAGGAGGTCGTCGGGCGCGTAGAGGGGACCCCGGGTGCCGACGTGGGCTGAGCAGTCCAAGTCGAGCACCCCCTCCTCGACCGCCCGGCGGAACGGCGTGCCGTGGGTGTAGGGGGCGTCGAAGTAGGTGTCCCAGGTGTCCTGGTGGGCGTCGAAGTGGACGAGCGCCACCGGGCCGTGCCGGCCGGCGGTGGCCCGCAGCAGGGGCAGGGCGACGGTGTGGTCGCCGCCGAGCGCGACCAGGTGGTCCGCCCGTCCGAGCAGCTCGGCGACGCCATGCGCGATCGTCTCGATCGCCTCGGCGATCGAGAAGGGGTTGGCCGGAATGTCGCCGGCGTCGGCCACCTGCTGGACCGCCCACGGCTGCACCGCGAGGGCGGGGTGGTAGGGGCGGAGAAGCTTGGAGCCGGCTCGGATCGCCTGCGGGCCGAAGCGGGCCCCCGGCCGGTAGGAGACCCCGGAGTCGAACGGTATGCCGACGATCGCGACCGCGGCCCGCCCGACCGCGTCGAGGGTGGGGAGGCGGCCGAACGTGTCGGGGCCGGCAAAGCGGGGGATGCGACGTCCGTCCGGGGGGCCGGCAGGCGGGGACGAGGATGGCACGCCGCAGTCTTACTCGCGGTCGCCGTCGATCGGCCGCTCCGGCTCGGGGAAGGCGTCGGTCGCCTGCGGTGCGCCGCGCTTGTAGACGTAGAAGCTCCGCCGGAAGGACAGGACCTCGTTGCCGTGCTGGTTGAGGCTCCGGGTGCGCACGCCCACGATCCCGGCGTGGCGGCGGGACTGCGACTCCCGCTTGTCGAGCACCACCGACTCCGACCAGAGGGTGTCGCCGACGAACACGGGATGGGTGAAGCGCACCTCGTCGAAGCCGAGGTTGGCGAAGGCGTTCTGCGACAGGTCTGTGACGCTCTGGCCGACGGCGAGGGCCAGGGTGAGGGTCGAGACGACCAGAGGCCGGTTGAGCTCCGAGCGGCGGGCGTACTCGACGTTGAAGTGGATCTGGTTGGTGTTCATCGTGAGCAACGTGAACCAGGTGTTGTCCGCCTCGCCCAGCGTGCGGCCGAGCGGATGGCGGTACACGTCGCCAGCGGTGAAGTCCTCGAAGTAGCGGCCCTCCCAGCCGGCCTGAACGGGCATGCCCGCCATCATGGCACCCGGTCGGCGCTGCGACGCCAGCCCAGCGGCCGACGTGCGCGTCAGCGTCGTAGGACGTCGAGGGTCCGCAGCGTCGGATCGGCGGCGTAGGCGATGCGGATGCCGTCGGCGGCCGCCGCCGAGAGGGCGTCGAAGGCCTCGGCGGTGACGAGCTCGCCGGGGGCGAGGACGGGGATGCCGGGCGGGTAGGGCGCGACGAGCTCGGCGCTGACCCGCCCGACGGCGTCGGCGGCGGGGACGCGCTCGGCATCGGCGAAGAACGCCTCCCGGGGCGTGACGACCATCTCCGCTTGCACCGTCCAGCTGGCGGCCGGGGCGATCCGCCGGGGCGCGCCGCGGTGAGCTTCGACGGTCTGGGCGAGGATCTCTCCGAAAGCCTCCACGTCACCAGGTGAGTCGGCCATGGTCACGAGGGCCGTGATCGTGTCCCGATCGGCCATCTCCACGGGGCATCCGGAAACGATCAGATCGCCCTCGACTGCCACCCCGTGGGCACCCGCCCCGGCGAGCACGACGGCAAGCTTCGCGGGGTCGACGCCCGGGCCTTCGAGGACGCCGAGGCCGGGCACGTCGGCGAGGCGACGGCGCGCCGCTGCGACCGAGTCGAGCATCTGGCCGGCGAGCTTCTCGCCGTCGCGCTCGAGCAGGGCTCGGCTGGCGTCGATGCTGGCGAGGATCTGACCGGCGGGGCTGGTGGTGCACGTCGCCTCGAAGGCGCGCCCCAGCCGGTCCGGGTCGAGGCGCGCCGTGCGGGCGAGGACGATCGCCGCCTGGCTGTACGCCGGCAGGACCTTGTGGGCGCTGGTCACGAGGGCGTCGGCGCCGGCCGCAAGTGCGTGCGGCGGGAGGTCGGGGTGGAAGCCGAAGTGCGCCGCCCACGCCGCGTCGACGACGAGCGGGACGCCGGCGGCGTGGGCGGCGTCGGCCAGGGTGGCGATCTCGGAGTGGGTCCCCACGTAGGACGGGTCCCCGACCAGCACGGCGACCGCCCGGGGGTGGTCCTGCAGTGCCGCGCTCACGGTGGCGGCGTCGACGCCTGCGGGAAGGCCCGTAGCAGGATCGATCCGTGGACGGACCCACACCGGGCGCAACCCGGCTAGAACGAGGCCGAGGAGCATCGAGCGGTGGAGGGTTCGGCTGACGACGACCTCGTCGCCGGGGTGGCCGACGGCGAGGGCGAGGGCCTGGTTGCCGTGGGTCGAGCCGCCGACCGAGAACCGGCAGAGATCGGCGCCCCACAGCTCCGCCGCCCGGCGCTCCGCGTCGAGCAGGTACCCGTGGGCCAGCTTGACGGTGTCGACCCCACCGGACAGGGCGGCGTCCCCGGCGACGGCCGCCCCGGTGAGATCCGTGCGCCCCTTGTGGCCGGGGGTCATCATCGGGTGCTGGCCCGGGCCCCGCCGCGCGAGCGCCCGCAGGTAGGCGGCAAACAGTGGCGCGTCGGAGGCGAGCTCCAGCGGGTCGCGAGGGTCCGGGGCCATGCCGTGCGAGCCTAGGGGCCCGGTCGGCTACGCCGCCGCGCCGGCGCCTGGCGTAGGGTGCGGCTGTGGAGCTCTCCGATGTCGACGCCATCGCCGCGGCCGAGCAGTACCTCGCCGTGGTCACCACGACCCGGGCGAACGGCAGCGCCCAGGCGTCGGTCGTCAACGCCGGCGTGCACCGGCACCCCGTCAGCGGCGAGCCGGCGGTCGCGTTCGTCACCTACGGTCGCGCCAAGCTCTCCAACCTCCGCCGGCGCCCCCGCGCCACGCTCGTCTTCCGGAGCGGGTGGCGGTGGGTGGCCGTCGAGGGCTCCGTCGAGCTGTGCGGTCCCGACGACGAGCTGCCGGGCGCCGACCCCTCCCGCCTCCCCGAGCTCCTACGATCGGTGTTCCGCGCCGCTGGTGGCGCGCACGACGACTGGGAGGAGTACGACCGGGTGATGCGCGAGCAGCGGCGCACCGCCGTGTTCGTCCGGCCGGACCGGATCTACTCCAACCCCGCCTGAGCCCTGGCGCGGCGGAAGTGGCTGGCTGGCGCCGGGAAAGCCGGGATGGGCGGGTGCGCGTGGACGGCGCCCCGCCTCAAAGGCAGGGCCGCTGCCAGGCAGGCGCTCCACGCCCGGGCGGCCGGGCACTCCCGAGGCGTCGCCTTTCTCCTACACCACCAGGCGCCGGCGGAACCGGGTGAACAGCTCGCCGCTGCGGCTCGTCACCTCCCCTGCCGGCTCCCAGCCGAGGTGCTCGTAGAAGCGGCGCGCCGCCTGGTCCGGCGGCGTCACGAGCACCAGCTCCTCCACGCCGGCACGCCGGGCGGCACTCTCGGCGGCCTCGACCAGCGCCCGTCCGATCCCTGCCCCCTGCATCTCCGGGGCCACGAGCAAGTGCGTCACCTCCCCCACCCGCGCCGGCGGGTCGGCTGCGGCGTTGGCCGGCGTCACCGCCCGGGCGACGCCCCTGGCGTAGCGGGCGACACGGGTCCGCACCAGCGTGGCGGCGAGTCCGGGCCGGCGGGCCGAGGCGAGCACCATCCGCACCGCCAGGCGAGCCCCGTGCCTGCGGACCATGGCCGCGCTGTGACCGGCGGGGTCCACCGCTCCGAGGAGCAGGCCCGTAAGGCGACCGTCACCGCCGAGCGCGGCCAGCGCCAAGCCGCCCGGAGCGTCGATCCACGCCCGGTAGTAGGAGCGCAGGAATCCCTGTCCGAAGCGCGAGATGAACTCCGTGCCAAGCACCTCGGCGTGGAGCGCGGCCGCCTCCCCGCAGTCACGGGGTGCCAGGGGACGGATCACCAGGCCACCCGTACCGCGACGCGGAGGCCCCAAAGGCTAAGAAAAGGGAAACATATGGTAGGGTTGGACCTTCTGGCCTCGTGCAGCTTGCCATGCTGTCCGGCGATGACGCCCACGGTCGAGCGCTCACCCGCCGCGAGGGCCGGTCGGGAGGTGGGCGCTCCATGGCGGTGAGGGGCCGGCGCGCCGCGGGTGCGCTGATGGCACTCGCCCTCACCTCCGCACTCCTGACCGGGTGGCTGACGAGCGCCTCGGGGGCCTCCAACGGGGCTTCGGTGTCCGGCCCGTCGGGCGTCTCCGCCACCTCCGGGACACCGGGGGCGTCGGCCGTCTCGGGGGCGTCGGGGGGTGCCGGCCAGGGCGGGGCGCACTGGGTGGTCGCATGGACCTCCGCCATGGCGTGGCGGGCACCCGGGCCCGCCACCAACGCCACCGTCCGCCAGATCGTTCCCCTGGGCGCGGGCGGCACGGCCGTGCGGGTGCAGCTGTCCAACCTCTTCGGCGCCGGCCCCCTCACCGTCGGGGAAGCGACGGTGGCGGTGGACGAGCAGGGCGCGGCGGTGGTCCCGGGCACGGTCCAGCCGTTGACCTTCGGCGGCTCGCAGACGGTGACGATCCCGGCGGGCTCCACGGCGACCAGCGACCCGGCGGCCATCGGCGTCACTGCGGGCGAGCAGCTCGCCGTCAGCGTGTACGTGCCGGGCACGGCCGCGGTCACCGCCCACTACGACGCCGGCCCGATGTCGTACGGAGCGGATCTCGCCGGCAACCTCACGCAGCAGGAGTCTGGCGCCGGGTTCCGGCTGCCGTCCACCTGGGACCGCTGGGTGTCAGCGGTCATGGTGGCCACCCCGTCGGACCAGGCTACGGTCGTCATCGGCGACTCGATCAGTGACGGCTTCAACGTGGCCTGCGGGCGCTCCCCCATCTGCCAGCTCACAGACCCGTGGCCGGAGATCCTCGACGGGCGCCTGCGGCGGCTGCCGAGCGACCAGCGGGTGTCGGTCGTCGACGAGTCCATCACCGCCAACACCCTCACCCCGATCGCCACGCCGACCGGCGACGAGTACCGGGGCGGGGGCGGCGGGCCGCCCGGCATCACGCGCATCTCCGCCGCCTTGCGGCTGCCCGGCGTGGACCGCGTCGTCGTGCTGCTCGGGACCAACGACCTGTGGTTCGGCGCCACCGCCGCCCAGGTCATCGCCGGCTACCGCAACCTCCTCGCCCAGGCCAAGGCTGCTCACGTCGGTGTCATCGGGGTGACACTGCTGCCCCGCGCCGGGAGCGAAGGCTGGACGCCGCTCATGGAGCAGTACCGCCAGCAGGTCAACCACTGGATCCTCACGTCCAAGGCGTTCCCTGTCGTGGTCAACCTGGCGGCGGTGGTGGCGAACGTCTACAACGGCGCCTGCAACCCCACCCAGATGTACCCGCCGTACGACTCCGGCGACCACCTGCACCCGAACACCGCCGGCCAGACCGCCATGGCCGACGCCGTCCCGACCACCCTGCTGGGTGCTGGGCCGGCGCCGGCGGCGGCGCCGCTCGTCTCGGTGACACCCACGCCGCACTGCCCCCATCCGGCGGTGGTGACCGTCAACGCGCCCTTCCCGGTGGCGGCCACGTCAACGAGCGTCCCGCCGACCACCGCGGCGACGACGACGGCGCCATCCACGGTCCCGCCGACGACACCGGCCACCGCCCCTGCGACGGCGGCGCCGCACACCCGCCCGGCGGCGGCCGCTGGCACGGGCCCGCCCGGCTGGGCAGCGCCGGCGGCCGGCGTGGGCCTGCTGCTCGTCGGCCTCGGCCTGAGCGCACGACGACGACGGGGCCGGCGGGCGCGCCGGCCCCGCGCCGGCGGCCGGCGGCCGGTGGGCAAGGAACCGGCCGGCATGCCCTCCGGCCACCGGGGGCGGTGGCCTACGCCATAGCCACCGGGGGCGGTGGCAGGGACCTTTCCCCGGCCACCCCCGCGACCGCCTTCTCGGCGTCGGCATCACCGTGGGGGAGGTGCAGCGACCGGAGCCGCTCGAGGGGATCAAGGAGGCGAGGCACACGCCGGACTGAGGTGGCCGGGCTGGAGGTGAAGGACGTCGAGCCAGGATCCGCCGGCTGCCGAGGTGCCCGCCCCGAGGGACTGATCTGAGTCGTCGAAGCCGTCGTCGGCCACCGCCCAGCGGCGACCCCTATCGACGTCCCTGCGTTCGCCCTCCCGTGGGGTCAAACCCCAACTCGACAGCGGGGCCGCCGTCTCACGTGGCCGGTCGCGAGATGCTGACGTTCGCCCCGAAGTCGTAGAACACGGTCCAAGAGGTCGCCCGCTTGGAGCGGAAGTGCATAGCCTTGCCGAGCTCGGACTGGGTGATGCTGTAGCGCACGATGCGCCCGTCGCTGCTGACGAAGACGACGACCCGTGGATTCACAATCGTCATCCCCTTGAACGTCGCCGTCGGCCGGGTGATCGTGTACACCGAGACCGGCTGGCCCCTGAACGTCGAGTGGCCCGAGAAGCGGTAGGTGCCGTTGCGGCCGCCGACGTCGACCTGGAGGACGGAGAGGGCTGAGTCGGCGACCGGCTGGCTGCGCCAGCGGGTCGCGAACGCGTCCTCGGAGCTCAGGTGTGGGAGGTCATCGAAGGCGTCGGCGGCGGCGACGTTCCCCCCGCGGAACGGATCAGCCGGGCGGTCGAGGTCTTCGGGCTTCCCCGCCACCTCGTCGAGGCCGCGCTCGCCTACTACGCCGAGTTCACCGACGAGATCGACGCCCAGGTGGACGCCAACCGCAGCGTGGCCAAGCAGGCAGAGGCCCAGTGGCGGCGCCAGCAAGACCTCCTCGCGAGGTGAAGCTCCTCCTCGACGCGCACCACTCCCGCCTGGCCGGCGACCGGCTTCGAGCCGCCGGCCACGACGTGACCGCCGCAGCCGATGACCCGGTGCTCGCATCTCTGCCCGACGAGGAGCTCCTGCGAGCAGCGGCTCACGCCGGACAGGCCGTGGTCACCGAGAACGCCCGCGACTTCGATCGCATCATCCGAGCGTGGGCGGTCGCCGGCGAGCACCACGCCGGCGTCGTGTTCACCTCCCCACGCCGCTATCACCGGGGCAGCAGTTCGTACCCAGCCAACCTGGTGAGCACGCTCGAGGCCCTGATCGCCCATCCTCCTTCCGGGGACCTCGACTGGGTGCACCGGCTCCCCTAACCCCGGACGTCCAAAATCTCGAGGTCAGGGACTCAGTTCTGCGCCCCTGTCAGGCGAGCGGCGAGGAGGTGCGAGGGCAGGACCGATTGTCCCTGCTCCAGGGCGAATCGCTCGGCCGCCGCCGAGACCTGTGGGAGGCGCAAGCCGTCGACGCTCTTGCTGCGGAAGGCGTCGGGAGCACCTCCCGATCCTCCCTGCCGAATCAACTCAGGCGTTGCGCTGGTGCTTCAACCTTCGGATGGCCCCATAATGTCTTCCCTCGAGGAGGTGGGTTCGGCTCCCGCACGGATGTCGGCCGCCGACTGGTCGGACAGTCGCCGAACGTCGACCAGGTCATCGATGATCTTGAAGTCGCCGACGTTCTCGGTGAAGAGGGGCACTCCTTCCACCTGCGCGGTGGCCGCGATGACGAGATCGATCTGGCGCCGTCTTGGGTTGCCACCCCGACGGGCCACCGCGGCGGCGAGTTGACCCCAGAGCCGGGCGACCTCGACGCCTACAGGCAGCGGATCGAACGTTGCCTCGACCACCGCAAGCCTGGCGGTGCGTCGCGCCCGCTCGTCATCGTCGTCGCACACGAGAACGCCGAAGTGCAACTCGGTGATCGAGGCGACGCTGATAGCGGCCTCGACGTCGTCGAGTGGGGGCAGCTCACCGATGAGCACCGATGTGTCGAGCAACGCCCTCACGAGGCGAACGGGTCCACGACGCCTGCTGGCAGTCGCTCGAGGTCAGCCTCGAGCCCCCGCGGCGCCTTGCCCAGCCAGATGGCAGCGAGTGTGGCACCACCGACCCAGCGACGGCGATGTGCTGGGCCGAGCTCGGCGACTGGACGACCGGCAACCGTCACGGTGAGGGTCTCTCCCGCCTCGACCCGACGGAGCACCTCTCCGACCTGGTTACGCAGCTCCTTTTGTGCGATATCGCTCATGCCGACCATGGTAGCAGAACTGCTACCAGGGTCGGGTCGGTATCGGCGCTACGCTCTCGGTAACCGGGAGGGCCCTTCAGCGGTCACACCCCCAAGCTTGCCGCGTCCGGACCGGGGGGCGGGTTGCGCCCCCCCGGGCCCTCCGCCGGCGCCATCGCAGGCCGGCGTACGCCAGGCCTGCGATGGCGAGGACGAGGATGCCGGGAGCGAACCATCCGATGGCGAGGAACAGCCCCCGCACGGTCTGCGCCGTGTGTCCCGACGCCAGCTGCCAGAAGCGGGCGAGCGCTCCCGGGCGCGCCCGGTGGTCGGCGCCGGCGGCGACCACCTTGCCGGCCAGGGTGACCGACAGCGTGGCGTACGCGACCTGGTTGGCGAGCCCGTTGCGCTGCGCCTGCACCTGCTGGATCTCGCCCTGCAGGGTGAACAGCTCGTTCTGGATGGCGAGCACATCGGACACCTTGGAGGCGTGGCCGAGTATGGCGCGTACGGCCAGAACCTCCTTCTGGAGGTTGGCCTCCTCCATGGCGAGGTCGACCACCTGGCCGGTGACGTCCTGGCCGGCCTCGGTCTGGTCGAGCACCGTCCCGAGCCGCCCGACGGCGGCCATCGTCGCCGGGAGGGAGCCGTTGGGCACCCGCACCGTGAGCGTGGCCCCCGGGTGCGAGCCGGCGGACACGTTGGAGGACTGCACGTAACCACCTTCCCGCACGGCGAGCACCGTCAGCCGGCCGGCGTCGGGTGCCACGTCGCTCGCCGGCACCCGCACGTCCTCCGCCGCCGTCTCGACGATGTCGGGACCGGCGGGCTTGACCTCGACCCCGAGCGCGGCTCTGCGGACCGCTCCGCTCGAGCCGGTCCCAGCCGGCGGCGTCGAGGCGATGGCGGGGTTCGCCACCGGCGCCAGGGACCTGGCCGACGAGGCACCGCCAGACGGGGCGGAGGACAATCCCGCGGACCCGCAACCGGCAGCAGCGGCCGCCGTGCCGAGGACGAGGACGGCGGCGAGGAGGGGGAACCGTGCGGCCATGTCCATCCGACGACGGCCGGGCAGGGTTTGGTTCCCGGGCTCAGCTGCGCTCGAGGCGGGGCGCTGCGACCTGCTCCACGACCAGCTTCACGGCGGCGGCGACCGGGATGGCTATGAGCGCGCCCACGATCCCGAGGAGGACGGCGCCGATGAGCGTGGCGATCACCGTCACGAGTCCGGGCACGTCGACCGTCTTGTTCATGATCGGCGGGGTGAGCACGTAGTCCTCTACGAGCCGGTAGAGGATGTAGAAGCTGGCGGTGGCGATCGCGATCGGCACCGAGACCGTGAGGGCCACGGCGGCGACGATCAACCCCCCGATCGTCGAGCCGACCACCGGAAGCAGGCCGAAGACCGCCACGAGCACCGCAAGCAGCAACGGGTACGGCACCCCGAACACCAGGCACCACACCCACGTGCCCAACCCGCTGATGACCGAGATGACGATGCGGCCGAGCACGTACCCGCCGACCTTGACGAAGATCTCGTCGCCGAGCAGCACTATCCGCGCCCGGCGGCTGCGGGGCGTGAGGCTGTACACCAGCCGCTTGAAGCGGGGCAGGTCGAACAGCAGGTAGACGGACACCACGATCACGATCAGGGTGCTCGTGAGGGCCCCGAGGACTCTGCGGCCAAACCCGAGGAGGCCGGTGGCGATGCTCGACGAGCTCTTGGTCAGGGCATCCTTGATCCTCGTCTCGACGCTGAAGCGGTGGTTGATCCGGCCGAGGAACGAGCTGCTGTTGTTGAGTTGGTGGAAGTAGCGGGGCAGGGCGTTGACGAGATGGGTGATCTGCTTGACGAGAACGGGGATCACGAGGTCACCGATGCCGGCGAACACCACCATCAGCAGGACGAGGACGACCACGACCGACACGGGACGCGACAGGCGCCGGCGTTGGAAGAACGCCACGACCGGGTCGAGCCCGGCAGCGATGAACAGCGAGAGCAGCAGCAGCAGCATGCCCCGGCTGAAGTAGACGACCAGCACCCCGAGCACCCCGAGGGCGACGCCGAAGGTGGCCGTCATGGCGACGAAGAACGGCGAGCGCCCGTCGATGGGCGGGCCGGGGCGCCCGTACTGCTCCTCGTCGGCGGCCACCGCCTCGTCGGCGGCCGCGGCGGCGACGTGCTCCTGGTCGAGGCTCGAAGCCTCGAGCAGGCTGTCGAGCGCGCTCGCCGACCGGTCAGGCTGCGCCGGCGCGCGCCGGCCCCCCCGAGGCCGCCTCCACCGCCGAGGCACCAGCGACCGCTCCGTCTGAGTTGCGTCCCCGCTCGTCCGGTCGGGCAACCGGGCCTCCTCGTCTGGACTCTCGACTGTACCCGTGGTGCCAGCCGTTGGGTGCGCTTACGATGCGCGCATGGCCCACGAGCGGACCTTCCCGGCGGGCATGGGCCTGACGGTGCGCCGTTGCGCAACGCCGTGACACCGATGACACCCCTGCAGCCTGTCCCGTCCCGCTTCGCGCCCACCGGCATGGTGTGCGCCGTCGACCACCTCGCCGCCGGCGCAGGCGTCGACGTCCTCCGCCGGGGCGGCACCGCCGCCGACGCCGCCGTGGCGACCAGCGCCGTGCTGGCCGTGACCAGCCAGCACATGTGCGGGTTGGGCGGCGACCTGTGGGCCGTCGTGCACCCCGGGCCCGGGCAGGAGGTCGTGGCGCTCAACGCCTCCGGCCGTGCCGGCTCGGGCGCCGACCCCGACCGGCTGCGGGCCGAGGCCCACCTGACGATGCCCGCGTTCGACCACCCGGCGGCGGTCACGGTGCCCGGCTGCGCCGACGGCTGGCTGGCGCTGCACGCCCGCTTCGGGCGGCTGCCGCTCGCCGAGGTCCTCGCCGCCGCCCGTCGCTACGCCTTCGAGGGGTTCCCCGCCTCACCCGGCCTGGCCGCCGCCTTCGACCGCGTGGCGGACCTGACGGAAGCCGACGACTACCGGATCCCGGGAGGACTTTCCCCCGGAAGCATCGTCCGCCGCCGCGGGGTCGGCCGCGCCCTCGACGCCATCGCCACCGGGGACCGGGCGGCCTTCTACCATGGCGAGTTCGGGGAGGGGTTCCTCGCCATCACCGCCGGCGAGCACACCGCCGAGGACCTCGACCGCCCCCAGGCGGACTGGGTGGCGGCTGCCGGCGCCGACGCCTGGGGCCACCGCATCTGGACGGCGCCGCCCAACTCGCAGGGCTACCTGACCGCGGCGGCCGCCTGGATCGCCGGCGGCCTCGACCTTCCCGATCCCCGAGATCCAGGCTGGGCGCACCTGTTGATCGAAGCGTCGCGCCAGGCCGCCCACGACCGCCTCCTCGTCCTCCACGACGAGGCCGACGCCGCCGAGCTGCTGTCGCCCGCACGTCTCGCCGCTCGCCGCGCCGCCATCGATCCCCGCAGAGCCGGTGCCCTCGGCGTGCCCTCCGGTGCCGGCGACACCATCGCCCTCTGTGCCGTCGATGGCGACCGGATGGGCGTGAGCCTGATCCAGTCGAACGCGTCCGGGTGGGGCAGCCGGCTCATCGCCCCGGGATCGCGCATCTTCCTCCACAACCGGGGGCAGGGCTTCTCGCTCGAGCCCGGCCACCCCGCCGAGTACCGACCGGGCCGCCGGCCGCCCCACACCCTCTGCCCCACCCTCGTCACACGCCCCGACGGCTCGCTGCGCGCCGTGCTCGGCACCATGGGCGCCGACGCCCAGCCGCAGGTCCTCCTCCAGCTGCTGGCCCGGCTGCTCGCCGCCGGGGAGGACCCGGGCGAGGCGGTCGCCGCCGGGCGGTTCGCGCTCGGGGCCGCCGGGCCGAGCGGCGGGTTCGACACCTGGCGCGCCGGCGGGCGCGTGCAGGTCCACCTCGAGGGCAACGCCCCCGAGGGTTGGGCGGCCGGCCTGCGCGATCGCGGCCACGACGTGGTGGTCGGGGAGGCCTGGAGCGGGGAGTGGGGTCACGCCCACCTGATCGACGCCGGCCTCACGACGCTCGCCGGCGGCAGCGACCCCCGCGCGACGGCGGGGGCGGTCGAGGGGTGGTGAGCGAGGCTCGCGGCCCGTGGCTGCGCCACAGCAGCGAAGTCGTCCACACCAACCCCTGGTACCGGGTCGTCCGTGACGAGGTGTCCCGCCCCGACGGCAGCGCCGGCGAGTACTACACGGTGGTCAACCAACCGGCCGTGTTCGTCGTGGCCGTCGACGACCGGGACCGGGTGGCCCTCGTGCGCCTCTACCGCTACACCGTCGGCCGCTGGTCCCTGGAGGTGCCCGCCGGCCGCACCGACGGCGAGGATCCCCTTGCCGCCGCCCGGCGGGAGCTCGCCGAGGAGACCGGCCTGGCGGCGGCGAGCTGGGAGCACCTCGGCCTGCTCCACCCCGCCAACGGCCTGCTCGACGAGGACAACCACGTCTTCCTCGCCCGCGACCTGACCGACGCCGGAGTGGAGGAGGCCGAGCTCGCCTCCGAGGGCATCACCGCCATCGAGCTGGTGGCACGTGACCGTGCGTGGGGCCTCGTTCGCGACGGGTCCATCACCGACAGCCAGACCGTTGCCGCTCTGGCGCTCGCCGAGCTCGCGCTCGGGGCGCCCTCGGTCTCAGGCGGTGGGCGCCCCGCCGCTACGATGTAGTGGTGCTGCCGGCGCCGCCCGGCGGACAGACCAAGAAGGGGAGGCACGAATGTACGACACCATCCTCGTAGGCGTCGACATGTCCGAGCAGTCCGATCGCGCCGTCGCCGCCGCCGAAGACCTGGCCCGGCTGAGCGGCGGGAAGATCCACATCGTGCACATGAGGGAGCAGGACCTGGTCACCGGACGGGGCGCTGCCCTGTACGACACGGAGAGCGCCGGCGAAGCCGACGAGCTGCTCGCCAAGGAGGCCCAGCGGGTGCAGGAGGCGGGGCTCAGCGTCTCCACGGAGGTCCGCACCGTCATCGCCGGCCAGGTCGCTGACCAGATCGTGGCCGCTGCGAAGGACCACGACGCCGACATCATCGTGGTCGGCTCCCACGGCCGTTCGGGCATCGCCCGAGTGCTCCTCGGCGGGACGGCGTACAAGGTGCTGCACCTCGCCGACCGGCCCGTCCTCGTCGTCAAGTAGCGCTGGCCGCCGGCGGCGGGGCGGGCCGGGGGTGCCGGCGGCGGGGCGCTCAGCCCTCGGTGCTGCTCGTGTCCAGCCGCAACTCGTCGTCCACGGAGTTGAAGGTGACGACACGTTTCTCGAACCACACCTTGCGTCCCTCGCGGTGGGTCACCACGCCGTACTCCAGGGTGGCGTCCCCGTGCACGAGGTCGGTCACCCGCTTCACCACGATGTCCCCTTCGCTCGGCACCCGAGCAACGTTACCCACCGGAGTTGGCTGGCGGCTCCATCACACGCCGGTCGGCGCCAAGGAGACGGGCGAGGGAGTCACGCAGCCCGTCGACGGCCTCGACGGGTTCCCGCATGCCGTCCGGCTCATCCTGCGACACCGCTCTTGCCCGCCGGCCCAGACCGCCGCCGGCACCCGAGGCCGATACCGCGCGCAGCAAGGAGGACCGCGCGCATGCACGACGGAATGCCGTCGCCCATGCGCGCGCTCTCGATCCCTGCGCGCGGTTCGCCACCCAGCCACCCACGTGATGACCCGATTCACCCGTTTCCTGCCGGTCCCTGTGGTCACCTCCGCGACACAGGAGAGCCCTGGGTGACCGGGAACACTCCTCGACGACGTGCCGACCGAGGTGCTCGACCGCTTGACCGTGCACCCCGCCGCCTGGGAGGGCCAACGCTTGGGGCCCTCAGGCCGGCACCCTCCGGCCGCTCGCCCCCTCGCCCCTCTCAGGCCGCCGGGTTGGCGAGCAGGGCGGCCGCGCGCACCACGAGGGGGTCGAGTCCCTCGCCTCCGCTGTCAACGAGCCGCACGAGACGTTCGAGCATCCACGGCGTCCAGAACAACCGGAGGTGGTTGGCCACCTCGGCGGCCGCCTGCTCGTCGGGGTGGTGGCGGAAGTTGGCGGCGATCTGGTTGGCCATCCGCAGCTCGGCGAGCTCCGACTCCGGCGACGGTGTCATGCGCCGGCGACGGGGACAGGCTCGGCCGGCGCCACCGCCTCGGCCCCCTGCTCGGGCGCCGGCGCCGGCGGGACGAGCTGCACCTGCACGGCGGTGACCTTGTACTCGGGGCAGTTGGTGGCCCAGTCGGAGTTCTCCGTGGTGACGATGTTGGTCCCGGAGATGGGATGGTGGAACGTCGTGTAGACGACTCCCTGCGGCATCCGCTCCGAGATGCGTGCGTGGAGTTGTATCCGCCCGACCCGGCTGGCGACGTACACGAGGTCCCCCTCGGTGATGCCCCGGTCCTCCGCGTCGTGGGGGTGGATGTCGAGGATGTCCTCGTGGTGCCACACCTGGTTGGCGGTCCGACGGGTCTGGGCCCCGACGTTGTACTGGGTCAGGATCCGACCGGTCGTGAGCAACAGCGGGTAGCGCCTGGTCGAGCGCTCGTCGGTGGGCACGAACGGCGTCTCCATGAAGTGGCCGAGGCCACGCACGAACTTCCCGACGTGCATGACGGGGGTGCCCAGGGGAGCGGCCTCGTTGCACGGCCACTGGACGCTGCCGACCCGGTCGAGCTTGTCGAAGCTGACCCCGGCGAAGGTGGGTGTGAGCCGGGCGATCTCGTCCATGATCTCGCTCGCCGAGCCCCAGCTCATGGGATAGCCCATGGCGGTGGCGATCTCGCAGACCACCTCCCACTCAGACTTGCCGGGGCGGGGGGGCATGACGGGGCGGACGCGGTTGATGCGGCGTTCGGCGTTGATGAAGGTGCCGTCCTTCTCGAGGAAGGACGTGCCCGGCAGGAACACGTGGGCGAACTTGGCGGTCTCGTTCTCGAAGAGGTCCTCTACGACGAGCAACTCGAGGGAGCTGAGGGCGGCGACCACGTGCTGGAGGTTGGGGTCGGACTGGGCCACGTCCTCGCCCTGCACGAACAGCCCCCTGAACACGCCCTCGATGGCAGCATCGAACATGTTGGGGATCCGCAGGCCGGGGCGGCCGAGCACCGGGTGGCCCCACTCCGACTCGAACTGCTCGCGAACGGCGGCGTCGGCCACGTGGCGGTACCCGGACAGCTCGTGGGGGAAGCTGCCCATGTCGCAGCTGCCCTGGACGTTGTTCTGGCCCCGCAGCGGGTTGACCCCAACCCCGTCGCGCCCGATGTTGCCCGTGAGCATGGCGAGGTTGGCCATGCCCATGACGGCCGTGGAGCCCTGGCTGTGCTCGGTGACGCCGAGGCCGTAGTAAATGGCGCTGTTGGGCCCGGCGGCGTACAGCCGGGCAGCGGCCCGCACGACGGTGGCGGGAACGCCCGTCACCGCCTCCATGGCCTCGGGGCTGTTGGCCGGGTCGAGGATGAACCGCTCCCACACCTCGAACGCGTCGGCCTCGCAGCGCTCGGCCACGAACGCCCGGTTGGCCAGGCCCTCGGCGAGGATCGTGTGCGCCATGGCGTTGAAGACGGCCACGTTGGTGCCCGGCATCAGCTGCAGGTGGTATGACGCCTCGATGTGCGGGGTGCGTACGAGGTCGATGCGCCGGGGATCGACGACGATCAGCCTGGCGCCGGCACGCAGCCGCCTCTTCATGCGGGACGCGAACACCGGGTGGGCGTCGGTGGGGTTGGCGCCGATGAGCATGATCACGTCGGCGGCATCCACCGACTTGAAGTCCTGGGTCCCTGCCGACGTCCCGAAGGTGGACTTGAGGCCGAACCCCGTCGGCGAGTGGCACACCCGCGCGCAGGTGTCCACGTTGTTGTTGCCGAACGCGGCGCGCACCATCTTCTGGACGGCGAACACCTCCTCGTTCGTGCAGCGGGAGGAGGTGATGGCACCGATGGCGTCGCTGCCGTGGCGCTCCTGGATCTCCTGCAACCTCCGCGCCGTGTAGGAGATCGCCTCCTCCCAGCTCACCGTACGCCACGGGTCCGTGAAGCGCTCCCGGATCATCGGCGTGGTGATGCGGTCGGGGTGGGTGGCATAGCCCCAGGCAAAGCGGCCCTTCACACACGAATGACCCTCGTTCGCACCGCCGTCCTTGTACGGGACCATCCGCACGACCTGGTCGCCCTTGAGCTCCGCCTTGAACGAACACCCGACGCCGCAGTACGCGCATGTCGTGAGAACGGTACGCCGGGGCGTCCCGGAGAGCACCACGGCCTTTTCCTGGAGTGTCGAGGTGGGGCAGGCCTGGACGCAGGCACCACAGGAGACGCACTCCGAGCCGAGGAAGTCCGTCGGGCCCGGGGCCACCTTGGAGCCGAAACCCCTGCCCTCGATGGTCAGCGCCAAAGTGCCCTGGATGTCGTCGCAAGCCCGCACGCAGCGAGAGCACACGATGCACTTGGCCGGGTCGAACTCGAAGTACGGGTTGCTCGTGTCCTTCTCGGCGTCGAGGTGGTTGGCGCCGGCGTAGCCGTAGCGGACCTCCCGCAGGCCGACAGCACCGGCCATGTCCTGCAACTCGCAGTCGCCGTTGGCCGGACAGGTGAGGCAATCGAGGGGATGGTCGGAGATGTACAGCTCCATGACCCCGCGGCGGAGGCGCTCGAGGCGCGGCGTCTGGGTCGACACCCTCATACCAGCGGCGACAGGGGTGGTGCAGCTCGCCGGCGTGCCCCGCTGCCCGTCGATCTCCACCAGGCACAACCGGCAGGACCCGAAGGCGGCAAGGCTGTCCGTGGCGCACAGCTTCGGGACGTCGGTGCCGGCGAGGGCGGCGGCACGCATCACCGAGGTGCCCTCCGGGACGCTCACGGGTATGCCGTCTACCTCGAGGGTGACGGTGTCGGGCCCGGGGGCGGACGGTGTCCCCAGGTCGGGTTCGCGTAGCAGGGTCACGTCGCAACCTCCCGGTCGCTGCCTGATCGTGGAATGCGCAGGGTGAAGTCGTCAGGGAAGTGCAGCAGCGCACTCCGGACCGGCATCGGGGTCAGCCCGCCCATCGCGCAGAGGGACCCGTCGGTCATGACCTCGCAGAGGTCCTCCAGGAGCACCAGGTTGGCGTCGGGCTCGTCGCCGGCGACCATCCGGTCGATGACCTCCACGCCGCGGACAGCGCCGACCCGGCAGGGGGTGCACTTGCCACAGGACTCCTCAGCGCAGAACTCCATGGCGAAGCGCGCCTGGCGCGCCATGTCGACGGTGTCGTCGAAGACGACCAGCCCCCCGTGGCCGACCATCGCCCCCGCCGCCGCGAACGCCTCGTACTCGAGGGGGAGGCCGAACTGCTCACGCGGCAGGTAGGCGCCCAATGGACCACCGACCTGCACGGCGCGCACCGGCCGGCCACTGATCGTGCCACCGCCGATGTCCTCCACCAGCTCCCCGAGCGTCACGCCGAAGGGCAGCTCGACGATCCCGCCACGGCGAACGTTGCCTGCGAGCTGGAACACCTGCGTGCCCCGCGACCGGCCCGCTCCCAGATCTCGGTAGGCCTCTGGGCCGTCGGTGAGGATCGACGGCACCGCAGCAAGGGAGAGCACGTTGTTGATGACCGTCGGCATACCCCACAGCCCGGCGATCGCCGGCAGCGGGGGCTTCGCCCGCACCTGCCCACGGCGTCCCTCGAGGCTCTCGAGCATCGCCGTCTCCTCGCCGCAGATGTACGAGCCGGCACCGACCCGCACGTGCATGTCGAACGCCCGTTGCGACCCCAGCACCGACGGCCCGATCCAACCGCGCGCCCGGGCTGCGTCGATGGCCGAGCGGAGCATCGCGATGGCGTCGGGGTACTCCGAGCGGAGATAGACGTACCCCTCCGTTGCGCCGACGGCGATACCGGCGATCGCCATCGACTCGACCAGGAGGAACGGGTCGCCCTCGAGCAGCATGCGATCGGCGAACGTGCCGCTGTCACCCTCGTCGGCGTTGCAGCACACGTACTTCTGTTGGGCCGGGGTCGCGAGGACCGTCCGCCACTTGATGCCCGTGGGGAAACCGGCGCCCCCCCGGCCGCGCAGGCCGGACTCGACGACGCTGTCGACGATCTCCGCCGGGGTCATCTCCAGCGCCCGGCGCAGCCCGGCGAGACCACCATGGGCCTCGTAGTCCTCTGTCGACAGCGGATCGACCACCCCCACCCGGGCGAACGTCACCCGCTGCTGGCGGGCCAGCCAGGGGATCTCGTCGGTCGGACCGAGGAACAGCGGATGGTTGCTGCCGGCATCGGCCCGGCCGGCGTCGAGCAGGCCGGCGGCATCGGCCCGGCCGGCGTCATCGGCCCGGCCGGCCTCATCGGCCCGGCCGGCGTCGAGCAGGCCGGCGTCGAGCAGGCCGGGCACGTCGTCGGGAGCCACGGGGCCGTAGGCGACCCGCCGGCCGTCCGCACCCTCGACCTCCACGAGTGGCTCCAGCCACATGGCACCGCGGGATCCGTTCCGCACCAGCCGGATGCGGTCCCCCGCGAGGCGGGCCAGGGCGGCAGCGACCTCGTCGGCGCCAACGGCGCGGGCCGAGGTGTCCTGGGGGACGTACACGGTCACCAAGCCGGTCGCCGGCGCAGCGCTGCCAGCCGCTGGCGGGCTCCCCGCCAGTGGCGCCCGGCCCGCCAGCGGCACGCGGCCCGCCAGCGGCGCGCGGCCCGCCGGTGAACCATCGGCGATCAGCTCGTCGAAGCGGGCGGCATCGACCCGGCCCACCACCCGGTCGTCGACCATGACCGAGGGCGTGAGCGCGCAGTTGCCGAGGCAGAACACCTGCTCCAGGGTGACCGCCCCGTCGGCGGTGGTGGCCCCCATCGGAATGCCGAGGCGCTCTGTGGCGTGCTCAACGAGCCGGTCGGCGCCCATGGCCTGGCACGCCTCCGCCCGGCACACCCGGACCCTGGTGCGCCCGGGTGGGCTGGTGCGAAAGTCGGCGTAGAAGCTGATGACGCCGTGGACCTCGGCCTTCGACAGGTTCAAGGCATCCGCCACGAGAGCGACAGCGCCGGGGTCGATGCAACCGAACACGTCCATGAGAGCGTGCAGCGCCGGCAGCAGCGCTCCCGGTTCGTGGCGAACCTCCTCGAGGATCTCCCGGGCCCGCTGCTCATCCCACCGTTCCCACCCAGATGTCACTGAAACAGAGTTTACCCGCAGTGGCCGACCCTGTCAGTAGCCCTGAGCCGGCGAGCGTCCCGTCCAGCCCCGTTCAGTTGGGTATGACCGCCTCCAGCCGGAGTCGGCCACCTGGCAACGCAGCCTCGACCGCGAAGTCGAATACTTCCACGACCGCCGCCCAGGGCTGGTCCGGCACGCCACCGACGCGGCGCCCTCGCCAGCCGGCCGTTATGCCGGTGAGCGTTGATCAAACACGTAGGTGGGCGGCCCCACACCGGATGCCGCAACGGCCCGTGCCGTCGCCGAGGCCACCATCAGGCTCGCGCACCACAGGGGCGCGACCCGGCGGGCGACCACCCGCGCCTGCAGCGACGTACCCGGCACCGGGAGCACGATCAGGGCGAGGTCGAGACCACTGATCCATCCGGGGATTCGTGACCGGCAGGATTGGACTGGCTAAGGTTCCAGGCCCATGGGAGGGCCAGTGAGGGCACGCGCCCACCGGTTCGTCTCGGCCATCGCGGTGACTGCGGCGCTCATCATGATGGTGTCGCTGCCCGCCCAAGCGGCGACAGTGGTCGTTGCGACCCCCCGACCCGGCACCCCCCGACCCGGCACCCCTTCGGCGGTGCACGGCACGGCCACTCCGGCCGGGAACCGCCTACCCAGTCGCACGTTCCTGCATGCATGCCTGCTGGTGAGCCAGGCGGCGCCGGCGCAGCGGCACTGCGAGAGCGCCGCCCTCCCGGCGATCAACGCCGCCCGGGCCGCCGAAGGCGTCGGGCCGATGCAGCTCCCGGCTGCCTTCGCAACCATGAGCGCGCCGCTCCAGTTCCTCGTCGTAACCGACCTGGAGAGGGTCGGACGCGGGCTGCCCGCCGCCGCTGCCTTGTCCCCGACCCTGAACGAGTTGGCCCAGGCAGGAGCCAGCACCAACAGCGACCCTCCCATGCCGTCCGGCGCTGGCAGCGTCGGCGCCAACTGGGCCGGCGGCCTGGGCTCGACCCTCCTGACGGACTTCCTCTGGATGTATGACGACGGCCCCGGCTCGTCCAACCTGGGGTGCACGTACAGCGGGGCACCGGGCTGCTGGGTCCATCGCCGCAACATCCTCGCCGGCTACCAGGCCCCGCTCCTCATGGGTGCGGCAACCGCCGGCGCCTCGGCAGCCATAGAACTGGCCGGTGGGGCCACCCGCTGGGCCGCTGCCACGCCTTCCTGGCGGAGCATCGCAGCCACGATCCCTGTCGGCCTGTCCTCCGACAACGTGAGCATCTCGGCCGCGCCCGGCCACATCGAGGGTCGCCACGTCACCGTCTGGGCGGCGGCGGGCGGCACGGTCGCCCGTTTCACGCTGAGGGGAGGAGGGCGGCAGTGGTGGCTCGTCCGGTCGACTTGCCGGCTGCGAGCCGGGGGGCACTGCAACGTGTGGTTCGGCTACCGGCCGGCGACGAGCGCCTCCCGCGCCTCGCTGGTTGTCAACGCCGTCGGCGGCTCTCGGTCGGTCGCGCTACGGGGCCACCCCGCCTGAGGTGTTTCACCAAACACAAACTGTGAGTGAGAAGTACACACCCTGTGTTGTTTTCACTCACAGTTCGCCTCGCCCGACCTCGCACCCCCGCCCCGCACCCTCCCACCCCGCAGCCCGTAGCCCCTCAACCGCCCAGCGGAAAGCCGACGCCCGTCAGCCGCTCCGAGAGCTCCCAGAGGCGCAGCGCGGTGTCGTCGGCGGCGGCGGCGGCGCTGGGAGCGACGAGCTTGGGGGAACCCCGCTGCTCCATCCAGCCACCCGGTCCCACGTAGCTCCTCCCTGGGATGTCCTCCACGGCGGCGTACAACGTGGGCAGAGCGCCGGCGGCCGCGCTCTGCGCCACCAGCCGGTTGAGCAACACCATCCCCGCGCTCGCGAAGCGGCTGCCCGTCTTGCGCTGCAAGTCGGTCGCGGCGTAGCCGGGGTGAGCGGCGACGGCACGCAGCGGCGAGCCGGCCGCTTCCAGCCGCCGCTGGAGCTCCCGGACGAATAGGAGGTTGGCCAACTTCGACTGCGAATATGCGGGCCACGGCCGGTAGCGGCGACGCTCCCAGTTGAGGTCGTCGAGATCGACGTGCCCCATGCGGTGCGCGCTGGAGGACACGACGACCACCCGGTTCGTGAGGCGGGACAGCAGCAGGTTGGTGAGGGCAAAATGCCCGAGATGGTTCGTGCCGATCTGCAGCTCGAAGCCGTCCACGGTCCGCTGCTCGGGGGTGGCCATCACGCCGGCGTTGTCCACCAGCACATCGAGGTGTCCCTCCCAGCCGTCGGCGAACGCCCGCACGGACGCCAGGTCGGCCAGGTCGAGCCGGCGGACCTCGACCGTGCCGCTCATTGCCGCCGCCGCCGCTTGGCCCTTGGCCTCGTCACGGACGGCGAGGGTGATCTGGGCACCGGCTCGGGCGAGGGCGGCGGCCGCCTCCCGTCCGATGCCGCTGTTGGCGCCGGTCACCACCATCCGCCGTCCCCTCTGGTCGGGGATGTCGGCCGTGCTCCAACCGCGCGACGCCACGAAAGCGAATCTACGAAGCAATCCCCTCGTAGTGGTCGAGAATGCGGAGAAAGGCGCCCCGGATCCGTTCCCTGACCTCGGCGATGCGCTCCGAGTCGTGAGGCAGTGGACGCCGACGCGACGCGACGGCAGGCCCATCCACATAGCACCGCTTGTTGAGCTCCACCTGCACGGCGTCGACGAGCGGCTCGCCGGCGAAGCGCCGGACGATCCAGCCGCCGGTGAACCTCACGTTCCGTACGACCCGGAAGCCCTCGGAGCGGAGGGCCGCTTCCAGCGTTTCGACCACCCGGGCGTCCGCGGTGCTGCCCCGCCCGTCGCCGAGCACCACGTCGGCGTCGAGGGGCACGCCAAAGCTGTGGAGGTCGAGCAACAAGGTGCGGGGCGCCTCGCGGAGGTGGGCGGCGACGGCGGCGTCGATGGCGTCGTGGTAGGCGGTGTGGGCGACGCTGATCCGCTCCGCGACCGCCTGCTCCGGCAGCTCCTCCTCGTACAGCGGATCCCATCCGTCGGTGGACGCGACGATGGCGGTCGGGAACGGCCCGAAGGTCGGGCCGGCGGCATCCCGATTGGCATCCGCCACGAAGCGGGACAGGCCGGCCTCGACCACCGTCGCGCCCAGCTCCGTGGCGAAGCCGTAGATCTCGCTGGTGTAGGCATCCACTCCCAGCGCCTCGCTCGCCAGCATCGCGGCCGCGTAGCGCTCCGGCACCAGGTCCGACCCGTGGGGGATCGACGCCACGAGGGGACGCCGGGGGCGGGTCGGCTCCCGCAGGAGGACTCCTCGAGGCGCTTCGGCCACCACGGGCCCATTCTGATCGAGGCCCGGCGGAAGCTCAGGCTGCGGTGGTCGCCCCCCGGCCGCACGACGGAAGCTGGTCCACCGGCATCGGCCGGCCAAAGAGGTACCCCTGCGCGTAGGTGATCCCGAGCCGGCGCACCTCGGCCAACTGGGCGTCGGTCTCGACGCCTTCCGCCACCGCCGGTAGGTCGAGGCTGCGGCAGAGCGCGGCGATCGTCTCGAGCAAGGCCGCGGCCCGGCGGTCCTGGTCGTAGCGGGACACGAACGACTGGTCGATCTTGACGAAGTCGAACTCGAGGTCGGCGAGGTAGGACAGCGAGGAGTACCCGGTGCCGAAGTCGTCGACGCCCACCTGGACGCCGAGGGACCGCAGTTCCCGGAGGATGGAGGCGGCGCGCTCGATGTCAGCCATGACCGCGCTCTCTGTCACCTCGAGGCACACCAGATCGGGTGGCACCCCGCTCTCGGCCAGGTGGCGCTCCACGGTGTCGGCGAAGCCGGGGTGAGCGAGCTGGCGGCCGGACACGTTGATCGACACTGTCGCCCTCAGCCCGGCCCCGGCCCAGGCCGAGCCTTGGCGGCACGCCGTCGACAGGACCCATTCCCCCAGGGGAAGGATGAGCTCCGACGCCTCGGCGTACCCGATGAACCGGTCGGGACCGAGCAGGCCGTCGACAGGGTGCTGCCAGCGGACGAGAGCCTCCGCCCCGACGACTGCGCCCGTGTCGGCCCGCACGACCGGCTGGTAGAAGAGCCGGAGCTCGCTCCGCTCGACCGCCTGGCGGAGACCGGACACGACTTGCAGCTGCTCGTCGACCCGCCGCCGCATCGCCTGGTCGAAGCACACGGAGCGGTGCTTTCCAGCCTGCTTGGCTGCGTACATGGCCGTGTCGGCCTGGGCGAGAAGGTCGTCGGGGATGGTGGCGGGGTCGGCGGTGGTGGCAATCCCGATGCTGGCGGTCAGGTTGATCCTGCGCTCGCCCAGCTCGATCGGGGGAACAAGGGCGTCGTGGACGCGGCGCGCCACCTCCTCCGCCGTCGGGAGGTCCGTGCTCTCGCAGAGAATGACGAACTCGTCGCCCCCGAAGCGCGCCACTGTGTCCGCATGGCGAAGCGCTCCGGCGATGCGTTCGGCCACGGCGGCCACCACCCGGTCGCCGGCGGCGTGCCCCAGGCTGTCGTTGACGAGCTTGAAGTCGTCGGTGTCGATGAACAACACGGCGACGTCGCCGGGTCGCCGCTCGAGCCGTGCGAGGGCAACACGCATCCGGTCGAGCAGCGCCAGCCGGTTGGGCAGGCCGGTCAGCTCGTCCTGGAGGGCTCGCTTTCGCAGCTCGACCTCCACCCGGCACCGGCCGACGGCGGCGGCGAGCACGTTCGCCACCGCCTCCAGGAACGACACGTCGTCGGCCGTGAAAGCCTCGGGCGAGGTCGAGTAGGCCGAGACCAACCCGTACGGCTCCGGCCCGTCGGCCACGAGCGCAGCAGCACCGCTGTGAAGACCGAGCGCCTCGGCGTCGGGCAGCCTGCCCGTATCGGGGTGGTCGGCACGCCACACGACCGAGGCCCGGCTGCGTAGGGCGCTGGCACCAAGTGACGTGGGCTGGCCGTCGATCTCCACCGGATAGATGCCGGAGCGCAGCGCCGGCCCGTGCCGGCTGACCACCTCCATGGACATGCCCTCGATGAAGCGGGACACGGCGCAGTTGCGCACCCCGAGCGCTCCGGCGGCGAGGTCAGTCGCCCGCTTGAACAGGTGCTCCAACGGCTCACCGCGAAGAGCCTCCCCGCTCAGCGTGGTGAGCGCCTCCTGCATGGCTTCGCGCCGGACCCGCACGGTCACGTCGCGGGTCGTGACGACGACGCCACGCACCGCTGGGTCGTCCAGGCGGTTCAGTGCCATGGACTCGAGCCACCGCCATTCGCCGTCGCTGCGGAGGAGCCGGTAGGTGAGAGGCTGGTCGTCGGGTCGGGAGCCGTCGATCGTCCGGGCCAGTTCCTCGAAGATGTGGGCATCCTCCGGATGGACGAGACGGAACGGGTGGGTGCCAGCGAGCTGCTCGGGGAGGTAGCCGAGTTGGGCGGTCACAGCAGGGCTGGCGTACAGGTATCGGCCGTCGGCGGCGTGGACGGTGATGATGTCCCAGGAGTTCGTCACCAGGCTGCGAAACCGCCGTTCGCTGGCGGCGAGCTGCTCTTGCACCCGCCGCTCATCGGTGACGTCACGGAGGTTGACGACGACGGCACCGATCGCCGGGTCATCGAGCAGGTTCGTCACGACAGCCTCGACCCGCCGCCAGGTGCCGTCGCGGTGCAGGATCCGGAAGTCGTGGGCGGCGACGTGGCCGGGGGCTTCGAGGTGACCGCTGAAGATGTTGGCCCCCCTAGCCCGGTCGTCGGGGTGGAGGAGCTCGTCGGCCATACGCCCCTGCACGGTCCCGGGTTCGTAGCCGATGACTCGTGCCGACGCCGGCGAGACGTACACCAGCCGTCCGTCCGAGTCGAGCAGGAGCGTCAGCTCCGAGGATCGGGCGAGCAGGGCCTGCAGCCGGCGCTCCACCCGCCCCCGGGCCTCTTCCGCCTCCCTGATGTCGAGAACCTGGACGAGCAGGGCGGAGCCCCGCCCGGCCTCGTCCCGCAGCACTGTCGTGGTCTGCAGCGTGTTGACGACCGTGCCGTCCGGCCGGACGTACTGCTTGCGGGCCTGGCCGGCGCCCGCCCACCAGAGCCCCCCGGACAGGAGCTCTGCGCCGGTCCTGGCGGCGTCGTCAGGGTGGGCGACGTCGATGGTCCGGCCACCGATCAGATCGGCGGCGTCACGTCCGAGCATCCGGCAGAAGGCTGGGTTTACCAGCCGGTAACGGCAGTCCGCGTCGACGACCGCCATGCCGGCCACGGCATCCTGGAACGCCTGGTCGAATGCCCAGCGGCCGAGGAGCGCCACTTCCGGAACCGACCCCCCGGCCGGCGCCACCAGGTCATCGCCTGCTGCCACAAACTACGCATCGTCCGACGGGCACGCCGGTTGATCCAGAAGGTCACCATACCGGCTGTTTCCGGATAAGTGAGAAGCAGCCGCTTCCGATCCATCCCCGGCCCCCCGTCAGCGCTGCTGGCGCGCGGGCGCGCGCAGGCCTGCGACGATGCAGATGCCGGCCACTACGAACGATGCTGCCATCGTGCAGAACGCGGCCGGAAAGCCAGCGACCGTGATGATCCACCCGAGGACGGCGGACCACAGGGCCCCGACCCCGTAGGCGATGGCGAAGAAGGCACCGAAGGCCGAGCGGGCCGCTCCGGGACCGACCAGTTCGGAGAACACCGCCTGAAGTAGCGGCGACTCGGCATATGCCAGCACACCGACCACGATCGCGATCGGAAAGAGGACGGCGAGGCGCCGGCCGGTGAAGCCGAAGGCGCACAACGCCCCGGCTGCGGCGAAGTACGTGACAACGAGTGTCCGGCGGCGGCCCACCCGGTCGGCAACGCTGCCGGCCACCACTGGACCAACGACGCTGGCCGCCATCATTGCGGTGAAGACGGCACCCACCGTCAGCGCTGGCAGGTCGAGGTGGCTGTGCAGGTCCGCCGGCACGTAGGCGCTGAGGGTGCCGAGGCCACGCCCGCCCGCCGCGATCGTCGCCGCGGCCAGGACGACCGCAACCCCTGGGCGCCGGAGGAGCTCCCTGAGCTTCACCCTCTCGATGCCGGGATCGGCGTCCGCCCGGAGGGGTTCGGGCGGCAGTGCCACCCGCACGAGCAGCGCGCCGAGGGCGAGGACGCCGGCGAGGACGACCAGGGCCCAGCGCCACCCGGCGGCGGCGATGACCGCCGTGGCAATCAGCGGGACCGTGACGGTTCCGATGCTCCCGCCGGCCGAGTGCCAGCTGAGGACGGTCCCGCGGCGCTGGGGGAAGCGGTCGGAGAGGTAGGCGGAGCCGACCGGGTGCTGGGGCCAGCTCACCAGGGCCCCGAGCACCCGGGCGCCGGCGAAGGCCCCGAAGCCGGGGGCGAGGGCGCCGAGGACGGCGGAGGCGGCCAGGCCGGCGTTCTGGGCGCCGAGGACCGATCGGGCCCGAGCCCGGCGCAGCATGCCGGCGGCGCCCTGCAGCAGCCCGCCAGACACGCCGGCGACCGTGAGCACCAAGCCGAGCACGGCGTAGGACACGTGCAGGTCGGCAACGACAAACGGGTAGATGACGGCCAGCCCGGCAACGTAGAAGTGCTGGATCCCGTGTGCCACCGTCATGACGGCCAGCGCCCGTCGGTCCTCGCGGCGCGTCGCGCTCGGCATCGACCCCCTGGGTTCCCTCGTCACGTGGCGGTCGCTACCGCTCCGCCAGCTTGCAGTCACCTCAGCGGGGGAAGCCTGGTTCTGCTCTTACACCCCCAACGCCACCGAGCATGAGCTCACCGAAATCCGGTCGGGCTAGGAGGTCAGACCTCACGCCCGACGCAGCAATTTCACCCGCCACCAAGACGCACGACCAATCCGCTATCTCGACAGCCTGTTGAGCCTTTTGTTCAACCAGCAATACTCCCACACCCGCATCCGCGAGTCCTCGGACGTGCTCTTCCAACACCACTGCCGACAGCTCCGGGGACAGGTTCGCCGTCGGCTCGTCCAAGATCAGGACTCGCGGATGCGCCATCAACGCTCGACCGAGCGCAAGCATCTTCCGCTCTCCACCGCTGAGGCGACTGGCCGTGCGCAAGCGCATTCTATCAAGCTGCGGAAACAATCCATATACTTCCCCCATCCGAGTGCTCAGCTCGGACTTCCCCACCCTATACCCACCCATCAGAAGATTCTCCCGCACAGACAACCGTCCAAACACGTCATTCAGCTGCGGAACATATCCCAGCCCCTTTCGCACCCGCGCCTCCGTTGGCAGTTCCGACACCTCCTCCCCCTCCAGCATCACTGAACCGTCCATCTTGCGCACGATGCCCACAACGGACTTTAGCAGGGTACTCTTCCCAGCCCCATTGGGTCCCACCACCGCCACAATCTGACCCGGCCACACATCCAATGATACGTTCCGGACTATTGGCACTTCTCCATATCCAGCACTCAGGGACTGAATCTTAAGGCAGGCCCTGCCCTCCGGACCCACATCATCCTGCAACATAGGCCTCCATAACCTCCGGGTTCCTTCGAACCTCCTGCAGACTCCCCTCTGCGATCACCCGACCTCGCGCCATCACAATAACCCTGTCACACAGCGCGCCCACGATCCCCATCTCATGCTCCACCATCAGCAGAGTCAACCCCGCCCCTTTGAGCCCTTGAAGTTGCCTGCGCAGTTCGCCAACCATCTTGGGGTGCACCCCAGCCGTGGGTTCATCCAACAATAGCACCCTCGCATTTGTCATCATCGCCCGCATCACCTCCAACAGCCGTCGCTGACCGCCGCTCAGGTTACCTGCATACTCATCCACCACATCCGTCATTCGAAACTTCACCAACAGCTCATATGCTCGCTCAATCGCGGACTCCTCAGCCGCCCCCCAATATCGCCAGCCCAGCAGGGCCCCGACAACCGACTCACCCCGCTGTCGTGGAGCAGCGACCAGCAGGTTCTGCATAACAGTTAGACCCGCAAACTCCGCCGACACCTGGAAGGTGCGAACTATTCCACATCTTGCCACCGCGTCGGACCTGAGCCCAGTGATCCTCTCACCGCAGAACAGGATTTCGCCTTCCGACGGTATCACCGACCCCGCCATCATGCTGAGTACCGTGGACTTTCCAGCCCCATTTGGGCCGATGATCCCAACTGCCGCGCCCTCCGCGATGCTAAAGGACACATCTTCAACCGCACGGACGCCGCCGAACTCCCGCGACACATGTCGCAGCTCCAACATAGGATCATCCCGATCCCCAGCCCCCGCCGCCATCACTGAGTCCCTCCTCTCTCCCCCGCCCTTCCAGCCCCATCTCCTGCCACAGCGACCGACGCTCCCAGCTTCTTGATCCTTCCAGCATATTTTACGCGTCGCTCAGGACGCACCCCTTGCGGCCGAACCCATAGGAAGCCCATCGTAAACAACCCGAACAGAATCAGCTGCACCGCCCCAAACCAACTCGCCTGGACCAGGGACGGCAAGAACAACGGAGCCTCTCCGAACACGATCGGCACCAGCACCACTCCCACAGCAACACCCACGTTGCTTCCAAAACCCCCGACAATCACCGCCGTGACGAAGACAAACGTCTCCACATATCCCCAACTCGAGGGTGCCCATGCGTCGATATATGCCACAAGGACCGCGCCGCTAAGCCCCGCCAGCATACCCCCTCCAACGAATGCGATCAGCCTTAAGCGGCGGGGATTCTTACCCAGACTCTTCGCCGCTTCCTCATCCTCCCGCACTGCTCGTAACACTCTTCCAAGCGGTGAGCGGCTGATCTGCCACACCACCCACCCTGACAATATGCACAACACCCCTGTAAAGCCGACATAGGCCCAACTATAGCCCAAGCCCGACAGCCCCAGGGCGGCCTCCAACGGCCGCGGTATGCTGGACAGCCCATTTGCTCCGTTGAATATTGATGCGTCATTTAGGATGAGACCGCTCGCCACCAACGACACCACCAGCAACGCTATTGCTTGATAATCACCTCTTAGCCGGGGGAGAACGAGCAGGCCCACTACGACAGACAGCAGCCCCCCGACGACAATCGCCCCAACGAAGGGAAGAGGAAACGGCAGCCGTGCTCCCCAGAAATACGTCTGAAAGCCCGCGCCAGCTCCCGCGTTGTGGGCGGGAGCTCCCAGGGTGAGAATCGCATAGGTGTATGCCCCCGCAGCTTGAAACAAAACGAAGCCAAAATTCACTATACCGCCTATGCCCATCTGCAAATTTAGGCCCCAGCACGCAATCAGGTCAACCCCCGCGTACACTAGGAGGAGTGCCAGGTAGAATTGTAATGAGCTGCTCACGCCAACACTCCTCGCTCCGACACCACGCCTCTCGCTAGACCCACTGGCCGAAACACGAGGAACACAACCAGGATCACAAAGGCGGTCAAGTCAGTGTAAGTAGGATTTGCATAGCCACCGACCAGCGATGTCACGACACCTATGAGGACCGCACCCAGCATAGCCCCATAGGGCTGCCCGATCCCACCTACAATGGCAGCGGCGACTATGGTAAGCAGGAGGCCATCTCCGGTCGTTACCGAAAACGCGGACACGGAGATCGCCTCCGTCACCCCAGCCACCCCACACAGCACCCCAGATATGGCCCACGCGACGTCAGCTATCAGCTGCGTATTCATGCCACATGCGCGGGCCAGGATCGGATCCGTTGACGTGGCCCGCATCGCCCGACCCAGCCTCGTCCGTTGTAGCAAGAGGCGAATCCCCACCATTCCGGCCACCGCCAGTGCCATTGTCTCCAGCTGATCACCAGTAAATGTCATCCCCAGGACGTTGGACGACGACGTTGACAGAGAGTAGCTGAAGGTGCCGAATCCGAAGACGATGAGGGCGACATTTCCCATGATGATAGACAACGACAATGTCACGACGATCATGCCAAACAACCTAAGGCCTCGTCTCGCGAAGGGTGAGATCACGACCCGATTTAGTGCTACGGATGCAGCGGCCCCGCAGAGTCCTCCCGCGACAACCATCTCCCACACATCGCCACCAACTACGTTCACCCCGTACGCGGCTAGTGCACCTAAGGTCATGACCTGCCCAAATGCCAGATTGAGCACATTCGTGACACCGTATTGGAGCGTAAACCCGACTGCCGCCAGGGCGAGTATCGACGCCGACACCAGTCCAAAGCCCACATACTCCAGGAATAGGTGCATCGCACTTCCTTTCATTAGTGTCCTGGGCTTGCCAACACCTTGGCAAGCCCAGGACAACGCAGCAGAGGCGGCTACGCCGGGCCTCGGGCTAAGAGTCTCCGACCACCAACCTCAAACCCCACTTGGTACGACTAGGAGCTCAACTTGGTGATCTGCGCGGCCGGGACCAACCCGGCCAACCTGCTCTTCCCACCCGATGTGTATCCCATCGCGCTGAAGGCTCCACCATAGTTGTGGTACTGGTTGAAGTCCACGGGTCCACCGGCACCGATATACCTTATTTGCTTTCCCTCGGCAAGGAGGGACTTGCCCTGGGCAAAGCTATAGACCGCAATCTTGCCTGGGCCGGGTTGGGTGACCTTCAAAATGTAGGGATTGTACTTTGCCGGAACTGTGGACTTCGCCTCGAGCATCGCAAGAGCCATGATGTTGATGCCGTCGTAGTCCGTCATGGAGTACGGGTCGGCTGACCACTGGGCTGGGCTCGGCACCTGCGCTGAGTCAGCCAGAAGCGCCGTATGATATATTTCCCAGGCCCTGCCGGTTGGAGGAGTGTACGGCTCGAGCCCCACATAGAAGTTGGCTAGCGCCGTGGTGCCTATGGCCTTTCCGACGGCGTCTTGCCAAGTCGACGTAATCGTGGGCTCCGTTCCGATGATGGGGATCAGCTTTCCATGATTGAACTGTTTGAACTCACTCAGAAATGTTGCATCTGTCTGAGGGTCCGCTTCCGTGAACAAACACTGCGGATGGGCGGCGATGACCCTCAGTACCTCTGATTCATAGGTCGAGCTGTCCGGAACCAGTTGCAGGTTGATGGCCATGCGCCCACCTAGCCGCTTGAACCCGCTCAGCAGGGTGGGAACGCTCGTTTGCGCTGTGGTCGTATTGTTGAAGAAGGCCGCGCCAACACGACAGCCGTGATCGTATCCCCACGCCGCGAGGGCGAGGCCGCCTGCACTGTCCGGCGGCGTGATTCGCCAGAAGTACGGGTCCTTCGTGTAGTTATAGGCGGAGTCTCCTGTATCCGCCAACATCGTCATCTTGGCGGTCGTCAGGAGTGGGGTGGTAGCTGTAGCTGTCCCGCCCGGCCCCAGCACCCCAGACAGATTGTCGGTTGCGAGGGCCTGGCTTACAGCGGCTACAGCATCCGCTGGATCTCCGTTCGTATTGATCGGAAGGCAAAGCACCTTTCTTCCCAGAATACCGTTCGCTTGATCGATGAGCTTCGTGGCCGTGTAACATCCCGCCATCATCTCCGGGCCAAACGAAGCAATCGGTCCGGTGAAGGTGGATATCGCCCCAAAGACGAGTGAGCCCCCGGCGCTGACCGCCGGCGGACTAGTCGCGGGCGTCGACGTGGATCCTCCACATGCTGCCAGCACCACTGCCGCTGCAGCCAGCTTTGGCACATGTCGTACTGTCCTAATCTTCAGCCACTTCATTGTACCTTCCTCCTTCTTGCCAGATATTGCTCGTTTGGCAGATATTGAATGAACCTGTCTCTGACACTTCCCCCTACGACACCGCCCCCTCGATATGATTGCGCGCCGCCCCGCTCAGTGGTCTTTTCTAACACTGCTTCCTTCCTGCCATCGTCGCTTCGTCTACAACTGTCACTTCGTCTATAGCTACCCGCGCCGCAGGGGCCACCCTGCCCGCGGCCCAACGTGGCGTCCCCCGGAGCCGATGAGCCTCCACCTTCCGGCTGGCCTATGAGCGCACCGGACCAACCTAGACATCAACCGTCTCATAGATGTCCACATTCCGAGCTTCGAGGTACCCGAGGATATAGCCAACGACGTGATCCTGGAAGTGCTTGCTGGCCTTGTGCTCCTCATACCCGCTCGCATCCCGATATTGCTCATACAAGAAGAACGTCCTGGGGTCCTCGTCGGACACATGTCCTTGGTAGAAGAGGTTCTTCGGCTCGGCGCGAGACAGCGGAGTCATGGTCTTGATGACGGCAAGTACTCTCTCCTCCTCACCTGGCTTGGCCTTCCAAATCGCTGCGACAACATAAGCCATGAGAGCCTCCCTTCAGGCCTCGGTGTGACTAGTCCATTCCGTTCCGGGGACCAACTACATTTCGCAGTACCCCGATACCTTCAGCCTCCATCTCGATGACATCCCCCGGCCGCAGCCAACGATCCAGTTCAACCCCGGACCCACCAGCGACGGTCCCTGAACCAAATACCTCCCCGACACGCACCGTCAGGTCCTGGGATGCGTATTCAATCATCGAGCCGAAGCTATGATGCATATGTGCCGTCGTGTCGCCCCCCCATACCGCTCCATTAACTCGCACTGTGAGTCGGAGATTGGCGATGTCGACTTCATCGGCCGTGACGATACATGGCCCAAGTATGTTTGACCCGTCCCAATCCTTCGCCTTCCCCGGCCCCAGTCCGACCGGGAGCTCACGGCGTTGCGCATCGCGGGCGGACATGTCATTCCAAATTGTGTAACCGAACACATAGTCCTGAGCCCGCTCCCTAGGTATATTCCTTCCCTCGCGACCAATAACGAGGGCCAACTCCAGTTCATGGTCCAGCTGCTCACAGTACGACGGCCACGGCACCTGCTCCTCCGGTCCGATCACCGTTTCAGGCAATCCCTTGTAGTACACGGGTATCGCATACCATTCGGCTGGGATCGCCCTACCGAGATTCGTGAACGCAGCGGCCAGGTGGCCCTCGAAGCCCAGAAAGTCCCGCAGACTTCGGGGCCGCAGCGGTGCTCGCAGCTTCGCGCCTTCCACCGCCCGTGTGGCCCCTACCGGTGCTCCCGCCTCGATGAACGCAACCATGTCTCCAGAGAAGCTCACGTCCAGTACCGTGTCCCCCTCCAGCATTCCAACCCGGCGCTGGCCTTCCGACTCATACGTTACGTACTTCATGGCACCGGCACTCACACCGTCGTGACTGGTCGGGACTGCAATAGTGCAATGGCCCCAGCGGCATCAATAGCCCATTCGATGTCTTGCTCACTCCCATACAGCTCGACGACCCGTTGAGCAACCTGTGCGAGCGCTCTGCATTCCAGCTCATTGAGAACTGGATCATGACTTGCCCCCGCACGACTGCGCCTGATCTCTCCTTGACGGTCCAACACATAGTGATCAGGAGTACTGCTCCCAGAGACAACCACCTCACCAAGCCCGTAGGCAGCCTCCACAATCATTCGATCACGGCGACCCTGTACCGGGTCGACGGTGAAAAGTACGCCCGATTTGCGGGACTGTACCATCTCTTGTACGACGACAGCTATGCCAACGTCGCTCAACGACCCCTTCTCTTCCCGATAGAAGACCGCTCTCTCAGAGAAGAACGAAAGCCAACACTCAACAGTGTGTTTCAGGAGGCTCTCCAATCCCTCTACATTGAGATAGGTCTCTTGTACTCCGGCATAGCTGGCACGCTCCGAGTCCTCGGCACAGGCCGATGAGCGGACCGCTACCAGCCCCTCGAGCCGGCTGTACTGCTGCCCTATGAGGTCAACTGGGGGCTCGGCTGCGGCCACCACGCCTCTGACGGCGGCTGCGTCCCTGGCCTCCATCAACTCGCGCACGGCTTCTACGTCCACGGCATTAGCGAATGCTGCAGAAGTGACAACGAAGCCCCGCGGCACGGGGAGGCCTTCGGCCATCATCACTGCCAAACTTGCGCCTTTGCCACCGCTCACGGCAACATCACGGCATCGTGGGTCATTCAGCGGCAGCACGAGAGGAAGACCGGCCATCGGAGCCACATCTACAGTTCTGCGACAGCCGCGGTAGGGGAACCAGGCGGCAAGATGTCTACTCTTCCGGTTGCGCCATTGACCCGCAGACGGTCCCCGGTCTTTATGCGTCGGGTCGCGTCGGATGTTCCCACGACAGCAGGGATACCGAACTCCCGCGAGACTACGGCGGGATGCGAGGCCACCCCGCCGGCGTCGGTAACGAGTCCGGAGATTCGGGTGAACAACACTACCCAGGCTGGGCTCGTCATCCGGCACACAACAATCTCACCTTTGACCACGGCATTGAATTCTGAGGGCGACACGACGACGCGCGCGATGCCCTCAACTATTCCTGTGGAGGCTGCCAGTCCCTCGATCACGCCCTCAGCCCCGGCGGGCTTCCGATGCAACTTCTCTGGGAAGCCCCACAGGGTCCAGTACGGGAAAGCGATCGCACTCTCCGAGGCGGTGCCGACCCAGTCGGGTGGCTGTACGCTGTAGGCTTCCTCACGCTGATCGCGACGCGCCGAGACGAGGGTCCCGACATCGTGCGGATAGCCCTGAGCCATGAGCGCTCGCAATTCGTTGTATCTGAGATACATGACGTCTTCAGCGTCAGAGAAGACTCCCATCTCGACGAGCTTGCGCCCGATTGCTATGAGGACGAGGCGCACCCGTGCGTTCGTACCCTGATCTATGTAGAAATGGTGATCCGGCGTCAGCGGGTTCATCCTCAGGCTCAGATCAAGGACGCGAGCCAACTCATCCCGGCCGTCACCGGGCTCGATGCCCTCGAAGAGTTGCGCCTTCGCAGCCTCGAGGTCGTCCTTGACCGCTTGCAGTTCACGGGTGAAGTCGTAGTCGCTCTCCAGATAACCGCGCACGGCCTCGACGACGGGGAGTGGGTCTTCTCGCCAGGTCTTGAAGGAGAACTCGTGTGCCCACATGGACTTGTATCCGAACTCGCGCTGGTAGGGTTCGATCTGGTCGATGATGAAAGCGCGCCCTGCTTCGGTCTCTTGAAGTACACGAAGAACATCCCTGGCGGTGGCCTTTTCAAAGGCGATGGCCACCTCTCCCCCGTCCGCTTTGACCCACTCTTTGATCTTCCATAGTTGTTCGACGGAGTCCCAATTGCGATTCTGAGTTGAACTCTGCAGGCGACCCATGAGGGCAGAGTGATTGCTCTCTCCCTTGACGCTAGAGATGGCAGCGTTCAGCGCCATCGTCGACGAGAACTGCGCAAAGTTCAAGATCCAGTGTATCTGCCAGTGCCGGTCGTGCATGTCGATAGCATCTTCCAACAGAACGGCTAGCTCCAATAGTGACGCCGTCGCGGTGTCATAGTTGTCGAACCGCTCAAAGGTGTGCTGCATGTCGGGCCGCAGCCGTTCGTGCCACCAGGTGAGAAAATTCTCTGCGTAGTAGGGCAACGTCCAGCCCAGGTAGGCGCCGATCTGAGCGGGATACTCTCTGTCCAGGGGGACGCGTGGTGTATAGCGTGCACCGTATTCGGAGCTTTCTGCGTGGAGTCCGGGGGTCGCAGGAACGGCCGCCGTATAGACGTAGCCATTGATTACCTTGACGATCCAGTCGGAGGCAAATGGCGTTCCAAAGCGGCGGAACATGTAGTCGCAGTTGAGCCACCATCCACCAATGTCGGCGTACATCGGTGATACGGGATTGGGGATGTGCAGATCATCGTGGACCCAAAACAGGTCCCGCTGTCCCTCCTCCCATTCGATGGGGAACTCATCGCTCCCGTAGAAGGTGGCTAACACCCTGTCCTCGCTCATGTGACCCTCCCGGACGGTAGTCCTTCAGTTAGTATTGGTTGAACCATACCGAGGAACGCTTTTCTTCCGGGCGCTTACCTGTACGCTTACTGCGTTGCGGTAAGCCCCCCGTCAATGGTGAGAATTTGACCGGTTACGAAACTGCTAGCGTCGGAGCAGAAGAAGAGCACGGCGCCGACAAGGTCGTCCGGGTCCGCGATCCGTCGTAGCGGGATGCGGCTCACCAGGCGGTCGTGGAAGGCCGGATCGCCCAGAAGGCCCGCTGTCTGGGCAGTCCCCACGAAAGTCGGAGATAGGGCGTTTACCCGGATCCCATGGCGTGCCCACTCCGTCGCGTGCTGTCGGGTGAGTGCGTCGAGGCCACCCTTTGCGGCTGCGTAAGCCGAGTACCCGGCGTCGATGCCGAGTTGGCCTCGCACCGAGGAGATGTTGAGGATGCAGCCGCCTCCGCCAGATGAGATCATGGCTGCGGCCCCCGCCTGGGAGAGGTTGAACGCAGTGGTGAGATTGAGATCCAGAATTCGTTTCCAGTCACTGTCTGGGTACTCCTCGGCAGGGTGCAGGGCGGTGCCGGCCCCGCCGCCAATCCCGTTGACCACCACGTCGACCCGGCCGAAGGCGGCTAGGACCGTCTCGATGGCGCCGAGAGCCTGCTCCCTGGAGGCCATATCGGCGGGGACGACGATCGCTCGCCGACCGGTCCGCTCAACTACCGCTGCCGCCTCGGCCAGGCGTGAGCTGGAGCGTCCGATAATGGCTACGTCGGCGCCCACCCCGGCCAGGGCGGCGCAGACACGGATCCCAATGCCGCCAGAGCCGCCGCCGACGATGGCCGCTCGGCCATCCAAGCGAAACTGGCTCAGCTCGTCGTTCATCGTGCCTGCTTGCTTGCGCCGGAGAGCTCGTCCCACAGCGACGCCGCGTTGAGTGTCTGGATGTGCGACATCATGTGCCCCTGGCCGACGTCGACCGGATAGCGATCCGCGAAGCTGATCCTGGCCATGGTCTCTTCCCGGCTCCAGCCCTCGGCAACGGCCGCGGCAACGGCGCTCAGCCATTCGAGCAGGACGGCACGCTGCGTCGCCAGGTACCTTGGCGTTGTCACCGGCCCGTGACCGGGGATAATCCGGTCGACGTCCAAGTCCTCGACGACGGCTAGCGAGGCCATCCACTGCTTGACGTTAGAGGTCATGAGCCACGTCTGGCACTCGGAGAACACGGTGTCGCCCGTGAAGACCACTCGTTCGCTCGGCACGTATACGGCCACCTGGCCCGGCGTGTGGCCGGGGGTGTGGATGAGGTGAAAAGTCTGACCCCCGACACGAAGCTCCAGGTCACGATCGAACACGACGGCGCCCTTATTGAGGTCTTCGTAATACTGGTCACGAGAAGGAAGGAGCTCGGCTCCGTCCGGGTCGTCGCTCGGGATGGCCTCGGCGGCGTAGTCAAACGGGTCCAGCTCGGGCGTAGGAACCATGAAGTTCTCGAACACCCCCCGGTGGTGGACGACAGCCCCGGCGCCCTTGAAGTAGTAGTTGCCGAAGATGTGGTCGACGTGGTGCTCGGTGTTGATGAGGTAGCGGATAGGTCCGTGCTCCTCGGCCACTTCACGCATCTTCACCGCCCGGGTTGGTAGCTGAGGGGTATCGATGACCACGACTCCATCGCGCGTCACCACGAAGCTGGGGTTGCACCCTCGGTATGTGGTGGCAGTGAACACGGTCTCGGTCACCTGCTCCATGTCCCAGCTCCTCGGTCCGGTCACGGTCTCGGTCACCTGCTCCATGTCCCAGCTCCTCGGTCCGGTCACGGTCTCGGTCACCTGCTCCATGTCCCACCTCCTCGGTCCGGTCACGAGCGCTCCTGGAGCCCTCGACGGCTCCGTGTCCTGTCGGTATCATCGATACTCGATGATGGATGATCGCTTGTCAAGTCGGGAGGGCCACCGAGGTCTGCTGATCGATCAGCTATGATCGATCAAGACGGCAAGAGGAGGCGGAGGTGCTCCAGGCCATGGCGGTATCGGACCGCATGTATGTTCCCGCCGCGGGCCGGATCGAGTCGAGCGGTGCGCCAGAGGACCTCCTCGCACATCCGGACTTGCCGACCTCATGCTCGACTGGGACCGGTGACCCCGGACGTGACCTCCGTGGGTGATCTCACCCCACCGCTGCTCCGGATGTCCGAGTCGACGCCGACCCGGCTATGGAGCGACTCGGCAACGCCGTCGGAGCTCTGCGCCGCCATCGGCTGGGGAGCGGTAGGGGCCACCTGCAACCCGGTCATTGCCCTTGCGGCGCTGCGAGCCGACCTCGTCCGGTGGCAACGCCGCATCCAGCAGGTGGCGGCCGACCATCATGGCCTGGCCGACGAAGTTGCCATCGCCTGGCAGATGGTGCGGGAGCTCTCCGTGGAGGCGGCTGACCCTCTGATGGCCATCTTCGAGCGCGAGCACGGTCGGAATGGGCGACTTTCCATTCAGACTGACCCCCATCTGTACGACGACGAGGCCGGGCTCGTGGCACAGGCGCTGGAGCTCGCTTCGCTCGCACCCAACATGATCGTGAAGATCCCGGCCACCGCCGCCGGGATCCGAGCCATGGAGGAGGCCACGTACCGTGGCGTAACCATCAACGCGACCGTGTCGTTCACCGTGGCCCAGGCTCTGACGGTGGCGGAGGCGGTCGAGCGAGGGCTGAACCGCCGTGAGTCCGAGGGCCTGGAGACAACGAGCATGGGTCCGGTGTGCACCATCATGGTCGGCCGCCTGGACGACTGGCTGAAGGACGTCGTGGCTCGCGAGCACGTGCTCCTCGACCCCGGCCATCTTGAATGGCCCGGGGTGGCTGTCTTCAAGCGGGCCTACCGGCTCCTCATCGACCGCGGGCTGCGGACAAGACTTCTGGCGGCCGCGTTCCGCAATTGCATGCATTGGAGCGAGTTGGTGGGCGGAGACATAATCATCTCACCGCCTTTCAGCTGGCAGCTGCGACTGAACGCGAGTGGCATCGACCCAGTTGAGCGCATCGACATCCCACCGCGGCAGGAGGCGGTTGCTGAGCTCTACGGCACCCTCCCAGACTTCCGCCGCGCCTACGACCCCGACGGCTTGGCTCCTGATGAGTTCACCAGCTTTGGTGCCACCCGCCGCACCCTGCGGCAGTTCCTCGCTGCCACCGACGAACTGGCCCGGCTCGTGCGGGACGCCGTCCTTCCCGATCCTGCAGGGCCCGAGCTCACCGTCCATTGACTCGTGCTATGACCAGCGCCGATAACACCGCTTCGGTCGTCCTCCTGCGCCACGGCGCTGTAGCCTCACATCGCGGCGACGTCGAGTTGACGCACGAAGGCCGGCGTCAGGCGGAGCTCGCCGGGCGGTGGCTCGCTGGCTGGCGCCCTGAGCGGGTCGTCGTGCTCGCCGGGCCCACACTGCGGGCTCACCAGACAGCGTTCCTCCTGGTCCACGGCCTCACCGACGAACTTCCGTCGGTGCCGGTAGGTGGTCCGGATGTCTGCTTTGCGCTGCGCAACCCTGACTTGTACTTGGCCGGGCGACGGGTGGACCCAGTGAGCACAGCTGCTGCGTTCGCCGCCCAGGTGCCCGGCGCCACCGAGGCCGACGTCGCGGCTGACGCATTTTTCAGCACATTCCTCGACTCCCCGGACAGGATCGGGCTGTGGCTGCACCACCCGCATCCTCCCGGAGAAACCGCACAGGACGTCGGGCAGCGTGTCGCGCTCTTCGTCGCTGGTCTGCACCGGGCCTTGACGGGAAACGGGTGGTTGGTTGTAGGCGTGACTCATTCCCCTGTCCTGCGAGCGGTCGTCCGCACCTTCTGCGGGTCCGACCCAGGAGAACCCGGCCACCTGACCGGATACCGACTTTGTCTCAACGGTCCAGGCCTTGCCCTTGCCGCAGTAGACCCAAAGTGAAGCTCTTCGACATCCTCGCACGCGGGAGCCTACACAAGGACATGAGCAGGAAGGTTCTCGCCCGGTCGAGCAACAACGAATACCCTGACTCGGCGGGAGCAACCACGTGGCCTACATATGGTCAGGGCAACCTGGACCGGGTTCTGCCGGTGTACGGAGCGGACTTTGCTGACTGGCGGAGAGACCGGCTCGTCCCAGAGGCGATGGCAAGTTTCTGCACCGGGGACGAATCGAGCCGCGTCGCCGGGTCGCTGGAGTTCGGTGACAGCGCCCTCCCCTCGGTCAACGTCGGCTGCGTCGTCGACGACGACGTTACAGTATTGTGTGCCAGATGATCACCAATCCAGCTAGGGGTGCACCCGTTCACCACCGTCACGGGCTTAGTCGGTCGCACCGGCGCCACTGCCTCTCACCCGGCCAAACTGATTCCAGGCTTCGACATCCCTACAGCGGCCGGGAACGCTTGACAACCCACCGGACCACCAGCCGGTACCGGCTGCGACGTGAACAGCACCGTAGAAAGCGCGGAAACATGGGAACGCCTCCCGAGCAGGGCGGCGATTCCTGGTGCTCGGTCATATGAGTCATATGATAGGAGAGTGAGTTGCCCGAAGAAGTCCTTCTCCGTAGTATCCTGGCTGATCGGGTGCGCGAGCGACTGCTCGAGGGCATCCTCAACGGCTCCTACCCGCCAGACTCCCGCATTGTCGAGACGGCGGTGGCCAAGAGCCTTGGGACCAGCCAGGCACCCGTAAGAGAAGCCCTGCGAAGCCTCGCTGCGCTGGGCGTAGTGGAGATAGTCCCGTTCCGTGGCGCCCGGGTACGCCGCCTTCAGCCCGAGGAGCTGCTCGAGGCGTACGTGGTCAGGTCCGACATCGAAGTGCTCGCAGTGAGGTTGGCGGTGCCTCGCATGTCCGAGGACGACATTGCTGACCTAGTCAAGTTCGGCGAGAAGATGCAGGCAGCCGCGGACGCTGGAGATGGCCGCGCGGTGGCACAGTACGACGTATGTTTCCATGAGCGCATCGTAGAGTTGTCAGGCAACCGGACCTTGCTTCGAGTCTGGCGTTCCCTCGAACCGTTCGCCCGCACTTATCTGATGCTAGTGATGCCGGGCTCTGATCCGACGTGGAGCGCTGGCTTGCACACTCCCATCGTCGACGCGATCAGGCGTCATGACGTGAAGGACGTCCGGCGGGCAGTCGAGCGGCACTTCCAGGAGGTGAGCGATGCGCTTGCAGCTCGGCTCGACGGCGCTGACGCAGGCAGCGCCTCCCGCTCCTCTAAGGCAGCCCGGCAACCACCGCCTTCGCCGGCCAGCACTGGAACGGATGCTGCTGCTCCTTCAGCCGAGGGTCGACCCACACGGGGCCGTCGACCCCCGAGCAGCCGCGAGACACTGCAGGAGCGATCGTCGTGACAACCGTCCTCGCCGAGCCTCGGTACCACTCGCCCGAAGTCCTGGCGGAGGTGTTCACGGACCTCGAGCACTTCGGCCCCTCCGGTCTCCCGTTTGCGGGGGGCACGGATGTCGTCGTAGGGCTACGGAAGGGGAAGTTGGCCCCAAGGGTCATGGTTGACCTGAAACGGGTAGCCGACCTACCACGGGGCATCGAGGTCAATGACACCTGGCTACGGGTCGGTGCCCTAACCACCCTTTCACGGCTCGTGGCACACCCTGACGTACGCAGTCACTTCCCGGCCCTGGTGGAGGCCGCATCTACGGTGGGATCGGTCCAGATCCGCAATCGCGCCACTCTAGCCGGAAACATATGCAACGCCTCGCCGGCAGCGGACACAGCCCCTGCGCTGATCGCTTATCATGCCCGTATCTCACTGGTGAGCCGGCACGGCATCCGGCGGATGTCCGTGGCGGATTTCGTGCTCGGGCCTCGGCGCACGGCACTGCGGGCCGACGAAGTAGTCAATGGTATTGACCTTCCTCTAGACAACGGAGTGGTCGGCAGCAGCTTCACCCGGCTGACCCGTCGCCGGGGGGTGGACCTGGCGACAGTCAGCGTTTGCGCCGTCGTAGACCGACGGGGTACTCACATCGCCTACGGTGCCGTAGCACCGCGGCCGTTCGTGCTGACCGACGACACCGGCGTCCTGGCCGACCCTCACGCTGACCCAGCCACACGGAAAGCGCTGCTCACCGGTTTCGCCGCTCACGCCAGCCCAATCTCCGACCTGCGCGCCAGCCGCGAGTACCGCCAGGCTATGATAATCATCTGCAGCGAGCGGGCGCTGCAGACGGCAATCACTCGCCGCCACCGACCGTGAGTAGCCACCGGGTCACCCTCGACATCAATGGAGAGCCGCACTCACTCGATGTCACCGCCACCCAGACACTCCTCGACGCACTGCGCTGGCAACTCGACCTCACCGGCACCAAGAAGTGCTGTGCCGAAGGGGAATGCGGCGCGTGTACCGTCCTGATCAACGGATTGGCAGTCAACTCCTGCTTGGTCCTCGCCGCCGAACTGCACGGCGCGTCGGTCACCACTATAGAGGGTATCGGCACCCCGGGCTCGCTGAGCTGGCTTCAAGACGCATTCCTGGCGGAGGGAGCCGTCCAATGTGGCTTCTGTATCCCGGGCATGGCAATGGCCGCCCACGCCCTCCTTGCCGAACAACCGCACCCCGACGCCGCCACCATCCGCGACAGCCTGTCCGGAAACCTGTGCCGCTGCGCCGGCTATCCGCGGATCCTGCGTGCCGTCCAGATTGCCTCGAGCCAAGCCGATGAATAGCGAGATTGTCGGGACCTCAGTCCGCCGCGTTGGCGGACAGGAGCGCGTCACGGGCCGCTACCGGTTCGTGGGTGACATACGGCTTGAGGGCATGCTCCATGTCAAGCTTGTGAGCCTAGACTGCGCCCACGCGCGCGTCGACGCCGTGCGGGCCGACGCGGCGAGGTCGCTGCCAGGCGTCCACGCCGTGGTGACCGAGAACGACCTGCCCCGTCCAATGCCTCGCTTCGGACCGGTGCACCACGATCGTCCGATGCTCACCACGGGCTACACCACCTACCACGGGGAACCAGTCGCCGCTGTCGTAGCCGAGACCGAACAACTGGCTGCGCACGCCGCTCAACTCGTTCGCGTGGACTATACCGAGCTGCCTTCGGTCACGACTGTCGCAGCCGCCCTCGACCCTACGTCACCCTTAGTGCAAGACCCAGAGCGACGGAGCGGCGTCCTCGCTTTCACCAACGTCCTCAGCGAGAGCCGCTTCGGGTGGGGCGAGGAGCCTGGCGCGGCAGAGCTCGTCGTCGACCAAACCTATGTCTTCCCGATGGTCACGCACTTCGCCATCGAGCCGCACACTTTTCTCGCCGCCCCCGACCACGATGGCGTGCAGGTGTGGAGCGCCGTGCAGCACCCCTTCGCACTCCAGAGAGTGCTGGCTGAGCTCCTCAGCCTCCCGCTCGCCAGCGTCCGCGTGCACGCGCCAGATCCGGGTGGAGCCTTTGGGGGTAAGCAGCACGCAAAGTTCGAGCCGCTGCTCGCTCTCATCGCGCTGCGTCTGGGCCGGCCCGTCCGCCTTGAGCTATCCTTGGATGAGACCTTCCAGGCGGTGCGCCGGACCATGTTCGAGATCCGGCTGCGGAGTGGCTTTTTCCGGGACGGACGTTTCGCCTTTCAAGACGCAGAGTGCAACGCGCTGCTTGGCGCCTACGCCGACATCGGCCCCCGTGTGGTTTCCAAGTCCACCTACCTGATGTGTGGACCGTACCGAGTTCCGAGCGCCCGCATCCGCGTCCGTGCCCTCCTGTCCCATACCCCGCCAGCCACCGCCTTCCGGGGCTTCGGCACCCCGCAGGTGGTATGGGCCCTCGAGTCCCAACTCGACGAAGCCGCCCGCCGATTAGGTATCGACCGACTGGAAATCCGGTTGCGCAACCTCGCCGGCCCAGGGGAGGAATTCATACCCGGCGACAAGCCGGCGGACGGTGACTGGGGCATCTCCTTGCGCCGGGCCGCGGAAGAGGTTCGTTGGACCGAGCCGCTACCGGCCGGTCGGGGACGCGGCGTGGCCGTCGGGATCAAGGCCTCCGCAACCACGGGCGCCTCCTACGCCATAGTCCGCCTTCATGCGGATGGCAGTGCCACGGTCCTCAGTGGTACATCGGACATGGGCCAAGGCGCCCGCACGGTGCTAGCCCAGATCGCCGGTCAGGAGCTCGGCATCGACGTGCTCCGAGTCAGTGTTGTGATGGGCGATACCGCGCTTGTGCCGTTCGACCTGCAGACGTCCGCTAGCCGCTCCACCGTCTTTATGGGCAGTGCCGTCCGAGCCGCATGCCAAGACATCCACTGCCAGTTGGTGGAGATGGCCGCTGCAACCTTCCAGTTGCCGGCGGACCAGGTGTCCGTCACCAGCGGCCTGGTTCAGCTGCCGTCACGCAAGCTGTCGTTCGCTGAGCTACTGGCCGAAGCCTTTGCTGGGGTAGGTGGCGAGGTCATCGGAGTCGGGTCTCGTCGGGGGGAACACATGGGCACCCATCCCCTCGGCGGCCCTCCGGCCTTCTACGAGTTCAGCGCCACGGCATGTGAGGTCGCTGTCGACGATGAAACAGGTGAGCTCACCATCCTAAAGCACATCTCCGTAGCCGACGTTGGCCGAGCCATCAACCCAGCACAGGTGGAGTCCCAGGACGAGGGCGCCGCCATCATGGGGCTTGGGCACACACTGATGGAACACCTTCTGTTCGACGAGCGGGGAGCGATCCGCAACCTAGGCGCCCTCGACTACCGGATCCCGACTACGAAGGATCTTCCGCTCGCCCTCCACTCGCTCTTGACCGAAAATGGCGACGGGCCCGGCCCGTACGGTGCGAAGGGCGCTGGCGAGGGCGGGTTGTTCGCAGTTGCGCCTGCGGTCGCGTCAGCAGTGGCCGAGGCTACTGGGGCCGTAATCCGGGACCTGCCCCTCACGCCTGAGCGTATCTGGCAGGCCCTGCAAGTCACCGTAGATTCGCCCGACACATAGCGGCATTACTTGGAAAGCCCCGACGGTCCCGTCAGCCTCGCTCGTCGGCCTCAGGCGCGCAGCCGTCCGTCCCCGGGGTCGTAGACCGGCTGCGCCACGATCTTCGCCGGTCGGTCAGAGCCCAGGATCCGGACGGTGAGCTCGGTGCCGGGTCGGCTGTGCTCGACGGGCAGGTAGGCAAGAGCGAGCGACCGTTGCACCCGGTGCCCGTAGCCCCCCGACGTCACCCATCCGAGGTGGACGCCCTCCCGGGCGACCGGCTCGTAGGCGTGGGCGTCGGCGGCGTCGGCGTCGGGGGCAACGTCGACGTCGAGACAGCAGAGCACGCGGCGGACGCCGGCCTCCAGTTGCGCCGCCAGGGCGTCCCGGCCGACGAAGGTGCGGCCGTCCAGGCGGACGAAGCGCTCCAGGCCCGCCTCGAGCGGGGTGACATCCGACGACAGGTCGGTGCCCCACAGGCGGTAGCACTTCTCGAGGCGCATCGCCTCGAGGGCCCGATACCCGAAGTCGACGAGCCCGAGGTCGGTGCCGGCGTCAAGGAACCGGTCGTAGAGGTGGCGCTGGTACTCGACTGGATGATGCAGCTCGTACCCGAGCTCCCCCACGTACGACAGGCGCAGGATCCGCACGGGCGCGGCGCCGACACACGTGTCGAGCGCCCGGAAGAACGGCAGCGCGCTGTTGGAGCAGTCGGCCCGGCTGAGCCGCTGGAGGAGCGCGCGGCTGTTGGGGCCAGCGACAGTGAGGACGCCGACGCTCGGTGTGACGTTCCGGATCGAGACCCCCGACGCCGGCGCATGGTCCGAGATCCAGGCCAGGTCGTGGGTCTCGGTCGCCGCCGCCGACACGACGTAGTACCGGTCGGCGGCCAGCCGGGTCACCGTGAGGTCGCACTCCACCCCCCCGGCGGCGTTGCACAGCTGGGTCAGGGCGATGCGCCCGTCGGCAGAGGGAAGGCGGTTGGCGGCGAGGTGGTCGAGCAGCTCGGCGGCGCGGGGCCCGCTGATCTCGTACTTGCCGAAGCTCGTCTGGTCGAGGACCCCGACGCCGGCGGCGACGGCGGTGCACTCCTCGCCGACCCGGTCGTGCCACTTCTCCCGCCGGAACGATCCCTCCCGCTCGCTCGACGGGTCGGTGGTGAAGTAGAGCGGGCGCTCCCAACCGGAACGAACCCCGAAGACGGCGCCGCGCGCCGCCAGGCGGTCGTACAGCGGGCCGGTCTTGAGCGGCCGGCCGGCGGGGAGCTCCTCGTGGGGGAAGTGGATGGCGTACTCGCGCTCGTAGGCCTCGCGGGCGCGCGCCGCCGTGTAGGAGACGGCGCCGGCGTAGGCCCCGAAGCGGCGGACATCGACGTCCCACATGGAGTCGCTCGGCTGGCCGTCCAGGATCCACTCGGCCGCGTACCGACCCGCCCCCCCGCTGAAGACGATGCCGAAGATGCTGAACCCGGCCAGGACGTGGAAGCCGGGCACGTCGGGGACCGGCCCCATGAGGCACAGGCCGTCGGGGGTATAGCCGTCGGGTCCGTGCACGACGGTGCGGATGCCAGCGTCCGCGAAGGCGGGCACCAGCAGGGAGACGGCTTCGAGGACGGTCTGGACCTGCCCGAGGTCCGGTTCGAGCAGGCGGCCGTGGAAGCCGTCCGGGATCCCGTCGAGCGCCCAGGTCAGCGGTTCGCGCTCGAAGGGGCCGACCAGCAGGCCTCCCTGGTCCTGGCGGACGTAGAAGGAGCCCTCGGGGTCGCGGAGGGCGGGGAGCTCCCGGTCGAGGGCGACCACCGCAGGCACCGGCACCGTCGCGAGGTACTGGTGCGACAGGGGCGAGATCGGCAGCTCGACACCGGCGAGGCGGCCGACCTCCCGGGCCCACTGGCCGGCGGCGTTGACGACGACGTCCGCCACGATGATGCCGGCGGCCGTCTCGACCGTCCACCCGCCCCGCGCCCGGCTGAGGGCGCTGACCGGCGCGTGGCGCACGATGGTCGCGCCCCGCTGGCGAGCGCCGTCGGCGTAGGCGTGGGCGAGGCGTGCGGGATCGATCCAGCCGTCGGTTGGCAGCCAGGCGGCGGCGAGGACGCCGCCGACGACGGCGAGGGGCCACAGCTCGGCCACCCGCTCGGGCCCGACGATCTCGAAGGGGACGCCAAGGCTGTCGGCCATCGCCTGCCGGGCGTGCAGCTCGTCGAGGCGTTGGGGGGTGCGGGCGAGCCGGAGGCTGCCGCAGCGGTGGTAGCCGACGTCCGCCCCGATGTCGGCCGCCAGCCCGGAGTCGTAGAGCTCCACGCTGGCCTTGGTGAGACGCATGAGGTTGAGGCGGCTGTGGTACTGCGTGCACAGCCCGGCGGCGTGCCACGTCGATCCGCTCGTCAGGTCGTCGGCTTCGAGGATGGCGACATCAGCGCACCCCAAGCGGGTCAGGTGGTAGGCGACGCTGCAGCCGGCGGCGCCGCCGCCGATGACTGCGACCTTGACTCGTGCATCCACGGGGCGGCTCCGAGACTTGGTGGGTGGGCCGGCGGTCAGGCCGCCGCCCCGGCGAACACGGGCGGGCGCCGGGCGGACCACGGCAGGAGCTCCTCCAGCTCCGCCGCCAGGGAGAACAGCACGTCCTCCCGCCCGTACCGGGCGGCGAGGTGGATGCCGATCGGCAGGCCCGACGAGCCCTGGTGCAGGGGCAGGCTAATGGCCGGCTGCCCGCTGCAGTTGAAGGCCGACGTCGTCGACTCGAGGTTCCCGACGCTGCTGTCCTCGTAGTACCAGGAGGGCTCCCCCTCCGGGTCCCACTCGCCGACGGCCGGGGGGAAGGTGGGGAGCGTCGGCGTCAGGAGCACGTCGATGTCCTCTTCGTCAAAGAGGGCGTGGACGCGGCGCGAGGCGGTGTGCAACTCGTCGAGGGCGCCGACGACGTCCGCACCCGACAACGACCGGCCGTGCTCGTACCAGGTCAGCGTGTGCGCTTCGAGGACGTCGGGGCCGACGGGCCGGCCCACGGCCATGGAGGCGGTGTCAACCTCGGCGGCGACCATCGCGCACCACACGGCGAGGGTCGCCGCCCGGTAGTCGCACCCCAGGCGCGGCGCGCCCACCGGCCGCACCCGGTGTCCGGCGGCGGCCAGGCGCCGGCCTGTCGACAGGACGGCGGCCGCCACCTCCGGGTCGGTCCCCCGCTCCCAGAAGTGGTCCGCCGTCACGCCGACCCGGACCCGTGGTCGGCGGTGCATGGCGGCGGTGTAGCTCTCCTCCGGAGGTGGTGCCGTCACCGCCTCGCCGAGGGCCGGCCCATGCACGGCGTCGAGGACAGCCGCCGCGTCACGGACGCTGCGGGTCAGGACGAACTGGGCGTTGAGGCCGCCGAGCTCCAGCCCGGCCGGCTCGGCGGTGACCCTGCCCCGGCTCGGCTTCAGCCCGACCACGCCACAGCAGGCGGCTGGGATCCGGATCGAGCCGCCCCCATCCGAGCCGTGGGCAACGGGGACGACGCCGGCGGCGACGGACGCCGCCGAACCCCCGCTGGAGCCGCCGGTGCTGCGGCCTGGGTCCCACGGGTTGCGGGTCGGGCCGCGCCACTCCGTCTCGACTGTCGCCGCCAGCGCCCACTCGGAGGTGGCGGACCGCCCGACGGCGACCAGGCCAATGCTCCGGAAGCGGCGCATCAGCTCGGTGTCGGCGGCCGCGACGTTCCCCCGGAGCAGCCGGCTGCCCGCCTCGCACCGGCGACCTCCGATGAGGCCGCCCAGGTCCTTCACGAGCATCGGGACACCGGCGAGGGGCCCCTTGGGATCGTGGCCCTCGGGATCGTCGAAGACCTCGACGATGGCGTTCAGGGTCGGGTCGACAGCGCCGGCGGCCGCCGCCGCCAGACCCGCCAGCTCCTGGGCGTCGGTGCGGCCGGTGGCGACGGCTTGCGCGAGGGCGACGGCGTCGGACCTGGCGTACTCAGCGAGGTCCACGAACGCCCGGCTGCAGGCGAGACGGAAGGCTCATGGCTCTTGGAGGGAAACGCCGTGCAGGGGGCCGGTGTAGGCGGGGGCGGCGATGTCACCCGGTGTTGTGGGGGTGGGCTCGCGCAGCTGGAGCCGGGCCCGGTCTTGGACCAGCCGGCGGAAGAGGAACATGACGATCGACGCCAGGAGGATGGCCA
>DAHVMA010000107.1:0-37432 GCA_027320105.1 Acidimicrobiaceae bacterium | reverse complement strand
ACCACCGCAGTGGCCCTGCCTCTCACAGGCAGCGGCGGGTTGCGAGCCGGCTTCGTCCCATCCGACGGTACTGCCACCAGCACCGGCGGCTCGGAGCGCTGCGAGGTCCGCCCGGTCGCCCCGCCCCGGCCCTCGCTCCTCGTGGCTGGCTGCGATCCGGCCCTCCCGCTCCTGCGTGGCCCTCTCAGCCGCCTCGACCGGCCAGTCAACCTCCAGTGGTGGCCCTGCGGCAGCGACGAGGCCCTTCGCCTGGCCACGGCGGGCTTGGTCCACGTCGCCGGCTTCCACGTCAGTACCCGACCCGGCGACGACCGAGCACGTGTGACCCTGGAGCACCTCTACTCGGCCGGCACTGAAGTCATGCAGTTCGCCTCGTGGATGGAAGGACTGGCAACGAGACCGGAGCTGGCAACGGCGGTCGCCGACCTGACCGACGTCGCCCGCCACGGGCTGCGCTTCGTCAACCGTGAGCCAGGCGCAGAAGCTCGTGACCTCATCGAGAGGGAACGTCAGCGGCTCGGTGTCGACACGGAGGACATCGACGGCTACGACAGCGCGGTCGAAGGTCACCTCCTGGCCGCCTCCGCGCTCGCGGCGCGAGCCGGCGACGTGGGGGTGACCATCGAGCCAGCCGCTCTCGCCTACGGTCTCGCATTCGTTCCGTTGGCAATGGAGCAGTCGCTGCTCGCTGTCCCCCAGCGGTTCCTCTCGAGCCCAGAGGTGCAGGCCCTTCTCCGTGTCCTCGCCACTTCGGCAGTCCGGAACCAGCTCGCCAGCCTGCCCGGCTACCAAGACACCAAGTCCTGCGGAGCCCGACTCATCGCCCGTTGACCGCGCCGCAGGATAGGATGCCGGTTGCCGGATGAGGCCCCGGCGGGAACCCCCTCCCGAACCGCTTTGCTGATGGCTTCTGCCTACGGTCCACGACGGGAGCGTGAGGGAGCCACGGCATGGTGAGCGCGAACCACCTCGTCCCGCCGACAGGCGAGCTGCCTTGCTTCGACGGGCTGCTCCCCGGCGTTGACGACCACACACCCCCGGCTGTGCCCGACACCCTGGCCGACCTCCGCCTCGAGGCGGTGATCGAGGCGGTGGCCGGCCGGGGCGAGGAGCCTGGGTACCTCGCCGGCGTCGCGAGGCGGCCGGTCCGGGAGGTCGACGCGATCCACTTCCGCCAGGAGATCTTCGCCGACCTCCACGACGGCAAGGTGCACGAGGTGCTCGAGCGCTTCACGCTCCAGATGCGGCGCATCCGGGGGCGCCTCGCCACGGTGGCCAAGACGGCTGACCGCAACACCCGGGAAGCCGCCTTCCTCGCCGCCGCCCGGGCCTACTGCAGCGCCGTCCGGGAGCTGGCGGAGGGGGCGGCAGCTGTGACGACGCGCATCCACTCCCGCGGTCTGCGAGCGTTCCTGGCCTTCGTCGAGAGGTACACCGAGCAGGCAGAGTTCCTCCGTCTCGACGCCGACAGTGCGCATGCGAGGGCGGCGCTGGACTCGATCGACTACTGCGTCCACGTCCAGGGATTGCGCGTGACCGTCAGCCGCTACCAGGGCGAGGAGGACTACAGGTGGAGTCGGTGTTCGAGCGCTTCGAGCAATCCGAGGCGCCACCGGCATCGTGGCGGCTCGACGCCGACGGGCTGTGCGACGCCGCCCTGGCGCTCCGGTCCGAAGCAGAGGTGGTAGGCAACCGGCTCGACGCCGACGGACGCCCCCTCGTGGTCGTGACCGGTGCCAACTCCGGTGGGAAGTCGACCTTCCTGCGCAGCGTCGGACTGGCCCAGCTGATGATGCAGTCCGGGATGTTCGTGACGGCGCGCTCGTTCAGCAGCGCGGTGTGCGACGGGCTCTACACCCACTTCATCCGCGAGGAGGACGAATCGATGGAGAGCGGGCGCTTCGACGAGGAGCTGGCCCGCCTGAGCGTCATCGTCGATCGGCTCCGTCCTGGGAGCGTGGTGCTCTTCAACGAGACTTTCGCCGGCACCAACGAGCACGAGGGATCGGAGATCGCCAGGCAGGTCGTTGCCGCCCTGCTCGAGGCCGGCGTGCGTGTCCTGTTCGTAACGCACCAGTTCGACTTCGCCGACAGTTGCGGCCGGGTGTGGCCCGACACGCTCTTCCTGCGAGCCCAGCGGGGACGGGACGGGAGACCCGACTACCGGCTGCGGGTCGCGCCACCCGCGCCGACCAGCTTCGGGGAGGACCTCTACCAGAGGGTCGGGCGATGGCTGGGCGAGGAGGGGCCCCCGCCCGCCTCCGGCCGTTCACTCCCCGAGGCTCCGTGAGCCTCGGGGACGGCCAACCGGAGGCGACGTGCGCGTCCTCGAGCGTGCCCGGCGGCTGACCCTGTCGGAGCTCGACGCTGCGCCGGGGCCGGCGAGCAGGTGCTGCCTACCCGAGCAGGGCCGTGCCGTATGCAGCTCCTGCCGCCAGGACCATCCACGCCGCGGCGTAGACAAAGCCCGCGGTGTAGGACACGGTCGTGAACAACACGCCGACCACGACCGTCGAGACCAGGTCACCGGCTGCTTGGATGGCTCCCAGCGCGCCGAACCCACTGCCACGGAGCCGGTCGGGCAGCAGCTGGGCGAGGAAGGCCGACTCGGCCGTCTCGGCCAAGCCGATCCCGCTGCCGGCCAGCGAGAAGGCGATCAGGATCGCCCACCACTGGTGCGGCCCCAGCGCGAAGCAGGCGTACCCGGCGACGTAGACGACGGCGCCCGCACCGAAGACGGTCCGGGCGGACGAGCGATCCACCCAGTGACCCCCTCCGAGGGCTACCAGCGCGGCGACGACGTTGTGGCCGGCGTAGAGCAGGATCGCGAGCGACGCAGCAGCCGCTTCGCCTCGCCCGCCTGCGTGGAGGAGTTGGGTGGCACGGAGGATGAGCAAGGCGGTGGCAACGTTGCCGAACTCGAAGAGGGTGATCGGGAGCAGGGTCCTCATGGCCCCTGTGCCGGCCATGGCGCTCCACTGGCCGCGGACCCTCGCCTTCGCTGCGCCGACCGTTGCGCCTGCGTGGCGCGCGGCGAGAGTTATGGCCACGGCGGCGCACACCCCCGGGACGACGGCGAACAGCATGGCGTGACGGACCCCGACCCAGCCGACCAGCCCCGCCGCGAGCAGCGGGCCGGCTACCGCCCCCAGGTTGTCACCTGCTCGCTCCAACCCGTAGGCGCGTCCGAAGCTCTTGTCGTCGGCCAGGCTGGCGAGAAGGGCGTCGCGAGCAGGAGACCGCACCCCGCGAGCCGTCCACGCGATGGCTCGCAGGACACCCGCCTGCCACACCGTGGCGGCGAGGCCGATCGCCCCGGTGGCCACCGCCGTCCCGAGGTACCCGCTCGACGCCATCCGCCGGCGAAGGGCGGCGTCGTTGGCGGCCGGTCCAGCGAGGAGCTTCGCAATCCCCATCAGGGCGTCCGAGACGCCCTCTATGAGGCCGAGGGCGGCAGCCGTGCCTCGCAGGATGCTGGTGATGAACGCCGGGAGGAGGGCGGTGGTGATCTCGTGACCCGCGTCGGAGAAGAAGCTCGTGAGGCCGACGCCCGAGACGCCGATCGACAACCACCCGTCCCGCTCCTCCGACCTGCTCGTGCGACCCGACCGTCTCACTCCCGACCCTCCCTGCGAGGGCACCGGGTGATCACAGGCCGGCCCGGTGCGTGCGGCAGAGGTCCGTGGCCACATCGATCGCCTCCCGCAGGCGAACCTCGGCCGCACGGTGCGCTGCAAGCTGCTCGACGTTCATCTGCCAGAGCTGCTCGGCTCGGTCAGCGGCCAGCGAGATCGTCCCGACCGTCGCCTCGATCTCGGCCGCCATGGCATCGACGAAGCGGTTGCAGGCCGCTTCGAGGCGCCGGGTGAGGTCGTACCGGGCCCGCCCGGCGTGCTTGTCGAACTCGTCATCGAGCTGCCGCCTGGCTCGGCCGAGGGCCAGCCTGCGCACCAGCGCTGCCGGCAGGAGGTGGTGGGCCACACGCCCGAGAGCCTCGGTGGAGCTGCCGACGTGGAGGAAGAGGTAGAAGAACCCCTCCTGCTCTGCGGTCACCTGAGGAACGGTGACCTCGGGAAGGCGGATCTCGAACAGGTCCGATGCCTCCGCTCGCAGGCGGTCCACTCGTTGTTGCACGCGGGTCCGCATGCGGCTCGCCATCTCCTGCCATGAGGCCTCGGCGAAGCCCTCCTCCTGGAGGCGGAAGGAGTCGAACCCGCTCCGGACGGCGTCCTCGACGGCACGCCGCAGGGTGGAGTCGAGGTCGACGCTGGAAGCGCCGTCCACCGCCGAACGCACCGTGGCCTCCCAATCCTCCGGCGCACGCCTGGCGAAGCCAGCCAGATTGGTGGCAAGGCGGCGCTCGAGCACGGCGACGTCCCGGCGGAGCAGGGCGGCGTCGTCCCGGAAGGCGGCGCTCTGCGCGGTGGCGGCCGCCGTGAACCGGACCAGCCGAGCGGAGAGGGCCTCCCTGTCGATCCGTGCGGCAGCCGACGAGAGCTCGACTGCCGTCTCGAGGCGATCACTGACATCCTGGAGCGCCCGCGTCGCCGCCTCGACCCGCTCGTGCACCAGCTCGATCTCCGTGAAGCGTCGCAGTGCCGCTTCGAACGCGGCGAACTCCTGTGCCTCCGGTCCCGGCGGCCGGCCGGCCTGCTTGGCGTGCAGGGCGGGCCCGGCGGCAACGCACCACAGCGGGAGGTCGCCGGAAGGCTGGCCTAGGCCCTCGGCGACATACCCGCGCACCGTGGCCGTGTCGGCTGCGTCGAGGTGGTCGGCCTTGTTGAGGACGAAGAAGCAACGCACGCCGCGGTCGCGCAGCAGCTCGACCATCGCCCGTTCCCGTTGCGAGAGCGGCGCGTCGACGGAGAGGACCACGATGGCTGCGTCGCAGCCCTCCACCGCGGCGGCCGCGGAGAGATCGTTGTGGGCGTGGGCGGAGTTGGCGCCAGGCGTGTCGACGAGGACGAGCCCGTCCCGGAGGATGTCACTCTCCACGCGGACTTCCACGCTCTGGACCCCGAGACGGTTGCCGGGGTTGCCGCTCTCGGTGACCAGGTGGGCGATGTCGACATGGCCAACGCGGTCCTCCCGCCGACCGTCGGCGAACCACGCCGTGACGCCTGAGGCTCCGTAGGACACCTCCGTGGATACCGTCGTCACCGGGACGACCCCGGTCGGCAGCACGGCGGTACCGACGAGGGCGTTGACAAGAGTGGACTTGCCCCGCTTGAACTCACCTACGACGGACACGTGGAATCGACCTCTCTCCAGGCGGTCGGCCAGCTGGTCGGCCCGTTCGGCGACGGCTGGGTCCCAGCCGCGACCGGCTCGGGCGAGGGTCCTCGCCGCTCGCCCCATCGCTCCGACATCCGACATGGCACGTCTCCGGTCGCGTCGTAACAGCTTCCGTAGGAGCCATCAGCCATGAGGGGGCGTGAGGCGAGCTCCATCGCCACCGACGATCGTAGCGGCGGAGGCCGCGGCCGGCGGCGGCCGGCGTCAGCTGGCCGGCGGTTTGCGGTCGACGTCGGTCGGCGCCCAGCCTCCCCCCGGTGTCCGTTCGAGCCGGTTCCAGCATCCGGTGCGCTGGCTCCAGCCGCCCGGTGGCTCCCCGCCCGTCACCGCTGTCAAGATCGCCCGGTTGACAGCGTCGTGGGCTACGAGGGCAACAGAGGCCCCGCCGGCGACGGCACGGGCGGCCGAGCGGTCGAACGCGGCCATCACCCGTCGGACGAAGTCCGGGCGGCCCTCGACATCGGGAGCTTGGTCGGCGTCGCCGTAGCGGGCGAGCAGGTCCTACCGTGCCGGAAGATCAGGATCGTGGGTCGGGTGCCGGTGCCGCTCATCGCTGCGTGCGGTCGTAGGTGCGCGGGCGGCACAGGTGTCTATTATGCGACCCGGCCCCAGCTGGGGCCGCTGTCCTCGAGGGTGATCGATGAGCACTACCCGCCGGCCCCCACGTTCGGCGATCATCGTCGGCGCCGGGATGGTGGGCCTGTCCGCCGCCTGGTTCCTGCAGGACGCCGGCGTGGACGTGACCGTCGTCGAGCGCCACGAGCCGGCCGCCGGCTCGTCATGGGGCAACGCCGGGTGGCTCTTCCCAGGCCTTGCGGTCCCGCTCCCCGAGCCAGCCATCCTGCGCTACGGGCTGCGGTCGCTCACCGACGGCACCAGCGCCCTGTACATCCCTCCGAACTTCGATCCCGGGCTCTGGGCCTTCCTCGCCCGCTTCGCCCGCCACTGCACCCGCCGGCGCTGGCACGCGGCCATGTGCGCCTACGTGGGCGTCAACGAAGCGGCCTTCGACGCGTTCGACCGGCTGGCCGACGGCGGTGTGGCGGCCGAGACCGTTCGGTCGCCGATCCTGGCCGCTTTCAACGACCGCGAGGAGGGCGGCGAGCTGCGCCGGGAGCTCGAGATGGTGGCGTCGGCGGGCCAGCACCTGGAGGTCGCCGCGCTCGACGCCGAGGCAGCCCGGGCAGCAGTCCCCCAGCTGTCATGGCGGGTCGGCTACGCCCTCGAGGTGCGCGGCCAGCGGTACATCGACCCGGGACGATTCGTGCTCGCTCTCGCCCGGTCCGTCGGTGAGCGGGGTGGGGTCGTGCGATCCGGCTGGGAGGTCGCCGGGATCGGGCCCGCTCCGGGTGGTGCGGTCCGGGTGCGAAGCGCCGCCGGCGAGCACCTCGACGCCGACGTGGCGGTGGTGGCCACCGGCGCCTGGCTCGACCAGCTCGTGGCCGGCCTCGGGGTGCGCACCCCCGTGAGGGCCGGGCGCGGCTACTCATTCAGCGTCCGCACCGCCGCAGCCGTGCCCTGTCCGGTCTACTTCCCGCGCCCCCGGGTCGCCTGCACCCCCTACCGGGGGGGTCTCCGCATCGGCGGCACCATGGAGCTCCGGTCACCCGACGCCCCGCTGCGGCGCGACCGGCTCGAGGCGCTCCTGGCGTCCGCCCGCCCGCTGCTCGCCGGCGTCGATTGGGACAGCGTCACCGACACCTGGGTCGGCCCCCGCCCGATCACGCCCGACGGCCTGGCACTGGTCGGCGCCACCAACGATCCTGCGGTTTTCGTGGCCGGAGGGCACGGGATGTGGGGGATCACCCTCGGACCCGCCAGCGGCAGGCTCCTCGCCGAGCAGATCGTCACGGGCCGGATGCCGGGCGCCCTCGCTCCCTTCGACCCGCGCCGGTGAGGGCCGCCGAGCGGTTGGGCGCGAGCGGGCGCGCCGGGGCCCGTAGCCGGGGGTCTCAGACGTGCTTGGGCAGCCAGGTCGCGAGCCAGTACACCCGGTAGATCAGGTAGCCGATCAGCCCGACGAGCATGACCTTGAAGTGCCACGGCGCCCCCTTCGACGGGGTGGCGATGACCGTCCCGCACGTCGGGCACTCGCCGTGCTCGCCCAGGCTCGGGGGGTTCCAGAACTTGCTGCAGTCGTCGCACCAGGGCACCGGGGCCTCCAACGCGGCGCCCGGGTTCCCGTCGGCGCCGTCCCGCCGCGGCCGGCGAGGACTTTCTCCCGGCAACGCTACCGCCGTGACGCTCAGTTCCGCCGCACGACCAGGATGGCGACGTCGTCGGTCAGCCGCCCGGACGCGAAGTCCCGGGCGGCGGCGAGGACCGACTTGGCGATCGTGTCCGCGCCCTGGCCCGGGTCCCGACGCACGATCGCCGCGATCCGCTCCTCCCCGAAGAGCTGTCCCCCCGAGCGGGCCTCGGCAAGGCCGTCGGTGTAGAGCAGGAGCAGGTCGCCCGGCAGCAACGGCAGCTCCCTCGACACGTAGGACGCCTCGGGGTCGAGGGTCAGCAGCGGTCCGGTGGCCCGCAGGGGGCGCATCCCCCCGTCGTGCCACAGCCACGCCGCCGGGTGCCCCGCCGAGGCGTGGCGCAACGTACCGGCCTCGGTGTCGAACACGACCACGCACACCGACACGAGATCCTCCGGGCGACCGGTCACCGACAGGACCTTGTTGAGCTCCTCGAGCGCCTGGGCGGGGTCCCGGTACTGAAGCAGGAAGTTGCGGAGCAGGTACTTCACCTGGAAGGCGGTGATCGACGGCTCCACCCCGTGGCCGGCGACGTCGCCGATCAGGCAGGCGATGCGGCGGGGACCGGTCTGGTACACATCGTAGAAGTCGCCGGCCATGAGCCCCGAGCCGGGCTCGTAGACGCGGCCCAGCTCGAAGCCCTCGATGGGAGGCAGCTCCTCGGGGGCGAGGCGTTCGCTCCACCGGCGCGGGGCGAGGTCCTGCTGCACGAGCACCTCCTCGGCTCGCCTCTCGAGCGTGGACCGGTTCTCGGCGTGGCGGGCCTCGTCGGCGACGCGAGGGGCGAACCTGAGCGTTACCGCGACCGGGATGCCGACGGCCAGCAGGGGGATCTCGAACCAGGGTGAGCGGGATACCGCTGCGACCCCCAAGCCGACTGTGAGCACCAGGTAGAGGACGGCGTTGTGCAGGTCCTTCTCGTAGGCGATGCGGGCCAGCTCGGCGGCCTCGTCTCCGGTCGTCCCCCCGGCGGTCTCGGCCTCGATGCGGCGGGCGGCGCGGGCCATTCGGGACGACGCCCGACCCCAGAGGATCGCGGCGATCAGGCACAGCACCGCTGCCGCGGCCAGCCAGGGCTGGGCGACCATGCCCACGAAGCTACCAAGAGGCGGACCCCCGGCCGGTAGTTGCCCCCGTGCAGGGGCCCGGCGGCGGCCCGGCGGTCAGCCGACCGCGGCCGTCGAGCTAGCCAGCCGGCGCCCTGTGTGGAGCTCGGTCACGCGCCGCGTCAGTCGGCCCGGGGCCGCACCCGCAGCTTGATCGGCGTCGGGCCGAGGTCGAAGTGCTCCCGGATCCGCCGCTCCAGGTAGCGCAGGTAGGTGGCGGGCAGCTTGGCGGTGGCGAACAGCGTGAACGTCGGCGGATCGGTGGCACCCTGGGTGGCGTAGAGGACCCGGCCGTGAGGTGAGCGGTGAGCGACCTGAGCCCCCGCCAGCAGCCGGTTGAGCTCGGCGGTCGGCACCCGTCGGCTGTAGGCCTCCAGCGCGGTGCGCAGCGCCGGGAGCAGCCTGTGGACCCCGAGGCCGGTCTTGGCGCTGACCTTCAGCACCGGTGCGTACGCGAGGAACGCCAGGCGGTCCTCGACGTCGGCAAGCACCGTCTGACGGGCCTCGGGTTCGAGGGACTCCCACTTGTTGAGCAGGATGACGACGGGGTTGCCTGCCGCGTCGAGCCGCTCCGCCAGGCGCTGGTCCTGGCGGGTGATGCCGGCCGAGGCGTCGATCACGAGGAGGGCGGCGTCGGCCCGGTCGATGGCTTGGAGGGCACGCACGAGCGAGTAGTACTCGGCGCCCTCCGCCTCCTTCGCCCGGCGGCGCATGCCGGCGGTGTCGACGAAGCGCAGGGCGCCCCCCTCCGTGGACACCACCGTGTCGACTGTGTCCCGGGTGGTGCCCGGCAGGTCGTGGACGACGGAGCGCTCGTCGCCGACGAGCCGGTTGAACAGTGTTGACTTCCCGACGTTGGGGCGCCCGACGATCGCAACCGACGGCACCCGGAGGTGTGGGGCGGTGGTGGCGGGGGTAGCGGGGGTAGCGGGGGTAGCGGGGGTAGCGGGGGCGGCGGGGGTAGCGGGGGCGGCGGGGGCGGGCAGGACCGCCACCAGTTCATCGAGGAGGTCGCCTGTCCCCCGACCGTGCAAGGCGCTGACCGCATGGGGGTCACCGAGCCCCAGTCGGGTGAATGCCCAGGCGTCGGGCTCCCGGTTGTCCCCGTCGACCTTGTTGGCGACGAGCAGCACCGGTGCCGATGACGCCCGAAGCATCCGGGCGACCTGTGCGTCCTCATCGGTGATCCCGACGGTGGCATCGACGACGAAGAGCACGGCGGAGGCCTCCGCGACGGCGCGCTGGGATTGAGCGCTCACCGCGCGCTCGAGGCGGTCGCCTCCCGCCAGCCAACCCCCGGTGTCGACGATCGTGAACTCCAGCCCTGCCCACTCGGCATCGAGAGGCTTGCGGTCGCGGGTGACCCCGGGCCGTTGCTCGACGACCGCCTCGCGCCGGCCGATGATGCGGTTGACCAGCGTCGACTTCCCGACGTTTGGCCTGCCTACGACGGCCACGGTGGGCCGGCCGGCCCCCTGTACCGCCACATCGGCGGCGCCTGCGTTCACGCGACGGAGGCGATGTTGCCGGCCAGCAACGCCTTGCGGAGTGCGGCGCCGTCGGCGGCGACGACCTCGACCGGCCGGGGCAGATCCCCCAGAGCGGCTCCATCGAGGAACCTGCCGCCCGAGAGGCACGCGTCGGGGAGCAGGTAGCGGCGGCCGGACGGCAGGCCTGCGAGGGTGCGGGCGACGTCGTCCCCGGTGAGGAGCCCGGCGACGGCGATGTTGCCGCCGAAGTACGCGTTGTCGACGGCAACGACCTCCGTGTCCGGCCGTAGGCCGCGGGCGAGGCGGTCGATCCACGGGGCGGCGTAGCGGCCCGTGATGACCGTGACCGGGGCCGTCGGGCGGGGCCGGAGCGTCACCGCGCCGACAGTACGAGCAGCCCGGTAGCCGGTGGCGGGCGCGCCGTCGACCGAATGGAAAAAGCCGCTCGGACCGCCTTGCGGTGCAGCTGCCCGCCCCCCGAAGCGGGCCTCGAAGGCCCGCAGCATGCCGACGCCGTTGTCGTGCTGGGCGACCTCCCCGTAGTGCTCCAGTGGGGGTGGCTCCCGCTCGGCCAGGAGGTAGTACTCGTCGGAGGCGTACACGAGCGATCGACCCAGGGCCTGGTCGAAGATCTCCTGCCAGCGCTCCACCGTCGCCACCACCCGGGCTGCCTCGCCAGAGGTGTGGGGCCGCAACGCCGGGCTGGTGTTGAACCGGCTCACGCCGAGCGGCACGCACGCTGCGCTGGCGAGCTCCGGGAAGCGATCGAGCACACCGGTGAGGGTGTCGGCGAGGATGGGCCCGTCGTTCACGCCGGGGCAGACCACGACCTGCCCGTGGACCTCGATGCCGTGGTCGAGCAGCGCCCGCAGCCACCGCAGGCTCGTCGCGCCTCGCCGGTTGCGGAGCATCCGAGCCCGCACGTCCGGGTCGGTGGCGTGGATCGAGACCCAGAGCGGTGACAGCCCCTCGGTGACGACCCGCTCGAGGTCTGCCTCCGTGAAGCGGGTGAGGGTGGTGAAGTTGCCGTACAGGAAGGACAACCGGTAGTCGTCGTCGCGGGTGTAGAGGCTCTTGCGCAGTCCCTTCGGGAGCTGGTGGATGAAGCAGAACTCGCAGTGGTTGTCGCAGGTCCTGACCCGATCGAACAGCGCCGCGTCGACTTCCAGACCGAGGGGAGCGCCGGCGTCGCGCACCACGGTGGCGGTGAGCTCCAGGTTGCCGCGGCGTAGCTCCACCTCGAGCACGTCACGGTCGGCGAGCAGGTGGTACTGGATGATGTCTCGGGGGAGCTGGCCGTCCAGGGCGAGGATCTCGTCGCCTGGTTGGAGACCGGCCCGGGCGGCGGGCGACCCGGGGGTGACCGCCACCACGCGCGGGAAGGACATGGCCATACCAGGATAGGGGCTGATCGGGCGGGAGGCCGGCGGTGGGCGTCGGGGGAGGGGGTCCGGGGGTGCGGTCGGGGTGCGGTCGGGCGGTAGGTACCCTTGGGCGGTGGAAGTGGACCAGGTCCTACTCGCCTCCCCACGGGGCTTCTGCGCCGGGGTGGAGATGGCCATCAAGGCGCTGGCTTGGATGGTTCGGGTCTTCGAGCCGCCCGTGTACTGCTACCACGAGATCGTTCACAACCAGGTCGTCGTCGAACGCTTCCGGGCTCTCGGCGTCGTCTTCGTCGAGGACGTCCAGGATGTCCCGCCGGGTGCGCCCCTCATGCTCTCGGCCCACGGATCGCCTCCTCAGGTAGTCGCTGCCGCCCGCGACGCCGGCGGTGCGGTCGTCAACGCCGTGTGCCCTCTCGTGAAGAAGGTGCACCACGAGGTCAAAGTCCGCGCCGGCAAGGGCTACACGATCGTCTACGTCGGCCACGAAGGCCACCAGGAGGCGATCGGGACGATGGCGGTCGCGCCCGGCGCCATCCACCGCGTGGAGTCAGCTGAGGAGATCGACGCCCTGCCCGACCCCGAAGGCCCAGTCGCCTTCCTGGCCCAGACCACCCTCGCGCTGGACGAGTGGAAGGCCCTGCTCGATCACGCGCAGCAGCGGTGGCCGGACATCTGGGTCCCCGGCCACTCCGACCTCTGCTTCGCCACCACCAACCGCCAGACCGCTCTGAAGGCGATCGCGCCCCGATGTGACGAAGTCGTCGTGATCGGCTCCGCCAACTCCTCAAACACGCTCGCCCTCGAGCGCACGGCGATCGCCGCCGGCTGCCCACGCACCTTGCGGGTCAACGGCCCCGAGGAGCTGCCCGACGACCTCGCTGGTGTGGTCGGCGTCATCGCCGGCGCCTCCGCACCGGAGGAGCTCGTCCGCGCTGTCGTCGCGCGCCTCTCCCCCGCCGGCGGGGTCGAGGAGGTTCACGCCATTGACGAGGATCAGTACTTCGGCCCGCCCCCAGAGCTGCGGGAGCTGTTGCGAGCCGTGGCGACCGTCGCTGCTGTCGCCATGCTCGCACCCGGGGGTGATCCGGCGGCCGGTGCGGAGGCACTCGAGGACCGGGACGTTGACGCGGCGGAGGCGCTGGCGGCGCTGGCGGCACTGGCGGAGCTGGGAGGGCTAGCTGGTGCTGGCCGGAGCCTGACCGGAGCCTGACCGGAGCTTGACCGGCGTGCTCGCCGGGCTGGCCGGGCTGGCCGCGTCGCCAGAAGGTCGGTGCACAGCGGACCGTTACCGCTCCCGGATCCCCCGAGGTGCAGTGGATGCACCGAGCTGGGACGTCTTTCTCTCGCGAGGCGTCGTCCGGCCCAGTGAGCATCCTTCCCGCGTGGCTGGGCGTCCTCCCGCGTGGCCGGCCGGCGTCGTGCCTGGCTCGGCACAGTTCGCGCTTGGCTCGGTCCCATCCGGGTGGCAAACGACGGCTCGGGATCCTCTACAGCCCGGGGCTGTTGTCGGCCGGCAGCATCGTCGCCGGCTGGTGGGTGTTGGTGTCGGTCGGGCGCAGGGCCGGGCGCGCGGTCGGGCGCGCGGTCGCCCCGACGCCGCGGCCCCGGGCAGGCGCTACCAAGGACGAGCATCGCCACGGCGACTATACGAGACACCCTTCTGAAGGTGCTGCTGGGTTCGAGGCTGGCTGAAGATCGGCCGCACCGGAGCGTGGGTGGCGTTCTTGTGTGTCGAGCCGTGTCAATAGCCAAGTGGGGGCACGCTGCGCCGGTTCCTCGGTGAGTGTGGCCATAGGTCGGTGCACAGCGGTCAGAAACCGCTCCTCAACCCCCCGGGGTGCACTGGATGCACCGAGCTGGTGATGTGATGCGCCTCCATCTCGGACCTGGTTCGCGTCCACCCGGGCGCCGTTGACACCGAGCATCGACTTCACCGAGGCGAGAAGCTATGACATACTATGGAAATGGCTAGGATACTTCTGAGAGAGGTTCGTGATCTCTTCCGCCGGCAGCATGGCGTCGCCGGCAGGCATCAACTCGTCCGCCTCGGAGTCACGGCCGGTCAGGTTCGCGCTCGGCTGCGCAGTGGCGAGTGGGAGGCGGTGGGACGCAAGGTCGTGCGTGCGGGTGCCGCGCCGCTCAGCCCTCCGCAGGCTCTCTGGATCGCCATCCTGGCGGGGGGTCCCGAGGCGGTCGCTTCTCACGCCTCCGCTGCATGGCTCTGGGGGCTGGCGGCCGCACCATCTCGTCCCGTCATCACCGTCCCACGTGACGGTCCGACGCGCGCTCCCGGGGCTGTCGTGCGCCGGCCCAGCTTGCCGGTGGACCGCGTATCGACCCGGTGGGGCCTGCCATGCACCGATCCCCTCCGGACCATCGTCGACCTGGCCGTCGACCTCGATCCCGCGGACCTCGACGAGCCCGTCGATCGAGCGATCGTGTCAAGGCTCGTCTCTGTCGAGGGTCTGTTCGCCGAGATCGACCGCTCGGCCCGCCCGGGCCGGCGTGGACCGGCGGCCCTACGTGAGACGCTTGACCGGCGCGGGTTCGGCGGCAAGCCGCCGGAGAGCGTTCTCGAGAGCCGCTTCTTGCGCCTCTGTGCATGGGCACGTCTCGCGCCCGTCGTGACCCAGGTGGCGGCAGGACCGGCAGGGTGCTACCGGATCGATGCGCAGTTGGGCCGCACGGTGTTCGTCGAGCTCGACGGGTACGCCTTCCACGCATCGCCCGAACAGAAGACCGCCGACGAGCGCCGTCGCAACCGACTTCGCCTGGAGGGGCGCATCGTATTGGTCTACACCTGGACCGACATCGTCCACGACGGCCGCCGAGTCGTGGCGGAGATCCGGGAAGCGCTGGCGCATGAGCGAGCAGCGGTGACGGTGACGTGATCAGGTCGGATCGGGGAGGCGCACCGTGCCGGTCAGGTGACGCGAGACCTGCTGGACCGAGGTGAAGCCGACACGACGAAGAGACCCTGCCAGGGGGTTGCCGCCGCCGGCCCGAGGCGCCGCCGGCCCGAGAGGCCGCCGGCCCGAGGCGCCGCCGGCCCGAGGCGCCGCCGGCGCTACCGCTGTCCGGCGGATCTCCGGACGATCTCCTCGGGTGCCTCTCCGAGGGTTACCTCCGCCCGCTCGTCGGTCCAGCGGTCCCGGACCTCCACCACGCCCTGAGCCAGCCCCCGCCCCACGGTGACGATGAGGGGGACACCGAGCAGTTCCGCATCGCCGAACTTCACCCCAGGCGAGGTGCCACGCCGGTCGTCGTAGAGCACCCGTACCCCTCGGCTGACGAGCTTGCCGGCGAGCTCCTCGGCGACATCGAAGGGTTGCTCGCCCTTTCCGGTGGCGATCAGGTGCACCTCGGCGGGTGCCACCTCGCGTGGCCACCGCAGGCCGAGGTCGTCGAGCGTCTGCTCGGCCAGGGCGGCGACCGCCCGGGTGATGCCGACGCCGTACGATCCCATGGTCACGGTGACGGGTTTGCCGTCGGGGCCGGTCACCTCGAGGCCGAACACCTCGGCGTACTTGCGCCCGAGTTGGAACACGTGGCCGAGCTCGATTCCCCGGGAAACCTCCAGTTGATGCCCGCAGCGGGGGCAACGGTCGCCGTCGCGGACCTCGACGGCACCGATCTCGCCGGCAGGCTGGAAGTCCCTTCCCCGCACCACGTTGATGGCGTGCCTGTCCGCCTCGTTGGCTCCAGTCACCCACGCCGAGCCCTCGGTGACGAGGGGGTCGACGAGGAAGTGGATACCGAGCGCGGCGAGCTGTTGCGGTCCGATGTAGCCCTTGACGAGCCCGGGGTGGTTGGCAAGGTCCTCCGGCCCGGCCGGCGCCACCTGCGTGGGCTCGAGCTGGCCACCGAGGCGCTTCATGTCCACGTCGCGGTCGCCCGGCACGCCGACGACGAGGAGCTCCCAGTGGCCGGCGCCGGGGGCGCGGGTCTTCACGACGAGGTTCTTCAACGTGTCGGCAGCCGTCCAGCTACGGCCCAACCCCATGGCGTTCAGCCGGTCGACCAGCGACGCGATCGTCGGCGTGTCGGGCGTGTCGAGTACCTCCGTGGCCGGGATGGGGCCGCCGCCCGGAGCGGGGCGTTCGGGCGGTGCGATCTCGACCGCTTCGGCGTTGGCGGCGTAGTCGCAGGTGTCGCACTGCACGAACGTGTCTTCGCCCGACGGGGTCGGCGCGATGAACTCCTCCGAAGCGGACCCTCCCATCGCGCCAGACACGGCGAAGACGATCCGGTAGTCGAACCCGAGCCGGTCGAAGATGCGCTGGTACGCCCTGCGGTGCGCCTGGTAGGAGCGGTCGAGCCCTTCGTCGTCGACGTCGAACGAGTAGGAGTCCTTCATCACGAACTCCCGGCTTCGCAGGACGCCGGCACGCGGCCGCGCCTCGTCCCGGTACTTGGTCTGGACCTGGAACAGTGACAGCGGCAGGTCTCGATAGGAGGAGTACTCGGACTTCACGAGCAGGGTGAAGAGCTCTTCGTGGGTGGGTGCCAGGAGGTAGTCGCCGTCGCGCCGGTCCCGCAGCCGGAAGATGTTGTCGCCGTAGTCCTGCCAGCGACCGCTGCGCTCGAAGTACTCCCGGGGGATGAGCGCAGGGAAGAGCACCTCTTGTGCGCCGATGGCGAGCATCTCCTCGCGGACGACCCGTTCGACGTTGCGCAGCACGATCATGCCCAGCGGCAGCCAGGAGTGGATGCCGGGCCCGAGCCGCCGGACGTAGCCGGCTCGGACGAGCAGCTTGTGGCTCGGGAGCTCGGCGTCCACCGGGTCCTCGCGCAGGGTGCGGATGAAGAGCGTGGACATGCGCAGCAGCACGGCCCGAACGCTAGCGGGCGGGCCGCGGCGGCCCCCTACGGATTGGCGGGCGGCACGTGGCGGTCGCCGGCGGCGACGATGCCGGCGGCGAGCTCCACGACCAGCGCTCCGCCGAGCGCGGCGAGAGGGATACCCCATCCACGGGTGAGCTGGTGGAGGGCGCCGACGGCGAACGGCCCGGTGGCGGCGACGAGGTAGCCGGCACCCTGTGCCATGGTCGAGAGATTCGCTGCCTGATCCGGGTTCGGTGCTCGCAGCACGATGAACCCGAGAGCCTGGCTGAGGATCGATCCCTGCCCCGCTCCCATGGCGAGCATCCAGACCAGGACCGGCCCTGTGCCGTGCGGGTGGGCGGCGAGGCCGCCGAGTGCCACGGCGTTGAGCCCGACGGCGGCGGCAACGGCCAGCCAGCTCCGCCGCAGCCGCCGCGCCAGCGTCGGGGTGACGAAGGCGGCAAGAAGGCTGGCGATCTGGGAGACAGCAAGCAGTGCCCCCGCCGTCGTGGAGCCCATGCCGGCGCTCTCCAGCAGTGTTGGTACGAAGGAGAACAGCGCGTAGAAGCTCAGGGATTGCAGCCCCATGACGGCTGTCACCGCCCACGCCAGCCCGCTGCGGTACAGGGGGGCGGCGTGTGGGTCCACTCCCTGCCGCCGCCCCCCGCCGCCCGCCGACCGGGCTCCGCCACGCCCGCCGCGCTCGCGCTGCGCCCCGCCGCTCGGTGACCACAAGGCCAAGGCGAGCACGGCGGGCCCCGCCCAGCAGAGCAGCGCCAGCCGCCACGAAACTCCGGCGAGGTGCTCGATCGGCACGGTGACGCCAGCGGCCAGGGCGGCGCCGGCCGAGAGTGCCATCGCGTACAGGCCGGTGAGGAGCGCGACCTGGCGCGGGAACTCCCGTTTCACAAGCGCCGGCACGACGACGTTGCCGACTCCGATGGCAGCGCCAAAGAGGAACGTACCTGAGAAGAGTGCGGCCAAGCCGGGGAGCGACCGCAGGACGGTTCCCGCTGCGACACCTGCGACGGCGAGCCAGAGCAGCCGGTGGGCGCTGGTCCGCCGGAGGAGCGCGGGTGTCACCAGGGCGAAGGCGCCGAAGCACACGATCGGGACCGACGTGAGCACGCCAGCCCCGGCCGACGACAGTCCGTCGCTCCGCTGGAGCTGGGTGAGCACTGGAGCGACCGCCGCGATCGTGGCGCGCAGGTTGAAGGCGGCGAACACCAGGCCGGCGCCGACGAGGGCTCGCGACCGGCCCCCCGGCTCCGAGTCGGAGCCGGCGAGCGATGGGGCCGTGCTCACTGCCGCGCCGGCGGAACGCGGCCGGATTGGCAGTGGTGCTCCGACGCGACGGGTGGCCCCGCCGACCGGTCAGCCCTCATGGCTCGTCTCACCTCCCTCGCCGGCGACCAACGCTGTTCGGATCGCTTCGGCGATCGACGCCGCCTCGGCCTCGTCGGGGTACCTGCTGCGCGGCCAGAAGAATCCCCGGAGCCCGTCTTTGGGACGCCGGGGTACCACGTGGAAGTGCACGTGGGGGACGCTCTGGCTCACGACGTCGTTGAGCGCGATCCAGGTACCGGGGTTGCCGAGAGCTGCTCGCTGGGCGGTGGCGACCCGCCGGGCTGCGCCCGCGAGCCTGCCGAGCAGTTCATCAGGCAGCTCGGCGATGAACTGGTAGTGCTCCCTCGGGACGACGAGGGCGTGCCCGGGGAAGACGGGTCGGTGGTCGAGGAAGGCGACGACCGCCGGCTCGTCGAGCACCACGTGGGCGGCGACGTCGCCGGCCACGATCCGGTCGAAGAGGCATCCGGGGGATGCCCCACTGTGGCGGCCTCCAGGTGGAGCAGCAACCGTGCTCTCGGCCGAGGCGGGCCCAGGAGTGGCGGTGCTCACGCCGGTCCGCGACCGCCGTCCGCCCCGCCGCCGCCCTCCGCCCCGCCGCCAGCAGACCCGCCCTCCGCCCGCCGCCCCGGCCCGCCGCCAGCAGACCCGCCGCCCTCCGCCCCGCTGGCGCGTCCGGCGTCTCGCAACGCCTCATCGAACAGCCGCTGGAGCTCATCGTGGAGACGGCCGGTCAGCTCGGCGACGGCCTTGCGGGAGACGCGCCCGGACTCGGAGCGGGCCGGGGGGCGGATCGGCCGGCCGACGACAGCGCAGATCCGCATGGGCCGTATGCCGCGGGCCCCCTTGGGCATGGCCCACTCGCTGCCACCGATGCCCACAGGAACGATCGGCACGCCGGCCCGGGCGGCGACGAACACGGCGCCCTCGAAGAGCGGTTGCACGACCGGCCCGGACTGGCGGGTGCCCTCGGGGTAGAGCACGACCGGCTCGCCGGCGCGCAGCGCCTGCTCGCAGATGTGCAACGCCTCGCGGTCGGGAGCACCGCGGCGCACCGGGAATCCGCCGAGGGAGCTGAACAGCCGCGCCGACCACCGGTACCCCCACAGCTCCTCCTTGCCCATGAAGCGGATGCGTCGCCGCACGACGCATCCGGCCACGAGCGTGTCCACGTAGGAGCGGTGCACGGGTGCGAGCACGAACGGCCCGTGTCGGGGCACGTTCTCCCGGCCACGGACCCGGACGCGCCACACGACCCGGGCGAACAGCTCGACGACACCCCGGGCGAAGCCGTACCAGGCGAGGGCGCGGGCGGAGGGGCTGCCCCCGACCGGCCCGGTCCTGCCCCCACCTCCACCCCCACCCCCGCTCCCACCTACCGGCTGGCCCATGTCCTCACCTCCGCCGCCCCGCTCGCTCATGGCTCCTGTTCCGCCACGAGGTCGAGCACCTGCTGCACGATGTCGTCCACCGTGCTGAGGGTGGTGTCGATGCGAACGGCGTCTGGCGCGACGCCGAGCGGCGAGACGTCACGGGTCGAGTCGGCGTGGTCCCGCCGGGCGATGTCGGCCGCGACCTGGTCGTAGCGGAGGTCGATCATCTCGCGGCTGCGGCGCAGCGCCCGCTCGCTGTCGTCGGCGGTGAGGTAGACCTTCACCGGCGCCTCGGGGAACACGACGCTGCCGATGTCGCGGCCTTCGATGACCCCACCACCGTGAGCCCGGGCCCACTCCCGCTGCCTGGCGACGAGCTCCTTGCGGACGTCGGGGTTGGCGGCCACAGTGCTCACGGCGCGGGTCACCTCCGGGCTGCGGATCTCGATGGTGGCGTCGACGCCGTCGACCATCACCTGGTCGGCCACCTCGAGGGTGATCTCCCGGGCCAGCTCGGCTACGAGCGCGGCGTCTTCGGGGTCGATGCCGCGCCGGATGGCGGCGAAGGTCACCGCACGGTACATGGCGCCCGTGTCCAGGTAGTCGAGGCGGAGCCGCGCTGCCACGGCCCGGGCGACGGTGGACTTCCCTGAGCCGGCCGGCCCGTCGATCGCTACGACCCGCACCGCTTCAGGTCCTCCCCGAGCCCGGCCCGTCGATCGCTACGACCTGCACCGCTGGAGGTCCTCCTCGAACCCCGGGTAGCTGGTGGCGACGGCCTCCCAGCCGGTGATCGTGGCCCCGCCGGCGCAGGCGAGGCCGGCGACGGCGGCAGCCATGGCGATGCGGTGGTCCCCGGCGGCGTCCACCCGGCCGCCTGGGAGCCGGCCGCCGGGGGATCCCCCGCCTGTCCGCTCCCCGCCGGCGCCGTCCACGACGAGTCCATCGGGTCGCTCCTCGGCGGTCGCGCCGAGGGCCCGGAGGGCGGCGACGGTCGTTGCTATCCGGTCGCTCTCCTTCACCCGGAGCTCACCGGCATCCCCGAACGTCGTTCTCCCCTCGGCGAACGCCGCCGCCACCGCCAGGACCGGGACCTCGTCGATGACATCGGGGACCTCCGCCCCCCCCACATCGGTACCGTGGAGGGCCGCCCAGCGGACCCGTAGGGTGGCCGTTCGCTCGGCGGGGTCGGGGTCCTCGACGGTGATATCCGCCCCCATCCTGCGCAGGACGTCGACGAAGCCTGCCCTGCCCGGGCCGAGGTACACGCGCTCGACCACGATGTCGCTGCCGGGTACGACGGAGGCGGCCACCGCCCAAAAGGCGGCGTGGGACGGGTCTGCCGGCACCGCCACGTCCGCCGGCCGCAGCTCGCTTCGCCGGACGACCGCCCAGCCGCTCCCGTACTCGACTTCGGCGCCGAAGCGCTCCAGCAGCTCCTCGGTGTGCCGTCGGGTGGGGACCGGTTCTCGCACGGTGGTGTCACCTTCGGCGGCCAGCCCGGCGAGGAGCACGGCCGACTTCACCTGGGCGCTGGCCACCGCCGGCTCGTGGTCGATCCCGACGAGCCCGCCTCCCCGTACCACGAGCGGCGGGTAGCCACCGTCGTGGCGCCCGTCGACGTGGGCGCCCATCTCCCGGAGGGGCTGGGCGACCCTTCCCATCGGGCGGCGGGCGACCGAGGCGTCCCCCCGGAGCACGGTGAGCCCCGGTCGGGCGGCGGCCCAGCCCGCCAGGAGCCGGATGCCCGTACCCGAGTTGCCGACGTCCACCACGTCCTGCGGCTCGTGGAGCCGGTCCGGGCCGCCACGGATCACTGCGCTTCGGCCGCCGTCGGAGGAGGAGACGCCGGCACCGAAGGCGGCGATGGCCCGGGCGGTGTGGCGCACATCGAGCCCTGTGGACAGCCCACGCAGCGTCGAGGTGCCGGTGGCGAGCGCGGCGAGCAGCAACACCCGGTGCGACACCGACTTGTCGCCGGGAACGAGGATCCGGCCGCCGAGCCCGCTGGCGGCCGGGGCGACGGTCAGCTCGCTCACCCTTCCATCCTCTTCACCGACAGCCGGTAGCCCCGCCCGGTGAGGACCTCCCGGGCGAGCGGGACTGCCGCCGCCGAGACGACGAGGACGAGCACGCCACCGCCCTCGGCCGAGTGGGCGATCTCGATGTCGAAGATGTTGACCCCGACCTCGGCGAGGAGGGTGGTCACCTCGGCGAGCACGGCGGGGCGGTCGGGCACCGGGACGCGCACCTCGACGCTCTCACGCGGTGCCGGCGCCCCGACCGGGAGGTTGCGGCGGGCTTCGCTGGCACGCTCGAGGTGCTTGAGGAGTGAGTCGCGGTCGGCAGCGGCGACGGTGCCGCGGATGTCGGAGAGGGCGTCGATGAGCGCGTCGAGGGCCGAGACGATCGCCTCGCGGTTGTCGCGGCACACGTCGGGCCAGATGCCCGGGTCGCCTGCGGCGACGCGGGTCATGTCGCGGAACCCACCAGCCGCCATCCGCAGCAGGGTTCCGTGCTCGAGAGCGGAGTCGGCTGCGAGGTTCATGAGGGTGGCGGCGGTCAGGTGGGGTACGTGGGAGACGAGCGCGACGAGCTGGTCGTGGCGGTCCGGGGGGACGGCGACGACCAGGGCGCCGAGGCTCGCCGCCACGGACTGCACGAGCGCGTAGGCATCCGGTGAGGTGGTGGCGGTCGGCGTGAGCACCCAGGTCGCCCCTTGGAACAGGTCGGGGTCGGCGCCGTCGAGACCCTGCTGCTCCGAGCCGGCCATGGGATGGCCGCCGACGAACAGCGGCTCGGGTAGTGCGCCGGCTATCTGGCCCTTGATGCCGGCGACGTCGGTGACGACGCTGTCGCCGGCGAGCGCCCGGCGGGCCACGCCGACCACCTCGCCCGCCGGCGTGGCGACGAAGGTGATGGCCGCCTGCGGGTCGTCGCCGGCGGTGTCGAGGAGGCCGAGGGTGACGGCGCGCTCGGTCCGGTTGGGGTCGAGGTCGCTGCCGGTGACGTGCCAGCCCCGCGCCCGCAGAGCCGCCCCCACCGACGCACCGATCAGTCCCGTCCCGATGACCTGGGCGCGGCGAGCTGTGGGGTTCACCGGCGTCGGCGGTGGATCGGCACGGCGGGTCAGGTTACTCCCGGCTGGCTCGGCTCCCGCCGGCCCCGGCCGCCCCCGCAGCGGGCCCGGGACCGGGGTCGGCGGCGGCGGCCACCTCCAGGCGACGTACCTCGGCGGTCGTGAGCAGGCGCCACCGGCCCGGCGCCAGGGTCGGGTCCCGGAGCGGGCCGATGCGGACCCGCACCAGGCGGAGGACGGGGTGGCCGACCGCCGAGCACATCCGGCGCACCTGGCGGTTGCGCCCCTCGTGGATGGTGATGCGGAGCATCCCGGGTTGGGGCTGGGCGACGCGTGCCGGCGCTGTGAGGCCGTCGTCGAGCACGACGCCCTCCCGGAGGCGGCGCAGCTCGGCCGGTCGCAGGGCGCCGCCGTCGACGTGGGCGAGGTACTCCTTGTCGACCCCGAAGCGGGGGTGGGTGAGGCGGTGGGTGAGCTCGCCGTCGTTGGTGAGCAGCAGGAGGCCCTCGGTGTCGGCGTCGAGGCGACCGACAGGGTGCACCCGGGGTTCGGCGGGGACGAGATCCACGACGGTGGGCCGTCCTTCGGGGTCCGAGGCGGTCGTCACGACGCCGGCGGGCTTGTTGAGCAGGTAGTGGACGAGGCCGGGGCGAACGGAGACGGGGACGCCGTCGAGCGCTACCCGGTCGCTGTCGGGGTCGACGCGGCGGCCGAGGTCGGCGACCTGGCCGTTGACGGTGACCCGGCCGTCGGCGATCAGGCCTTCGCTGACGCGGCGGCTGCCGACGCCGGCTTGGGCGAGGAGCTTCTGGAGCCGGACTCCCTCACCTGCGCTGTTCATCCGTCGCTGTCGTCGAGGGGTCCTGCCGAAAGAGCGTCCCCTCCAGCTGCCGGATCCGCGCTGCCCCCCGGCCGGGCGGCGGCATCGGCACGCAGCCCGCGCTCGAGGGCCTCAACCACCTCCGGGCCGGGCACGAACTGGCCGAGGGGGGGCAGCTGCGCGAGGGAGTCCAGGCCGAGGCGCTCGAGCAGCGCTCCGGTGGTGCCGTAGAGGACGGCCTGGCCGGGGCCGGGGTCGCGACCCACCTCGGCGACGTACCCGCGCTGCTCCAGGGTGCGCAGGACGCCGTCGGCGCTGACGCCCCGGATGGCCGACACCTGCGCTCGGGAGATGGGCTGCTTGTAGGCGACGATGGCAAGGGTCTCGAGGGCGGCGGCGGACAGGCGGGCGTGGCGGCCCTCGAGGACGAACCGCTCGACGTAGGGGGCGAGGTCGGGGTGCGACTGGTAGCGGTAGCCGCCGGCGACCCTCACGATCGAGAAGCCCCGGTCGTCGGCTTCGTAGGAGGCCCGCAGCTCGGCGCACAGCTCCTCCACCCGGGAGGGGGAGACCTCGAGCACCTGGGCGAGGAGGCCCGCCTCGATGGGGTGGTCGGCGACCATGAGGATCGCTTCGATGGCCCGCTGGCTCTCGCTGGCCATCAGCCGGCGTACTCCTCGAGCGCGAGGTCGGGGCCGGCGCCGCCGTCACCACCGCCGCCGATCCAGCGCAGGTGCAGGTCGGCGAAGTTGCCTGCCTGCTCGATCTCCAACCGGCCCTGCTTGCACAGCTCGAGCACGGCGAGGAACCGGACGATCACCTCCAGGCGCTCGCCGAGCGCCGCGGTCAGCCTGCCGAACGTGATCCTCCCCACCCTGGGCAACTCCTCCACCAGCTCGGCTACGGCGTCGGCGACGCTGACCCGGACTGGCGCCACGTGGTCGAGGTCGACTCGGGGTCGGGGCCGGGGCGTGAGGGCGAGCTGCAGGGCGTCGCGCAGCCGCTCGGCGGTCACGCCCTCGAGAGGGTCGGGGGCGAGGCCGGCGAAGCGCTCCTCCAGCCCGGCGGTCCGCGCGTACGACCGGCCGGCGTTGTCCATCATCCGCGTGAGGGCGCCGGCGGCGTCCTTGAAGGTCTTGCACTCGAGCAGGCGGGCGAGGAGCAGGTCCCGCTCCTCCCACAGCGCGAGCTCCTCGTCGAGCTCGACGTCGTCGGGGCCGGGCAGGAGGCGGCGGGTCTTGATCTCGAGCAGGACGGCGGCGATCAGCAAGAACTCCGTCGCCGTCTCCAGGTCGAGGCCGGCCTGGATGGACTCGAGCGTCGCGACGTAGCCGTCGACGATGGCCGACAGGGACACCTCCCACAGGTCGACCTGCTCCCGGGTGATCAGCTGGAGCAGCAGGTCGAAGGGGCCCTCGAAGACGGGGGTGCTGACCGTGTAGGGCACCGGTCCAGCGTAGGTGTGCCGCCCCCTACGATTGCGGGATGGCCAGGATCTTCTCGGGCATCCAGCCCACCGGCGGCGTCCACCTCGGGAACTACTTGGGTGCGTTGCGCTACTGGGTCGAGGATCAGCGCGCCGGGGAGTCGTACTACTGCGTCGTCGACCTGCACGCCCTGACCGTCCCCCGCGACCCGGCGGAGCTGCGCGACGAGACGCGGGCGATGGCCACCCTGCTGCTCGCCACCGGGCTCGACCCGGAGGCCTGCACCCTGTTCGTGCAGAGCCACGTGCCAGAGCACCCGCAGCTGGCATGGCTGCTCGAGTGCACGGCGAGCATGGGTGAGCTGCGGCGCATGACGCAGTTCAAGGACAAGGCCGTCAAGGGGGGTGAGGAGGCCGCCCGAGTCGGGCTGTTCACCTACCCGACCCTGATGGCGGCCGACATCCTCCTGTACGGGACGACGCACGTGCCCATCGGCGACGACCAGCGCCAGCACCTCGAGCTCACTCGGGACGTGGCCGAGCGGTTCAACGGGCGCTACGGGGATGTGTTCGTCGTCCCCGAGGCGGTGATCCCGCCGGCCGGACGGGGGGCGCGGATCATGGACCTGCAGGACCCCACCGCCAAGATGTCCAAGTCAGCCGAGAGCGACCAGGGCATGATCGGCCTCTTCGACGAGCCCACCGTGATCGGGCGCAAGATCCGCCGGGCTGTCACCGACACCGACGGCGGGGCCGACGCCGTCCGCTTCGACCCGGACGCCAAGCCGGGGGTGTCCAACCTGCTGCAGATCCTGGCCGGCGCGACGGGCCGCGAGCCCGCCGACGTGGCCCGCGACTACGGTCGCTACGGGGACCTGAAGGCGGCGACCGCCGAGGCGGTGACGGAGCTGCTGCGCCCCATACAGGCGCGCTACCGCGAGCTCGGCGCCGACCCGGCGACGGTCGACAAGGTCCTGCGCGCCGGAGCCGAGCGGGCCCAGCCCGTCGCCGCCGCGACCCTGGCGCGGGCCAAGGAGGCCGTCGGCCTGCTCCCGCCCCGCTGAGCGCTCACGCCGAGAGGATGTGGGCCCAGGCGTTCTCCGCCGGGGCGAGCACCTGGCCGAGGAAGCCGTGCGGGTCCCACAAGACGAGCACGAGCAGGACCAGCATGGCGTAGCGGCGGACCTGCCACCACGCCGGGAGGGCGGAGGAGGGCAGCAGCCGCTCGACGAGGACGGAGCCGTCGAGGGGCGGGATGGGCAGGAGGTTGAACACGGCCAGCACGACGTTGATGATGCCGAGCAGGAACAGCAACTCGACCGGCAGGGACATGGCGCCGAGCGGCGTGTACAGCAGCTGGCGGCGACCGGCGGGAGAGGTGATGGCCCGCAGCACGAGGATCGACACGCCGGCCAGCGCCAGGTTGGTGGTGATGCCGGCGAGGCCGACCAGGATGGAGTCGTTGCGGGGATGGCGGAACTTGCGGGGGTTCACCGGCACCGGCTTGGCGTAGCCGAACAGCCCCAGGCCCGTCAGGGCCAGGACGGCGGGCAGCACGAGGCTGCCGATCGGGTCGATGTGCTTGATCGGGTTCAGGGTGAGCCGACCGGCCCGCTTGGCGGTGTCGTCCCCGCAGGCCAGGGCCACGACGCCGTGGGAGATCTCGTGGAGGATGATCGACGGGATGATGACCACCAGCTCCCAGACGGTCAGCATCCCGATCGAGTGGCGCAGGCCCCACACGGCGATCGCGACGAGGGCGACGGCTATCAGCATCTGGGGGTGGAGGCGCCGCCGGGGCGCCGGCGGTGACGTCACGGGCGCCACGGTACGGTGTGGAACGGCTACGCGAGGCGCGCCCGGGCGAGGGTGAGGCCGACGATCGTCTTCGCGTCGAGCAGATCGCCGGCCGCGATCATCCGCTCCACGTCGGCGAGGGCCACCTCGTGGACCGTCATGGCCTGCTCCTCGACGCCCTGGCGGTCGTCGGCCACCTCGGTCAGGTCGGTGGCCAGGTACAGCCAGGCCAGCTCGTCGCAGTAGCCGGGCGAGCTGTAGAAGCGCGCCAGCAGCTCCAGGTGGCCGGCGCGGCGCCCGACCTCCTCGACGAGCTCGCGGTGGGCGGTGGTCTCGGTCGGCTCGCCGGCGACGTCACGCTTGCCGGCGGGAAGCTCGAGCAGCGCTGCGCCGACAGCGGCCCGGTACTGGCGGACGAGGAGGGCGGTGCCGGGCTCGACGAGGGGCACGACGACGACGACGCCGGGGTGGTGGACGACGTCCCGGTCGAACGGCGTGCCGTCCGGCGCGGCGAAGTGCCCCCGGGCGACGGTGATGAGGCTGCCCTCGTAGAGCAGGTCCTCGCCGCGGGAGACGAACCCGCCGGTGCCCGCCACCTTCAGGCGACCGGCCTCTCGAGCTTCTCCAGCTCGAGGAGGCGGGGAGCCCTGCCCTCGGCCCGCTGCAGCGCGGCGCCGATGAGCTCTCGGAAGAGCGGGTGGGCCCGATCGGGGCGGCTCTTGAACTCGGGGTGGGCCTGGGTTCCGACCCAGAAGGGATGGCCCGGCAACTCGATGAACTCGACGAGGCGGTCGTCGGGCGACACGCCCGAGCAGCTGAGGCCGGCGTCCTCGAGGCGGGCCCGGTAGCGGACGTTGACCTCGAAGCGGTGCCGGTGGCGCTCGGACACCACCTCGGTGCCGTAGGCGGCCGCCACCTGCGAGCTGGGTTGGAGGCGGGCCACGTAGGCGCCGAGGCGCATGGTGCCCCCCTTCTCGACGACCTCCCGCTGCTCGTCCATCAAGTCGATGACCAGGTGCGGCGACGACGGGTCGAACTCGCGGGAGTTGGCCCCCTCGAGGCCCACGACGTTGCGGGCGAAGTCGATGACCATGACCTGCAGGCCGAGGCACAGGCCGAGGCAGGGCACCCCGTGCTCCCGGGCGTAGCCGGCGGCGGCGATCTTGCCCTCGATCCCCCGCTCCCCGAAGCCGCCGGGGATCACGATGCCGTCGAGGTCCCGCAGCCGGCCCTCGGCCAGGAGCCCCTCGACCTCCTCTGCCTGGATCCAGTCGATGGCGACCACGGCGCCGTGGTGGTAGCCGCCGTGGCGCAGGGCCTCGACGACCGAGAGGTAGGCGTCCTGGAGGTTGACGTACTTTCCGATGAGCCCGATGCGGACCGGGCGTGTCGAGCGCTCGATGCGCTCGACGAGGCGCTCCCACGACACCAGGTCGAGAGCGTGGTCGGTCTCGTCGAAGTGCAGCAGCCGGCACACGTAGTCGTCGAGTCCCTCCTCGTGGAGGGCGAGGGGGATCTCGTAGAGGTTGGGGGCGTCCACGCAGGAGATGACCGCCTCGACCGGGACGTCGCAGAGGTTGGAGATCTTGCGCTTGAGGCCCTCGGAGATCGACCGGTCCGACCGGCAGACGATGACGTCGGGGATGATGCCCCGGCTGCGCAGCTCGGTGACCGAGTGCTGCGTCGGCTTGGTCTTCTGCTCGCCCGACGGCCCGAGGTACGGCACGAGGGTCACGTGGACGAACGCCACGTTGTCCCGCCCGACGTCCTTGCGCAGCTGCCGGATCGCCTCCAGGAAGGGCAGGATCTCGATGTCGCCCACGGTGCCGCCGATCTCGGTGATGACCACGTCGGTGTCCTCGGCGGCCAGCCGGCGGATGCGGTCCTTGATCTCGTCGGTGATGTGCGGGATGACCTGCACGGTGCGCCCGAGGAAGTCTCCTCGACGCTCCTTGGCGATCACGCTCTGGTAGATGGAGCCGGTCGTGGCGTTGGAGTCGCGGTGCAGGCTCTCGTCGATGAACCGCTCGTAGTGCCCGAGGTCGAGGTCGGTCTCGCCGCCGTCATCGGTGACGAAGACCTCCCCGTGCTCGAAGGGGTTGAGCGTCCCGGGGTCCACGTTGATGTAGGGGTCGAGCTTCTGGATCGTGACGCGGAGGCCACGGCTCTTCAGGAGGCGTCCGAGAGAGGAGGCAGCGAGACCCTTGCCGAGGGAGCTGGCCACACCTCCGGTGACGAAGATGTGCTTCGCCAAGTGGCCTCCTCCTCGCTCGGACCGGTCGCTCACAACAAGACCCTGGTCAGCTTACCGTCCCCGCCCCTTCCGGCTGCGGACCGGCCGCGCTTCGCGGAGGAGCTCCTCGGCGTGGGAGCGGGCCGTCGCACTGGCGGGCCGCCCCGACAGCATCCGGGACAGCTCGGCGACGCGCTCCGCCCCGTCGACGGCCCGGACCCGGGCCACGGTGCGCTCCCCGGCGGGGGCGGCCTTGACGTCCTTGGACACCACGAGGTGGTGGTCGGCGAAGGCAGCGACCTGGGCGAGGTGGGTGACGACGATGACCTGGTGGTGGTCGGCCAGCGCAGACAGGGCGCGCCCCACGGCCGTGGCTGCCTCGCCGCCGATGCCGGCGTCGACCTCGTCGAAGACGAGCGTCCTCTCGGTGCCTGCCCCCTCGGGGTCGCCGGCCTGTCCGAGCACGAGCCGGACGGCCAGCATCGTCCTGGCCAGCTCGCCGCCCGACGCGACCTTGGCGAGGGGCAGGGCGGGCTCCCCCGGGTTGGCGCCGAGCAGCCAGGTGACGTCCTCGCCGGCGGTCCCCTCGACGTGCACCTCGAAGCGCGCCCGCGGCAGCGCCAGCTGCTTCAGCCTGGCCTCGACAGCTGCGCCGAACGGTGGTGCCGCCGCCCTCCGGGCGGCGCCCAGCTCGGTCTGGGCGGCGACGAGCTCCTCCTCGATGGCGGCGCGCTCGGCTTGGAGCTCCCGGGCGGTGGCGTCGTGAGACTCGAGCTCCTCGAGCCGGCGGCGGGCGTGCTCCCGGTAGGCGATCACCTCCGCCAGCGTGTCGCCGTACTTGCGCCGCAGCTCCCGCAGGGCGTGGCGCCGGGCGCCCACCCACGCCAGGCGCTCCGGGTCCTCCTCGACGCCCTCGGCGGCCGCCCGGACCTCGTCGGCACCGTCGGCCACCTCGGCGACCACGCCCCGGAGCCGTTCGAGCAGCGCCGCGAGCGGCCGGGAGCCGGTCAGGGCTGCCACGGCCGAGCCGACGCGGTCGAGGGCGCCGCCGTCGCCGGCGAGGCAGTCGTGGGCGGCCCCCAGCGCGCTGCGCAGGGCGACTGCGTCTCCGAGGCGCTCTTCCTCGTCACGGAGGGCGTCGTCCTCCTCGGGGTCCGCCAGGTCGGCGGCGTCGAGCTCGGCGAGCTGGAAGCGCAGGAGGTCCACCTCGTGGGTCCGGGCACGGGCATCCCCGCCGAGCTCGGCTTGCCGGCCGGTGAGCTGGCGCAGCCGCCGGCGGGCCTCGTCGAGGCGGCCGCGCTCCACGCCGCCGGCGGCGTCGAGGGCCGCACGCTGGACCGCCGGGGCGAGCAACGACTGGGAGGCGTGCTGGCCGTGCAGGTCGAGCAGCGTGGCGCCGAGCTCGGCGAGGGCGGCGGCGCTCGCCATCCGCCCGTCGACGTAGGCGCGCGAACGCCCGGCGGCGGACACGGCCCGGGCGAGGATCGCCTCGCCGGGAGCGGCCCCGAAGCGGCCCTCGACCATGGCCTCCTCCGCCCCCGGTCGCACGAGGAGGCTGTCGGGCCGCTCGCCGACGAGCAGGCCGAGGGCTTCGACGATGAGGGTCTTGCCCGCCCCCGTCTCGCCGGTGAGGGCGGTGAGGCCGGGTCCGGGCAGGACCGTCTGGTCGTCGATGACCCCCAGGTCCCGCACCCGCAGCTCGAGCAGCATGGCGCCTACGGTTGGTCGAGGCCGAACTTGGCCCGCAGGATCTCCGGGAAGTCGCGGCCCTCGAAGGTGACCAGGCAGGCATCCTTGCCGGCGAGTATCTCGACCTCCTCCCCGTCGCCGAGCCCCCCGACGAGGACCCCGTCCACGACGACGTCTGCCGGCCGCCCGTCGGTCGCCCGCACGGTGACGCGCTCGCCGGCATCGAGGACGAGGGACCGGTCGAACAGCGAGTGCGGCGCCACCGGCGTGACGATCTGCACCCGGGCGCTGGGCGACACGATCGGCCCCCGGGCGGAGAGGTTGTAGGCCGTCGAGCCGGTCGGGGTCGCGACGATGAGGGCGTCGGCGGCGAACGCCACGAAGGGGCGGCCGTCGACGGCGACCTCCACCCGGATGGTGTGGCCGCCGCCGGGTCGCTGGAGGACGACGTCGTTGAGGCAGAAGTGGCGCTCGCCGTCGACGAGACCGCCCGGTCGGCGCCGGCAGACCTCGAGGGTCGTCCGTCGGTCGAGGGTGTGGTCGCCGGCCAAGAAGCGCCGCAGGCCGTCCTCGAGGTCGGCCGGCTCGAGGGTCGTGAGGTAGCCGAGGTGGCCGAGGTTGACGCCTAGGACGGGGACGCCGGCAGGCGCGGCGACGCGCACCGCCCGCAGCATCGTCCCGTCGCCCCCCAGGCTCACGACCAGGTCGAGGCCGGAGAGCTCGGCACCGGCGGCGCGGTCGGTGACGTCGAGGCGGCGGGCCTCCTGGCCCTGTCGCTCGAGCCACCGGGCGGCACGCTCCCGGATGGCGACGGCCTCGGGGCGCTCCTCGTGGGCGACGAGGCCGACCGCCGCCATCAGCCCGCCCCGCCCGCCTCGGCCAGGGCCGCCTCGACAAGAGCTCCCGGGTCGCCGCCGGGGCTGCCGGGACCGCCGGGGCGGAGGTGGAGGACGAACTCGACGTTGCCGCCGGCGCCGCGGATCGGGGAGACCATCGCCTCCATCATGGTCGCTCCCTGTGACGTCATGGCCGATGCCACGCCGCTGAGGGCGTCCCGCCAGGCGGCGGGATCGCGGATGACCCCCCGCCCCCGTGACGCCTCGCGGCGCCCCGCCTCGAACTGCGGCTTCACGAGGACGACGAGGTCACCGCCGGCCTCGGTCAGGGCGACGAGGGCGGGAGCCACCGTGCGCAGCGAGATGAACGACAGGTCGGCGACGACGACGCGAAACGGCCCGCCGAGCGCCGCCGGCGTGGCGTGGCGCACGTTGACCCCCTCCCGGCTGTCGACCCTCGGGTCGGCACGGAGGCGCTCGTGGAGCTGGCCGTGCCCGACGTCGACGGCGACGACGCGCGCCGCGCCCCGCTGCAGCAGGGCGTCGGTGAAGCCGCCCGTCGACGCGCCGGCATCGAGCGCCGCCCGGCCGGTGACGTCGATGCCGAAGCGGGAGAGGGCGGCATCCAGCTTCTCGCCTCCCCGCCCGACGAAGCGCCCCGGTGGCCCGGCCACCGTGACCGCCTCTCCCGGTGCGACGAGACGGGCCGCCTTGTCCGCCGGGGCGCCGGCGACGCTGACGCGCCCGGCGGCGACGAGCTCGGCGGCCTGTGCCCGGCTCGCCGCCATACCCCGCCGTACCAGCTCGGCGTCGAGGCGGCGGCGGGGGCTCAGCTCGGGCCTGGGGACTTCCGGGCGCCCAGCGCCTTGCGCGCCGTACCCGCTGCCTTCCTGGGCGTTGCCTTCCTGGTACCGGGTTCGGGGGTCGCAGCCGCCCTCTTCGCCGGCCTGGCGTTGGCGGCGGCCGCGGTCTTGTCGGCGGCGCGCCGGGTCGCCGCCGAGGCGGAGGAGGCCGGCGATCCGCGCCCGGCCTCGGCGGCACGGGCGTTGGTGGCCGCGACCCGCCCAGCGGTGCTCGACCCCCGAGCGGGCAGGCGGGCGCCGCCGCCGAGGCGCCGCTCGAGGTCGGCGAGGTCCGCCTTGGTGGCGAGCCCCAACGCGGAGAGCTGGGAGGCGACCTCCTTGCGGATCAACTCGAGGATTTGCTCGCTGCCCCGCCGGCCGCCGGCGCGCAGCTCACCCACGGCTGCACCGGCGCGCTGCGTCGTGGACTCCCCGATGGCGGCGAGGTCCCGTAGGAGCTCCTCCGCCTTGGCGCGGGCGCCCTCGAGGAGCTCGGCGCCGGACTCCTGGTACCGCTTCAACCGCTCATCGGGACCCATGGCGCAAGGCTAGTCAACCGGTGCCGGCCAGCAGCTGCTCGACCGCTCCTGCGAGGTCGGCGGCCACGAGGGTCGGCGCCGGCGTGACCGGGAGGTCCGCCGCCGTCGTGGAGCCGGACAGGACCAGGGCGAACGGTGCGCCGACGGCGAGGGCGAACGCCCCGTCGGTGTCGGGGCGGTCACCGATCATGACGCGGGGAGGTCCGAAGCGGGATCGCACCAGCTCGGCCGCCGCCCGGTGCGGCTTGCCTGCCACCTCAGGCTGGCGGCCCGAGGCCGTCGCCACGAAGGCGACCACCGCCCCGGCGCCGGGCAGCGGGCCGTCACCCGTCGGGTAGGTGGCGTCGGTGTTGGTGGCAACGAAGCGGGCGCCGTTGCGGATGGCCGCGGAGGCCGCCGCCAGCTCGTCGTAGTCGAGGGTGGTGCTGCGCCCCACCACCACGGCGTCGGGGCCGGGCACGGCGTCGGGCGCCACGACGGCGACGCCCCGCTCGGTGAGGGCCTCGCGGATCCCCTCGGCGCCGACCACGGCGGCGCGCTGGCCGGGGGAGAGCATCGAGGCGGCTGCCTGGGCAGAGGTCACGAGGTCCGCCGGGCGGGCGTCCACGCCGGCGGTGGCGAGGCGGCTCGTGTACTCCGCCAGCGTCGGCCCGGAGTTGTTGGAGACGAACACCACCTGCTCACCGGCGTCACGCAACCGGCGTATCGCTTCCGGGGCGCCCGGAATGGGCGTTCCCGCCAGCCAGACCACGCCGTCGACGTCGATCACCCAGGTCACGGCCGGGCAGTCTCGCACGGATCGCCGGGTCCGATTTGCCCTGGTCAGCAAGGTTCTGCTTGCTGCCGGGGCCGCTGGGGAGTACTTAGGGAGGATGCCGCGATTCGAGCCGTTCTCGGGACTGCGCTACTCGCTCTCGCACATCTCGTCGCTCGACGACGTGGTGTGCCCCCCCTACGACGTGATCGCCGACGAGGAACGCTCCCGGCTCATGGCCCGAAGTCCGGCCAACGTCGTGCGCCTCGAGCTGCCGCGGGCCGAGGACGGCGACGACCCGTACCTGGCGGCTGCCAAGCTGCTCGATGCATGGCGCGACGGCGGCATCCTGCACCGCGACCGGGTGCCGGCGTTCTACGGGTATCGGATGACCTACCCCGACGAGCTCGGGGCGCCCCGCTCCACCGTCGGTGTGATCGGCGCCTTGGGGCTCGAGCCTCCCGGCGAGGGCATCCTCCCCCACGAGCAGACGACACCCAAAGCGCGATCGGACCGCCTGCAGCTGTTGCGGGCCACCCGGGCGAACCTCTCCCCCATCTGGTGCCTGTCGCCCACGGCTGGGCTCACCGACCTGCTCGGCTCCTCCCGCCATCCCCACCCGGCGGAGCGGACCAGCTGCGACGACGGGGTCTGCCACGAGCTGTGGCCGATCACCGACCGCCACGAGGTGGACGACATCGCCCACGCCGTCGGGTCGTCACCGGCGCTGATCGCCGACGGCCACCACCGCTACGAGACGGCCCTGGCCTTCCAGGCCGAGGAGCGCCAGGCGACCAGCGAGCGGCCCGGCGACCACGATCTCGTGATGTCCCTCATGGTGGAGCTGGCGGAGGGGGAGCTGACCGTCGGTGCCATCCACCGCCTCATCTCCGGCCTCCCCGACGGCTTCGACCTGGCGGCGGCGCTGGAGCCCTGGTTCGAGCTGGCACCCACCGGAGCGGTGGACGCCAGCATCGGCCGGCGCATGGTCGAAGCCGGGGCTCTCGCCGTCGTCACCCCGGCAGGCACGTGGCTGGCCGAGCCTCGGGCGACGACGGCGGAGGCCGCCACCCACGACCTGGACTCCAGCCGCCTCGACGTCGCCCTCGCCGGGCTACCCCCCCACCAGCTCTACTTCCAGCACGGCTGGGACCTCTGCGCTGCGGCGGTAGCCGGCGGCCACGCGCAGGCGGCCGTCCTCCTGCGGCCGGCGGCCGTCGGGCAGATCGCGGCCGTCGCCCACGGCGGGGTGCGCATGCCGCCGAAGACGACGTTCTTCTGGCCCAAGCCGCGCACCGGCCTCGTGGTCCGCGAGCTGATCGACTAGTCCCCTGGTGGGGACCTCATCTATTGCCATGTTGCAGGTATCTCCGTGACCTGTTATCCATAGTTCTGTGGAACGTCAACACGAAGCCGGTCGAGCGGACCTTTACGAGCAGCTGTCCCGGATCGGCAAGGTGGTCATGCACCCCAAGCGCATCGAGCTGCTCGACCTGCTCTGCCAGACCGAGCGCAGCGTCGAAGCCCTTGCGGCTGCCACGAGCCTGAAGCTCTCGACGGCGTCAGCGCACCTGCAGGTCATGCGTCAGGCCCGGCTCGTCGAGACACGCCGTGATGGGACGCGGGTCTACTACCGCGCCGCTGGCGAGGAGGTCTGCGGCTTCGTCACCGCGCTCGGCGAGCTCGGCCGGGCACGCCTCGCCGAGGTGGACCAGATCCTCCGCTCGACCGGCGCCGATGACACCGAACGGGTGACGCGCACCGAGCTACTGGAGCGGGCCCGCGCCGGTTCGGTGGTCGTCCTCGACGTCCGGCCAGCCGAGGAGTACGCGGCCGGTCACATCCCCGGAGCGATCTCGCTCCCCCTCGAGCACCTCGAGGCCCGCCTTGACGAGCTCGACCCGGTTCTCGAGGTCGTCGCCTATTGCCGGGGCCCGCTCTGCCTCCTCGCGCCCGAGGCCGTCGCCACGCTCCGGGCTCGGGGACTCGATGCGCGCTGCCTCGAGGACGGCCTGCCCGAGTGGCGCCAAGCCGGGCTGCCCGTCGCCACCGGCGACCGGCCCGGGCTTGCGCGCCGCGACACGGCGCGTCCCGGCGAGCACGCGACAGAGGGGCGCCGGCGATGACTGCCGGGCAGCCCGCCGAGAGGTCGTCTTCATCTCCGGGGACGCCGAGTCGAACAACCTTTCCATCTTCGGCGCCGCCGCGCCGGTCCGGAACGAGGCCGGAGCGCTCATCCCCACCGCCAAGAGAGCGAGTTTCCCGATGAAGGTCCTCGTCGTCTTGAACGACCCGCCCTATGGCACCGAGCGCTCCTACAACGGCCTGCGCCTCGCCGGCTCGCTGGCACGGCGCGAGGACGTCGAGGTGCGCGTCTTCCTCTTTGGCGACGCGGTCGGCTGCGCGCTCGCAAACCAGAAGGTGCCCGACGGCTACTACCATCTCGACCGGATGGTGAGCGCCGTCCTCCACCACGGCGGTGAGGTCGGCTGCTGCGGCACGTGCATGGACGCCCGGGCGTTTGCCGACGAGTCGCTTCTCGAAGGCGCCCGCCGTTCGAACATGGCGGAGGTCACCGAGTGGACCGTCTGGGCCGACAAGGTCGTGACCTTCTGATGGGCGCCGGCGCGCTACGGCGACCGGTCGCGCCAAGCTGCGGGGGGAAGGAGGACCGGCGATGACGGGGCGGGTGCGGGTCGTGATCGTCGGCGGCTCGTTCGGCGGGCTGACGACTGCCTACGAGCTGCGCCGGCGCCTCGGTCGAGATCGTGCCGAGATCACCCTCGTCGCGAGAGACGAGCGCTTCGCGTTCGTCCCCTCCTTCCCCTGGGTGGCGATGGGACGGCGCAGCCTCGAGCAGATCTGCTTCGACCTCGCCGGCCCGCTCGCGTCGAAGCAGGTCGCCTTCGCGCACGAGACCGTGACCGGCATCGACACCGGTAACAAGGTCGTCGTGACGACACATGCCGAACACCCCTACGACTTCCTCGTCATAGCCACCGGGCACCGCAGCGCCAACGAGGCCGTCGACGGCCTCGGCCCCTTCGACGGGCCGGGGCACTCGCCGATGTCGGCCCGGGAGACCACGGAGCTCGCCGGCGCGATCCGGGCTCTGCTTGCCGAGCCGGGACCCGTCGTCGTCGGGGCCGCGCCCGGGGCGAGCTGCATCGGCCCGGTCTACGAGCTCGCCTTCGAGGTCGACCACCTGCTCCGGCGCCACAAGCTCCGCCACCGGGTCCCGATCACCGTGCTCACCCCCGAGCCGTTCCTCGGCCACATGGGCATGGGCGGGGCGGGCAAGATCCGCCAGCTGCTCGAGGGAGCCTTCGAAGAGCGCGACATCGTCTACCGCACCTCGACGGCGATCACGAAGATCACGGAAGTGGCCGTCGAGACCGAGGGGGCGAGCCCGGTCCCCTCGCTGTGCTCGATCGTCATCCCGCCCCTCGCCGGCGTCGAAGCGGTCGCGAAGAGCCCGGGGCTCTCCAACCCGAAGGGCTTCGTCCCCGTCGACGGCCACTACCGCCACCCGGCAGCAGACGGCGTCTACGCCGTCGGGGTCGCCGTTGCCCTGCCGCCTGCCGGGGAGACCCCCGTCCCGGTCAACTTCCCGAAGACCGGTCACATGACCGAGCAGATGGCCGAGATCGCCGCGAGGGACCTCGTGGCGCGCCTCGATGGGCACGACGGCGCGACGGCCGAGCTGTCGGCCCGCTGCGTGGTCGACATGGGCGACCGCGGCGTCTACATGGCCGCCGAGCCGGTCCGCCCGCCACGCGACCGGATCCCGACGGTCTCTGAGGGTCGCCGGTGGCTCCTCGCCAAGCAGGCCTTCGAGCGCGCCTACCTCTTCCATGCCCGCCGGGGGCGGAAGCTGCCCACCACACTGGGGTGGTGAGAGGGGCGCAACGCCGCAGCGGCGCTTCCCGGACGCGCCTGCTACCGGATCGCCGCCATCACGGCCTCACGAGCGTCGCCGCCAGCGCCGAGCAGGACCCTGATGTGCATGCGTGCCAACATGTCCTGCATGGGCGGGCCCATGTGGTCGGCCACGACGGCCTCTACGTGCTGCGCCTTGAGGAAACGGGCCACGCGGGCATGATGAGTTGCCGGAGTCCCGCTGTCATGGAGGACGTCCCAGCCAACTTGGACCTCGCGCCAGCCGTTGATCTCACCGCCCTCTGTCTCGGCAAGGGCAACCCGGTCGGCCTGCAGCTCGCCATGTCCGGTTGGACGACGTCGCGGGGCGACTCCCTGGTCGAGAGCGGTTCGCGGCGTCGAGCCGGCGCCGAGCCAACCCGAGACCGCCGCGCGCTCAGGTGGGGTCGCACGTCGGAGAGAACCAAGT
>DAHVMA010000105.1:0-59718 GCA_027320105.1 Acidimicrobiaceae bacterium | reverse complement strand
GGCGCCCGGCGTGGCCGGGGACCTCCCGGGCATAGATCGCTGCTCGCCACATGGCGTCTCCTTCCTCGGTCAGGCAACTGGGGCGATGAGACCTCGACTGGCCGGGGAAAGCAAGGCGCGACAGCACCCCTACGTATGTCGCTGCTCGCCGGCCCGAGCGACCTTGCCGACGACGTCGGGTGGTTTCACCTGGCGCCTCTGCCGGTCGATGGCGGAGGAGCCGGTCGACTCCACCACGTCTCGGTTGCTTCTCCTCGGGATCGTTGCTGCACTGTCACCGACACCCACACTTCGGTCGCGGCCGAACTTCGGCGCTCGTAGGTTGGAAGACATGAGCTCCGAGCCCACCCCTGCCCGCCCCTCGGACGGCTTCGCCGCCGAAGCCCGAGCCTTCCTCGAAGCCATGGAGGACACGTCGCCCGATGCGCTGACCGGGTGCGCGCAGTGGAGAGCCCACGAGGTCGCCGCCCATCTCAGCGCCGGTGCGGTCGAGATCGCCCGCAACTTGGAGGCCTACCGAGAGGGTCGGCCCGTCCCCGCCACCCGAGGCTTCGAGGAGCGCGAGGCTCCCTACCGGGCGATGGAGGACGCCAGGCTGCGAGCAGAGCTCCCCCGCTCGATCGAGCGGGTGGCGCAAGCCCTCGACGGGCTGCTCGGCACAGAGCCTGACGCCGTGGTGCGCTGGACCGGGCGCCAGATGGTGGTGGCGAGCTTCGTCACCCACCTGGCGAGCGAGCTCGCCCTTCACCGATGGGACCTGGTCGGCGACGACGAGACCAGCGCGATCCTGCTCGGACAGCCGCGGCTCAGCGACCATGCCGTGGCGGTCCTCGGACGAGCGCTCGTCGCCCGCGGCGCGACCGCTGCACCGGCTGGTTTCGCTGCGGTCATCGCTGCGCCCGGCGCGAGTGACCTGGCCGTCGTCGTCGATGGATGCGGGCCTCGTCTGGAACGAAGCGATGCCGGCCTCGAGCCCGCGGTCGTCGGGGACCCGGCGGCACGCTTGCTCTTCTGCTGGGGCCGCCAGCCCGGTGACCCGCGGCGACTTTCTGCCCCCGGGGGTGTCGAGGTGCTCGCCACCCTCCGGTCCCTGCTCGCCGGGTACTGACGTGATGAAGGAGCGCCTTGCCGGGTGCTGGCTCGCGCTGGCCTGTGCACGGCGGGGGATCGCCGGCAGAGGGAATCAGGCCCAGGTGCTGGGGTCGACCCCGAGCTCGCGCTCGAAGGCGGCCCGCCCGGCCTCGGTGACCTGCACCACCCGCCGCTCGCGCGCTATCACCCACCCGCGCTCGACGGAGCGGGCGAGCAGCGCGGCGCCGAGCGCCCCGGCGAGGTGGGGGCGCTGCTCGCTCCAGTCGAGGCAGTAGCGGGTGAGCGGGCGCCGCCCGGCTGCCTCCACCTCCACGCCGAGCCCGACGAGGCGCGCCCTGCCGGTCCTCGTGAGCACGTAGCGCCGGGACCGTCCCGCACCGAGGACCGGATCAGGTCGTCCGTCGGGATCGGGTTCGACTCGGAGCACCTTGCCCGAGACGAGCGCGTCGAGGAGCGCGACCCCGAGACGGCCAGCGAGGTGGTCGTAGCAGGTCCGTGCTCTTCGGATCGCCTCGGCGTGGGTGCCCTGGCGAAGCGAGCGGACCGGCCGGCACGGGGCGAGGCGGGCGAGCGCCTCGAGCGCGTCAGCGACCTCGGGACGGGTGATGCGGAAGTAGCGGTTGCGACCCGAGGCCTCGACGCTCACCAGGCCCCCGTCGACCAGGCGGGCGAGGTGCGCAGACAGGGTGGAGGGCGCGACCCCGGCCTCTGCTGCAAGGGTGCTCGCGGCGAGCGCCCGGCCGTCGATGAGGGCCGTCAGCACCGCGGCGCGCGCCGGCTCGCCCATGAGCGCGGCGATCGGGGCGATGTCGGCGTCCCCTGCCACAACGGCGTCTCCGACCACGCCGACCACGCTAGTGCGTGCACACTTCGGGACCGAGCGAATCGTGCCGCCACGAGACTGGCCGGGTGGAGACACCGGGCAACGCCAGGCCAACCGCCAGCGACAGCGCTCAGATATCAACACGGCCCTCCCCGTGGCCGCTCGTGGCGATCTGCATCGGGTACTTCATGGTGATCCTCGACACCATGGTCGTCAACGTCGCGCTCCTTGCGCTCGCAAAGAGCCTGCACACCTCGACGAGCGGGCTGCAGTGGATCGTCGATGCCTACAGCCTCGTCTTCGGCGCGCTGTTGCTCTCCGCCGGAGCGCTCGGGGACCGCCGGGGGGCGAAGGGCGTCTTCCAGATGGGCATGGCCATCTTCGCCGTGTCCTCGCTCGCCTGCGGGCTCAGCCGGACCACCAGCGCGTTGATCGTCGCCCGCTGTGCTCAGGGGCTCGGCGCAGCTCTCGCGGTGCCCGCCTCCCTCTCGCTGCTGCAGGCCGCCTACCCCGACCAGGCAACCAGGCGCCGGGCCTTTGGGATCTGGGGCGCGGTGGCCGGCATCGCCGCTGGAGCCGGCCCGGTGGTGGGCGGGGCGCTCGTGTCGGGGTTCGGGTGGCGCTCGGTGTTCTTCGTGAACGTGCCCATCGGTGCCGCAGGTCTCGCTCTTGCAGCCAGGCACCTGCCCTCCCCGCAACGCCGGCCGCATGGCGCCGACGTCGCCGGGCAGCTCGCCGGGGTCGCGTCCTTGGCCGGGCTCACCGTCGCGCTCATCGAGGCCGGCGCATCGCCCTCGGCGTCGCCGGTGGTCGCGGCTGGCTTGGTCGTGTTCGCCGTGGCCGGGGCCGCGTTCATCACCATCGAGCACCGGGTGACCACTCCCATGCTGGCGATGGGCCTGTTCTCCTCACCCACCTTCTCGTCGGCGACGCTTGTCGGCCTGCTCATCAACCTCGGCTTCTACGGCGAGCTGTTCGTGATGAGCCTCTACCTCCAGCAGCTCCGGGGCATGAGCGCGCTCGGGGCCGGGGTCGCCCTTCTGCCCGAGGCGGCGATGGCGATCGTCGGCTCGACCATCTCGGGGAGGATCATGGCCCGCTGCGGGCCAAGGCTTCCCATGCTCGCCGGCCTGGTCGTGGGCGCGGCGGGGCTCGCGGGCCTTGGCCTGGCTGGAGCCCACAGCTCCTACTGGCTGCTCGTCGCCCCCTTCATGGCTGCAGGTCTCGGCATGTCCCTCGTGATGCCCGCGGCCACCGCAGCAGTCATGGAGGCGGCGCCGGCCGAGCGAGGTGGCGTCGCCTCGGGGACGCTCAACGCGGCCCGCCAGGTGGGCGGCGTGATCGGCGTCGCCCTCTTGGGGACCCTGGTCGCCTCCCGAGCCACGTTCCTCCCTGGGCTGCGTGCCGGCATGGTGATCGCCGCCGGGGTGTTCATCCTCGGGGCGATCCTCACCGTGCTCTTCGTAGAGCCAGGGTCGGGCTCGTCCAGCTCTGTCGACCACGCCGGCGCGTCCCTCCCCGAGTAGCTGGCGAGAGACCCCGGGCCACACCGGCGTGGTGCCGGGGCGCGGTCGGCTGCCCGCCCGGCACGTAGCATCGATGGGTGCGGATCTTCGTGGCGGGTGCGACCGGGGTGATCGGCCGGCACCTCGTGGCGTTGCTCGTCGAGGGGGGCCACGACGTCGTGGGGATGACCCGTAGCCCGCAGAAGGCCGGCTGGCTCCGAGACGCCGGCGCAGAGCCGGTCGTCTGCGACGTCTTCGAGCGCGACGCGCTGTCCCGGGCCGTGGCCGGCTTTTCTCCTGATGTCGTGGTCCACCAGCTCACCGACCTGCCCGACGATCCCCAACACGTCCAAGAGCACGCCGCGGCCAATGCTCGGATGCGGCGCGAGGGGACGGCGAACCTCGTCGATGCTGCGTGTGCCTGCGGCGCCCGGGTGATCGCCCAAAGTGTCGCCTGGACCCTCCCAGGCGATGGTGGGGAAGCGGTGGAGCTTCTCGAGCGCACGGTTCTCGGCGCAGGCGGCGTCGTCGCCCGCTACGGCCAGTTCTTCGGGCCCGGAACCTACTACCCGGTTACGCCACCGGGCCCGCCCCGCATCCGTGTCGACGAGGCGGCCCGGCGGACCGTGACGCTCCTCCACGCTCCGAGCGGGATCGTCGACATCGTCGACGACAGCAGATAGGTACTTCGACTCCGGCCACCGAGCACGAGCAAAACGTGAGTCCCGAGAAGCGGTCACGGCGCCGTCGCGCCCAGGTAGGTCTCCGCGCCCCAGCTCGAACCGACCGCGTTCGGGAACGGCTCGACGCGGACATCGGCGCCGGCATGGGGCGCGTCGACCATGACGCTCTGGCCGCCCTGGACGCCGGCGTAGATCCCGACATGCGACACACCCGCGGGACCGCTTCCGAAGAGGACGAGGTCACCGGGCTGGAGCGGCTGGCCGGCCGGCACGAGCGGCCCCGCGTCGTACTGTGCCTGCGCGGTGCGCGGGAGGCTGATCCCGGCGGCACGGTAGGCGGCCTGGGTGAGCCCCGAGCAGTCGAAGCCGACCCCCGGGGTCTCCCCGCCCCAGACACATAGGGGGTGCCGACCTGCGCCAGCGCCCAGTCGAGGGCTACGCCGCCCGCGCTGGCGGCGGCGACGGTCTGGGCGGCGGTCTCGCCGTAGGTCTGGGCGAGGGCGAGGACCTCGTCCACGTACCACGTGGCGTGGTTGTAGGAGAAGATTGCGGCCGAGATGTCCGCGCCGCCTCTCGCCCCGTCGGCGCACAGCATGCGGGTAGCCGCGTAGACGGCGTCGGCGGGGTCGTAGGGGGAGGGCGGTGTGGCCCCGCCGGGCGGGACGGGGAGGTCGTAGGTGGCAAACGTCGCTCCGAGCATCTGCATCGGCCCGGCGGTTATCTCGGGGTCCCGGGCGAACGTGCTGGTGGAGGCAACTGTCACGACCGAGGCACGTCAGGCACGTGCGAACTGCGGCACTCTTGCGACGGTGGTCGTGGAGGTGATGCCGTATGCGGCGATGCGGATCAGGACCAAGTCACCTGAAACTGGGTTCGCCAATGCCCCAACAGCTCGGTATCTCCTGTGGTCTGCAAGGCAACGGTGGGGATTCGATTCCAGAGCCAGAGATAGAGATCGGATGCTGGAGCACGAATGACGACGTCGCAACTGGTGAGCTGCCTTGCTGCCTCGACGGCACTCTCCATGATTCGCAGTGTCCACCTGTCGCGCGTATCGGTGGGAGCGAGACCGAGCGTTCCGAGGGGTTCCCCGTCGGCGGAGCCTAGCCTGGCGCTGTGCGGGAGAGGAACCCGAAGATGAGTTCCTCGATGCCATCGACGGCGAAGGCAGGGTCGAAGGCGGTCACCGCCTGTCCGGCAGCGAGCTGGGCGTCGGTACGGTGTATGGCGGTCTCGTGGGCTTGGCGACGAGCCCACATGGCAAGTGGCGAGGGCGCGTTGAGGAACGTCCAGCAGGACAGGTCGGGCGGAGCGCAGGACAGGATCCGCACCAGGGAGGCGTGGCCCTCCTCGACCCAGTCTCTGAGGGCGTCACCGGTCGGTGCGGCGGCGAGTATGCCGGTCTCCTCGGGTTCATCGACCATCTCGGTGAGACCTTCGGACACATAGGTCGCCGCCCAGCGGTGCACGTAACCGATGTGGGCGAGGAGGTCCCGCAGTCGCCATCCAGGGCAGCTGGGCACGGCCGCTTCGAGGTCAGCCGATCGGGAGGCGCCGACGAGGAGCTCGCCTTCGTGTGCCAGGGCATCGATGTGCTCGTCAACGTTCATGACCACCGTTGTCCCTCATCTGAAGCGGGAGGATATCTACATCCACTGGCCACTGCTCGATGAAGGACGATGACAGCGTCAATGTCGCAGGGGCGGCGGCGGGTCACTGGTGTGCACGGCACCGAGCTCGGACGGCCGGGCGGCACCCATCGGCGCGGGCCATATGGCGAGGCTGTCGATCTGCACATCCGTTCCGGTGTGGGGTGCGTCCACCATCTCGTTGTCGCCGAGGTAGATGCCGACGTGGCCGGGGAGGCCGGGGGTGAGCTCGCCGGGCTCGAAGAAGACGAGGTCCCCTGGCTCGAGGTCGGTGAGGGGCACATGGGGAAGTGTCGTCCACTGCGCTGTCGAGGTGCGCGGGATGTGGATGCCGGCCGCCGCGTAGGCGGCCTGGGTAAGCCCGGAGCAGTCGAAGCCCACCCCTGGGGTCTCGCCGCCCCAGACGTAGGGGGTGCCGATCTGGTCGAGCGCGTAGCTGATGGCGATGGCCGCAGCAGCCGTAGGTGCGCCGGCGACGGCTGACGAGGCCGACGTTGTCTCGTACTCGGCGGCGTCGCTGAGCACCTCTTGCACGTAGGCGTCTGTGTGGTTGTAGGCGTAGATCGCGCCGTCGATGTCGGCGCCGTCCTTGGCGCCGTTCGTGCACAGGTCCCGGGCCGCGGCGTAGATGGCGTCGGCGGGGTTGTAGGGAGAGGGCGGTGTCGTGCCTTGGGCGGGGTTGGGCGCGGTGTCGGCGGGAACGGGATGGTCGTAGGCGGAGAACGTCGGTCCGGCCGCCCCACCGACGCCGAGCTGCATGGGCCCATCGCTCCAGCGGTGTTCGCCCCCGAGTGCACGCCGGGCAGGGTGGACTGGCCGTTGTCGGAGAAATGCCGACGTCGGCATTTGTCCGACAACGTGACGAGCTTCTTCATCCGGGTGCGGGACGCCGTGGGAGCCCCGGACGTACGCCTGCACGATCTGAGGCACTTCACGGCAACGCAGCTCATCGGCGCGGGCATGGATGTTCGCACCGTGGCCGACTTCCTCGGCCATTCCGATCCATCCCTCACTCTCCGGGTGTACAGCCACGCCATCGAGGAGCGGAACCGGGCGGCTGCCGCCATCATGGGCCAGGTCCTCGGAGCGAAGAAGCAACCCGCCGAGCTGACGACCGCCGGATAAGACTGGGCTGGTGGCCGACGAGTTGGAGCTGCCGGAACTGGCGAACGCCTTCACCGTCGGGCGCATCACGCTGACGCAGCCTGAGTGGTGGGACCAGCACAGCGACGCCATGAACGAAGCCGTCGCTGTCATCGAGTGGGACGAGCTGCACGTCGAGCGCCGGACCGTCGGGCCGGTCATCGAGGAGCGCCCACCGCAGCGGCTCACCATGACCGTCGAGGAGGCTGCAGTCGTGCTCGGCATCTCCCGGGCGACCGCCTACGACGCCGTCTCCCGTGGCGAGATTCCCTGTATCCGCATCGGCAGGCGCATCCTCATCCCCAAGGTCGCCCTGGAGCGGTTGCTGAACGGTGCTGGAGGCGGAACGGAACCCTAACTACTCCGGAGCTGTATTTAGGGTTGTATGATAACCCTATCTAAGGAGCAACCATGTCTCGGGTTATCCGCCGCCGCTGGATCAACGACTCCACCGGCCCGTCCCGCAAGGACAACCGCGGGTGCGAGTACGAAGCCTACGTCCCCGACCCGCTCGTCGGACGTGCGTTCAGCTTCGACGGTGAAGTCGCGGCCGACATCGCGGATGCCGAAGCTGCCATCGCTCGCCTCAATGCCCAAGCGACGAGCCTCGTCGATACCGAGGCACTCGCCCGCATCCTGCTGCGTGCGGAGTCCGTCGCCTCGTCTCGGATCGAAGGACTGGAGATCGGAGCACGACGACTGCTGCGGGCAGAAGCCGCCAGAGGTCTCGGCGACGACCCGTCCGACGTCACGGCCGTCGAGGTGCTTGCGAACATCGACGCCATGGTCTTCGCCATCGAGCACGTCGATGCAGGAGACCCGATCACAGTGGAACTGGTGCTCGAAGTCCACCAGCGTCTCCTCGCCAAGACGCGACTGGAGCGCTACGCCGGGAAGTTCCGAGAGCAGCAGAACTGGATCGGGGGGAGCGAGTACAACCCCTGTGCGGCAGCCTTCGTCCCTCCACCGCCGGAGTACGTCGCCGACCTCATGGCCGACCTCGTCGCCTTCGCCAACGACGACTCGCTTCCCCCTGTCGCCCAGGCTGCCATCGCGCATGCCCAGTTCGAGACGATCCACCCCTTCGTGGACGGCAACGGTCGGACGGGAAGAGCCCTCGTGCACCTCATCTTCCGACGTCGGGGTGTGGCTCCCCGCGTCCTTCCCCCCGTGTCGCTCGTCCTTGCGACCTGGGCAACCGACTACGTCGGTGGTCTCGAAGCGACCAGGTACCGGGGACCGGCATCTGGCAAGGCAGCGAGCGAAGGCATCAACCTCTGGATCGGGAGGTTCGCCACTGCCTGCAAGCGGGCCGTCGATGATGCGTCGAGCTTCGAGGAGCGCGCGCGGGCCATCGAAGCGTCGTGGCGGGAACGCTTGGGGCGCGTTCGTGCCCGCTCGGCAGCCGACCTCCTCCTCAGCGTCCTTGTCGGCGCTCCCGTCGTCACCGTCAACAGCGCAGCCGAGATGATCTCCCGGAGCTTCATCCAGACGAACGAGGCCATCTCGCGCCTCGTCGAGGCAGGCATCTTGAAGCAGGTGACCGTCGGTCGCCGGAATCGAGCCTTCGAAGCACCCGACATCGTTGCTGCGTTCGCCTGGTCGGCGAGCTCCATCGAGAGGTTGCGAGCCTGCTGGGTCACCCAGTCAGCAGACGGCTTGGCGGTCACGCCAGCGATCCGAACGAGACGCGTGTCGTGGTGGATGAACACGAGGACGTAGAGCCGGCGGAGAAGGACCGTGTCGACATCGCAAGTCGCAGGCCATCAATCCCTTCGCTTGCGCGGCAAGGAGCTCCTCCCATGTCGGTCCCGATCGCCGCGGTGACGGGTCGACGCCGTGGCGCTTCAGGATCGCCCTGACGCTCGAGGGGGCGATGACGATGCCTATGGTGGCGAGCTCATCGTGGATGCGACGCTATCCCCACTGCGGGTTCTCGTTCGCCAGGCGGAGGGCGAGTGCGGTGGTTCCCTTCGCGATGCCTGGTCGACCGGGCCGGCCTTGGGTAGGTCCAGCGCTTGGCGAGGAGGTCACGGTGCCAGCGCAGCAAGGTTGACGGCTGGACGAAGAAGCGCCCGAGTCGTCGGCGGGGAAGCAGCCGTGCGAGCCCTGCCAGCACCGCCCGATCCGCTGGCTCGAGCGCTGGTCGCTCTACCTGGCGCCGGAGGACCGCCACCTCATGGCGGAGCATGACGACCTCGATGGCGAGATCGGTATCGCTGCGACCGAGGAGCCCGATGACCTGAAGGACGCGGCAGAACGCCCGGTGGAGGAAGGAGAGGGGTCATCACTGGATGCTCCCGGCTCCCGAGTCCAACCGTCAAAGTCCAGCTCAAAGAGGATGGATGACGTTCTCGGCACCGACACGGTGCTCGGCTGGTCGGTGGCGTCGGAGGCCGGGCAGTGTGAGGCCGATGACGGCCGTCCCGGCGACGGTGGCGAGACCACCGATCAGGGCGCTGGTGGCGGCCGTGGTGACTGGCGCCAAGGCCCCGGACCCGAGGTCGCCGAGGTAGCTGCCAGGTCCGAAACCCAAAGCCCCGGGTTAGAGGCGTCACCCAACCACGGTCACGGCTTCCTGTCCGACTGGCGGCCGGACTGGTCTGTTTGGAGGATCAGTAGCCGGTCGCCGGTCTCCAGGACAGGGTCGTGGGCGACGCCGAGCATGACGCGGCCGGCGTGGACGGCGCCGAGGACCAGGCCCCGGACCTCGTCTCGTGCCGCGCTCAGCGGGCGACCCACCCACGCCTCCTCCAGGGGGACCTCGTTGAGCTGGTAGCCGTCGGAGTCGACCAGACGCAGCAGGAGCTCAGCAGCGTGCGGCGCTTCGAGGCTCTTGGCCAGGGTATGGGCGAGCAGCTCGTCGGCCGAGACGGTCGCGCCGACGCCCAGGTCGGCGAGGGCTCGGGAGACGTTGGGGGAGTGGGCGATTGCCAGCGCCGGTGTGTCGGGGGCGAGCTGGCGGACCAGCACGGCGGTCACGAGCACCTCGGCGTCGCTGGCCCCGGCTATCAGGACCTGTCCAGCGCGTTCGGGGTGGCTGCGGCGCACCGCATGTTCGTCGGTCGGGTCCGCGGCGACGACCTGGGCGGCGTCGGGCAGACCGGAGCGGTCCCCGGCGGCCACGACGATCACCTTGCGGCCCTGCTCGACGAGCTCGGCGGCGACACGGGGGACCACTGGGTGCAGGCCGAAGATGATGACCTCGTTGCCGCTGGCCTCGTGGTGCACGATGCCGAGGAGCTTACGCATGTGACTGGCGGCGACGGCCCCGGCCATCAGCGCGAAAGCCGAGGCGAAGAGGGGGATCGTGGTGAGCATGACCGCGACGGCGATCACCCGGCCGGCGGGGTTCTTGGGGGTCACGTCGCCGTAGCCGACGGTGGTGGCCGTCGTGATCGCCCAGTACAGCGCCGTGCCGTAGGACACCTTCTGGGTGGCAGCGAAGCCGGCGGCCCCGGCCATCAGGCAGGCCAGGCCGATGAGAACCAGGCGAACCGCCTGGGAGCCCTTGACCCGGGCGATCAGCAGGCTGACGATTCCGAACATCCTCCCCAGCCTGCCAGGCCCAACTCCTCGAGACCCTGGCGGCTCGATAATTCGTTGTGCGCCGTGGCGGAACCGACAAGCCTGGGCGGCGAGTTGGTCCGACCGGAGAGGCGAAGGGAGGTGACCAGATGAAGCTGGCAGAGGCATTGGCGGCCCGGGCCGACGCCCAGGGCCGCCTGCAGGAGCTACGGGGTCGGATCGTGGACAACGCCCGCCACCAGGAGGGCGACGAGCCCGCCGAGGACCCCAACGCCCTGCTCGAGGAGGCCGACCGGGTGGCGGTGGAGCTTGGCCGGCTGGTCCGGGCGATCAATGCAACCAACGCCGCTACCCCGGTTGACGGCAGCGGGACCATCACCGACGCCATCGCGCAGCGCGACGCTCTCGCTGCAAGGCGGAGGATCCTCGCTGACGCCGCCGGGGCCGCCGCCGGCGGGCACGGCATGCGGATGATGCGCTCGGAGCTCCGGCTGGTCAGCGCCCTCGACGTCCCGGCACTGCGGCGCCGGATGGACGAGCTGGCCCGTGAACGGCGGCAGCTGGACCTGCGCATCCAGGCCGCTGACTGGGTCACCGAGCTGCTCGAGTGACCGAGCTGCTCGACCAGGCCGACGACCAGCCGGCGAGTCGGTAGCCCGACGGCCGACCGGGGCGAGCGCCACGCCTGTTGGCAACTCCCCGCCTGTAAAGCGGAAGGGATCATGGAACCCTCACCACGTCTCGGCCCGTGACAACGAGCATCGAGCAGGCCGGGCAGCGGGAAACGGGCAACGAGCACGGCGCAGCGGGCACCACCAGGTGCTGACCGGGAAGCGTTGGGCGAGGGAGGGTCAGGGGATCTCGCCGGTCCGGTCGCGGCTTTGAAGCGGGCAGCGGGCGCCAGCCCTGGGGACGGGGCCCAGCAGCCATCAGGGGAGCGGCAACCTCACGTAGCCCTCGGCCAGGTTGGTGGCGAGGGCCTGGCTGCGGGCAGCTCGTCCTGGTTGGAGCGCTGCAGGCGCCGCCCGAACGCGTCGCCACCGAGGTTGACGTGCAGCAGGGTGGTCATCCAGGTCGAGAAGGCCTGGCAGCGCCACAACCGCGTCAGGCAGCGCTCCCGCGGTCGAGCGCGGTGGTGTCCCCGGTGCGGTACCAGTCGGCCAGCGCGCCGGACCGGTCGGTCGATGGCGCCACGAGGCGCCGGGCTGCTCCGTGGAACCCGACACAACCGGCGACGACGTCGCAGGCGAGCTACGGGTGCAATTCGCCGAAAGCCGCCGCCGTCACCGACGTGCCCGCCGCGCTGCGATCGACGTGGGCGTCGCCGAGCACGCGCTGCCTCACGGCTTCGCCCCGCTCAATGGGCCGTCCCGCCAGGTGGTCGCTGGCGGCGTCGGTGATCACCAACGTCGGAGCGGAAACCCTCGGCAGGTCGGCGTGGTGGTCCATGGCTGCTGTCGCCTCGCAGCACCGAGGACGGACGGGTCCAAGGCGGGAAGGCTACGGCGGGTCCAGGGTCACGGGGATGCCTTCTCCAGGCGGCGCAAGGCGTCGAGCTCCTCGGCCGTCGGGGGGTCGGTGACGCCCAGGTGGGGTGACACCCGGAGCTCCCAGCCGGTGGCGTCCCGTACGGTGTCGACATCCACGCCGGGGTGGACGCGGGTGAGCACCAGCTCGGCAGTCGCCGGGTCGGGCTCGAGGATGCCCAGGTCGGTGATGACCTTGCGCGGACCTCCGCCGCGCAGGCCGAGACGCTCGCGGTCGCTGGGGCCGTCGCCGAAGCCGACCGAGGTGCGGAAGTCGAGCCGCTCGACGAAGCTGCGCCGGCTATGGCGGATCATGACGTACACCTCGCGGGCGGCCGAGGCGATCTCCGGGGCGCCGCCGGCGCCCGGCAGCCTCACCGTCGGATGGGCGTAGTCGCCGATCACCGTGCTGTTGAGGTTGGCGTGGCGGTCGATCTGGGCGGCGCCGAGGAAACCCACGTCGATGCGCCCCGCCTGCAGCCAGTAGTTGAAGATCTCGGGGACCGAGACCACCGTGTCGGCCGTGGACGCCAGCTCCCCGTCACCGATCGACAGCGGCAGCCGGGTCGGTTTTGCGCCGATGCAGCCCGACTCGTAGACGAGCACCAGGTTGGGAGCGTGTGTCAGGCGGGCCAGGTTGCAGGCCGTGCTCGGCAGGCCGATGCCGACGAAGCACACCAGCCCGTCGGTGAGGGCCCGGGAGGCGGCGACCACCATCATGTCGCTCACGCGAGGACGTTCCTCTCGATCCACGCCTGGAAGGCGTCGCGGTCGCGGCTGACGGCGTCCCATGCCACGTAGAAGTCGTTGTCGCGCTCCGAGTAGCCCGCCGTGTAGGAGGGGTGGGCTCCCCCGGGGGCGACGGCCACGGCCGTGAGTGACCACGTCGGCAGGATCACGTCGCCCGGCACGCGCTCGAGGCGGTCGACCACCTCCTCGACGGTGACCAGCGACCGGGACGCGGCCAGCACCGCTTCCTTCTGCACGCCGACGATGCCCCACAGCTGCACGTTGCCCTCCCGGTCGGCACGCTGCGCGTGGACCACCGTCGCATCCGGGTTGATGGCAGCGACGGCCGCCAGCTCCTCGCCCGTGAAAGGGCATGTGACCGGGCGCACCGTCGGCACCCGCCCCTCGAGGCCCGTTCCCCGGTAGCCGCGCAACACGGCGAACGGCAGCCCGGACGCGCCCGCAACGTAGCGGTTCACCAGGCCGGCGTGGCTGTGCTCCTCGAGCTCGAGGGGGACCGGCCAGCCATTGTGGTAGGCGTCGCGGAAGCGGTGCAGCGAGCCGACGCCCGGGTTGCCGCCCCAGCCGAAGACGAGCTTGCGCACCACGCCCATTCCGATCAGCTGGTCGGCGAGCACGTCGGGGGTGAGCCGGACCAGCGTCAGGTCCCGCCGCCGCTGCCGGATCAGCTCGTGGGCGGCGGCGTGGGGGATCAGGTGGGTGAAGCCCTCCATGGCCACCACGTCCCCGTCGTGGACCACCGCAGCAATGCCGTCGCTCAGGTCCATGATCTGCGCCACGGCCCTCCTTCCGCCGGCATCCCGGGCGACGATAGCCCGGCATATGCCGGTGCAGGTCCCTGCGCTGGGCGAAGCTCTGCGAGGGTGCGGGAACCGCGCCGGGTGTTGGGGTGTCGTAGTGGAGGGCGGGCTCGCCACGGTGGGCCCGCCCTCCTGACGGTCGGTCTGGAAGGGCGGCACGCTGGTGGTTGTGGTTCCGGGGACCGAGGGCAGCGGCGGCCGTGCCGGCGGGGCGGCCACCAGGGCAGCGCCGCCCCCGCTCCTCGAGCAGCGGAGAGGGTTCCGGTCGGACATACAGGGCGTGCGTGCCGTCGCCGTCCTGCTCGTCATCGCCAACCACGCCGGCGTGCCTGGCTTCGCCGGAGGCTACGTCGGCGTCGACGTCTTCTTCGTGGTCAGCGGCTACGTCATCACCCAGCTATTGCTCCGCGAGACGGACAAGGGCGCGCGGCGCGGCCTCGCCGACTTCTACAGCCGGCGGGTGAGGCGCATCGTGCCGGCGGCGACAGCGACCCTGGTGGCGACCGTCGTCGCCGCCGGCCTGCTGCTCGGAGCGCGGACCGCCCCCAACCTGCCTGGCGACGTCCGCTGGGCGTCGCTGTTCGGCGCCAACTTCCGCCTCATCCGCACCGGCAGCAACTACTTCGTGCCCGGGTTGCAGCCGTCGCTCATCACCCAGTTCTGGTCGCTCGCCGTCGAGGAGCAGTTCTACCTCGTCTTCCCGCTGCTGGTCTTCGTGGTGGCCGGCTCGAGCGCCGCCCGGCGGCGGGCGGCGCCGGGCGGCGGTGCGTCGATGGCGGGAGGGGTGGTGGGGCTCGGCGGTGGTCGGGGGCGCGGCGCGCTAGTGGCCGCCGTGGCTGCCGGCGCAGCGGTGTCGTTGTGGTGGTCCGTGCACCTCTCGTCGGCCGAGCCGGCCGTCGCCTACTACTCGCCGTTCACCCGCTTCTGGGAGCTGGCCGTCGGGTGCCTGCTGGCAGTGCTCACCACTGGGCGCCCCCGACCCCGCAGGCAGACCGGTGCGCGCGCCGCCTGGCTGGGCGCCGCCGTGTTGGTGGTGGCGCTGGTCGTGCTCGACGGCCACAGCGTGTACCCCGGGTGGCTGGCCTGCCTGCCGTGCGGCGCGGCGGCGCTCCTGCTCTGGGGTGGGAGCTCCGGCACCCGCTGGGGCGTGCCGGGCGTCCTCTCCTGGCGGCCGCTCGTGTACCTCGGCGACATCTCGTACTCCCTGTACCTCACTCACTTCGCCTGGCTGATGCTGCCCGAGCAGCTGGCGCACCCGTTGACGGGATGGTGGTGGCGGGCGGTGGAGCTCGCCGGCACCTTCGCCACCGCCGTGCTGTCGTACCACCTGCTCGAGAACCCGGTGCGGCGCTCCCAGCGCCTGGCCGGCGACCGGGTGGCCGTGGTGCTGGTCCTGTGCGTCTGCGTGGCGGCGTCGTGGACGGCGTCGCTGGTCGTCGGGCACCTGCTCGTGTGACCTCCCGCCCGCATGGGCGGCCCCCGGGCGGTCCTCAGCCCCACCCGGTGATGGTGGCGGGATACCGAGGAGCGAGGCGCACGTGGAAGATGGAGGAGATCCTGCGGATCACGTAGGTGGCCAGCACGTCCTCGCCGGTGTAGCTGTAGTGCACGCCGTCGCTGGCGCGCAGCTGGCTGGGCGCCCCGTTGACCAGCCCCGCCGGCTCGAACTGGCCGCCCGGTCCGGAGAACAGCTTCCAGACCGACACGTAGGCGGCGGTGGGGTTGGCGCTGGCGGCCTCCTGGTACAAGGAGTCGAGCAGGGCCATGCCGGCGCTGAAGCCGGGTTGCTGCATCACCGGCATGCCCACCCACAGGGCGTACGCCCCGGTCGCCGTGGCCTCCCGGACGAGGTCAGAGACACGCGCGAGGTAGGCACGCTTCCACGCCGCCGTGCCGAACGGCACAGCCGAGCCGCCGACGTACATCCCCTGCTCGTCGTTGCCGCCCAGGCTGAACAACACCAGTTGGGGGTGGTAGCGCCGGAGATCGGTGGCTAGGTGCGCCGGCCAGTCGTAGTAGGACCGCACGACGAGCCCGGTCGAGGAAACGTCCTCCTGAACCAAGTTCAGACCGGAGGTCGGCGACAGGTGGCGCTGCAGGCCCCAGCCCAGGTCGTTGCCGAGCGAGTCCCCTACCTCGAGCACCGTGCAATGGCCCACGGCAACGGTGGAGGCGTCAGCGGCCAGCGACAGGCCGCACCCATCCGACACGCTCCGGCGGGGCGCCGGCGGGGCCGTGGTGCTGGCGGCGCCGGGGGCGGATCCCGATGTGGTCCGGTCCGTGCCCGCCGGCGCTGTCGTGCCCGCCGGCGCTGTCGTGCCCGCCGGCGCTGTCGTGCCCGCCGGCGCCGTGCTCGTGGGCCGCCGGAGCTGCGACGACACCGTGACCGCCGTCGCCAGCAGGGCGACCAGCACCAGGCCGAGGGAGAGGCGCAACCCCCAGGCGGGGCGGCGCTGGGCCCGCCCGTCAGGGCCCATCGGTACACCGCCGGTGCCGGGCGCGCTGCGAGCAGCCATGCCCACACGACGCAGGCCGGGGCGCGAACGTTCCCCCCGCTTTGTCGTCGAAGCTGGAAGTCGGCGGGCGGGCGGATCCCGGCCGGCGCATCCTCGCTCGTTAGTGTTCTGGCGGGGCGGCGGTTGGCGCCCCGCAGACCGCCAACCGGGGGAGAGCATGAGCGAGGAACAGGCCTTCGGCGGGCAGATGCCCTCCCGGGAGGGGCAGGCGGTGCTCGAGGTGCACGGCATGGCACCCGTGCCGCTCGCCAACCGCTACGGACGCCTGTTCCGGGTGTTCACCGTCTGGTTCACGCCCAACCTCGTGCCCGCCGCCTTCTTCATCGGGACCCTGGTGTCCGCCAGCTACATCGGCCTCGGGTTCTGGCTGGGTTCGCTCGCCTGCCTCATCGGCGCCGCACTCGGCGCCGTGCCCGTGGCCCTGCTCGCCACGTACGGCCCTCGCACGGGCCTCGGCCAGCTGCCACTCGGGGCCATGTTCTTGGTGATCACCGTGAAGATCGCCGAGATCGGCAACTTCCACTCACCGGCGACGGCCCACGGCGGCAACCTCGTTGGCGGGTTCCTGCTCCTCGCGACCATCTCGGCCAGCTTCGTGGTCGCGTGGGCGACCTACGCCTCCGACTACACCCGCTACATGCGACCGGAGATGTCCCGCGGGGGGATCTTCGCCCTCACCCTGGCCGGGGTCACCGTCTCCACCGTCTGGGTGGAGGTGCTCGGCGCCGCCGTGGGACGGTGGCGGTCAACGCCATGGACGACTACAGCGGGTCGCTCGCCCTGCAGGCGACGGGCCTCCGGGTGCGCCGCCCGGTGATCGCCGTCGTCGCAACCGCCATCGCCTTCGGGTTGACCCTGTGGCTCGACACCGGGAGCCTGTCAACGAAGTTCACCAACCTCCTCCTGTTCATCACCTACTGGATCCCTCCGTTCGCGGCGGTGCAGATCGTCGACTGGCTGCGCAGCCGCGGTGCGCCCCCGGCGCACCACGCCATGGACCTCCAACGCCTCCGCCCGGGCTGGGACGCGCTTGCCGCCCTGCTTGCCGGCTTCGGGGCGGCGGTGCCGTTCATGGACACCACCCTCTACGTCGGGCCTGTCTCCTCGGCGGTCCTCCACGGTGGCGACATCACGCTCGCCGTGGGCTTCGTCGTCGGCGGCGCCGTCTACGCCGCTCTGCGTTACGCACAGGCGGCCCTCCGGTGTCCGTGCAGGTCGACGGCGGGCGCATAGTGGCCATCGGAGACGACCCACTCGGGGACCCGGCAACGAGCCGAGAGGTGATCGACGCCCGCACGTCGCTGCTGTCGCCGCCGTTCGTCGAGCCCCACGTGCACCTCGACACGGCCCTCACTGCCGGCCAGCCCCGGTGGAACGCCAGCGGGACCCTGTGGGAGGGCATCGCCTGCTGGGCCGAACGCCGCCGGGAGGTGACCCGGGAGGACGTCCTCGGCCGGGCCGAGCAGGTCGTGGGCTGGCAGGTCGCCAACGGCGTCCTCCACGTCCGGAGCCATGTGGATGTCACAGACCCGGACCTTGCCGGCCTCGATGCTCTTCTCGAGCTGCGCGACCGGGTACGCGACGTCGTCGGCCTGCAACTGGTGGCCTTCCCGCAGGAGGGGATCTGCTCCTCCCCGGGAGGCGAGGCGCGCATGCGGGAAGCGGTGCGCCGCGGGGTGGACGTGGTGGGGGCTATCCCGCACTTCGAGGACACCAGGGAGGACGGGGTGCGGTCAGTCGAGTGGGCCGTCGCCCTGGCAGAAGAGGCCGGCCTGCTGGTCGACGCCCACTGCGACGAGATCGACGACGATCAGTCCCGGTTCGTCGAGGTGCTCGCCACACGCGCCCTGCGGACCGGGCTGCGCCACCGTGTGACCGCCAGCCACACCACAGCGATGGGCTCTTACAACGGGGCGTACAGCTACAAGCTCCGCAGCGGCCTCACCCAGGTGAAGGAGCTGCTCGCTGCCGGGATCAACGTCGCCTTCGGCCACGACGACGTCATGGACCCGTGGTTCCCGATGGGTGCTGCCAACCCCCTGCAGGTTGCCCACGTCGCCGCCCAGCTGACGGGCCGGGCGGAGATCGAGGAGTGCTTCCGCTCGGTCACCGACCGGGCCGCCGCCGCCCTCGACCTCGGAGACCGCTACGGCATCGGAGTCGGTCGCCCCGCCAGCTTCGTGCTGCTGCCAGCGGCCGACCCCTTCGACGTGGTCCGCCGCCAGGTGCGCCCCACCCATGTCGTCGCCAACGGCCGTCTCGTCGCCGAGCCGGTGCCGAAGCCACCGAGGCCACCGGCGTCACCATCGCGGCCGCCGGCGACCCTCTCGGCGGGGGCGGGCCCGGGCGTCCCGGTACAGTCCCCGAGGTGCAGCGGTACCCGGCCCGGCCTGAGGGGGAGATGGACCTCGCCACCCTCGACGACACCATCGAACCTCTCCTTGTGGAGGCGGGGCGGATCGCCCTGCGCTGGTTCCGCAGCGGCGTGGATGTCGAGGACAAAGGCGGCGCCGGCCGGTACGACCCGGTGACGGCCGCCGACCGGGCCACGGAGGCTTACCTGCGCAGCGAGCTGCTCGCGCGCTTCCCTGGGACGGAGATCGTGGGCGAGGAAGGTGGCCGGAGCGGCACCGAGGGCGGCCCCCGGTGGTGGGTCGACCCCATCGACGGCACCCGGAGCTTCGTCACCGGCCAGCCGCTGTGGGGTGTCCTGCTCGGCCTCGTCGACGGCGACGCCCCCGTCGCGGGCTGGTGCCGCATGCCGTACCTGGAGGAGACCTTCGGGGCTGTCGGCGGGCGTGGCTGGGCGGAGATCAGCGGTCACCGGCGGCCCCTCGCTGCGGCCTCCACCGCCGGCCTGGAGGATGCGAGCCTGTACGCCACCCATCCCGGCATGTTCCCCCCGGGGCCTGCCGGCGAGGCCTTCTCCCGCCTCGCCTCGCGGGTCAGGCTCACCCGTTTCGGCGGTGACTGCTACGCCTACTGCCTCCTGGCCCTCGGCCACGTCGACCTGGTCCTCGACGCCGGCCTCCAGCCATACGACATCCTGCCGCTCGTCCCGGTGGTGGAAGCTGCCGGCGGTGTCGTCACCGACTGGACGGGCGCCCCCCCGCTCGCCGGCGGGTCAGTGGTCGCCGCCGCCAACCCCGACCTCCACGCCGCGGCGCTCGCAGCCCTTGCCCCCGACACGGAGGACGCCCCGTGAGCGACCATCCCTACGCCGACCGGTTCCCCGTCCACCGCGCCCTGCCCGAGCGCGGTGCCTCCCGTGACGAGATCCTGGCGGAGTTGCGGTCCATGGCCGAGGAGGAGGACGCCTTGTGGGAGTCCGGGAGGTGCTCGGGGACGATGTACTGCGGTGACCACGACCACTACCGGTTCATGAACGAGGCCTTTGGCCTGTTCGCCCACGCCAACGCCCTGCAGCGGGACATGTGCCCGAGCGCCACCAAGTTCGAGGGAGAGATCGTCTCGATGGCACTCGACCTGCTCCACGCCGGCGACGACGCCGTCGGCCTCGTGACCACGGGGGGGACAGGCAGCATCCTCCACGCCGTCCTCTCCTACCGGGAGCACGCCACCGTCGCTGGCCGGCCCAACATCGTCAAGCCTGAGACAGCGCACCCCGCCTTCGACAAGGCGTGCCACCTCTTCGGCGTGGAGGTCCAGCGGGCGCCGGTCGACCCGGTGACGACCCAGGTGGACGTCGAGTGGGTCGCCGAGCACATCGACGGTGACACCGTCGCCATCGTCGGTTCGGCGTGCAACTACGGGTACGGGACGATCGACCCGATCGCCGAGCTCGGCATCCTCGCCCTCGAGCGGGGCGTCGGCCTGCACGTGGACGCGTGCCTGGGCGGGTGGATCCTCCCCTTCGGCGAGCAGCTCGGCTACCCGGTCCCGGCCTTCGACTTCCGGGTCCCCGGGGTGACGACGATCTCCGCCGACACCCACAAGTACGGCTACGCCTTCAAGGGCACGTCCACCCTGCTCTTCCGTGACGCGGCGCAACGCCGGGCCCAGTACTTCATGCTCACGGACTGGAGCGGGGGCAAGTACGCCTCTCCGGGGATCGAGGGCTCGCGTTCGGGCGGCCTGCTCGCTGCCACGTGGGCGGCGATGGTGTCGCTCGGCCGGGACGGCTACAGGAGCTACGCCCAGGCCATCTTCGAGACCGCCGAGCGCATGAAGAACGCTGTCATATCGCAACCCCGGCTGCGGCTCGTGGGCCAGCCCACGTTCCTCTTCAGCTTCACGTCCGATGACATCGACGTGTACCACGTGAACGACTTCCTGCGCACCAGGGGCTGGCGCCTCAACGGGCAGCAGTACCCCGACGCCCTGCACATGTGCGTCACCCGCCCCCAGACCCAGCCCGGCGTGGCGGAGGCATGGGAGGCCGACCTCGCTGATGCCGTCGCCTACGCCGAGCGCCACGCCGGCGAGACGCCCGCGTCGGGTGCCATCTACGGCGGCGTGCCCGGCGGGCTCACTGCCGAGATGGACGCCGTCATCCGGGCGTTCATGGCCGACTACCTGGACGGGCAGAGCGCCCGGCCGCCGGCGGGATGACCGGCGACGACCGCCACGTCCTGGCGGTCGACCTCGGCACGGGGGGACTGAAAGTCGGGCTGGTGTCGCTGCTCGGCGAGGTGGCATGGCAGGACAACCTTCGCGTGGAGACCACGTGGCTCGATGGTGGTGGGGCGGTGCAGGACGCCGATGACTGGTGGCGCCAGGTCGGCGCCGCCACCCGCCGCGGGGTAGCGGCCGCCCCCGAGGCCGCCGGCCGGGTGGCCGCCGTGTGCATCACAGGACAGTGGGCGAGCACCGTGCCCGTCGACGCCGACGGGCGCCCCGTCGCCGAGTGCGTCATGTGGATGGACACACGCGGCGGGCCGCATGCCCGGCGGGTGGTGGGGGGCCCGCTGCTTGGTTACCGGCCGGGGGCAGCCCTGCAGTGGCTGCGCCGGTCGGGGGTACCGCCGTCCACCGCCGGCGACGACTCCTTCGGCCACATGCTGCACCTCCAGAACGACCGCCCCGAGGTGGCCAGCGCCGCCCGCTGGTACCTGGAGCCGGTCGACCAACTGTCGATGCGGTTCTGCGGCGTGGCCTCGGCCTGCCCGGCTTCGGTGACGGCCGCCTGGCTCACCGACAACCGGCGGGCCGGCGCCTGCGCCTACGACGCCGAGCTCGTCCGTCTCTCTGGGATAGACCCGACGAAGCTGCCCCCCCTGCGACCGACCGGATCGGTCGTAGGGCCGATCCTGCCGTCCGTCGCCGCCGACCTGGGCCTGCCCGCCGGGGCGGTGGTCGTCACCGGCATCACGGACCTGCACTCCGCAGCGCTCGGCGCCGGCGCTGTGGGCGACTACGAGCCCCACCTGGCCATCAGCACGACCTCATGGATCAGCTGCCCGGTCCCCCGGAAGAAGACCGACGCCCTCAACGCCCTCGCCACCGTCCCCGGCGTCACCCCGGACCGCTACCTCGTAGTCGACAACCAGGACAATGCCGGCCGCTGCTTGGAGTGGTTCCGGGACGCGCTCGGCGTGCCCGACGACGGCTACCGGCTGCTCCTCGACGGCGCCTCGAAGGTTCCGGCCGGCAGCGGGAACGTCGTGTTCGTGCCGTGGTTGACCGGCGAGCGCTCCCCGATCCTCGATCGCTGCGCACGGGGAGGCTTTCTCAACGTCAGCCTCGGGACGACCCGAGCCCACCTGACGCGCGCCGTCCTGGAGGGGGTGGCCTACAACAGCCGGTGGCTGCTCGGCGCCGTCGAGCGCTTCGCCGGCCGGAGGCTCGAACCGATCCGCCTGATCGGCGGGGGCGCCCAGTCCGACCTGTGGTGCCAGGTGGTCGCCGACGTCCTCGACCGCCGGGTGGAGCGGGTCGCCGAGCCGCTGCATGCCCAGCTGCGGGGGGCGGCCCTCCTGGCCGGCATGGCGCTCGGCGCCCTCCGCCCCGACGAGGTCCGCTCGCACGTCGGGGTCGAAGCCACGTTCGCGCCCGACCCGACGACCCGGGATGTCTACGACCGGCTGTTCGCCGAGTTCACTCGGGTCTACAAGGCCCAGAAGGGGATGTTCGCCCGCCTCAACGGCCGGCGCTGACCCGGTGAGGAGCAGGGGTCCGTTCCCGCTCGGCCGGCGACGCCTAGCTGACCTCGTAGGAGACGGTGACGGTGGCGACGACCTGCTGGGAGCCCGGCTCGACCGGCACGGGCACAGCCTTTGTTGGCAGGCCGGCGCCGGGGGCGGCGGAGAAGGTGCCCGAGTTGCCTGCGAAGATCGGGTCGTAGCTGCCCTGGTCGGAGATCGAGCAGATCGGGCCGAGGGTGACGCCGGCGGCGCTCGCCATCGCCTGCGCCCGGCTCTCCGCCATCTTGACCGCCTGGGTGCGAGCCGCCAGCGCCGGCGTCGAGTCGTTGGAGATCGAGAACGACAGGTTGTCGAACTGGATGTCGTTGCCCACCTGGTTGGCGGCCGAGTCGATGGTCGCCCCCGCCGACGACAGCTTCGTCACCGTCGCCGTCACCGTGTTGCTGACGTTGTAGCCGCTGACCTTCCCGTTCTTCACGTAGTTCGGGAAGATCGACAGGCCGGTCGTCTGCAGATCGCTGCCGGCCACGCCGGCACGGCGCAGGACCGAAAGGAGCCGGTCGGTCAGCACGTTGTTGCTCTCGAGCGCCCCTTTGGCCGTGACGCCGTGGGTGTTCACCCCGAGGGTCATGGTGAGCGTGTCGGGAGTGACCGACGCCGTGCCCGTCGCCGTCGCAGACACCGACGGCAACCCGTTGCAGCTCGAGGTTGCGGGCGTGCCAGTCGCAGCGGCCAGGGTGCCGACGCCCTGGGGCGCTCCAGACGTCGTGCTGCCTGCCGCCCCGCACGCCCCGAGGGTCACGCCCGCGGCGCCGAGCGCCACCACCGAAGCCCACATCCGACGTCGTGTCACGTCCCACTCCGATCCCGTCCGGCGGCACCCTGCCGCTCACCACTCCGACGCCGCAGGAGCGCTGCTGGTTCCCGGCGGCACGGATTCCCGGCGTGAACGGCGCCGCCGACCGGTTCCGAACCTGGACCGGGCGGGACCCCGAGGGCGTCTGGCAGGCGCCCGGGCGCGTCAACCTGATCGGGGACCACACCGACTACAACGGCGGGCTGGCGTTGCCGTTCGCCATCGGCCGGCGCACCGTGGCCGCCGTGGGGCGCCGCGCCGACAGGCGGTGGCGGGTCCGGTCCGAGCAGCGGCCCGACGCGCCAGCTGACGTGGATCTCGCCGACCTGCGCCCCCGCTCGGCGGGCGGCTGGGAACGCTACGTCCTCGGGGTGGCCTGGGCACTGCACGAAGCCGGTGCCGACGTCCCCGGGGCTGACATCCTCGTCGACTCCGACCTGCCCCTCGGCGGAGGGCTGGCCTCCAGCGCCTCGCTGGTCGTCGCCGTCACCGTCGCCGCCGTCGAGCTCTCCGGTGCGGTCCTCGACCTCGACGGGCTCGTCGGCATCGCCCACCGGGCGGAGGCCGGGTACGTCGGAGCCCCGACCGGGACGCTCGACCAGCGGGCCGTGCTGCTCGCCCGGGCGGGCTACGGCCTGCTCATCGACTTCCGCTCGGGTACCGCCGACCCCGTGCCGCTCGCGGCGGCGGAGCCTCTGGTGGTCGTCGATACCGGCGTCCGCCACGACCATGCCTCCGGCGGGTACGGCGAGCGACGGCGGGAATGCGCCGCCGCCGCCTCCGCCCTCGGGCTGCCTGACCTGCGGGACGCGACGCCCGCCATGGTCGACGAGCGGCTCAGCGGGCACCTCGCCGCCCGGGCCCGCCATGTGCTCACGGAGAACGAGCGCGTCGCCGAAGCAGCCCGCCGCCTGTTGGCGGGCTCGTCCGTCGGTCAGCTGCTCACAGCATCGCACCACTCGCTGCGCGACGACTTTGCCGTGTCGTGCCCGGAGCTGGACGCTGTCGTCGAAGCGGCACTCGCCGCCGGTGCGGACGGCGCCCGCATGACGGGCGGGGGGTGGGGAGGTGCGGTCGTGGTGTCCGGCTTGCCAGCCGACGACGCAGTGCAATGCCTCGGCGGGAGGGGTGAGGGTGTGCTCGCCGTCCAGCCGGGCGGTCCGGCCGGGCGAGTCGCCTGAGGGCTCGGTCGCGCCGGGGGTGGGAGCGAGCCCCCGCCGCCGGTCCGCGACAGCGCGCACCTGCTCACCAACAGGCGAGGCCCGGTGATCAGGCCCGGCTCCACGGCCTTTTTCGCCATCGGGCCGGAGAGTGCCCGCCGCCTAGAGTGCAGCGACCATGGGCACCAACCGGACCTGGGCGCTCGTCCGAGACGCTGACCTCGAAGTCATCCCGCTCAAGACGCTCCTCGACCAGCTACCGGTCGTCCCCCCCGGGAGCCGGGTGGCGATCACCTGCTCGCCGAAGCTCGGGCTCGAGCGCACCCTCGAGCACACGAGCGCCGCCACCGAGGCCGGCTACCGCTGCATCCCCCACATCGCCGCCCGCCAGGTCAGCGACGGGACGGAGCTGCGCGCCGTCGCCGACCGGCTCGCTGCGCTCGGCGTCGCCGACCTGTATGTCATCGGGGGAGACGTGAAGGAGCCGGTGGGGGAGCTGGGATGTGCGGCGGAGCTGCTCGAGGCGCTCCAGGGCATCGACCACGGCTTCGCCCGCGTCGGGGTGGCGTGCTACCCCGAAGGCCACCCGACGATCCCCGACGCCGTGCTGTGGAGCGACCTGCTGCGCAAGCAACCGATGGCGCAGTACATGGTGAGCCAGGTTTGCTTCGACGCCGCCGCCATCGTGTCGTGGCTGCACGCCGCCCGGGACCGGGGCGTCACCCTGCCGCTGCGCATCAGCGTGGCCGGACCCTTGAAGATCACCAAGCTCATCGAGCTCTCGGTGCGGATGGGGGTCGGACCCTCGATGTCGTACCTTCGCAAGCAACACGGCCTGGTCGGCACCGTCCTGCGGGGCGGTGCCTACCGCCCCGAGGAGCTCGTGGCGTCGATCGAACAGGAGCTGGGCGGCGAGGACCTCGGCATCGAGGGCCTCCACATCTCGACGTTCAACCAGCTGGACAGCACCGTTTCCTGGCAGCGGCAGGTGGGGGCGCCGCCGAGCTGACCGACGGGTCCAAGGGCTGGCGCCAGCGGTCGGCACCGACCCGGCTGCTCTTTCCCCGACGACCTCGGGACCGCGCACCGCTGCGATCCGGCTCGGCGACTCGGTGCGTTCACCGCACCTCGGGAGATTGAGGGCCGGTTTCTGCTCGCTGTGCACCGACCTTAGGGAGTGGCCCGCCGGGTCCCTCCTGGGTCAGGGCCGGGTCGGGTCCCACCAGATGGTGACCACCTCGGTGCTCTCGTCGTCGAGGTCCGCCAGGGCTCGGGCTACCTCGCCGTCGCTCTCGGCGGGCAGGCACAGCTGGCGCCGAACCATCGCGATGTGGGCGGGGTCTGTACGGTCCCGGACGAGCGGCCGGCGCCGCCGAGCACAGCGCACGCCGAGCCCCAGGCCCTGGAGCACGGCGAGGAAGTCCTCGACCGTCGGGCCGTCGGGGCGTTCGATGCCCCAGAACCGCCGCCAGAGGGGAGTCGCCGCGCACAGCGGGTGGCGCGCCGTGAGCTCCACGACCACCCGGCGCCGAGCGTGGTCGTCGAGCGCTGTCACGAACGGCTCGATCGACGGCACGTTGTACACGACGTGGTGGCAGATGACGAGGTCGACGTTCGGGGCTTCGGCGGCATCGTCGGGCCAGGTGCCGGCAATGCAGGAGTGAGCGACGCCGGCCTCGCCGGCGTCGGCATCGAATGCGGCGAGGAGATCGGGGGAGGAATCGAAGCCGATCACCTGTGTCGCCGGTGGGACGAGGGCCAGACCGGCAGCCCCACCCCCGCAACCGACGTCGAGAACGTCGCCGCCGCCGGCGAGCACTTCACGTTCCGCGCGCAGCGATGGGCTGTCGGGGTCGGGCCGGCGTGCCGAGGCCCTGAACACGGCTGGCGAGAAGCCCCACGGCGGTTCCGGGGCCTGGGTCAGGATCTCCTCGGGGATAGCCCATTCCGCCAGGCGCTCTGACCATCGGTGGGCGCCCGGATTGCTCCCGGGTCCAATGACCGTGCCTCGGCGGTCCTCGGGCCCGGTGGCGTCGAGCCCGGGAACCTCGGGTTCGGGAATCTCGGGTTCGGGAATCTCGGGTTCGGGGGCATCGGAGGATTGGCCCGGTGAGCCCGCCTGACCATGCTGCGACGAGGCCATGGCCGGCGAGTGAAGCATGGGCACCGGGGCCGTGTCGAGGCGAGCCGGCGCCTGTGACTGGTGCCGGCGTGTGACTGGTGCTGGCGGTCGGCTGCGCCGGCGGTCTGCTGTGCCGGCTGCGCCGGCGGGGCGGCCGGAGCGACGCCGACCGTCAGGCGGAGGCAGACTGGCTCGTCATGACCAAGGCGGCGAGGCGTGCGGTGCCGGTCGCCGCCGGCGCTGGCTGGCGTTGCCGGTTCGACCACGCCGCCGGCCCGCTGGCCGAGAGTTGGGAGCTGGTCGGACCGCTGGGCGAGCTCGTGGCCAACAGTGCCGATGAGGTGCCGGGGGTTCTGGCCCGCGCCGAGAACGAGGCCGGCAGGGGCCGCTTCGTCGCCGGCTTCCTGGCCTACGAGGCCGCACCGGGCCTGGACCCGTCCCTCGAGGTCCGCACCACCGGCGATGGGTGTGGGGCACGGCTCCCGCTGGCATGGTTCGGCGTGTTTGGTGAGCGTCGGCCGGTCCCGCCACTGGCTTCCCTACCGCCGGTGCCGTCCGAGCCTGTCGCACTGACCGGGCCGAACTGGCAGCCGGAGATCACCCGGGAAGAGCACGCCACCGCCGTCGCCACCATCCGTGAGGCCATCGCTGCCGGCGACGTGTACCTGGTCAACTTCACCACCAGGCTTCGCCGGCGGTGGCAGGACGGGGAGGACGGCGATCCCTTCGTGCTGTACCGCCGCCTCGTCGCCGCCCACGCTGGCGGCTTCCATGCCTACCTGGATACACCGGAATGGGTCGTGGCCTGCGGCTCGCCGGAGTTGTTCGTGGAGCTCGCCGGCGGGATGGTGACCACCCGGCCGATGAAGGGCACGCTGCCTCGCGGCCGCTGGGTTGCCGAGGACCTGGCACGAGCGGAGGCGTTGCAGCGCGATCCGAAGGAGCGGGCAGAAAACGTCATGGTCGTGGACCTCCTCCGCAACGACCTCGGCCGGATCGCCGTCCCCGGCGGGGTGGAGGTGCCCCGGCTCTGGTGTGTCGAGCGCTATCCCACTGTGTGGCAGCTGACATCCACGGTGCGCGCGGCCCTGCCAGGCTCGGCCGGACTCGTTGATGTCTTCCGGGCGGCGTTTCCTTCTGGCTCGGTGACGGGCACGCCCAAGGTTTCGGCCATGCGCGAGATCAAGGGCCTCGAGGTGACCCCGAGGGGTGTTTACTGCGGTGCGGTGGGATGGGTCGCGCCGGGTCGGTCGGCGGGCACGCCGGTCGAGGCCCGTTTCGCCGTCGCGATCCGCACTGCCGTGATCGATCGTCGCCGGCAGCTCGCTGAGTACGGCACCGGCGGGGGGATCACCTTCGACTCCATCGCCGAGCGGGAATGGGCGGAGGTGCTGGTGAAGACCTGGGGTCTCGGGACCCCCGACCGGCCGCCCACCGACGCAGGCACCGGGTTGGGCCTGATCGAGACGATGCGCGCCGACCCGCCGGTCTACGACGGAGCGAACGGTGTCATTCGCAACCTCCGGCGTCACCTGGATCGGCTGGCGTCATCGGCATTCCACCTCGGCTTCCCTCCGCCAGCCGGAGTGGAAGCCCGGCTGGAGGAAGTGGTCACAGGCCTGGAAGGCACCGCCCGTGTCAGGCTCGTCTGGTGGCTCGACGGCTGGCTCGACGTGACTGCTGCGCCGATCGAACCCGAGGACCCTGACACGTGCGTCCGGCTCTGTGTCGATCCCGAGCCTGTGCGGTCGAGTGAGTTGACCCTGTACCACAAGACCACCCGGAGAGACGGCTATGAGTCGCGCGCCGCTCGCCATACGGAAGCCGACGACGTCGTGCTCGTCAACGAGCGGGGTGAGGCGACAGAGACGACCTGGGCCAATCTCCTGTTCCGGATCGGCTCCCGCTGGTACACGCCTCCCGTCGACTGCGGGCTGCTGCCCGGTGTCGAGCGGGGGAGGCTGCTCGACACCGGGCAGGTGAGTGAGCGGTCGGTCAACGTCGCCGGCCTGTCCTGCGCCGACGAGCTGGCAACGGTGAGCTCGCTGCGAGGCCGCCGACCGGCGCTGCTCGTGGCGGCCTGCCGCTGCCCGCCCACGTCGGGCTGCTGCTCTGGGGGCGCGGCCGACATCCTGCCCTCCGCGGGTGTAGGTGAGAGCCGGCGGGCGATCCCTGGATAGGGGAGGCCAGGGCTGCTGGCCTGGCCCGCCGCGCCCCGACTGGTCGCCGGCGGTGCCGGCGGGCCACCTCGGCTAGGACCGGCTAGGACCGGCTAGGACGCCGGCGGGAGCTGGCGGACGACCTCCTCGGCGATGGCGAGGGCGGATGTCGCCGCCGGCGACGGGGCGTTGCGGATCGTGATCACCGGGCCGTGCCCACCGAGCACGAAGTCGTCGACGAGCACGCCCTCAGGCGTGACCGCCTGCGCCCGGACCCCGGCCGGCGCCGGCACGACGTCCTCGTCCCGCAACGCGGGGACGTAGCGGCGCGCCCGCTGCACATAGGCTCGCTTGGACACCGACCCCCACAGCTCCTCGACGCCCGTCCTCCAATGGCGGCGGGCCAGCCGCCAGAAAGCGCTGTCGGTCGCCATCGCTCGGAGGTCGGCGAGGCAGACGTCGCTGCGCCGGTAGCCTTCGCGTGCCAAGGCGAGCACTGCGTTGGGTCCGATGTCGACGCCCCCGCTCACCCGCCGGGTGAAGTGCACCCCGAGGAACGGGTATCTCGGGTCGGGCACCGGATAGATCAAGCCTCGGACGAGATCGGCGCGCTCGGGGAGGATCCGGTAGTACTCACCCCGGAAGGGGATGATGGCCGGCGCCGGGACGTCGCCGGCGAGGCGCGCCAGCCGGTCGCTCTGCAGGCCGGCGCACACCACGACCTGGTCGAAGACAGCGTCGCCGGCAGGTGATGCGACCACCAGCTCCGAGCCCGCGCGCGAGAAGCCCGTGACCCGGAAGCCGAGCCGGACCTCACCGCCAGCTTGCATTACCTCGCCGGCGAGGACGCGGGCGACCGCGACGAAGTCGACGATCGCCGTCTCGGGTGAGTGCAGCCCGGCAACGCCGGCGACGTGGGGCTCGATGTCCCGCAACGCGGCGCCGGCAACCCGGCGCAGACCGGGAACGCCGTTGCCCGTCGCACGCCGCTCGAGCTCCGCCAGCCGTTCGAGCTCGGCCGTGGACGATGCCACGACGAGCTTGCCCACGGCTTGGTAGGCGAGGCCGTGGCGTTCGCACAGCTGCCGGAGCTGGAGCCGTCCCCGGCGGCAGAGCTCGGCCTTCACCGAGTCCGGCGCGTAGTAGATGCCAGCGTGCACGACACCGCTGTTGTGGCCTGTTTGGTGACGGCCGACCTCATCTTCCTTCTCCAAGACGGTGACCTGCGAGCCGGGTCGTGCCGACTGGATCCGGCGGGCGACGGCCAGCCCGACGATCCCTGCACCTACGATGCCGTAACGCTGGGTCACGCCGGCGACGGTACCGAGGTGCACGGACGGTGGGTGTGCGGGCTGCCCGAGCTACTTGCCAGGGACGGATCCGCCTGTGGGAACGCCAGTAGCTGCGCCGGCAGCCATGAACAGCGCCGGAATGCCTCCGCCCAGTCCCACACCTGTGACTCCTGGCTGTCGGTGGGCCGGGTAACGGCGAGGGCGTGGGTTGGGCGCCGGCGATGACGAGCGGCGCTACGGTGGGGGGCGCCGCCGGGTGTCCGGCGGCTGAGAGAGGGAGCTCCCGGCAGTGCCAGCCGATCCGTGTACGGCCGGCGTCCGTAGGCCCGCCGCGCACGCCGCCGGCGCGGTGGGGCGTTACCCGTTGCCGGCTGCTCGCCAGTGGGGCGTGGCCGGCTCGCTCGGCGCCGCCGTCGGATGGGGGATGGCGGCGGTCTTCGCCGTCCTCGCCGATACGTCCGGCCTGGTGCTGGTGTTCTACCGGATGTGGCTCGGGGCGGCACTCCTCGCTGTGATGCTCTTCGCATCGGGCCGCCGGCTCCGATGGCGGACTGTCCTGGTCGCCGCCCCTGGCGGCGTGTTGCTCACGGCCGACATGACGTTCTTCTTCCAGTCGATCCGGCTGACGAGCGTCGCGGTCGCCACGGTCATCGGCGCGCTCCAGCCGCTGCTCGTTCTCGCGGTCGCAGGCCCGTTCCTCGGCGAGAGGGTCGGCGTGCGCCGTGCCCTGCTGGCAGCCGTCGCCGTCGGTGGCGTATCGCTGACGGTCGTCGGCGCCGGCGTGCCGTCGGGCGGCCACTTGAGGGGGGATCTCCTCGCCACGGTGTCCCTCGTCGCCTGGTCCGGCTACTTCATCGCCGCGAAGCGGGCCAGTCGTACCTGCGACGCTCTTGAGTACACGACGGGGGCCACGGTCGTGGGCGCCTTCGCCACCTCGCTGATCGTCCTCGCCACAGGCAGCGTGCCGGTGCTGCACCGTCCGGCGTGGGTCTGGGTGGCCCTGCTCACGGTCGTCCCCGGTCTCGCCCACCTGCTGATGAACTGGGCACACCATCGCATCGACGCCGGCGTCTCATCCGTGATCGTGTCGATCAACCCGGTGGTGGCGTCGGTAGGGAGTTGGATCGTCCTCGACCAGCGGCTTACGGCGCTGCAAGTCGCCGGTGGCGTCGTCAGCCTCCTCGCCATCACGCTCGTGGCCAGGGGCAGCGGCGCTGGAAAGGCTCTGCAGGGCGCGTCGCAGGGCGGCTCGCTCGACGACCAGGTGCGGCCGGGACCGGGCTGACGCCGTCCGCACCAACCCATCCCCGGTGTTGGCAACCGTCAGTTAGGAGCCCTCGAGGGCCCCGGACGGTCCGGTCCGGCGCCGGCCTGGGTCGGCGCCGGGGCAACCCGTGGTCGCCTCAGTGCGCAGCGGCGCTCGGGTTGGCGTCGCGCTGGCCGGCGTGGGCGAAGTCCTTGGACCGGATCAGCACCAGGGCCAGCGCTGCGGACACGAAGGTGGTGATGGCGGCGACGAGCAGGATCTCGTCGAGGGAGCTCGTGAAGCTCCCGCGCAGCACCAGCTCGAGGAGCCCACGCTGACGGCTGGGCACGGCCCGCACCAACCGCCCGACGTTGCCGCTCTCGAGACCGGTGGAGATGGCGCCGGCGCTGCTGGACAGCGGCGTCCCGCTCGTGCGGGCGGTCACCGCCTGGGTCAGGTGGTTGCTGAACAGCGTGCCGAGCAGGGCGATGCCTGTGGCGATGCCGACCTGGCGGAACGTCGAGTTGATACCCGACGCCATCCCGGCCCGCTGCGGCTGCACCACGCCGACGGCCGTCGATGCGAGGGGCGGGTTGACGAAGCCGGCACCGATGCCGGCCGCCACCAGACCCGGGATCAGGTGGGTCCAGTCAGAGTGGGCATCGATGCCGCGCATCAGCAGGAGGGCGACGCCGATCAGGGCGAGACCCGGCCCGATGAGCAAGCGGACTGGGACCTTGGAGCTCAACCGGCCCGCCAGCCAGCTGACAGCGAGGACCCCGCCGGAGAGGACGAGGAGGCGCAGGCCGGTCTGCAGGGCGCTGAAGCGGAGGACGTCCTGCAGGTACAGCACGAGGTAGAGCAGCACCGACCAGATGCCAGCCGACATCCCGAAGGCGGCGATCGCCCCGCCCGAGAACGTCGGGAGCTCGAACAGCGCCAGGTCGAACATCGGGTGCTCGCCGCGCAGCTCCGTCACCAGGAAGGCGGCGAGCAGCACGCCGGCGGCGGCGAAGCAGGCGACGACCCGGGTTGCCCCGAACCCGATCGAACCGGACTCGATGAGAGCGTAGATCAGGCAGGCGAGGGCGACGGTGAACAGCCCGAAGCCGAGCCAGTCGGGCCGGCGGGCTTGCGGGTTGCGCGACTCGATCACGCGGGTCACGCTGAGCACGACGGCGACGGCACCCACCGGCAGGTTGACGAAGAAGATGTATCGCCACGACAGCCCGGAAACGAGGGCGCCTCCGGCGATGGGGCCGATCGCCACGGCCACTCCCGTGGTCGCCCCCCACATGCCGAATGCGACACCGCGGTCCCTGCCATGGAACGCGTTGGCGAGGAGGGCCAGGGAGACCGAGAACATGATCGCTCCTCCCACGCCCTGCGCACCACGGGACAGCTCGAGCATGAGCGGGGACTGCGCCGCTCCGCAGGTGACCGACGCCGCCGTGAAGATCACCAGGCCGATGACCCACAGCAGGCGGCGGCCGAACATGTCCGCCAGCGACCCGGCGGTCAACAGCAGGGCGGCGAGGGTGAGGGCGTAGGCGTCCACCACCCACTGGAGGTCGGCGAAGCTCGAGTGCAGCGCTCTCTGGATGGCCGGCAGGGCCACGTTGACGATCGTGAGGTCGAGCAGGAGCATGAACGTGCCCAGGCAGACGGCGGCCAGCGTCCACCACTTGGGGTCGGTGCCCCTCGTCGTGCTGGGAGCGGGTGGAGAACCGCTCCGGATTCCTGCGTCCGTTGCCATACAAGGAGGTTATCCAGTTGTGTACGCTTGTACACAAATGGTGACCGACTTTCTCTCCGGTGCCCACCGCGACCCCACCCGCACCCGCGAGCGCATCCTCGAGGCGGCCCGGCGTTGCTTCGCCCGCCATGGTTACAGCGGGACGACGGTGCGGGGCGTGGCCGTGGAGGCGGGAGTGGCACCCAACCTCATCACCCGGTACTTCGGCGGGAAAGCGGGTCTCTTCCGGGCGGCGACCGCGGGTGGGTTCCAGGTGCGCACCGTCCTGCCCGGTCCCTACGCCGAGCTCGGGGCCCGCATCGCGGCCAAGGTCGTCGCCCGGTGGGAGGGCGCCGCCCCGCAGGAGCCGCTGCTGATGATGGTGCGTTCGGCGGGGAGCTCGGACGAGGCCGCCACCGAGCTGGGGCAGCTCTTGGACCAACAGGCCACCCGGCCACTGGCCGCGCACGTGGCGGCCGAGCTCGGGTGCAGCCGGTCGGCGGCGGGGGACCGGGCGGCTGCCGTGGGTGCCCTCATCCTCGGCGTGGCGACGACTCGCTACGTCATGGGCACCGGCCCGCTGGCGAGGGCCGACGCCCGGTTCCTCGAGGCGTGGTTGGCCGACAGGTTGCAGCGCTTGCTCGACGATCCCGCCCCGCCGGCGCTGCGCCCCGCACGCCGCGACGGTGGGGGTCACGCCGAAAGCCGCAGCCGTCCGCCTGGCGACGGTTGCAGCGAAGTACCGGCCAGCTCGACACGATGTCCCCTTCCGCCGCAGCGTCCTCCACCTGGTTGACACCCTCCGTCGCAGGAAGGTAGAGGCATGGGCACACCGCCCTCGACGCTCTGCGCCGGCGGCCCACTGGCTCGGGCATCCCAGCCACCACCCGGTGCGCGGGCCGCGTCGGGCCGCCGGCGAACTTTGGAAGCGCACTGTCGCCAGGCGACAACAGGCTTCCAAAGATTCGCCGAGGGATCGGCGGCCGACCACGCTGCGTGGCGAGGAGGCGGTGGGGCGAGGAGGCGGTGGCCGGCCCCCGTCCACCGCCGGGGGTCGGTCTACGCCGGCCCCACGACGCCGCCGGCGGAGGGCTTGGCCGTCCGGGCCCGGGAGAGGGTGATGGTGGTGACCACCACTCCGATGCCGAGCCAGATGAGAGAGAGGTACGGTGCCCAGATCGTCGGGGCGGTGACCTTGTAGATCGAGCCGAAGATGGCCCCCGCCGTGATGAGGATCCCGACGACGGCAGCGACCTGTAGGACGGTGTTGCCCCTCGCAAGCCGGCGCAACGCTCCGACGCACATGACGAGGTAGACGACCACCATCGAGAAGGCCCCGAACGTCGAGCCCCACGCGAACAGGGCGAAGTAGTGCGGTTGGCCCGGCAGAGCGTACAGGCCCGTCCAGAACTGGTCGATGACCACGGCGATGACGGAGAAGGCGGTGAGCGCGCCGATGGCGACAACGGGTGTGCCCCGCCGGGGAGCGACCCGGGCCAGGGGGGCGGGGATGCGCCGGTCCCGGGCCATGGCGAAGATGCCGCGCGACGACGAGACGAAGATCCCCATGTTGACGGCGAGCATGTCGAACAGCACGACGAGCTCGAGGAGTCGGTCGATCCAAACGCCACCGTAGCCGCCGGCGTGGGCGGGTGCGCCGAGGGCGAACACGGGCGCGCCCGCCGCCGCCGTGATTGCCTTCATGTCGAAGTGGAAGCCGGCGATCTCGACGTAGGTGGCGAGCACGAAGTAGACGAGGGCGAAGGCGGCGGTGAACATCACCGCGATGGGGATCTCCCGCTTGGGGTTGGGTGTCTCCTCGGCGAGGTTGGCGGCCGTCTCGAAGCCGACGAACAGCAGGACCCCGTAGAGCACGCCGAGGAAGATGCCCTTCCAGCCGTCGGATGCGACGCCCGGGTTGAACGCCTTGGCGCTGTTGGCGCCGCCGAGCTTCACGATCACGTAGATGAAAAAGATCGTGAGCACGGTGAGGGAGATCAGGGCGAGGGCGAGTTGGAAGCGCGTCGACACCTGGACCCCGAGGTAGGCGATGAGGGTGAGGGCGGCGATCACGACTAGGGTCCAAGCCCACGGTGGCATCGTGGCCGCCCCGAACTCGGACTTGATGGTGCTCTGGATGTAGCCGCCGATGAGCAGCGACAGCCCGGCGCCGAGGACCATGACGCCGCCGTAGTAGAGCCAGCCGGCGGCCGACCCGGCCCGCTCGCCGAACCCCTCGGTCACGTAGTCGTAGAGCGACCCGGCGGCGTGGATCTTGCGGGCGTACTGGGCGATGACCCAGCCGAGGCCGAAGATGCCGACCGCCGCGATGATCACCGAGATCGGCGACGCCAGCCCACCGCCCTGACCGGTGGCGCTCCCGATCCCGATCACGAGGGGGATGACGAACGCCGAGGAGAACACCGGCCCCATGAACCCGACCGACTGCGCGACCACGTCGTGCAGCCTGAGCTTGACGCCGAGGGTCTCATGGGTGGGGTGGCGTTCCTCGGCGGCACCCGTGCTGTCTTCTGTCTGCATGGTCTTCCCCCCCCGATCGTTTGGGTCCCAACATTACGCGGGTCGGCCCTCACCCACAAGGGACGGGCCGCTCATCAGCTACGGGGGCTGATGCGGAAGTCGAAGGCGACCGCTCCGGGATCGACGGCGGTCAGCCCGCCGTCGACGGCGAGGACGGCTCCGGTGACGTAGCTCGCCGCCGGCGACAGGAGCCATGCCACCGCCTCGGCGACTTCGGGCGCCGTCGCCGGGCGCCGGAGCGGGACGAGCTGGGTGGCGTGGGTGTAGGCCCGTTCCCGCCCGTCACGGTCGAGGGCGGCGAGGTCGTCCATCTCCCGGTCCGCCATCTCGCTGCGCGTCCATCCCGGGCAGATCACGTTGGCCCGCAGCCCCGCGTGGGCGTGGTCGACGGCGAGGCAGCGGCCGAGCGCCACGAGCCCCGCCTTGGACACCGAGTACGCCACGCTGGCGCGCGGCGAGCGGATGGCGGCGACGGACGAGACGAGCACGACGCTGCCGTGTGCGTCCAGCAACGGGGTGAGCGCGGCGCGCACGGCGAGGTACGCGCCGGTGAGGTTGACGTCGATGACCTCGCGCCACGTGGCCGGCTCCATCGTCTCGACCGTCCCGCCGCCGGACACGCCGTGGTTGACGACGAGGCCGTCGAGGCTCCCGAAGCGGTCGACGGTGGCGTCGACAACGGCGGCGATCGACTGCGGGTCGGCGACGTCGGCTACGACGGGAACGGCGCCGCACGACCCGGCTACCTGCTCGAGGGTCTCGCGCCGGCGGCCGCAGATGACGACCTCGTGGCCGAGGGTGCGCAGCCGTCGCGCGGTGGCGGCGCCGATGCCTGACCCGCCGCCGGTCACGAGGTGGACGCTCACAGGGCCGAGACCCTCTCGATCACCTCGGTGCACCACCCCGGGAAGCGCTCCAGTTCGTCGACGAACTGGGAGGGCTTGATGCAGATGGTCGCAAACCCGCGGGCCTGCTGCGCCGGGATGGCCGACAGGGCCTCGTCGAGGTCGGCGACGGCGTCGGGCCCGGGGAAGTGGCCCCGGGTGCCGCCGACGTACTCGTACCCACCGGGGTCGCGCCCGGCGGCCTCCAGGGCCGACCGCAACCGGGCGAGGTCGTCGTCGCTGGCCGGGCCGAGCGGGTTGAAACCGGTACCCCAACGCACCAGCCGGCGCAGCATGGCGTCGTGCAGCCCCAGCCCACCGAACCACAATTCCGGGCCGCCCCGCCGCAGCGGCTTGGGCTCCAGCCACACGCCGCCGAAGCGGTAGTGCTCGCCCTGGTGGGCGAACGGGGAACCTTTCCACGCTGCTGCCCACACCTCGAGCTGCTCGTCGAGGATCGAACCACGACGCCCAAAGGGCACGCCGATTGCGTCGTACTCGTCGCGGTGCCAGCTCACGGTGGGCTGCACGACCAGTCTGCCGCCGCTCAGCGCGTCGAGCGTGGCCAACTCCTTTGCGCTCGTGAGCGGGTGGCGGAGGGGGGTGATGAGGGCGCTGGCCACGAGGCGCAGCCGGGTGGTGCGGGCGGCGACGGCCGCCAGCAGTGGGAGCGGCGCTGGCCACGGCGTCGCCGGGTCCTGGTTGCCGGGCAGGGCGTAGTCCCGGGGGTTGGACGGCCGACCGGCCTCGTCGGCGGACGGTCCGAGCACCACGTGCTCGCTGACCATCACGGCGTCGAAGCCGGCCGACTCCGCTGTGACCGCCATGTCGACGAGGTCGCCGAGCGCCGGCGCCGGAACCATCGTCCAGTTCTCGCTGAGGATGAGCACCATCCTCGGAGGGCTCACGGGATGAGGGTCTCGCCGCCGGCGAAGGTAGTCCCGACAGACCGCCAGTAGCCGCCGAGGATCTCGTGAGGCGCGAGGGCGGTCAGCTCCTCGACGGGGGAGTCGTGCAGCTCGACGTCGGCCGTGCCTGCCCATGCCTGGCCGAGCTCGACATCCCGACCCCGCATGGTGACCACGTCGGCGAGCGCGTCCTTGCCGTCGCACTCGATGCGCGGCACGAACCGGTGGTGGATCATGGGGTGCCCGTTGACGAAGCCGTTCCCCTCGGAAGGACCGGTGAGCGTGACCCTCACGTCGGCCAGCCGGCGGTCGCAGGCGGCGAGCGTGGCGGCGAAGCGACCGCCGGGCTCGAGTCGCGGCCCGGCCCGGCCGACGGTGACAGGCCGTGTCTGGTGGATCGATCCGAGCTTCTTCGGGTAGCCCTGCAGGTGGCCGCGGGCAAGGGCGAAGTCCTTGTCGACCCAGATGTAGGCGCAGCGCGACCACACCCGGTCGTCCCACCGGCAGCGCACGACGACGAAAGCCTCCTTGTACTGCAAGCGGATCGGGTCGTCGAGCTCGGCGAAGTCGTCGCCGCAGGACTGCCAGTCGGCGAAGACGAGGGCCACGGCGCCCGGGTCCTCGTCGTCGTGGACCGGCTGGAGGGGATCGGGGAGGAGGCGCCCCACGGCGTCCGGGTCGGTCCGCCACTCGACGGTGAGCAGGTCCCCGGAGTAGTGCCACGGGGGCGGAGGGAGCAGCGACGCCTTCCCGGTGGCCGTGCGGGGGAAGAGGAATCCCTTCACCTCGGTCATGCCGACCAGCCGCCTCGGGGACGGTCGAACCACACGTGGATCTGCGCCGTGCCGATGGAGTTCTCGTAATCGCTGAACGGCCGGCCGACGGCGCGGCAGTCCCGCCCCCCGATGGCCCCGACCGTCATCAGGTAGTGGCCGAAGCGACCCTCCGGCTTGTAGGCGGCGTACTCCGGCATGCCGTCGATCACGCTGGCGTGGTCACCACGTGCCCACGCGTCGAGGACGCTGCGGTCGGCGGCCGCCGCCTCCTGGGTGTAGAGGTGCACAGGGTCGGACGCCTCGTGCCTGCGGAGCTCGCGCAGCGACCAGAACGTGTGGCTCATCGCCCCGGATGCCAGCAGCACGACGCGGCGGTCGAGCTTCTCGACGGCCCGGCCGACGCAGGCACCGACGGTGAGGAAGTCAACCGGGTCGCCGGTCTGGCACACGCTCATCGATATCCACTGCTGGCCGTCCTGCAGGAAGCCGAGCAGGTTCACAGTCGCGTACCGGATCGGCAGGTACGGGTCGTCGATGGCGGTGATCCAGCACTGCTCGACGCCGTCGGCCTCGGCGGCGATGGCTCTCGCCAGCTCGGGATCGCCCGGGAAGTCGTACGGCACCGCCGACATGCCGCGGGGGAGCTCCTCACTGGTGAAGTACCCATGGCGGCGTTGGTGGGAGGAGACCACGAACTCGACGGTCGTGAACCAGTGCGTGTCGAAGACGATCACGGTGTCAGGCCGCAGCACGTCGAACACCTCTCGCCGCAGGCGCTGCAAGCCGGGTACGAGGCTGATCTCCCTGCCCTCGTTGAGCTCCCGCCGGCTCTCCTCCGGGAGCACGATGGTCGGGACGTGGGCGACGAGCCCTGCGCCGACGATCTCACCCATTGCCGTCTCCTCCTTCGGTGGAACCTTCGAGGATCTGCAACGTCTTCAGGTCGCTGCAGAAGTCCAGTGCGTAGTCACCGCCCTCGCGGCCGATCCCGCTGATCCCGACCCCGCCAAACGGTGCCGTCAGGTCCCGCACCAGGAATGTGTTGACCCACACGGTGCCGGCCCGGACGGCCCGGCCGACGCGCTGGGCCCGTTCCTCGCTCCTGGTGAAGATAATGGCCGACAGGCCGTAGTCGGTGGAGTTGGCCAGCGACACCGCTTCTGCCTCGTCGGCGAAAGTCTGCAGCGTGAGCACCGGACCGAACACCTCCCGCTGCACGATCTCGCTGTTGTTGGACCGCGGCTCGACGAGCGTCGGCTCGTACCATAGACCACCCTCCTTCCAGACCTTGCCGCCGCGCACGACGCGGTCGCCGTTGTCCCGGGCCCGTTGCACGAAGCCGGCGACGCGCCCCAGATGGTCGGGGTGGATGAGCGGCGAGACGGTCGTCGCCCGGTCACGGCTGTCGCCGAGCACGTGGCGGTCGGTCTGCTCTTGGAGGCGGGCCACGAACTCGTCACGGGCTTCCGCTTGCACGAGCAGGCGGGTGCCGGCGAGGCAGACCTGGCCGGCGTCGTCGTACATGACGGCGGCCTTTGCGGCGGCGGCGCCGAGGTCAGCGTCGTCGAACACCAGCAGGGGGCCCTTGCCACCGAGCTCGCCGGTGAACGGCACCAGGTTGGCGGCAGCCGCCCGGGCGATGGCCCGGCCGGTCTCGGGGGAACCGGTGAAGCTGATGCGGCGCACCCGCGGGTCGCCGACCAGGGCGGCGCCGACCTCCTCACCGATGCCCTGCACGACGTTGAAGACCCCCGGGGGGAGCCCAGCGGCGTCGGCCAGGTCGGCGAGCAGGGAGCAGGAGAGCGGGGACCATTCGGCCGGTTTCAGGATCACCGGGTTGCCGGCGGCGAGGGCGGGAGCACACTTCCATGTCGACAACATGAACGGCGCGTTCCAGGGGGTGATCACCACCGTCGGCCCGGCAGGCATTCGAATGACACGGTTGCGCGTCCCGTTCGACGACCAGGCCCGTTCCTCGTGCGCCTCGGCGAGATCCGCGTAGGCCCGGAAGTTGCGCGCTCCCCGGGGCAGGACCCGTAGCCGCAAGCTCTCCTCGAGCATGGCCATGTCGGCGCACTCGACCTTGGCGAGCTCGGGCACGGCCTCGTCGATGAGATCGGCCAGCCGGCGCAGCAGCTCCCCACGGCCGGCGGTTCCGAGCTCGGCCCAGCCGGCGGCGGCGTCGAGCGCAGCCGCCACCGCCAGGTCGGCGATCGTGGCGTCCCCCCGCGAGACGTCGGCCAGCTTCCAGTTCCAGTCGAGCGGAGAGCGGTCCTCGAACGTCGCCCCGGACGCCACCCGCCGGCCGCCGATGTAGTGGTCAACGGAGACGGCCACGCCCCGCACGTCGGCGCGGGGGTGCTCGGCCGTGCCGCCGGCGGTGCTGTCCGTGAGGGTGGTTTTCTCTGTGGGGGTGGTTCTGTCTGTGGGAGTCGTGCTCATCGCTCGAACCTCGGGCGCACCCTTGGGTACGGCAGCGCATCGCGGGGGGTCGGCTCCGGGCGGCGCGTCCCGCGCGGCGGCCAGTCGCCTCCCTGCGCGGTCGAGCGCACCTCGTCGGTGTCGGTGGGCTGGGCGCCGATCTCCCCGCTCACGGGCAGCGGCCCGGCGACCACGTGGTTGGTGAGCGCTCCCAGCCCCTCCACCTCGACGGTCACGACGTCGCCGGGCTCCACCGGCCGTGACATCGCCGGCGTTCCGGAGAGGATCACGTCGCCGGGCACCAGGGTGATCAGCCGGGCGATGTCGGCGACGAGGTAGTGCATGTCCCACGCCATCTCGTCGGTGCTGCCGGCCTGGCGCACCTCCCCGTTGACGAGGGTGCGGATCCGCTTCGCATGCCAGTCCCAGCCTCGGACCAGACCTGGCCCGAGGGGGCAGAGCGTGTCGGCGCCCTTGACCCTCAGCATGGACCCGGCGTCGGTGTCCCGGAAGTCGTGCAACCCGAAGTCGTTGGCGATCGTGTAGCCGGCGATGTGGTCGGCGGCGTCGTCGTAGTCGACGTTGCGGCACGGCCGTCCGATGACGATGGCCACCTCGCCCTCGTAGTTGAGCCACCGGCAGTTGGCGGGCCGGACAACGGCGCCGCCGTGGGCGTTGAGCGCGGACACCGGCTTGTGGAAGTAGGTGGGCGCCGGCGGCAGGGTGCCGCCGAGCTCCCGCACCCGGGAGATGTGGTTGAGATGGCAGCAGACGATCTTGGTCGGTTCGACCGGGGGCAGGTGGGTGGCATCGGCGGTGGGAAGCCGCCGGCCGTCGGGTGAGCACAGCTCGTCGCCGTCGACGGCCACCTCGACCACGGCACCATCGAGGAGGATCCGGCGGGTTTCGGTAGTCACGGCTCCTCCCTACCCTCCCGGCCTCTACCGGCGATCTCCTGGCCCTCTCCGAGCCGCTCCCGGGCCGCTCCCCGGGCCGCTCCCTGGCGTCCGCGGATCGTTGGGGAACGAACGATACGGCGCCGGGGGCGCCGGGGCAAGGATGGCGGCCCATTCCGTAGCCTCGCTCGGTCCTACCATCGCCCCGATGACCACCCGCCGATTGGGCAGCGCCGAGGAGGACCAGCTCACCCGCGCCGAGCGCGACATCGGGGCTCGCCTCGGTGAGCGCCCGTTCGACTTCCGGGCCATGGCGGCGACCTCGAACATCTGCCGGGCCGCCACCAGCATCCGCAACCACATGGAGCAGCGGGTGCTGGCCGGCTACGGCCTCTCCTGGTCGGCGTTCACGGTCATGTGGGTGCTCTGGATCTGGGGGGAGCAGGAGACCGGGCAGGTGGCGGCAGAGACCGGTACGACCAAGGGGACGCTCACGGGCGTGCTCAAGACGCTCGAGGGCCGGCGGCTGGTCCTGCGGTCTGCGCACCCCGACGACGGCCGCCGCGTCCTCGTCCGGCTGTCACCGCGGGGCCTGGCGGTGATCGAGGAGGTGTTCCCCCTCTTCAACGCGCAGGAGACGTTCGCGGCGTCAGCGCTCGAGCCGGGCGAGCAGGAGCAGCTCGCCCACCTGCTGCGCAAGCTCAACGCCCGCCTCGACGCCCCCAACGGTGACGGCGTTGACACCGGGTTGGGCGCGCCATACGTTCGGGGCCGAACGACCATGGGCCCGCGTGCCGTCTGACGATGGGCGCCGTCTGACGGGAGGGTTGATGAGCGAGAGCTACGAGCGGATCCGGGTGGTGTGGCCGGACCACCTCGGTCTGGCGCGTGGGAAGTACGTGCCCACGTCGCGCCTGGACCATGTCGCCCGCCACTGCACGGGTACCTGGGCTCTCGGGTTCGACAGGCAGATGACGCCGGGGACGCCGGGCTCGTTCTTCTTCGAAGGCCTCCCCGACATGGAGGCCCGCTTCTCCCCCGACGCCATCCGGCCCGGCTGGGAGCTCCGCACCGGTGTCGTCGTAGCCGACCTCGAGCGTCACGGCGAGCCGGTCGCCGTCGCACCCCGCAGCGCGCTGCGCCTGGCGGTGGCCGACTGGGCCGAGCTCGGGTACGTCCCCGAGGTCGGTGTCGAGCTCGAGGCCTACCTGATGGAGCCCGACCCGGCTTCACCCGGCGGGTGGCGACCGATCTCGACACCAGGCGCCTTCGTCTACGGCACCGGGCCGGCCGTCGACCCCCACGGGCTCGTCGACGAGCTGTGGGAGGCGGCCGAGCGCATCGGCATCGAGATCGAGGCCGTCAACAGCGAGTACGAGGAGTCGCAGTTCGAGTTCACCCTCGGTCACGCCGACGCCTTGGAGGCCGCCGACCGGACGTTCCTGTTCAAGCAGATGGCGCGCGAACTGGCCGCCCGGCGGGGCTATCTCTGGACGTTCATCGGCAAGCCGATCACCGGGCGGGGTGGCAGCGGGCTGCACGTGAACCTGAGCTTCACCGGCCCGGACCGGCGCAACGCCGTCAACGACTCGGACGACCCGGACGGCATCTCCCCCCTCGCCCGCCAGGCCACCGCCGGCCTGCTGGCCCACCATCGGGGCCTCACCGGGCTGTGCGCTCCCACCGTCAACGCCTACCGACGGTTGCGGCCCGGTCAGCTCGCCGGCTATTGGGCCAACTGGGGCTTCGACCACCGGGGCGTCACCGTGCGCATCCCGCCCGAACGTGGCACCGCCGCCCGCCTCGAGCACCGCCTGTCGGACGGGGCCGCGCCCGTCCACACTGCCGTCGCAGCGGTCCTGCAGGCCGCCCGGCTCGGCGTCGTCGACAAGCTCGAGCTCGGGCCGCCCGAGTCGGGGGACGGCTTCGAGAACGTCGACGCCACGGTCGCCTCGCCGGCGTCACTTGGCGAGGCACTGGAAGCCCTCGAAGCGGACGGGGCCCTCTGCGACGCCGTCGGCAAGGAGCTCGTGCAGCAGCACCTCGCCGTGAAGCGCAGCGAGTGGGACCGCTACTGCGCGAGCACGACCGACTGGGAGCTGCGCGAGTACTTGCCGTTCCTCTGAGCGGGGCGCCGGCTGGGCGCCGGCGGAGGTCGGTGCGTTCAGGTCGCTATTTCGCCTTGAATCCCCCGAGGTCCATCGAATGCCCCGACCTCCTGCGGCGCCGGCCCCGGCTACCGCTCGAGCGCGGCCTCCACCAACCACGCCGGCCCGGCATCCCCGGCCACCGCCTCGGGGTGCCACTGGACGGCGAGCACCGGGTGACCGGGCAGTTCGAGCGCTTCCACCGTGCCGTCAGGACTGCGGCCGGTCACCAACAGATCAGCGCCCAGCCGAGCGACCGCCTGGTGGTGCAGGCTGTTCACCTGGACCGAAGGGCCGTAGACGTGGGCGGCGAGGGAGCCGGGGGACAAGCACACCTCGTGGGCGAGGGTGTGGCGGTCGCAGCCGAAGCGGGGGTGGTCGTCGCCGGCGCCGGCGGGCAGGTCGGGCTCGATGGTGCCGCCAAGGGCGACGTTGAGCAGCTGGAGCCCGCGGCAGATGGCGAGCACCGGGAGCTCGGCGTCGAGCGCCCGCCGCAGGAGCGCCAGCTCCCAAGCGTCACGGGCTGGCTCGGTGGCGACGCCCGAACCCGGTCGGCCGCCCCAGGCAGTGGGGTCGATGTCAGCGCCGCCGGTGAGCACGAGCCCGTCGAGGCGCCCCACGGCCTCGCGGGGATCCGACTCGCGCGCCAGGTGGACGGGCACGGCCCCGGCCGCCGCCACCGCCGCCGGGTAGTCGGCGATGCCCACGTCCACCTCGGCATCGGCGTAGGCGGGCGGCAACCTCCCGCCCAGGCTTGCCGCCGGCCAGCGCCGGGTGCTCAGTCCTATGAGCGGTGCTCCCTTCACGAGTGGTCGCGCCTCATGGGTCCCGACCGGTCACTTCCAGGCGATCTCGAGCGGCAGGTGCTTGATGCCGGCGAGGAAGTTGGAGCGCAGCCGTTCCGTCCGACCGGCGAACGCTACGGAGTCGATCCGGGGCAGCAGCTCCTCGAACAGCACGCGCAGCTCCATGCGGGCGAGGTGGGCTCCCAGGCACAGGTGCGGCGTCTTCAGGCCGAAGGTGACATGGTCGTTGGGCCGCCGCCCGGCGTCGAAGTGGTAGGGGTCCGGGAACTGCTCGGGGTCGTAGTTGGCCGCCACGAACCAGAGCACAACCTTGTCCCCGGCGCGGATCTGCTTGCCGCCGAGCTCGGTGTCCTGCGTCGCCGTCCGGCGGAAGTGCATCGTCACCGACGTCCACCGGAGCATCTCGTCGACGGCGACCTCCAGCCTGCCCGGCTCCTCGGCCAGCGCGGAGAGCAGAGCCGGTCGCTCGACGAGAGCCTTCATCGACGCCGCCATCGAGTAGCGGGTCGTGTCGTTGCCGGCGGCGACGAGCAGGCAGAAGAAGTTGCCGAGCTCCGGCTCGCTCAGGTGCTCGCCGCCCGGCATCGGCGCGAGCAGCGCGCTGAGCACGTCCTCACTGGGGTGCCGGCGGCGGGCATCGAAGGCCTCTCGCCCGTAGCCCATCAGCTCGACGGCGACTGGGCTGCGGAACGGGAGCAGCCGGTAGGCGCTCGTGTCGACCTGGTCGACGACGTAGTCGGTGAAATCGGGGTCCGAGTTGGCGATGAGCGCGTCACCCCTCGTGACCAGCCAGTCGTAGTCGTCGGGGGGCAGACCGAGCAGGCGGCCGAGCATCCGCATCGGGAGCCGGCGGGCGACAAGGTCGGTGAAGTCGACCAGCGGCGTGCCGTGCACCTCGTCCACGACCTGCCGGGCGAGGGCCCGGATGGCGTCCTCGTAGGCGAGAACCGCCCTGCGGGTGAAGACCCGCGACACCAGGCGCCGGTACCGGGTGTGCTCAGGAGGGTCCACCTCCATGAGCGTCCGGCGGGCCTCGGTCTCCTCCTCGTCCATGTCCTCGAGGCGGATGCCCCTGGCGCTGGAGAAGATCTCCGGCTGGCGCTCGGCGGCGATCACGTCCCGGTAACGTGTCAGCGCCCAGAAGCCGCGGCCGCCGTCGTCCTCGTCCCACCAGCTCACCGGGTCCTCGCTCCGGAGCCGGTCGAAGGTCGCGTACGGCACCCCGGTCACGAACGTGTCGTGCTTGGTGATGTCGGCGTGGTCGTCACCCAGTTCGACCTCTGTCACGGACATGGCGTCACTCCCTGTTCCCGACGGCAGGGGGGAGTGTAATCGTTTGGGGCCAAATGAGGAACCCGCCTTACCGGCTCGCGAGCCCCGACCCAGGACGCCGGCGGGGTCCGTCGCCGGGAAGAACATAGCCCTCATCTTCGAGAAGACGTCCACGCGGACGCGCTAACGTCGTCTACTGCTACGTGGGCGACGGTCGCAACAACATCGCTCGGTCGTTGCTCGTCACCGGCGCCATCCTCGGGATGAACGTGCGGATAGCGGCACCCGAGCCACTGTGGCCCGACGCGGACCTGCAGGCGACCGCCCAGGAGCTAGGCGAGCAGCTCTACCAGCGGACCGGTTTGGACGCCCTCGAGGTGACAGACGAGGTCTTCGAGGCGCCGGCGTCCATGGTGTTCGACCAGGCCGAGAACTGCCTGCACACGGTCAAGGCGGTGATGGTCGCCACGCTGGGAGCGTGAGGCGCCGGCCGATGAGGCCCGGTCTTCACGAACCCCTAACGGCGGCGTCGCCGTCCGCTCATGTCGGCACCTCATCATCTGCTCGACCGATCCCCCCGACCACAAGGAGCAGACGGTCATGACGCTGCTGGGCACCACCACCCGCAAGCTGGCTGCCGGCGCCATCGCCGGGGTCACCGTCCTCGGCGGCGGCGGCGCAGCCCTCGCTGCCACCTCCGCCACCCACCCGACCGTGACGCCGGCCGTGCCGGGTGTGCACACCCGGCACCGTCACCGCGCTGGCCGGGGCTTGTTCGGAGGCGCCGACCACATCACCGCTGAGGTGGCGCGCAACGGCTCGTGGGTCACCCTCGAATGGGATCGCGGCACGGTGACGGCCTTCAGCAGCGGCTCGCTGACGGTGCTGCGCCCGGACAAGCAGTCGGTGACGTTCACCATCACGTCCACAACCAGTTTCCGCGGGCGTAGCAAGGCCAACCTCGACGGGGACCGGGCCCGGGTGGTCTCCACCACCTCCGGCGATGCCCTGCTGGTGACCCTGGCCCCGCCGAAGGCGACCCCGTCCGCCTCGAGCGCCTCGCCCCACAGCGCCGCCTGACGGTCCGGGCCGCGTGCCCCGACCGGCCGGCGAGCGGGCGTAGCGTTGGGCATGGGCTCGCGCGGCCGGCTGGTCGTGGTCGAGGACGACCCGGGCATCGCCGGCGTCGTAGATCTCTACCTGCGACGGGACGGCTTCGAGGTGGTCGTCGCCGGCGACGGGGAGAGGGGCCTGGCGGCGGCGCGGGTGGCGGCCACAGTGCTCGCCGTCGTGGACATCGGCCTGCCCGGCGGGATGGACGGCCTGGAGGTGTGCCGCCGCCTCCAGGCCGACCCCCCGGTGCCGGTCGTCCTTCTCACCGCCCGCGACGACGAGCTCGACCGGGTGTTGGGCCTCGAGCTCGGCGCCGACGACTACATCACCAAGCCCTTCTCCCCACGCGAGCTGGTGGCCCGCGTCCACGCCGTCCTGCGGAGGGCGGCGCGCCCGGCCACGTCAGCGGCCGTGCTGGTCGCCGGCGGCGTCGAGGTGGACACCGGGCGCCGCGAGGCTCGCGTCGCTGGGTCGCCGGTTGCGCTGACGGCCCGGGAGTGGGAGCTGCTCGCCTTCCTCGCCCGCAACGCGGGCCTTGCGCTCAGCAGGGACCAGATACTCGAGGGGGCGTGGGGTCCGGGATGGTACGGGGACGAACGGACCGTTGACGTCCACGTCCGGCAGCTGCGCGCCAAGCTGGGCGACGCCCTGCCGCTCACGACCGTGCGCGGTCTCGGCTACCGGCTGGGCTGATGGCGCCGCGCTCCTTGCGGGCCCGCATCACCATGGCGATGGTCGCCGTGACCGTCGGGGTCCTCGTCGTGACCGGCGTGGTGACGCTGGTGTTCACGGCGCGCACGGCCCGCTACGACACGCGCAGGCAGTTGGAGCGTGTGGCCGTCGCGCTCGCCGTGAACCTCTCCCAACGCGACGGGCTGCGCGTCGCGGCGGTCGCCCGGTCGCTGAGGGCTCTCGCTGGACCGCTGGCCCTCGAGGGCGCCAAGGTGAACGGCCTGTCCCCGCTCGGCAGGCTCTACCCGCTGGGCGATCGGACCGCTGCTGCTCAGCTCCCGAGCGGGTTGACGGTCGCCCAGCTGGACCTACCGGCCCTCGAGGCCGGCGACGTGGTCTCCGGCGCCCGGCGGGCGACGGTGTTCGCGGCGGCGCCTTTCTCCCTGCAGTTGCTGCACCTCGGGCACCCCGTCACCCTGCACGGCGTCGTGGTCATCACCCGCACCGAGCCGAGCGGGGCGCTGCAAACCCTTCCGTGGCTGCTCGCCTCGACCCTCGGGGCGATCGCCGTGGCCGTCGTCGTCGCCGACGCCATGAGCCGCCGGATCGTCCGCCCGGTGCGGGCCGCCGAGGACGCCACCGCCCGGATCGCCGGCGGCGACCTTTCTGCTCGGGTCGAGCTGTCAGCCGGCGCCGACGGGGAGCTGGTCGAGCTGGCCGCGGCCATCAACTCCATGGGCGACGAGCTCGCCCGCTCCCGCCAGGCGCAGCGCCAGTACTTCCTGTCGGTGTCGCACGACCTGCGTACCCCCCTGAGTGCCATCAGGGGGTATGCCGAGGCGCTGGAGGACGGCGCCGTCGACCCGGTCCAAGCCGGCGGGGTCATCACCTCGGAGTCCCGCCGGCTGGAGCGGCTGGTCCAAGACGTCGTCGAGCTGGGTCGCCTGGAGCTGCGCCAGTTCTCCCTGCGGCCGCAGCCTGTCGAGTTGGGTGGGATCATCGACGGGGCCGTGGCCGCCTTCGGCCCGGCGGCCGCCGAGCTGGGCCTCGCCCTCCAGGTGGTCAGCGGTCCACGCCAGTGGGTGACCGCCGACCCGGACCGCCTCGGCCAGGTGGTCGCCAACCTCGCCGAGAACGCCCTCAACCACGCGGCGACGAGCGTGAGCGTCGGCTCCGCCGGCGCGGCGCTGTGGGTCGAGGACGACGGACCGGGGATCGGGCCGGAGGGGCGGGGGCGCCTGTTCGAGCCGTTCACCACCGCCGACGGCTACCGCCGCCGCATCGGCACCGGCCTCGGCCTGGCCATCGTTGCCGAGCTCGTCGCTGCCATGGGTGGCAGCATCGACGTTGCCTCGCCCCTTCACGCGGATGGAGGCACCCGGATGACGGTTGCGCTGCCCCCCGCCGGCTCCGGCCTCGCGGCCAGGCAGTAGCGTCGCCCCGATGGCCAACCGGTGGTTCGAGACGGTGGCGGTCGCTGAGCGGCGGGCCCGGCGGCGACTCCCGAGATCGGTCTACGGGGCGTTGGTGGCCGGCTCCGAGCGGGGCGTCACCATGGAGGACAACCTCGCCGCCTTCGCCCAGCTCGGCTTCGCCCCGCACGTCGCCGGCTGCGCACCCGCCCGCGACCTGGCGACATCGGTGATGGGCCAGGAGATCTCTCTGCCGGTGGTGATCTCTCCCACCGGCGTGCAAGCGGTCCATCCCGACGGTGAGGTCGCCATCGCCCGGGCGGCAGCGGCGAGGGGCACGGCGATGGGGCTGTCATGCTTCGCCAGCAAGCCGGTGGAGGAGGTCGTCGCAGCCAACAAGCGGACCTTCTTCCAGACCTACTGGCTCGGCTCGCGCGCCCAGATGGTGGCGCGCCTCGAGCGGGCAAGGACCGCCGGCGCCGCCGGGGTCATCGCCACCCTCGACTGGTCGTTCTCCCACGGGCGCGACTGGGGCAGTCCACGCATCCCCCAGAAGCTGGACCTGGGCACCCTCCTGTCGCTCGCCCCGGATGGCCTCACCCATCCGCGGTGGCTCGCCGATTGGGCGCGGGGCGGTGGCCTGCCCCGCCTGGAGGTGCCGAACATGGCCGCCGGCGACGGTCCCGCACCGACGTTCTTCGGCGCCTACGGCGAGTGGATGCAGACCCCGCCGCCGTCGTGGGAGGACGTCGCCTGGCTGCGCTCGCAGTGGGACGGGCCGTTCATGCTGAAGGGGATCACCAGGGTCGACGACGCCCGCCGGGCCGTGGACCTCGGTGCAACGGCCATCTCCGTGTCCAACCATGGTGGCAACAACCTGGACGGCACGCCGGCCACGATCCGCTGCCTCCACCCGATCGTGGAGGCGGTGGGAGGGGAGGTGGAGGTGCTGCTCGACGGCGGGGTGCGGCGGGGGAGCGACGTGGTGAAGGCGCTGGCGCTCGGCGCCAGAGCGGTGATGGTCGGGCGTGCTTGCCTCTGGGGTCTGGCCGTCAACGGCCAGGCAGGAGTCGAGAACGTCCTGGACATCCTCCGCAACGGCATCGACTCGACGCTGCGGGCCCTCGGGCACGCCTCCGTGCACGACCTGTCGGCGGCGGACGTCATCGTCCCGCCGGGCTTCGAGCGCAGGCTCGGCACCGGAGGGGAGGGAATTGCATGACCACACGCACGCGCATGCCCCACCTGCTCGTCGGGCAGTCCTTCACCCACACCGCCCGGGTGTGGGCAGGGGCAGGATGGGGGCATGGTCGCCACGGTGCTCCAGCTGAGCGACACCCACTTGCGCGCCGATCCCTCCGACGCGAGCCACCAACGCCACCCCGACGCCCGGCTGCGCTCCGCCGTCGAGGCCGTCGCCGCCAGCGCTGCCGCCGTCGACCTCGTGCTGCTCACCGGTGACCTGACAGACGACGCCAGCGAGGAGGCGTGCCGGCGGGTCGCCCTGTTGGTGGCGCCCCTCGGCGCCCCGGTCCTCGCCGTCCCCGGAAACCACGATGCCGGGCCGGAGGTGGCGGCGGTCTTCGGACCGCCCGGGCCGGTCGAGGTCGGCGAATGGCGCGTGGCCGCCGCCGCGTCCAACCTCGCCGGCAGGATCGACGGGGGCATCGACGCGGCTGGGCTGCTTGCCGCCATCGACGCCCTGGACGACCGCCCGACGGTGTTGGCCGTCCACCACCCCCCGGCGGGGCCGAGCAGCCACCCGTGGTTCCAGCTCGCCGGCGCCGGCGAGCTGCTGGCCGGCCTGGAGGCCCGCCCGCACGTGCGGATCGTCGCGAGTGGCCACCTGCACCAGCCGTTCGAGGTGCGCCGCGGCCGGTTGGCGATCCTCGGCGGCCCCTCGACCCTCTACGGGATCCGCCACTCCGGTGACGGCTGGGCGTTGGACGACACGATCCTGACCGGCGGCCGGCTCCTGATCCTCGAGCCGGACGGCGCGTGGCGGAGCGAGCTGGTCGCGACATGAGCGGCAACGACCCTCTGGCCACCTACAGATCGAAGCGGGCCTTCGACCGTACCCCCCAACCAGCGGGCCGTTCCCCCGACCCTCTCCCGACCCAGCGTGCCCAGCGCTTCGTCGTCCAAAAGCACGACGCCCGGCGCCTGCACTACGACTTCCGCCTCGAGTCCGACGGCGTCCTCGTCTCGTGGGCCGTGCCGAAGGGACCGGCGTACGACCCGAAGGTCAAGCGGCTCGCCGTCCACGTCGAGGATCACCCGCTTGACTACGAGGACTTCGAAGGGGTGATCCCCGACGCAGGGTACGGGGCGGGCACGGTGGTCGTATGGGACCGCGGCACCTACCGCAACCTGACCAACCGCGGAGGCCGGCCGGTGGCGATCTCTGATGCGGTGGCCAACGGGCACGTGTCGGTCTGGCTGGACGGCGAGAAGCTGCGGGGCGGCTGGGCGTTGACGCGCACCTCCCGCGGGCCGGGCGGCAAGGAGCAGTGGATCATGGTCAAGCGGGCGGACGAGCACGCCGACCCCGGGCGCGACGTCGAGGCGGAGCAGCCCGACTCGGTCCTCACGGGGCGCAGCAACAACGAGGTCGGCGAGGATCGCGGCTCGCGTACCTGGACCCGGGAGAGGGCTACGTGGGTCCCGCCCATGCTCGCCGAGGCGGTCACCCTCCACCACCACGGTGACCCGGCCGGCTGGCAGTACGAGCGCAAGCTGGACGGCCTGCGCTGCGCCGCGGTCCGCAACGGCGGCGACGTCGAGCTGTGGTCCCGCAACCACATCTCCTACAGCGCCCGATTCCCCCAGCTCGCCGCTGCCGTCGCCAGCCTCCCTGCCGACACCTTCACCATCGACGGCGAGATAGTCGCCTACGACGGCGCCCGCACCAGCTTCGGCCTGCTCCAGAGCCCCGGCGCCCGAGCAACGGTCGTGCTGTGCGCGTTCGACCTGCTCGAGCTCCTCGGGCGGAGCACGACTTCCCTGCCGCTCACGGACCGCCAGGCCCTGTTGCGCCAGCTCCTGGCGGGCGCCGGCCCTGCCATCCAGGTCGTCGAGGCCATCGAGGGCCGTCCCGCCGAGCTGCTCGAGCGTGCCTGCGCCGCTGGTTGGGAGGGGATCATCGCCAAGCGGGTCGGCGCCGCCTACCGCCCGGGGCGCTCGCCGGACTGGCGCAAGCTCAAGTGCAGCGCGAGCCAGGAGCTGGTCATCGGCGGCTGGACGGAACCCGGCGGCGCACGCTTCGGCTTCGGCGCGCTGCTCGTTGGCTACTACGACGGCGGCCGCCTCCGCTACGCCGGCAAGGTCGGCACCGGCTTCGACGAGGCCACCCTTCGCTCCTTGCACGCCGAGCTGATCGCTCGTGAGCAGCCGGATTCGCCGTTCGCTGATGTCGTCGCGGAGAAAGACGCCCATTGGTCGCGGCCCGAGCTCGTTGCAGCGGTGAAGTTCTCCGAATGGACACGGGATGGCCGTCTGCGGCACCCGTCTTTCCAAGGGCTGCGGCCTGACAAGGCGGCCGGCGACGTCCGCAGGGAGCTCCCCGCCTGATGAGCCAGGGCCGCGTCGGGCAGAGTGGAGCATGCCCGTCCAGCGGCTCAACCATGCCGTCCTCTACGTCCGCGATGTCGAGCGCAGCGGCGCCTTCTACCGGGACGTCCTCGGCTTCGAGACGCGCCACGAGATCCCCGGCAGGGCGCTGTTCCTCGTCGCTCCCGGGAGCCGCAACGACCACGACCTCGGCCTGTTCGCTGTTGGCGACCAGGCCTCGCCGTCCGAGGCCGGCACCCGGAGCGTCGGCCTCTACCACCTTGCGTGGGAGGTCGAGACCCTGGCGGAGCTGGGCCGCCTCCGCGCCGTCTTGGCGGCAGCCGGCGCGCTCGTCGGTGCCTCCGACCACGGGACATCCAAGTCGCTGTACGCCCGCGATCCCGACGGGATCGAGCTCGAGGTGGGGTGGATGGTGCCGCGGGAGCTGTGGGGCGACGTCGAGTTGCAGACCGTTCCGCTCGATCTGGACGCCGCTGTCGCAGAGTACGGGGCCGATACCCCGAGCAATTCCCTGCCCCGATGACTTGTGCCTTTTGAGGGGTATCGTCGCTCGGGCGCGCCTACACTGCCCCATCGAAGCGCCGGCGACCGACGGGGAACACCGGTGGCGCCCCGAGGGGCGCCACCGGTGGAGCGGATCGAGCGGCGGATCTCAATCCACTCTGCCCGGAGTAGGTGGCGGGTTCCCACTCCAGGTCGCGACACGATAACCGCAACTTGGCCGCCGCGCGCTTCCAGTCAAGCATGTTCGTGGCGTTCCATGTCGCGTGATTGCCGTCAGTGCCAGGCGGTCATGACTGTCACCCGTGACAGGCGCTTCGCCCGCCCGCCGCCGATCACGCCTGCTCCTCTTGGGCGCCCGGCCGGGCATCCCCGCTCAGCTCGGACCCCCCGGTGAAGTTCTGGTAGTAGCGACTGGCCGTCGGCCCGCGCTGGCCCTGGTACTTGGAACCGATGCGTCCCGACCCGTACGGATCGTCCGCCGCCGTGGTCATCCGAAGGAAGCTGATCTGGCCGATCTTCATCCCCGGGTAGAGCTTGATGGGCAGGGTCGCGACGTTGGACAGCTCGAGGGTCAGGTAGCCGTCCCAGCCTGCGTCGACGAAGCCAGCCGTCGAGTGGATCAGCAGCCCCAGCCGCCCGAGGCTCGACTTGCCTTCCAGCCGGGCGACCAGGTCGGTCGGGAGCCGCACCCGCTCGGCCGTGGAGCCGAGCACGAACTCGCCGGGGTGGAGCACGAACGCGCCCTCGGGGGCGATCTCCACCAGCTCGGTGAGGTGATCCTGTGGTTTCCGCACGTCGATCACCGACTCCTGATGGTTGCGGAACACCCTGAAGAAGCGGTCGAGCCTCAGGTCCACCGACGACGGCTGGATGTCGGCCGGGTCGAGTGGCTCGATCTCGACCCTCCCCGCCGCCAGCTCCTCGCGGATCGTCCGGTCCGACAGGATCACGGCCGCCGAACCTAGTCGGGTGGTACCCCCGCCGGCTGGGCTGTCAACCGGTAGCGTCAGCCCTCTGCTCCGGTGCTGCCGCGGCGTACCCGACGAGCCGAGCCGCGTGCCCGTCGTGTCGAGGGTGGGCAGCGGCCACTGCCTGGTGGCCCCGGGATGGCGGGCGCCACCGTGCGCGAGCCGGAATGGGCGCGGGTGTGCTTACCCCCGGCCCCTACTGCGGGCCGTTGGTGGCCGGCAGGTGGTGGCGGAGGTTGCGCCCGGGGGGACCAGCCGACGAGGCATTGCTGAGCTCGGCTAGTCTCGTTCGCCAGTCTTGCGAGCGTAGTTCAGAGGCAGAACATCAGCTTCCCAAGCTGAGAACGCGGGTTCGATTCCCGTCGCTCGCTCTCATCGAAGTCCTGGTCAGGCGCCCTTTTCGGAGGGCGTCGCTTCGCGCCTGGGGGTCGGGCGTGCGCGATTCGTGCGCGATCGGCTGGCGGGGTGTTTCAGCGGAGGCGGCGCAGGCCGCTCTGGCGGACGACCCAGATGCCGCTGGCGTTGTCCTGGCAGGCCCGGGTGGCGGCCGGCAGGTGCTGGATGAGCAGCGCCGCCGTCGAGGCGCCGGTCAGGTCCTTGCGGGCGAGGCAGAAGGCTCGGACGCGGTGGTCGACCACGGCGGCGAGCTCGGCGGGGTTGTGGGCGACGCGCTCGTCTTTCATCAGCACCGCTTCGCCGCGCCGGCCGGCGTCGGCCAACCAGGTCACGTCGGAGACCTGCTCGTCGTCGGGCATGCCCTAGCGCTCGGCGAGTGTGGTGATGCGTAGCCGTTGGGCTCGGAGGAGGCGGGGGACGGTGAGGCGTCCGAGGCTGCGGTCGATGAAGAGGTCAGGCAGCCCGTCGGGATGCGACACGGAGGGCGTCTTTGAGCTGGGAGCGGGGGACGCCGTACTCGGCGGCGACGGTCTCGAGGTCCTCGCCCGCCCAGAACAGGCCGAGGACATCGGCGACGCGGCTGCCGCCGTGGGCGAAGATCGGCTGCCCGAAGCCGCGCTCGGGGTCGGCGATGACCTCGGCGGTGCCGTAGCCGGGAAGCCGGACGAGGCGGGCGTAACCGTCCGGTCCGTAGTCGATCCGTCGCAGGTACTGCTCGACGACCTCGCTGAAGACCCCTTGTTCGGAGCGCACGACGATCAGCTGCCGGACCGGCCGGGGGTCGAGGTCCCGGCGGTGCTCGGAGAGGTCGTAGAGGATTTCGGCGCCGTCGGTGTACAGCTTTCGGCAGGCGAGGGCGTGCTCGACGCCGAGGCCCTTGGCGAGCTGCTCGAGGGCGGGGCGGATGCGCTGGAGCGGCACGCCCGCAGCTCGCACGGCGGCGAGCACCATGCCCTCGGCGAGTCCGACGAAGGGGATGGTCGGCCCTCGTGGGGTGGCGGGCTCGAGCGAGGAGATGACCGGCTGGCCGACCTCCGGGCGGCCCCCCGACTGGCGCTGGTAGCCCTTGACCCACGTCGACAAGGTCGACGGGCTCAACTCGAGGAGGCGGGCCGCCTCGGTGACGGTGTAGAGAGGCGTGGCGAAGCGCAGATCCTCGCTCGTCGCGGCTGGCATGCTCACCTCCTCCCCTCGCTCCTCGCCGGCAGCGTAGGTCCCCCGCCGGGGGCCGGGGACGTCTTGTGGGGTCCGGGCCGACCCGGCGGGTCGCAGCGGCGGCTGAGGGCCGGTCGATGCGCACGGCCGGCGCCTGCTCGTCGGGATTGGCGGCGCCGAGGAAGCTGATCCACCCCTCGGCGCTCACTTCACCGGTCACGGCGCCGACAAGCGTGCCTTCAGCCCTCGCCACTTGCCAGAGGGCCGGATCGTGGGTCGGCCTGCTCATCTCTTCTCGGGCCCACTCCTCGAAGCGGCCACGCCGGTAGCTGCGGTCGTCCGCAAGCGCCTCGTCGAGGACGGCCACCAAGTCCGGGAGATCGCTCCGGGGGTCGAAGGCATTCACCGAGACGCCAGGCGGGTCAACGCGGGGCTCCAACGGCACCGGGAGTACTGCTTCCATGTGCCAGTGGTGACGGAGGAGTCGCAGTCCACGCGCGGCCAGCATCTCGGCCGCGGCGCTGTCTGCGGCGTTGATCGAGTGGCGGAATCGGCCCTGGCTGGAACCGGCGAGCATCTCCGTCGCTCGTGCCTCGATCCGGTCGAGAAGGGCGGTTCCGATTCCCCGGCCCCCGCACGCTGGATAAACGACGCCCCAGGACTCGACGACCTCTGGCTCCGTTCGCCGCGCCTGCCCATACCCAAGGACGGACCCCTTGTCGTCGAGAGCGACCCACGCGTCAGTAGCGAGGTTGAACCCGACCTCGCCCCACTCGCTGCGCAGGAACTCCGCTCCGAGAATGACCTAACCAGCGTCCTCGAGTTCGTCCGCCAGCAGTATCTCTGCAACCCGCTCGAAGTCGCTCTCCCGAGGGGCGCGAAGCTCATGCTTGGACGCACCAGTCACGACCGAAGGGCAACCCCCGCCGCCAACGGGGCGGCCGTCGGCCACCGCGGCGACAGACGCCACGCTGACCGCTTCGACCTCGACGCTTTGGCCGATCCGCTCCAAGCCGACCCCCGCCCGGCCGGCCCTGGAGGCCTGAGGGGTGTTGCGCCTGGCGAAGCTGACCGACGCCGAGTATGTCCTTGCTCAGGTGGCCGGCGGCTTGGAGGACTACTACCTGGGTTCGGGGGAGGCGCCCGGGGTCTGGTCGGGCCGGCTCGCCCAGGAGTTGGGCCTGGTGGGGGTGGTGGATGCCGGCGGGTTGCGGGCTCTGATCGATCGGCGCCACCCCGACAGCGGCGAGGCCCTGGGCGGCGGCAAGCAGCCGAGGGTGCGGGCCATCGACGCCACCTTCTCGGCGCCGAAGGGCGTGTCTCTGCTGTGGGCGTTCGCCGACCCGGGAGGTGGCGTCGGTGGTCTCGGTGGCGCACGTGGAGGCGGTGGACGCCGCCCTCGCCTTCGTCGAGGTCAAGGCGGCGGTGACCCGCCGCCAGCAGGCCGGGTGCGGACCCGGGCGGGGACGTCGGGGTGGGCGGCGGCGACGTTCGTGCATCGCACCTCGCGGGCCGGGGACCCGCAGTTGCACACGCATGCGGTGATCCCGAACGTGGTCCGCCGCGACGACGGCACCTGGGTGTCGCTCGATGCGACCGGGTTGCACCGGTGGGCGAAGGCGGCCGGGTCGGTCTACCAAGAGCAGCTCCGCCGCCTCCTCACCGAACGCCTCGGGGTCAGCTGGGGGCCCGGATCGCAACGGCTGCCGCGAGATGACCGGCATCAGCGAAGCGCAGCTGCGGGCCTTCTCGAAGCGGACGGTCCAGATCGAGGCGCACCTCGCGAACGTCGGCGCCTGCCCGGCCGGGCGGCGGGAGCGGATGTGGGCGGACGAGGCGGCCAGCGTGGCGACCCGGCCGGCCAAGGACCGCACCCTCACTCCCGAACGCCTCCGGGGCCGCTGGGACAGCGAAGCCGCGGCGGTCGGATTGCCCGCCGGGGCGGCGCTGCTCGCTGCCGCCCGAGCCGACAGCGGACCGGCTCGGCAGATCGACCGGGGGGCGGTGGGGGAGCTGTTCGCCCGGTTCGTCGACCCCGAGACCGGCCTCTGCGCCCAGGACTCTCGTTTCCGGGAAGCCCAGGTGGTCGAGGCGGTGGCGGCCTGGGGCGCCGGCCGTCTCGACCTGGCTGACATCGAGACGCTGGCCGGCTGGTTCCTCGACTCGAACCTGGTCGTGCGTCTGCATCGCCCGGACAGCACCGGCCGCGCCGAGACCCAGTGGTCGACGGTCGCTCACCGACGGGTGGAGGACCGGGTCCTCGACCACCTCGACGCTGGAACACCACCCCCACCCCGGCCGCCGACGCGGAGGATCACGGCGGCCGCATCGTCCACCCCGTGTCGAGCACCTCCGAGCAGATCGCCGCCGCCCTCGCCCGAGCCCAACCGAAGACCTTCGCCGCCACCGACGACCCCCACCGCTACGAGCAGACGGTGGGGGCCGAGCAGGCCGCCCACCGGGCCCGCCTGGCCCGCCGACCCACCGACGTCACCCGCGAGGTGCTCCACGCCGAGACGGTGGTTGCTGCCCGCCAAGCCGACCTCGACAGCGCCCGAGACCGCCTCGCCCACTGGCAAGACCAGCAACACGCCACCGCCGGCCTACGGGCATTCACCCCCAGCCGCCGCCAAGCCCAACGGACCGCCCAGCAGCGAGTCGAGCACGCCACTGTGGCCGTCGCCCGCGCCGAGCACGACCTCGCCGCCGCCCAACGTCAGCACGACCAGCTGACCGGCCGCCAAGCCGCCGTAGTGGCCTTCGACGCCGCCAACGCCTGGCGCCACCAACGCATCGACACCCTCGAACAGCGCCTCGCCGACCACTGGGCCGACGCCGTGGTCGCCGCCGCCCGAGACGGCCACCCCATCGCCTACGGCCCCACCCGGCTTCGAGCCGCCCGACGAACCCTCCTCCAGCACGTCGACACCCTCAATACGACCCCATCGGCCGGCGGGACGCAGGCACCGGTCGCCGGGATCGGCGACCCGCTCCGATCGCTCAGCGACCTGGACCAGGCCATCACCGAAGCCGCCCACCGGCCCACGCCCGCCCTGGCCGAACGGCTCGGACCCGCCCCGAGCGCGGCGCCCCGCCCGAGCCGCGTGCAGCCCGCCTACCGGTCTCCGGCCCGGGAACCCCCGGCGCCGATGCCCCCTGTGATCAGCATGTGACTCGGAAGCGGCGTGCCGCCCGCTCGTACGCTGCTGGTGTGTCGACCCTCGAGCAGCCAGAAGAGCCGTCGGTGCGTGTCCTGCCACTGGACGAGGCGCCTCGAGCGGCGCGCCCGCTCCCGCCTCGCGAGTGGCTGATGATCGAGGATGTTTCGGACCGAGAGCGGGCGGCGTTCGCCGCAGCGCTCGTCCACGCCCTTACATGAGGGCTCGGCAGCGCAGGGACTTCCCTTGGCGACCGGGTTCGCTACGGTCGAGCGAGCCGGTCGAGTAGCTGACGGGGCGTGACAGCCGGAGGCTCCAAGCCGGCTTCGAGCAGATCGCTGTCGCCCGTGACGATCGTGGCCCCGGCCGCTAGGGCGACGGCGACGAGGTAGTCGTCGTCAGGGTCCCGCACCCGCCGGCCCACCACGTTCGGGTCGGGGAGCACGTCGGCCTCCCCCCGCAGCGCCTCGACGAACGCGACCGCGTCATCGAGGCTGATCCAACGGCGGAACTTCGAACGGGCCAGCACGACGGCCAGCTCATCGAGGATCTGCTCGGTCACCACGGCGGTCAACTCCCCCTCGCCGACAGCACGGACCACCGCTGCGGGCGCGCCGAGCGGGCTGATCAGGCCGGCGATCCACACGTTCGGGTCGATCACGACCCGGGGCGCTTCAGCCAGGCCTCAGCCCGCCCGACGAGAGCGGCGCTCGGCGCGCACCGCTGCCAGCTCCTTGGCGGCGATCCGAGCCGCCTCCGCCTCGTCAGGAGCCTCGCCGGGAGTGATCCTGGCCCAGATCCGCTCCGCCACCCCGCCCAGGCTCAAGTGGCGACGGAGGGCCTCCTCGAAGACCTCGTACTCCCGCCTCCCCGAGCGAGCCGCCTCGACCTTGGCTGCCCGCAGCAGCGACTCGTCGATGTAGACGGTGGTCTTCTTCCTCACCATCACACCATCATGACAGAAAAACGGCGAGGTGACGAACCCAGCCCAGCGGAGGCCCAGCACTTGCCGCACCCTCCGAGGCCAACTCCACGCCCCACGCGCCAACCGGCAGCTCCTCAAACAGCAGCCATCCCCATCCCCTACACCGGCAGCGCCAGTCGCACGCTCATCCCCGACCCGGACAGCAACGCTCGCCACCGCGAAGGTCACAGGCAGTTGCCACCCTTCGGGAGGCACCCACCCGGCGCCGTCTTGCGCACCTGGTAGCTCCCAGTCCCCGCCGGTGATGGCGCCTCAGGGCTCATCCGCACCGCGCGCCGCTTACCCTTTTCCGGATATGACTACGGAGTCGGCTTTCGCACATTGCGAGGCTGGCCGGAGACGCCCGCGGGCCACTACGCAGCCACGGCAAGGGCCTCGATCAATGGAGTGACGGTTTGCTCGGTCAGCGGAGATGCCCCAGAGGATGCAGAAATTCGCTCTCGTC
>DAHVMA010000099.1:0-68257 GCA_027320105.1 Acidimicrobiaceae bacterium | reverse complement strand
TCAGCCCACCTCGGGAACTTCAGGGCCGGTTTCTGCCCGCTGTGTACCGACCTGGCCGGCGAGCACCCGGGCTGGCCGGCGCCGGCAACTACGCCCCACGCACGGCCAGCCCCGTCGCCCACGCCAGGAAGGCCAGCTCGTCGGCGTCGAGGGCGGCGCGCCGGCCCTGCGAGCGCGCCCCGTGCCCAACCTCAGCCTCCCTCCGCAGCAGGATGGGCCGCTCATCCGGGGCGCCCCCCGTCGCCCACTGCAGCGCGGCCGCCATCTTGCGGGCGTGGAGCGGGTCGACCCGGGTGTCGTTGTCGAACACGGTGAACAGCACCGCCGGGTACACCGTGGTGGCGACCACGTGGTGGTAGGGCGAGTACGACAGGAGCCACTCGAGCTCGGTGGGATCACCCGCTGTGCCGAACTCGTCGTTCCATGTGCGGCCGAGGCCGAACCGTTCGTAGCGCACCATGTCGAGCAGCGGCGCCGAGCACACGACCGCCCGGTACCGCTCCGGGTTGCGCGTGAGGGCGGCGCCGACGAGCAGGCCGCCGTTGGAGCCGCCCAAGATGCCGAGGTTGTCGCTGGTCGCCCAGCCTTCCGCCACCAGGGTGTCGGCGGCGGCCTCGAGGTCCTCGAACACATGGTGCTTTCGCTCGCGCATCCCGTCCCGGTGCCAGTCCTCGCCCTCCTCCGCGCCGCCCCGCAGGTTGGCCACGACCCAGACCCCGCCGGCGCCGACCCACGCCGCGATCGCGGCCGACCATGCCGGCGTCAGGGAGACGTCGAACCCGCCGTAGCCGTACAGCACAGTGGGGCGGGGGGCACCCGCCGGACCGCCAGCCGCACCCGCCGGCGCCAGGACAGTCATGCGTACCTCGGTGCCGTCCGCCGAGCGGAAGCTCACCATCCTCTCGTCCACCACCGGTGGCTGCTCGAGCGCGAGCGGCGCCGCCAGGGCCTCGCCCAGCACGCCGGCGGCCACGTCGAGCTGCGCCACCCGGTACGGCGTCGCCCAGCCGGTCCAGCCGACCCACACCTCGTCACCCTCGTCGGGGCGGGCGGTGAGATCGGCGGTGACCAGGCCGGGCAGCGACACGTCCCGCAGGCGCCGGCCGTCCGCCCGATCGTGGATCGCCACCTCCGAGAGGGCGTGGCGGGACCGGAGGGCAACGAGGTGGTCGCCTGCGAGGGCGTAGCCGTCGAGCACGGCGCCGGCGTCCTCAGCGAGGACCTCGACCCAGCCGGCCGGCTCGGGCTGGGCGGGATCGGCCCTCACCAGGCGCCGGCGGGGGGCGCCGATGTCGGTGAGCAGCCACAGGTTGCCCCGCCGGTCGAAGGCGGGGTCCGCCCGGCCGTCGACGCCGACCACCACCGGCCGCCACTGCGGCGCCGTCCCGGGCGGCGGCAGCGCGGCGACCCACACGTCGTTCCTCGGGGCGGTGCCGAGTGAGACGGTCACCGCCACCCACCGCCCGTCGTAAGACACCTCGACGCCGAGGTACGCGGTCGGGTCCAGCTCCGGCCCGATGCCGTCCTGGCCGAAGACGAGCTCATCCTCCGTCTGGGCGTGACTCCTCACCCGGTGGCGGTAGACGCGTCGATGAAAGACCTCCTCTCCAGGCGGCACCTCCCACGGGGGGAGTCGCCTGACGTAGAGAAGGTCGTCGCCACCCGGCAACCAGGCGAGCGGGGAATACCGCACCCGGTCGATCGGGCCCTCGAGCAAGAAGCCGGTGGCCACGTCGAGCACCCACAGGTTGCTCTCCTCGTCGCCACCGGAAGAGAGGAGGTAGGCGACCCGCTCACCCTCGATCGAGGGGGCCCAGCCGTCGAGCACCACCGTTCCATCGGGGTCCATGGCATTGGGGTCGACGAGCGCGCGGCGACCGGAGGTGTCCTCGACGAGCAGCACGGCGTGGTCCTGACCAGGCTGGCGTTCGGTCCAGAAGCGGCGCTCGCCGACGACGACCGGGGCGCTGCGCTGCCCGGGCGTCAGCGCCAGGATCCGGTCCCGCAGCACGTCCCGCTCGGGATGGTCGGTGGCCCACCGCTGCCACACCTCGTCCTGGCGAGTCGCCCACACCACCGTCTCGACGGCATCGGCATCCTCGAGCCAGCGGTAGGGATCGGCGATCTCGCGGCCCCACAGCGTGTCCGACGCCGGCTGGCGCTCGGCGGGCGGATAGTGGTCGTGCATGCCCGGGACCATACGCGCCGGGCGTTCATACCTTTCTCAGCCGTTCCCGCCACACTGGTGCCGTGCGAGTGCTCGTGGTCGACGACGAACCGGCCGTGAGGCAGGCACTCGACCGCGCCCTCCGGTTCGAGGGGTTCGAGACCGAGCTCGCCGAGGACGGCCACGTCGCCCTGCTCGTGCACGCCGAGCGGCCGGCGGACGCCATCGTCCTCGACGTGGCCATGCCGCGCATGGACGGGCTCGAAGTCTGCCAGCGGCTGCGCAGCGCCAGCGACACCACGCCGATCCTGCTGCTCACCGCCAGGGCAGCGGTGAGCGAGCGCGTCGCCGGTCTGGACGCCGGCGCCGACGACTACCTCGTCAAGCCGTTCGCGCTCGAGGAGCTGCTTGCCCGCATCCGCGCCCTCCTCCGGCGCAGCGCCCCCGCCTCCGACAACGAGGTCCTGCGCTTCGACGACCTTTCCCTCGAGCCAGGAACGCGGGAGGTGTTCCGGGGCACCCGACGCATCGAGCTCACCCGGACGGAGTTCCTGCTGCTCGAGCTGTTCCTCCGCAACCCCCGCCAGGTCCTGCCCCGGGAGGTGATCTTCGACCGGGTGTGGGGCTACGACTTCGGCGCCAACTCCAACTCGCTCGAGGTCTACGTCGGGTACCTGCGCCGCAAGACCGAGGCCGAGGGCGAGCGGCGCCTCATCCACACCGTGCGGGGGGTGGGCTACGTGATGCGCCTCCCGATCGAGGGCTGAGGCCCGGCGTGGCCATCTTCGAGCGGCGCCCCTCGTTCGAAGCCCGTCTCTCAGGCCTTGTCGCTCTGGCGGTCGGCGTCACGATCGCGCTCGCCGCCCTGGCGTCCTACCTGCTCGTGGCCCAGGAGCTGCACGCCCAGGTCCAACACGAGCTGGCCACCCAGCAGCGCTCGATCAAGCAGAGCTTCACCGGCCCGGCACAGGAGTCCGCCATCCGCTACGCCGGCACAGCCGGCGAGCGCGTCCAAGTCGTCGCCGGCAACGGACCCATCTACGTTCCCAACGCCATGGGCGGATTCTCGCCGGCCGGCCCGGGCACCACCACGTTCGCGCCCACGACGACGGAGCTGGCGATGGCCAAGGGCAGCGGCCCCGCCGTGCGCTACACCGACCAGACCATAGGCGCCACCCCCTACCGAGTCATCGCCATGAAGGTGGAGATCCCGAGGTTCCCCCAGCCGATCCCAGCGGTCCTGCTCATCGGACGGCCCCTGTCGGACGTCTACCGGGCCCTCGCCGACCTCCGCCTCATACTCGCCTTCGTCACCGCCGGCGGCATCGCCGTCGCCCTCGCCATCGGCACCGCCATTGCCCGGGCCACGATCCGGCCCGTCGAGCACCTCCGCGCCGCCGCCGAGCACGTCGCCGCCACCCAGAGCCTCGACGCCACCATCGAGCAGCGAGGCGACGACGAGCTGGCCCGGCTGGCCCACGCGTTCAACGCCATGCTGGAAGCGCTCCGGCTGTCCCGCCAGCAGCAGGCGCAACTGGTCTCCGACGCCGGCCACGAGCTGCGCACGCCGCTCACGAGCCTGCGCACCAACGTCGAGCTCCTGATGCGCGCCGGCGACCTCCCCCAACAGGACCGCAGCGCCCTGCTCGACGACGTGCGTGACCAGCTCGAGGAGTTGACTGCCCTCATCGGTGACATCGTCGAGACGGCCCGCCAGGACGAGCAGGCACAGGTCGAGCCGACCGAGGCTCGCCTCGACACGCTCGTCGGGCGCGCCGTCGACCGGGCCCGCCGGCGGGCTCCCTCGTTGAGATTCGACTCCTCGCTCACCCCCGGATCGGTCCGCGCCCATCCCGTGATGCTCGAGCGGGCCGTGCTCAACGTGCTCGACAACGCGGCGAAGTGGAGCCCGCCCGGCGGCAGGGTCGAGGTCCGGCTCGTGCGCAACGGCGCATGGATCCTCGACATCCGCGACCACGGCCCGGGCATCGAGCCCCAGGACCTCCCCCGGATCTTCGACCGCTTCTACCGGGCGGCGTCGGCGCGCTCGATGCCGGGCTCCGGCCTCGGCCTCGCCATCGTCAGGGACGTGGTGACGGGCCACGGCGGAGCAGTGCAGATCATCCAGCCCCCCGGCGGGGGCACCCTCGTGCGCATCGTGCTGCCCACCGTGGAGGAGGAGGAGCCCTCACCGCCGATCGGGAGCTGGGGGCAATGTGCGCCGGTACCGACGTCTCCTCCCCCACCGTCTTCCTCGTGACGCGGGGGCGCCTGCTCGCCGCGACCGGCGATCTCACACGGGCGGCGGCGGCAGGGTGTCGCTGCGGCGGGCGAGGTTGACCGCATGGTCGCCAAGGCGCTCGTAGAAGCGGGCAACGAGGGTGACCTGGGCAGCGACGGCGGGCTCCATTGCCCCCGTAGCGACCTCGGTGGTGAGCCGGTCGTGGAGGATGTCGAGCTCCTCGTCGGCTTCGTCGAGCTCGGTGCTGCCGGTCTGGCGGGTCGCGTAGGCGGCGGTGGTCGACTGCCACATCTCGACGGCGACGTGGCCCATGCGGGCGACGATCCCTCGGCTGACGGGGCTCATGTCGGCACCCAGGTTCTTCTGCGCTCGTTGGGCGATGTGCTCAGCCAGGTCGGCGGAACGCTCTAGCTCGGGGAGGATCAGGAGCAGGCCGACGAGGTCGCGAAGCGGCGGCCGGTCGGAGCCGCCGCGGTCGACCAGCTCCCATATGGTGGTGGTGAGGGCGGCGGTGCGGGCGTCGATCTCGTCGTCGGCCGCCACCACCGCTTCGGCCAGGCGGGTGTCGGCATCGAGGAGCGCGGCCGTGGCCCGGGCGAGCGCCTCGCTGACGAGGGCGAACATCTCGACCACCGCGTCCTTCAGGTCCTTCAGTGACTCCACGGAACGAACCTACCCAACGGGGGGTTCCCGCCTGTTCACCCGTTGTTCACGTTGCCGTTGACATCCCTGGCCCGATGTGACAGGACTGCTGCGGAGGGAAAGGAGCCGGAGGAGTGGCAACAGGCTTGGCAGCAGTCGGCAGGGCGGGGCCTCCCGGGGTCGTCGTCGCCGTCGTGCTCGCCGCTGCGGTAGCGCACGCCGGCTGGAACCTCTGCGCCAAGATCATCGCCGACCAGGTCGTCGCCTTCTGGCTGATCAGCGGGAGCGCTGCGATCGGTGGAGCGGCGCTGTGGGCGGCCGCAGGCTCCCCGCGGGCAGCCGCCTGGCCCTACCTGGCCACGTCGGTCTGCCTGCACGTCGTCTACAACCTCAGCCTCCTCAACTCCTACCGCCTCGGCGACCTGAGCCGGGTGTACCCCCTCGCCCGGGGCCTGGCACCGCTGCTCGTCACCGGCGGCGCCGCGCTCGCCGCCGGGGAGCGACTCAGCCCGCTCCAACTCGTCGGCATCGCCATCATCGCCGGCGGCCTCGTGAGCCTGGTGTGGCTCGTCGGCGGGGCCCCCGGCGGCGACCGGCGCGCCACGGTTCTCGCCGTGGCAACCGGCGTGGTGATCGCCGCCTACAGCCTCAGCGACGGGCTCGGCGTCCGCCACGCCCACAACACCCTCGGCTACGCCGGCGTGCTGTTCCTGGCCGAGTCGGGGGTCCTCGTCATCGGCCTCGGCCTGTGGCGCCGCCGGCTTCTCCCCGCCGCTCCCTCCCGGACGTGGGCGATCGGCACCTTCGGTGGCGCCCTCTCCGTCGCCACCTACTGCGCCGTGCTGTGGGCGCAGACGCGCCTCGACCTCGGGGTCGTGTCGGCCCTGCGCGAGACCAGCGTCGTAGCCGCCGCCCTCCTCGGCGCAGTCGTGCTCCACGAGGGCTCGGCGGCCCGGCGGGTCGTCGCTGCCTCCATTGTGTGCGTCGGCGTGGCGGTGCTCGTCATCGCCTGACGGCAGGGGCCCGGGCGGGGCGGCGTAGTACGGTTGCCGCCGAGCCCAGGTGGTGGAATCGGCAGACACGGGAGCCTCAAAAGTTCCTGCCTGCAAGGGCGTGCGGGTTCGAGTCCCGCCCTGGGCACCCGACCCGACCCAACCCGCCCCGCCGGCCGAGGTGGTGCATCATGTCACCCATGAGGCCGGGCGCCACCGTGGAGCTGCGGCAGCTCGAGTTGCTCGTGGCGGTAGCCGAGACCGGCAGCCTCGGCCAGGCAGCCAACCGCTTCGGATTGTCCCAGCCGGCCGTCAGCATGCGGATGACCGGCCTCGAGCGCGCCCTCGGGCTCCGGCTCTTGCAACGCGACCCGTCGGGCACCCGGCTCACGCCCGACGGCGTCGAGGTCGTCGCCGCCGCCCGCGGCGTGCTCGAGGCCGTCGCCGGCCTGGCGGGTGTCGCCGACCGGCTGAGGTCCGGATCGGCGGCCCGCCTGCGGGTAGCGGCCTCGTTCACCGTCGCCGAGCACTTGGTCCCTGCTTGGATAGAGGCGCTGCACGGCCAGCTGCCGGAGTTGGCCGTGACACTCGAGGTGGAGAACTCGAGCCAGGTGCTGGCCGCCGTCGAGCAGGGCAGGGTCGACGTCGGCTTCGTGGAGGGGCCCGACCGGCCGGTGCCAGGGATGGGCTCCGAGGCCATAGCCACCGACACCCTGGTGGTGGTGGTGACCCCTCGCCACCCCTGGAGCCGCCGCCGGCGATCCCTGGGCGGAGCGGACCTCGCCCAGGTTGACCTCATCGTACGCGAGCGCGGCTCGGGCACCCGTGAGGTGCTCGAGGAGGTGCTGCAACCCTGGGGCGGCGTCCGCTCCCGCCTCGAGCTCGGGTCGTCTGCTGCCATCCTGGCCGCCGCCCGCCGGGAAGAGGGACCGGCGGTGCTGAGCAGCCTCGCCGCCGCCGCCGACGTCGCCACTGGTGAGCTGTGCCGGGTCGAGGTGGATGGGATCAACCTGGCACGGACCATCCGAGCGGTCTGGAGCACGAGGACCGGCCCCGGACTGCTCGGAAGCCAGTTGCTCGCCGTCGCCCGCCCGGCGCCGCCGGCCGGTGATCCCCTCCCCCCAAGCGTAGCTTGGGGGGAGCCAAGCCGTCGAGGGCTACCTGGGAACGCTGCTCGGCCGTAGCTTCCAGCGGGTGATGATTGCCGCCGAGCAAGAGGTGCCTCCTCGCTGGGTCAAGGTGCTCGACCAGACCCGGTGCATCGGCTGCCATGCGTGCACCACGGCGTGCAAGAGCGAGAACTCGGTGCCTCTCGGGGTTACCCGCACCTACGTGAAGTCGGTGGAAGTCGGCACGTTCCCCCACGTGCGGCGCAACTTCCAGGTGACGCGATGCAACCAGTGCTCCGACGCCCCGTGCGTCACAGTCTGCCCGACCGAGGCGATGTACCGCCGTCCCGACGGGATCGTCGACTTCGACAAGTCGATCTGCATCGGCTGCAAGGCATGCATGGCTGCCTGCCCGTACGACGCCATCTTCATCAACCCCGAGGATCACTCGGCCGAGAAGTGCAACTTCTGCGCCCACCGCCTCGAGGTCGGCCTGGAGCCGGCGTGCGTGTCTGTGTGCCCCACCGAGGCGATCCTGGTCGGCGACCTCAACGACCCCACCTCGAAGGTGGCGAAGATCGTCCAGCGCGAGCCGGTCGCGGTGCGCCGCCCGGAGAAGCACACCCGCCCCGGTCTGTACTACAGGGGCGCCCACCAGGCGACCCTCGACCCGCTGGCCGCCCGCCGGCCCGACGGTGGCCTGTACGCCTGGGCGACCCAGGGCGACCCGAGCGACCCCCAGCTGGTCACATCCGGGCACCCCTCGCACCACAACTCCTCGGCTGCCGCCCTGCTGTCCTACGACGTCCCCCACCATGCCCCCTGGGGCTGGCGGGTCAGCCTCTACACCTGGACCAAGGGGATCGGCTCGGGCGCGCTGGCAGTCGCACTGGCGCTCGCCTATGCCGGGGTGCTCGACTTCTCGGGCCCGTTGGTGCGTTACGTGGCGCCGTCGCTGGCGCTGGCGTTCCTCGCAGTCACCGGAGTGCTGCTCATCTGGGACCTGAAGCACCCGATGCGCTTCTACTTGATCTTCACCCGCCACCACTGGCGGTCCTGGATGGTTCGCGGGTCATTCCTAATCGGCTTCTATGGCGCGGCGGCCAGCGCTTTCCTCGTCGTGGCGATCCTCACCGGGGTCACGGCCATACCCACCCCGGCCGGCAACACCGCCGAGGCGGTGATCGGCGGTTTCGCGCTCGCCGGGGCGATCGCAACGGCCATCTACACCGCCTTCCTCTTCCCCCAGGCCAAGGCCCGGGACCTCTGGCAGAGCCCGCTGCTACCGCCCCACCTGGCGGTGCAGGCGGCGGTGGTCGGTAGCGCCTCGCTGCTTGTCTTCGCGGCCGGTGGCCTCGGCCCTGTCGGAGCGAGCAGCGCCCTGGAGGTGACCCTCGCGGTCGCCGCCGGCGTCCACTTGATCTTCGTCGGCGGCGAGGTCACCCTCACCCACCCCACTGCGCACGCCCACCTCGCGGCGCACGAGATGACCCGGGGACGCTTCGCCGGCCCCTTCTGGATCGGGATCGCAACGGTGGCGGTGGCGGTGGCGGCTCCTTGGATCGGGGTGGTCGCGGTGCCGTTCGCGCTGATCGGCCTCCTCGCCCACGAGCACTCCTACGTCCAGGCTGGCCAGTCGGTCCCCCTCGCCTAGCAGAAAGCTGCAGTTCCGATGCCGAAGCGCCCCACCCAGCCGCCCACCCCTGACCTCGGAGCCCTCGGTGAGCGCGTCTCTGCGGCCCGGGCTGCCACCGAGGCCCGCGGCGAGACCTTCTACCAGGGGGCGGCCAAGACCTTCCTGGCCGGCTTCCCGCCCCCCGAGCGCTGGGACGACTGGGTCGAGCTCGACTCCAGGGCGTGGCCGGAGCGAGTGGAGCGCCACGCCATGCTGGTGCCGACGACCTGCTTCAACTGTGAGTCCGCCTGCGGGCTGCTCGCCTACGTCGACCGCTCGACGCTGCAGGTCCGCAAGTTCGAGGGCAACCCTGCCCACCCTGGTTCGCGGGGGCGCAACTGCGCAAAGGGTCCGGCAACGATCAACCAGGTGACCGACCCTGACCGCATCTTGTACCCGCTGCGCCGTGCAGGGCAGCGGGGGGAGGGCAAGTGGGAGCGGGTGAGCTGGGACGAGGCGCTCGACGCCCTCGCTGCCCGGCTGCGGGCAGCCATCGTCGAGGGGCGCCAGAACGAGATCATGATCCACATCGGCCGGCCGGGGGAGGACGGCTTCACCGAGCGGGTGCTCGCCTCCTGGGGGGTGGACGGCCACAACAGCCACACCAACGTCTGCTCCTCGGGCGGGCGCACGGGATTCCAGTTCTGGACGGGGATCGACCGGCCGAGCCCGGACCACGCCAACGCCAAGGTCATCTACCTGATCAGCTCCCACCTGGAAACGGGCCACTACTTCAACCCGCACGCCCAACGGATAACCGAGGCGCGCGCCAAGGGTGCCAAGGTGATCGTGCTCGACACGCGCCTGTCCAACACCGCCACCCACGCCGACTACTGGCTGTCGCCCCAGCCCGGCTCCGAGGCGGCGATCAACCTCGCCGTCGCCCGCCACATCATCACGACGGGTCGGGTCAACTGGGCCTTCGTCCACGACTGGTGGAACTGGCGCGAGTACATGGAGGCCCGCCGCCACGACGGCCCGCAGACCTTCGAAGCCTTCCAGGCAGCCCTGGCGGAGGAGTACGACGGCTACAGCTTCGAGCTCGCGGCGGCCGAATCCGGCATCGACGCGGCTGTCCTGGCCGAGGTTGCCGAGGTCGTGGCCGGGGCGGGCACCGCCTTGTCCTGCCACTCCTGGCGCTCCGCGGCGGCCTCCAACCTCGGCGGCTGGCAGGTGAGCCGCACCGCGTTCTTCCTCGCCGCCCTGCTCGGGGCGGTGGCCACGCCCGGTGGGACCTTTCCCAACGCCTACAACAAGTACGTTCCTCGGCCCATCCACACCCCGCCCCACCCGAAGGTGTGGCAGGAGCTGTCCTGGCCCCTCGAGTTCCCCCTCGCGCAGAACGAGCTGAGCTTCCTCCTCCCCCACTTCCTGAAAGACGGCCGCGGCCGGCTCGACACGTACTTCACCCGGGTCTACAACCCCGTGTGGACCAATCCCGACGGCCTGTCGTGGATGGAGGTCCTCACGGATCCGGACAAGGTCGGTTGCTACGTGGCGCTCACCCCCACATGGAACGAGTCGGCCTACTTCGCTGACTGGGTGCTGCCGATGGGGCACGCCTCCGAGCGTCACGACACCCACTCCTACGAGCAGTACGACGGCCAGTGGGTCGGCTTCCGCCAGCCGGTGCTGCGCGCCGCGCGCGAGCGGCTCGGCGAGACCGTCGCCGATACCCGGTCGGTCAACCCCGGCGAGGTCTGGGAGGAGAACGAGCTCTACACCGAGCTGTCATGGAGGATCGACCCCGACGGCAGCCTCGGCATCCGCCAGTACCACGAGTCCCGGGAACGCCCGGGTGAGAAGCTCACCGTCTACGAGTACCACGGCTGGATTTTCGCGCACTCCGTGTCCGGCCTGCCCGAGGCTGCCGCCGCCGAGGGTGTCACCCCACTGCAGTACATGCGTCGCTACGGGGCATTCGAGATCACCAAGTACCAGGGCGCACTGTACGCCGGGGAGGTCCCCCCCGCCGAGCTCGAGGACGTCCGCGTCACCCCGACCGGCCGGGTCTACACCGCCGCCGCCAAGCCCGAGTCGGACAACCTCGTGCCCCTCGGCGCTCCCCCGCCCGACGACGAGGGCCGCCGGCCGGTCGGGGTCCTCGTCGACGGCACCGTCCGGCGAGGGTTCCCGACGCCGTCGGGGCGCCTGGAGTTCTACTCCTCCACCATCGCCGCGTGGGGCTGGCCCGAGCACGCCCTGCCGGGCTACATCCGCAGCCACGTCCACCCGAGCGAGCTGGCGCCGGACCAGATGGTCCTCCTGTCCACCTTCCGCCTCCCGACCCAGATCCACACCCGGTCGGCCAACAGCAAGTGGTTGGACGAGCTGTCCCACACCAACCCCGTATGGATCCACCCCAAAGACGCCGCCCGCGTCGGAGTTGCCCGCACGGGAGACCTCATCAGGGTCAGCACCGACATCGGCTACTTCGTAGCCAAGGCGTGGATCACCGAGGGCATCCGCCCCGGCGTCGTCGCTTGCAGCCACCACATGGGCCGCTGGAAGCTCACCGGCCACGACCAGGTGAGCCCCGGCGGGATGATGGCCACCGTCGAGCTCGGTCGCGGCGCCGTCGGGTGGTCGATGCGCGTCCGGGAACGGGTCGCGCCCTACAGCTCCGCCGATGCCGACACCCGCCGCATCTGGTGGTCCGACACCGGGGTCCATCAGAACCTGACCATGCCAGTGCACCCAGATCCGATCTCGGGGATGCACTGCTGGCACCAGGCGGTCCGGGTCACCCCCGCCCGGCCCGGCGACAGCCACGGGGACATCGCCGTCGACACCGGCAAGGCCCGCGAGGTCTACAGGCAGTGGATGGCGAGGACCCGCCCGGCGGGGACCCACTCCCCCGACTCCACCCGCCGCCCGGTGTGGCTCATGCGACCGCTCAAGCCGGCCGCCGAGGTCTTCTCCCTGCCGGTAGCAACCGGGACACGGCGGTGACAGCCACTCACGCCCTGGTCCCCGCCGCCGGTGAGGTGGGCGTCGTTGCGCCGCCCGGCGGCGACCCAGGCCGCTGGGAGCTGATCCGGGCCCTCGGGGCGCTCTGCAGCGTCGCGCCCCCCGGCGGGTGGGTGATCTCCGACGCCCTCGGGCTGCGCCGCTGGAGCCGGGCGGAGCACACCTCCGTGTTCGTGCTCGACCTCCCGCCGCACGCGTCGATCCACCTCGGCCCGGAAGGAAAGCTCGGCGGCGAGGGAGCAGATCGCGTCGCCGGGATGTGGCGGGCCCTCGGCCTGGAGCCACCGGCGGACGCCGACCACCTCGCTGCGCTCCTCGCGCTGTACGCAGAGCTCGGGCAGGCCGGCGACGCATGCCAGCGCAGCGATGCCCGCCGGCGTCTCGACCATGCCCGCCACGCCCTCCTCGCCGAGCACCTGATGTCCTGGCTCCCGGGCTACCTCGCTGCTGCCGGCGCGCAGCGCGCCGCCTCCGGCTGGGCGGCCCTCACCGCCGCTGCCATCCGGCGAGAGGTCGACCGGATGGGGCTCCCCGACGAGCTGCCAGCGGCGCTGCGCGAGGCGCCCGCCCCCCTCCGTGCCGGCGACGGCCTCAGCGAGCTGCTCGACGCCCTCCCCGCCCCGCTCCGCACGGGCTTCGTGCTGACCCAAGCCGACCTGGTGGGCGCAGGGCGCCAGATCGGGGTCGGTGTCCGCCGGGGGGAGCGCAGTTTCGCGCTGCGGGCGATGCTCGGACAAGACCCTGCCGCCACGCTCGCCTGGCTCGGTGCTCACGCCCGCCACTGGGTCTCCCTGCACCGCCACAGCACCTTCGCCGGCCCGGCCCAGGACTGGTGGGCCGACCGAGCTGCCTCCACCTCCGCCGTCCTCGACTCCTTGGCCCGGAGCGTCGCATGACATGACCCCAAGGACCTCTCACGCCTCTCGCTGAACGCTGCCCCGGAGAGCCCCGCTGCGGCGCCACGACCTCCTCACCCGGCGGCGCTCCTCTTCGTCGAGCCCACCCCAGATCCCGTACTGCTGGTTGGTGACGAGAGCCCAGGCACGACACTCCTGCTCCACCGGGCAGCACGCGCAGATGGCCTTGGCCCTCGCCGTCGCCTCTTGCGCCGGCCCCCCGCTGCCCACGGGGAAGAACAGCTCGGGGTCTGCACCGTCGCAGGCCGCGGCGAGTCGCCAACGCTCCTCGGTCGCCGGGCTCGGAGGGTACGGCCAGGGCAGGTCCCCATCGGAGGTCGAGAGCTCCTGCACCTGCTCCAGTGTCGGCCAGCAGCTCCCGACGCGCTTACCCTGACCTCCTGATCGATCCACAAGCTGCGATTGGGAGACAAGCCCTGGCAGCATCATCCGGTCCCGTCGGGGCGGAGATGTAACCCTCCGGGGCGCCGAGCGGTCCTATGAGGTGAGACGGGACCGTCCCGCCTCCTCCGAGGAGGTCAGCGCCGGATGCCAGCGTTCGTGTTCCCCGGGCAGGGATGGCAGCGGTCGGGGATGGGTCGCATGTGGACCGACCACCCGTCCTGGGAGCTGGTCGGGGACGCGTCGGACGCCGCCGGCCGCGACATCGCCCACCTGCTCCTCGAGGCGACCGACGACGAGCTGACCGAGACCCGTAACGCCCAGCTGGCCACCTTCACGCTGAGCCTCGTAGTCCTCGACGCCGTCGAGCGCCTCGGCATCGAGCCGACCGCCTGCGCCGGCCACAGCCTCGGCGAGTACGCCGCCCTGGTCGCCGCCGGCGTCATCGGGTTCGAGGACGGCGTCCGCCTGGTCTGCGAGCGCGGAGACGCCATGCAGGCTGCCGCCGACGCCGAGACCGGGGTGATGACCCTCGTGAGCGGCGCCGACGCCGAGACGGTGGACATCGCCTGCCGCCTGGCGGGCGGCGACGTCTGGCTGGCCAACGACAACAGCCCCACCGAGACCGTGATAGCGGGTGAGCGCGACGCCGTCGACCGGGCCGGCGTGCGCGCCATCGAGCTCGGGGCCCGCAGCGTGCGGCCCGTGCCGGTAGGCGGGGCCTTTCACACCCCCTTCATGGCCGGCGCCCGCAACCGCGTCATCAAAGCCATGAAAGACGTCACCTTCCACCGCCCCGAGATGCCGGTCGTCGCCAACGTCGACGGGCGGGCGCACGCCGTGGCCGAGGGGTGGGAGACCCGTCTCGTGGCCCAGCTGACCAGCCCCGTGCGGTGGCGCCAGAGCGTGCTCCGCCTCAGCGGCCTGCTCGAGGAGCGGTCGGAGCGGGCCCGGCTGTTCGTCGAGCTCGGTCCCGGCTCGTCGCTCGCCCGGCTGGCCGGCCAGACGCTGCCCGGCATCCGGTCTCTCAGCGTCTCCGCCCCCGACGACCTCGACGGCCTCGTCGACGCCGTCGCCGGCGACACGCCGCTGCGCGCCTTTGCCGCCGGCCACCACGGCGAGCACCTGTACGTGTCGGAGCGGGTCGTCATCAGCCCGAGCGCCGGGGTCTTCCAGCCCGTCCCGGACCTCGTCGACGGCGAGCTCGGGACCGACGCCACCGTGGATGTCGGCGGCCTCCTCGGCACCGTCGCCGGCGAGGATGTCCGGTCCCCGTTCACGGGCCGGCTCATGGGCATGCTCGCGGCGCGCGGCGAGCGGGTCCAGGTCGGCCAGCCGGTCGCCTGGCTCCGGGTCCGATGACCGGCACCCCAGGCCGGGGGGCGGCGATCACCGGTTGGGGCTCGGCACTCCCGCAGCGGGTCGTGACCAACGCCGACATCATGACAATCTTCGAGACGAGCGACGAGTGGATCGTCGAGCGCAGCGGGATCCACCGGCGGCGGGTCGCGAGCGGTCCGTTCGTCGACGAGCAACCACCGCTCCACCCCGACGACGGCGTCGGCTCGACAGGAGCCCTCGCCGTGGAGGCGGGGCGGCGCGCCCTCGACCAGGCCGGGCTCACCGGCACCGACATCGGGTTGCTCATCCTCTGCACCACCTCCCCGGACCAGGCCGTGCCTGCCACGTCGGCCGGCGTGTCCGCCGCGCTCGACATCGCCGGCGGGGCCATGGACCTCAACGCTGCCTGCGCGGGGTTCACCTACGGGCTGGTGACGGCATGCGGGATGATCGGTGCCGGCTTGGATCGGATCCTGGTGGTCGGCGCCGAGACCCTCACCCGCATCACGAACTGGTCCGACCGCACCAACGCCTTCCTCTTCGGAGACGGGGCCGGCGCGGTTGTCGTCGAGGCCGTGCCGGGTCCCGGCTCGCTGCTCGGATGGGACCTCGGGGTGGACGGCACCCTCGTCCCGCTGCTCTACGCCGACCACGGGTCGGGGATGGCGATGCGAGGCCAGGAGGTGTTCCGCAAGGCGGTCAGGGTCACGGTGGACTCGGCGGAGCTGTCGATGCAGCGCGCCAAGGTCGCCGCCGAGGACATCGCCCTGTTCGTCCCCCACCAGGCGAACATCAGGATCATGGACGCCGTCGCCGAACGCCTGGGCCTTCCTCGCGACCGCGTCGCGTCCGTCATCGACGAGACGGGCAACACGTCATCGGCGTCCATCCCGCTGGCCCTCGTCGACGCCGCCGGGGCAGGGCGCATCGCCGACGGGGACCTCGTCCTCCTCGCCGGGTTCGGCGCCGGGATGACCTGGGCGTCGGCAGTGTGGCGCTGGGGGCGCTGACCCCCCTCCTGCGCCGAGCTTGCCGAGCGGTGCGGGTAGCGCCGCCGGCGGCGGGTAGCACTACGCTCGCCGCGTCGTCCGCCAGGGGCTGCCACCGGCGGCCCGCAGTCCCCAAGGAGAGACCGGAGAGACCATGGACAATGACGAGGCGTTCGAGAAGTTCAAGCAGTGTGCCGTCGAGGTGCTTCAGGTGGAGCCGGACAAGGTCACGCCCCAGGCCCGCTTCGCAGACGACCTCGACGCAGACAGCCTCGACCTGGTGGAGCTCGTGATGGCGCTCGAGGAGCGCTTCGGCATCAGCGTCGACGAGTCGGAGCTCGAAGGGGTCGAGACCGTCGACCAGGCGTTCACCCTCGTCACTTCGAGGCTCTGATGAAGGCGGCCCACGCCACCCCGGGCAGGGGGGCCGTCCCCGGTCGCCGCGTCGCCGTCACCGGGGTCGGGGTCGTGGCGCCGTGTGGCATCGGCAAGGAGGCGTTCTGGGCGGGGCTGCTCGGCCCGGCGCCGCGAGGTGAGCGCCGGGTGCACGGCCTCGACGCCGCCGCCGTCTACGGCCCCAAGGAGGCCCGGCGCGTCGACCCGTTCACGCAGTTCGCCGCCGTGGCCGCCGCCGAGGCGGTGGAGGACGCCGGCGGTCTCGACGCCCTCGCCGGCGACCCCGACCGTGCCGGCGTCACCATCGGCACCGGCATCGGCGGTCTCACCACCTTCGAGGTGCAGCACACGGTGCTCATGGAGCGGGGCGCCCGGCGGGTGACCCCGTTCCTCGTACCGATGATGATGGGAAACCGGGCAGCGGCCGACGTCTCCATGCGCTACGGGTTCCGGGGCCCGTGCGAAGCGACGGTCACAGCCTGCGCCGCCGGCACCCACAGCGTGGGCAACGGTGCCCGCCTCGTCGCGACCGGGCGCTGCGACGTGGTGCTGGCCGGTTCGGCCGAGGCGGCGATGACGCCCCTTTCGCTCGCCGGGTTCGGGAACATGACGGCACTGTCGACGTCGGGGATCTCACGGCCGTTCGACGCCCGCCGCGACGGCTTCGTCATGGGCGAGGGCGGGGCCGTGCTCGTCCTCGAGGACATGGATCGGGCCCTGGCGCGCCGCGCCCACATCTACGCCGAGCTGGCCGGCGCAGCCAGCAGCGCCGATGCCTACCACATCACCGCCCCCTCCCCTGACGGCGCCGGCGCGGTGGCGTGCATGGAGCAAGCGCTCGCCGACGCCGGCGTCCTCGCCGACCAGGTCACCCACGTCAACGCCCACGGCACGTCGACCCCGAAGAACGACGCCGTCGAGGCGGACGCGATGGTGAAGGTCTTCGGGACACCCGGCCCGGCCGTGACCTCCATCAAGGGCATCACCGGCCACTCGCTCGGCGCCGCCGGCTCGCTCGAGGCCGTGGCGCTGGCGTTGAGCTTCGAGCACCGCCTCATCCCGCCAACGGTCGGGTGGGAGGTCGGCGACCCGGAGATCCACCTGGACCTCGTGACCGGCGCGGGGCGAGCGTGGGAGCCGGGGCCGGCGCTGTCGAACTCGTTCGGCTTCGGCGGGCACAACGGCACGCTGGTCATGGTGCCGGCGGCGTGATCCGGCGGCGTGGTCCGGCGGCGTGGTCCGGCGGCGCACAGGCCGGCGCCGCCGGCGACGCCGGCGGCGTGACGGTGGAGTCGGGGACCGGCGGCCGCTTGTCCGACGAGTTGGTGGTGAGGGTCAGCTGGCTGCGGCCACGTGCCCCGCGACGGCCTTGTGGCCGTTCGCCGGTGCCCATGCCGGCGCCAGGATCTCGGCCTCGCCGGACGTCCGGCGGGCGTGCCAGAAACCGAGCCCGACGAGCAGTACCATCACCAGTCCCAGGACGAAGCAGGCGACTCCTGCCCACAAGGCGATGGTGGCGAACACGCTGAACCCGTAGGCCTCCAGGAGCAGACCCCGCAGGGTGGTGCCCTGGAACACGGTCTGCTCCAGGGCCGCCAGGGAGGTCGCGGCAGCGCTACCCGGCGTAGCGGAGCGGGCGGCGCTGGAAGCGTCTGCGTACACCCCGTGGAACGGCATCTCCGACAGGTGGACGGCGATGAAGTCGTTGGCGTACACCTTGGCCTGCGCCCCGGTCAGGAGCTGCTGGCCGGCGTAGCGCGACACCGTCGGGATCATGCTCGGCGTGATCTCGGTCCCGGCCTTCGGGTGAGCAAACGCCGCCTTGGGAGGAAAGTAGATCTGCTGCATCGCGAGCTGGGCGTGGACGTTGGAGTTGGCAAAGCTGTAGCCCCACATTGCGAGGCCGCCGGCCACGAACAGGACAACCACGACGACGAGTCCGCCTGCACTGGTCAGGAGGTCGAACACCTTGCGTCTCATCTGATCCTCCCTGCTTCCTTCTCGGTTCTGAGGAGCCGAGGTCTTCGGCCCGTCCAGTCAATTGTCGGGAGGATCCGACGACGAACGCGTAGGGCCGAAGGTCCTGCTCGTCGCGCCCAAAGCAATCTGTGACGGGGGGCACTCGGCGGGCCGCGCCGGGCTCCCCGCGGCCGGGAACGTCAGCCCCGTAGGATGTCGCGGAGTGCCATCAGGAACGGCACGACCGCCACGACGACGAGCGCCGCCGCCAGGCCGACCGGAGCGCCAGGGCGGCCGTACAGTGCGATGTGGAGGTCCTCGACGACGGCGTGGCCGACCGAACCTCGGAGCACGAGCGCCGGGAGGAATGTGGCGCCGATCAGGCCGGCGAGCGCGGCCAGCGGCGCCGCCACCAAGGGTCCGGTGAGGACCAGCGCCAACGCCGCCACCGCCAAGGCGAGCGCCATGCTCCCGCCCGCCACGCCGGCGGGGTGGTAGGCGAACGAAGCGGCTCCCAGCGCGACGAGCAGGACAGCGACCAGGCCTCGCAGCCGAAGGCTGCCTCGGGCGGCGAGGATTGCCAGCCAGGCCGTCACGCCCGGTACCGCCACGCCGATCACGGCCGCCAAGCCGAGGAGCACCCTACGGGAGGCGCCATGGTGGGCAGCCACCCCGACGAGCGCCTTCGCTCCGCTGTCTACGAGGGCAAGACACGTGCCGGCCAGCGCCCGTGCCGACCCTGCCAACCACGGAAGGTGCCCGAGCCCCATGGCGACGCCGGCCACGGCGCCCAGCACCAACCAGAGCCGTCCGCCGCGCAGCACCTGGATCATCGGTGCGGATCGTGCCAGATGGTGGTGGCGGTGTCCGAGCACTCACCCGCCACGAGGACAGCCCGCCTCAGCCGAACAGCTCGGGATCCGTCCGAACGACGTCGTCCCACAGTGGCTGGAAGCTGAACCACCCCGCCAACGGGAAGCCCGTCTGCTCGAAGGTGTACCGGGCGTCCTCCGGGTCGATCAGGTGCGGCGTGCCGGCCGACTCGGCGAGAAGCTGCGCCTGGCAGGAACGCTCCATCGTGATGAACCACCATGCCGCCTCGTCGACGCTCTGGCCCACGGTGAACAGCCCGTGGTTGCGGTGGATAGCCGCCTTGTGCGGGCCGAGGCCGGCGGCGAGCGCCTTGCCGGCGCTCTCATCGAGGACGATCGCGCCTCCGCCCTCTGTCACCACCGCGTGGTCCCCGTAGAACATGCACGCATCCTGCGTGATGGGGTCGAGCGGCCGGCCGAGCGCCGACCACGCCTTGCCGTAGATGGAATGTGCGTGCGCAGCGGCGACGACATCGGGCCGCGCCTGGTGGACGGCGGAGTGGATCACGAACGCCGCCCGGTTCACCAGCCGGTCGCCGTGCACGACCTCGCCCTGGTGGTTGACGAGGATGAGGTCGGACACCTTGATGTGCCGGAAGTTCATCCCGAAGGGGTTCACCCAGAAGTGGTCCGTCAGCTCGGGATCCCGCGCCGTGATGTGACCGGCGACCCCCTCCGAGAAACCGAACCTGCCGAAGATGCGCAGGGCGCCGGCCAGCTTCTGCTTGCGGTGCTCACGCTCATCCTCGACGGTATCGAACGTCGGGGGCATCGGGAAGCGAAGCTTGCCCACCGCCGGCTGGAACTTCGACTCGGTGGTGGCCATCGTCGCGACTCCCCTCATGGGCCGGTAACGCCGGACCCGAGGCAGTCTACGGGCGTTCCGGCGCCGCGCCAGGGCGTGGGCGCTGCGCCCACCGGGGTCCGGGCCGCCTCGGGGCGCCGGGCCGCCGGGGGACTGGCAGCGGGGCTCGCCGGCGCCCGGTGACGGGGATCGCCGGCGCCCGGTGGCGGGGCTCGCCGGCTCCGGCGCGCTCGTCTGCGCCAACCGCGCGCCGTAACGCCACCCGCGCGCACCCACGGCGCGTTACCGTCGCCTGCGCGCGCGGGTCGCGCAGGTGCGCGCGGTTTGCCCGCCCTGGACCCACCCCGGGCCGTCAGGAGCGGGCGGCGAGGTGCCGGAGGTGCCGGCCCAGCCAGGCTGCCGGCGGGACGCCGGCTCACCCGGCGTGCGGGGGGTGCGGGGGGTGCGGGGGGCCGTACCACGAGAGCCGGGGGGCCGGCCTTCAGCCGGCGCCTAGGAGCCTGGTCGGGCTGTACCGCCGTTCGGCGAGCACGATGCGGGAATGGTGCTCGGCCGCCCCGAGCTTGCGCAGGGTGTCGAGGACCGACTCCAGGTCGGCTGTCCCGCTGCTCGCGATGCGAAGCTGGTAGTCGTGCTCACCGGTCGTGTGGATGAGCCCGAGGACCTGGGGAACGCCGTCGAGGCCTTCCTCGAAGCGTTCCCGGGCTACCCCTTCCTTCAGCTTCACGTCGGTCAGGGCGAACAGAGCTCGCCCGACCCGGGCGAGGTCGAGCTCGGCATGGTACCCGGCGATGACCCCCGTCGCCCTCAAGCGCCGGACCCGGTCCGCGGTGCTGTTCGCGCTCAGGTGCACCGCCTGTGCCAGCTGCTGGTAGCTCAGGCGGGCGTCGTCCACCAGCAGGCGGATGAGCTCACGGTCGATGTCGTCCACGGCTCACCACGATCCTCGTGCCGGTTGGGGCTGCACACCTCGTAATCCTAGACAGAATCAGCCAACGGGATGAGAAGACCGCCAAGATCGCGGCCGAAGTTGCCCGATGCTGAAGTCATGGAAGTGCTGCTGCTCGAGCTGGTCCTGGCGCCGTCGTTGATCGTCGTCGGCACCCTCGCGCAGCGGCGGTGGGGGCCGCGTGTCGGTGGGCTCGTCGTCGGCCTCCCCATCACCAGCCTGCCGCTCCTGGCGCTCGTGGACCTTACGGACGGCTCACGGTTCGCCGTGGCGATGGCGGGTGCGGGCCTGGTCGGCGTCGTGCCCCAAACCCTGGCGCTCTACGTGTGGGCCGTCGAGCTGCGCCGGAGGAGGACAGGTCCCGCCCTGCTGGCGGGGTTGGTTGCTTTCGGCGGGCTCGTGACCGGGCTCAGCGTGGCGCCCCCGCTGCCGGCTGTGCTCGCCGCCGGCGGCGGGCTGGTATGCCTGATCCTGGCGTTGCGGCGGTGGCCGGCGGTTCCGGCAGCAGCAGCACCTCCGGACACGGCGCGGACGCGGTCGGCGCTGCCGACCGGCTCGGACCTGGTCCTCCGGCTCGTGCTCGCTGCCACCTTCACCGTTCTGATCGGTCATGCGGCCGGGGTGGTCGGCCCGCGGCTGTCCGGCCTGGTCAGCGCCTTCCCGGTGATCACGGTGGTGATGGGCTTCCTGACGTCCCGCTCGGAGGGCAGCGGCGCCGCTTCGACCTTCCTGAGGGCGGTCGCCCGCGGGTCGTTCCCGAGCGTCACGGCCCTGCTGGCGCTCGCGTCGGTGTTGCCGACCGGACACGTGCTGCTCGCATTCGCGGCGGCGGTGGTGGCAGCCATCGTCACCCAGGTCGGCGCGAGCGTCCTGGCGGAGGGTGCTTCCGACGCGCCGGCGCCGGCCCTACAGCCCGCCCGCCGAGAGCTCGCTCGTGGCGCGACAGGGCTGGACCCCACCCTGCCGCTGGCACGAGTCGATGTCACAGCACCGCTGCCCGTGCTTCCCATCCGGAACGACACGGGCGGATGATGGCCACCCCAGCCCCAAGGCTGGAGGGCTCCCACTGGGCTGGTGGGCGCGGCGCTGGCCGGGACTGGGCCACGCCACCCGGTGACCGGCTCTCGCGAGCAGTCCCGCAGGGCCAGTCCCTCGAGCCGGGAGGTGCCAGAGAGGAAGGACCGTCCCGCGGCAGGGGCTTGCGGGGAACCTGGGCGCAGCGAGCAGGTCAGCCGGCCAGCGCCGCAAGCAGGCGCTGAGGCGTCTCCTTGGGTGAGATCTTGTACCACACCTCTCGGAGGGCGCCGTCCTCGCCGACGAGGAACGCCGAGCGTTCGATCCCCATGTACTTCCTGCCGTACATGGACCTCTCGACCCATACGCCGTAGGCATCGGCGACGGCATGGTCGGCGTCGGACAGCAGCGGGAACCCGAGCGAGTACTTCTGGTCGAACCTGGCCTGGCGGGCCGGCGGGTCGGGGCTGATGCCCACCACGGCAACGCCGCCGGCGATGTCGGGGAGGGCGTCGCGCAGGCCGCACGCCTGGGCGGTGCACCCTGGGGTGTCCGCCTTGGGATAGAAGTAGACGAACAGCGGTCCGCCAGCGCGCAGCTCGGCTGACCCCACCTCGTTGCCGTGCTGGTCGGCCAGGCGGAAGGCGGGTGCCGGGTCGCCCGGCTGCAGTCGTGTGGCCATCCCTCCAGGGTAGAGGCACGACAACCGGCCGGCGACACAGCAGCGCCGGCGACACAGCAGCATCGACACGACAGCGTGAGGACCTGCCGCGGCGAGAACACCCGGGTGGCCTAGGTTCGCAGGGTGAGCACTGCGCCCGACGACGAAGGCATGCCACGGGCGCCGGGCCCGGCCAGCCCGCCCGCGGACCTGGCACAGGGCGCGTTCAGCGACGATCCCCCCTGGCTGGTCGTGCCCGGCGAGCTGCGCTGGCGGGTCGGGGGTGACGCCCTGCGGCGACAGGTCGCCGCGCAGGTCCCCAAGCTGCTCAGGCGTCGCACAGTCCCACCCGCGCGCCGGGTGCTGCGCACCGGCGCCGAGCTCGGGACCGCCCTCGCCCTGTGGCGCCTGGTCGAACGGCGGGCCGCCCGCCGTCACGGCCGCCCGGAGCTGTCCCGGGCCGGCGTCTCCCGTCGGTTGCGGCGAGCCTTCGAGCGGCTGGGGCCGACCTACATCAAGTTGGGCCAGATCATCTCCTCGGGCGAAGGCCTGTTTCCAGGCGAGCTGGTCAGCGAGTTCAAGTTGCTGCGCGACCGAGTGCCGCCCGAGGCGTTCGAGGACGTGCGCGCCGTGGTGGAGGAGGATCTCGGTCGGCCCCTCGAGGAGGTCTTCTCGAGCTTCGATCGAGAGCCGGTGGCGGCAGCCAGCATCGCCCAGGTCCATGCCGCCACGCTGCTCACCGGCGAGCGCGTCGTGGTGAAGGTGCAGCGCCGCGAGGTCGCCAGCGTCGTGCGCCGAGACCTCGAGGCCATGAGCTGGATAGCACCCGCCCTGATCGGGCGAATCCCGGTCGCGGCCCTGGCCAACCCCCCGGCTCTGATCGAGCTGTTCGCCGAGACGATCACCGAGGAGCTCGACTTCCGCCTCGAGGCCGACAACATGCTCGACGTCGCTCACGTGCTGGCGGAGACCAACCAGCGGGCGGTGGTCGTCCCCCGGCCTCACCCCGAGCTCGTCACCCGGCGGGTGCTGGTGATGGAGTGCCTGGAGGGCTTCGGCTTCGACGACGTGGCCGGCATGCGAGCCGCGGGCATCGACACGGAGGCCGTTGTGCGGGCCCTCATCATCTCCTTCCTCGAGGGGGCGGTGCTCTTCGGCGTGTTCCACGGTGACCTCCACGGCGGCAACCTGTTCGTGCAGCGCGACGGGCGTGTCGCCCTGCTGGACTACGGCATCACCGGCCGCCTCGATGAATCGCGGCGACTCGCCTTCCTGCGCATGCTCATGGGCGGGAGCATCAACGACCCCGGGATGCAGCTCGCCGCCCTCCGGGATCTCGGCGCCCTCCCGCCTGACGCCGACCTGGACGCCGTCATGCGCGACCTGGGGCTCGACCAGGCGCCCAAGGACCCGACGACAATGGCACCGGAGGAGCTGCTGGGCGAGGTCCGGGAAGTCACCAAGCGGCTGCTCGAGTACGGTGCCCGGTTCCCCAAGGTCCTCATGCTCTTCGTGAAGGACCTGCTGTTCATCGACGGGGCGCTGGCGACGCTGGCGCCCGACGTCGACCTCTTCGTGGAGATCACCCGGATCGCGGCGTACTTCACCATGCGCTACGGCGAGCGCATCGCCGGCGACATCGGGGTCGACCCGCGGGCCAACCCGGTGGACTTGGAGGGCGTGCGGGCGGCGGTGGGCGTCAGCTCGGACGTCGAGCACCTGACATACCGGGAGCTCCAGGCTCGCCGGGAGCTGATCCGCAAGCGGATGGAGGACCACCGCCGGCGGGCGAGGCGCTAGTTCACGTCGCGGACCGGCGCATCGCCGACTTCGCCGGCCCTCCCGCATACGCCGGCCACCACCGGTGCCGACGGCTGCTCCCGGATGCTGGCGCCTCCATCCGCATCGATGCAGGCGTGTGCACGACTCCCGCCACCACAACGGCGTCATTGCTGTCACCACCTGAGCGTCACCCCGAGAGAACCGCACCATCCCAGATCGCGGCGCCACTCTCCGGGTCGAAGAACTGCATCCGCTCGACGTCGACGGCAAACCGGCCCCGCTTGCCCGGCTTGATCGGCGAGCGGGGATCGACCCGGGCGACGCCCTCACCACCGAGGGCCAACTGCTCGTCCTCGTCGTGGGCGCCCTCCGCAATGACCCGCGTAGCGTCGATGGAGAAGTGGACGAGCAGCTCGCTGCCGAGCGCCTCGACCAGGTCGACATCGCCTTCGATCACCACCCCCCCGCCCGGACCCTCCGCCGGCAGGTGCTCGGGCCGGAGCCCGACGACCACCTTCTGGCCGGCCTTCTCGACGATCGCCGGGTGCGCGACCCTCACCGCGTCGGGAAGCTCGATGATCTGGGAGCCGAGCTGGAGCGAGGTGGCTCCCGGCGCCAGCACGGCCTCGTAGAGGTTCATCGCGGGCGAGCCGATGAACGCAGCCACGAAGATGTTGGCGGGGCGATCGTAGAGAGCCTGCGGGTCGGCGCACTGCTGCAGCACCCCGGAGCGCAGCACCGCCACCCGGTCCCCCATCGTCATCGCCTCCACCTGGTCATGGGTGACATAGAGCGTGGCGACCGCCAGGCGACGCTGGATGCGGCTGACCTCGGCTCGCATCTGCACTCTCAGCTTCGCATCGAGATTGGAGAGCGGCTCATCCATGAGGAAGACCGACGGCTCCCGCACGATGGCGCGGCCCATCGCCACTCTCTGACGTTGGCCTCCAGACAGCTGTCCAGGCTTCCGATCGACCCACTCGGTCAGACCGAGGACCGAGGCCGCCTCCTTCACCCTTCTATCGATCTCGCCCTTGGGCATCTTCCGCAACTTCAGCGCGAACCCGATGTTCTCGCCAACCGTCATGTGGGGATAGAGCGCATAGTTCTGGAACACCATCGCTATGTCGCGCTCCTTCGGCCCCAGGTCGTTGACCACCTTGCCGCCTATGCGCAACGTCCCGCCGGTTATCTCCTCGAGACCGGCAACCATCCGAAGCAGCGTGGTCTTCCCGCAGCCCGAAGGGCCGACCAGCACCATGAACTCGCTGTCCGCGACGTGGAGGTCGATCTCCTCCACCGCGAGGAACCCATTGGGGTAGACCTTGGACACCCCTTCCAGCTCGATGTTCGCCATCAACGGTCCTTTCCTGGTCCTGGTGCTCGCCCTCTCGCAGCGACTCGAGCCCCCTGCCGGCGAGCGCCGCCAGGCGCCGCCGGGCTCCCCGCATCCCTCCACACCGCCGGAGCGGTGCTGGCGACATGGGTACCGCGCCTCACCAGCCCGCCTCTCAAGACTTCACCGCGCCGGCCGTGAGGCCAGAGATGATGCGCCGCTGGGCCAGGATCACGATGAGCGCTATGGGCAGCGTCACGATCACCACGGCAGCGTCGATCAGGTTGTAGAACGTCTGGTACTGGCTCTCCCCGAGACCGATGATGGCGAGCGGCGCAGTAAACGTTCCCGGGTTGGTCACGAAGCTCACCGCTATGAGATAGTCGTTCCAGCAGAATATGAACGACAGGATCGCGATCGTGAAGATGCCCGGGACGGCAATTGGTGCGATCACGCTTCGGAGGGCTCGCAGCCGGGACGCGCCGTCAACGGTCGCCGCCTCCTCGAGCTCCCGCGGCATCTGCGAGAAGAAATTGGCAAGGAACCATGTCGCCAACGGGATAGAGTAGATGAGGTAGGCGAAGGCCAGGCCCACGAGGTTGTTGAGCAGGTTGAGGTCACGATAGACAATGAACAGCGGGCCTACCATCGCAATGACGGGAAAGAACCCGGCCACCAGGAAGAAACCCTGGAACATGGTCTTGCCCCGCATCGCGGTACGCGCCAGTGCGTACCCCGCGAGGGATGCCACCACCACCGTGATGGCCGTGGTGGCTGACGCCACTATCAAACTGTTGAGCAGCGGGCGGAGGAAGTCCTCTTTGGTGAAGTCCGTCACATAATTTGCCCACGTCACATGGGACGGCAGCAGGCTCGTTGTCCCCCGGCTGATCTCCGCATTCGTCTTGAGCGACGTGACCACGATCCAGTAGAAGGGGAACAAGCTGACCACCACGAACACGCCCAGAAGGGCATAGAAGGCCGCGCGGCGGGCGCCCTTGCGCGCCCGGCGCGCCCACGGGGGCCTCCGCCGGACCGATACCGAAGCGCCCGCCCGGGATCGTCCGCTCGCTGCCATCGTGCTCACCGTCACCGCTGCTGCTCCTTCCGCTCTTTCGTGAGAGCGCCCCGCCGGCCCTCCGTCATCTCGTGTAGTCCGGCCGGAAGATCCGCAGGTAGCCGGCAGCAATGATCAGGGTCATGATCATCAGTGCGACGGAGATCGCGGCGGCAAAGCCAAAATTGCTGTCCTGGATGATCGCCTGCCAGTTCAGGTAAGCGAGGGCCTGAGTGGATGTCCCGGGACCTCCCGACGTCATCGCGGAGATGACATCGAATATCAGGAACGAGGAGAGCGTCCGAAATATGAGCGCCACCATGAGGGCGGGCTTGAGCATGGGAAGCGTCACATGGCGGAAGGCCTTCCACACGCTTGCCCCGTCGAGGCGTGCCGCCTCGTAGAGCTCAGCAGGGATCACTTGGAGGCCCGCCAGCAACAGGATCGCCATGAACGGCGTGTTGCGCCATGCGTCGGCGATCAAGATCGCAGCCCATCCGGTGTACGTCCCGTCCAGCCACGTCGCGTGGGCGAGGGGGAGGTGGAGCACGGTCAGTATGTAGTTGACGAAACCTGTCTGCGGGTCGAACATCGACTTCCAGAGCATTCCCGAGACCACCGTCGGCACGGCCCAGGGGATGAACACGGCCGCCCGCACGAGGCCGCGCCCCCGGAAGCGCTGGTTCAAGGCGAGAGCCAGCGCCATTCCGATCACCAGTTCCACCACCACCGACACGGCGGTGAACCCGAGGGTCCGTTCGAGCGACGGCACGAACAGGTTGTTGGTGACCAGCGCCTTGTAGTTGCCGAGCCCGGCGAACTTCCCGAGGGTGGAGGGGTTCAGGTAATCGACGTGATGGAAGGAGTCCCAGAGGTTGTAGAGCAGGGGGAACGCGGTGATGGCGAGGAGCAGCACGACCGCCGGGGCAATGGCCCAGTAGCCGAAGCGCCGGTCGCTCCTACGCAGTCCTTGCCCCGCCCCCCGAGCCGCCCGCGACGGCGGCTCGGGGCGGTCAGGCCCCGGTTCCCCCTGCGCATGGGGAACCGGGGGCGTTTGGACCTGTCTCATGCCCGGTCGGCTCCGTTACCGCACCGTGGCTTGGAGCTGGGCGACTTGCGGTGCCGTGGACTTGAGCGCTGCCGCTGGTGACTCCTGACCCGCCAGGACAGACGAGATCATCGTCTGGATGTCCGTGGAGATGTTCGAGTACACCGGCGTGATCGGCCGCGGGACGGCAGCGGCGTACACCGCCTGCTCCTGGCGGTAGTACGGGGCGACGCTGTAGAGATGGGCGGTGTAGGCCGCCTTCACGGACGGAGGATCGCCCGCGTTTATGGCTCTGGTCACCTGTGCCGGGATGCTGGTGAGGTACTGGATGAACTTCCACGCCGCCGCCTGATGGGTGCTCTTCGCATTGATGGCCAGGTCCGCCCCTCCCAGCGACGCCTGCGGCTTGCCCGTCGCGCTCGGGAATGGGATCCACCCCGTCTTGCCCGCCACCGGCGATCCAGCCGCCTCGGACAGTTGGAACAAGTACGGCCAGTTGAGGGCAAATGGTGTCTGCCCTGACAGCCATGCATTCTGGACGTTCGACTCCTCCCACGTCGTCACCGCCGAGGGAGAGATGTGGTACTTGTGTATGGCGTCGTACATGAACGTGAGTGTGGCCAGGTTGGACGAGTTGTTGATGTTGCTCAACGTCGAGCTTGCTATGTTCCCGCCCATGCTCTGGAAAGCGGTCACGGCACCCTCGTACTCCGCTCCCTCGAACGCGAAGCCTTCCTTCAAGGAGGGATGGGTAGCGAGGAGGCTCCGGGCGTCCGCCACCAGCTGAGCGGGGGTCTTCGGGGGCGTCTTCACGAGGTCCGTTCTGTAGTAGACGCCCTCGGCGTTTATGAACCACGGGACGGCGTACACACCACCTTTGTACTCGCCGGTTGCCATCTGGGCCGGGAAGAACGTACTCGTCGGGACGTGGAACTTGTTGAGGTTCGCCAGCCACCCGGACTGAGCGAACTGCACCGGTCTGATCACATCGAGGTAGATCACGTCCGGCGTCGAGGACCCCGAGATGAAGCGTTGGTCCAGCTGGTTGAGCGCCACGTTGGACGTCGGCGACAACGCGAGGACCTGGACATGGATGTTGGGGTTGGCCTTCTCGAAGGCAGCGACCGCTGCGTCGGTCGCCTTTCCCTCCGATCCGAGCCCATCCGTGGCGAACACGATGGTCTGCTTCGCGCTGGCCGGCACCTGGGAGCTCGCCGGCGGGGTGGCGGCCGAGGAGCTGCCGCATGCGCCGGCGGTGAGGACTATGGCCGCGGTGCCGGCGGCGAAGACCACCCCCCTCCTCGTGCTCCTCCTCCGGTCCCGCCTCGTCGGCTTGCATGACATGTACTTCACAGTTGTACCTCCTGGCCTTTTCTTCTCTGGTCTGGGTTCGGCTCTCCGGGCCCGCCCGTCTCGGCTCGAGCACAACTTCCTCGGTGAGCAGCGTCTGTCGGTCCCGGCGGCTGCCGGAGCGCCCGAGCTCGCCTGGCCGCCCGCAGGGACACCCGCCTCACGGTCCCGCCCCCTCGATGCTCCAGGATGCCGGCAGGCGCCGGCATCGGGCGCCGTGCCGGTCAACAGTCAGGTCAACCGTTCCGGCGCCGCCCAGGGACAGGCCGGAGACCTCCACGGCGCCGATCGACTCCGGCAGGTGGGGGCGCAGCTCGATGACGTGCGAGTGGCTGTCGACCCGGAGGCCGAGCACAGTCGTGAGCAGGAGCAGGGAGGCGCCGGCGGCCCAGGCCTGCGGCGAGCAGGCGCCTGGGTAGGGGAACGGGCCTCCCATGCTCCGCGGCTCGCCGGAGAACAGCTCGGGAAGCCGCCGGCCCTCGAAACCTGCGGACGCATCCACGAGTGCTCCGGCCACCCGGGCCGCTTCGGCACCGGCGCCGGCGCGGCGGAGCCCTGCCGCCACCAGCGCCGTGGTGTGCGGCCACACGCTCCCGCGGTGGTAGCTGTAGGGATCGTAGGCGGGGCCGTCGGGGACGGCCGCCAAGGTCCGCATGCCCCACCCACTGAACATGCTCGTGGACATGAGGCGCTCGATCACAGCTGCCCGGCGGGGCTCAGGCACGATGCCGGACCAGAGGCACTGGCCGGCGTCGGAAGAGATCGCGTCCAGCCTCCTGCCGAGATCGTCCACCGCCAGGGCGTAATACTGCTCGTCCCCGAGCCAGAACGCCTCTTGGAACGCTGCTTGGAGGTCGTCTGCCCTGCCCTCGAGCTCGGCTGCCCGGGCGGTCCCGCCCAGGCTGCGATGGCACTGAGCCGCCTCCCTCAGCGCTTGGTACACGTACCCCTGCACTTCCACCATCGCCAGGGGAGGTCGCCCGTGATCGCCGTTCGCGAAGATCATCGAGTCAGGTGAGTCCCGCCACGACTGGACTGCCAGGCCCCCGCTGCCGTGGCTGCGAGTCTCGTAGAGGCCGCGTGGGCTCCTCTGGGCGAGGATCCAATCCAACGCGGCCTCGACGGCCGGCATCACCGTCTGGAACCAGGCCGTGTCACCGGTCCGTCGCCACGTCGCCGCTGCCAGTGTCACGAACAGCGGTGTCGCGTCCACGCTCCCGTAATACCTTCGAAATGGCACTTCTCCCAGCAGGGCAAGCTCCCCGTGGCGGACCTCGTGGACGATCTTCCCGGGCTCCTCTTCTCTGTCAGGATCGACTTCCTTGCCTTGCAAGGCGGCCAGGGTGTCCACCGTCTCGCGGGCAAGAGAGGGCAGCCATTCCAGCGTCTCCAGCGCCGTGACTATGGCGTCTCGACCGACAAGGGTGCCAAACCACGGGAGCCCGGCCATGGGCACCCGGCCTTGGCCCCAGTCGGTGGCGAGCAACTCCAGATCCGCCGTCGATCGCGCCAGCAAGGCCCCCCAGGCCGGGTCCGAGACCTCGATGGCCGGCCAGGGCAGGGCCTGCGCGGCGCTCGCCGCCATGGGGCCAATGGCTTCGTTCCGCCAGCTGGTCGTTATCAGAAGCGCTCCGGTCGGTTCGTCGCCCGTTACGTTCCAGTGCCAGCCCAGGCCGGAGGTGCTGCGGGCTGGTCGGTCGAACTCCAGGGTCACCGACCGTGCCACGCCGTCACGCCCGCTGTAGCGGAGGTGGGCGCCTCGGCTGCTCTGGTCTGCGACCAGATCTCCGTGGCCCGTGACGAGCACGTCGCGAATCTCGAAGATGTCATGGAAGTCCGCTCCGACGCTCAGCTCGATCGTCCAGGGGTCGGGCTCCCCCCACTGCTGCCACTCCCACCGGTCCTCGAGACGGTTGGAGTGGAAGACCAGCCGGCGGTTGAGCCTCCGAGTGACACCCGCCCGCTTGTAGACGTAGTTGGCGGTTGCGCTGCCATCTCCATGGCGGAGTGACTGCGGGCGCAGGGCGCTGCCATCGAGCCGTGCCTGGTACAGGGACAACATGCGCGTGTCGCCTTCGTATATCCCGCTGTACGCGCTGCTGGGATCGAGCGAGAGGGTGGGCGACCACAACGCGAACGACATGCCCTTCTTGAAGACAGGGCCGCACCCGAGCGTCGTAGGGGTGGCATAGCACCCCGGCGGAGCGGTGCTGGAACGAACCGTCAACTGATGGCAAAGGCTGACCCGAGGGGGTGCCTCCCCAGCAAGGCTCGCCAGGACCGACTTGCCGATCTCGGCTCCGAAGTCCTCCCATCTCGGAGACACCGAGGTGAGCGGTGGCGACAGGCGCGAGGTCCATCGTGACCCGTAGCCCACCACTGACAGCTGCTGGGGAACGGCTATCCCGAGCTCCGACGCTGCCTGCAGGACACCGTCAGTGAGGCCCACGTTCGCGCAGATGATCGCCGTTGGCGGGTCCTTGGCGAGCAGGAGCAGGCGTGCCGCGTCGGCTCCGGCCTCCGGGGTCAGGTCCCGGGCCTGGACGCAGAGGGCCGCTCCACCCCCCACCTCCAGCTGCGTGGCTGCCGCCTGGTCATCCGGCGACAACGACGCGTGACAGACGAGCCCTATCCGGTCGTGGCCCAGATCCGCCAGGTGGCGTGCGGCAAGCCGAGCGGGCTCGGCGTGGTCCACGTCGGCCATCTTGGAGTCGGGCCCGAACGTGAGCAGCGGCAACCCGGCGGAGACGACCCACGACGTCGTGTCCGCGTCCAGTCCGGCCCCTGCAACCAGGGCGTCGACCAGGCCGGACCGCAGCATCTCGCCGAGCCCGGGACCCTTGCCGGATGCCACCGGAGCGCTTGGACGGGACTCCTCCGGCGCGATGGGGCCACCAAGGACCAGCAGGTGGTAGCCCTGTTCCCCGACGGTCCGCGCCAAGCCGGCAATCAACTCTGCGAAGCCCTCACCATCGGGCACTCCGGCGGCTGCTACCACCCCGACCGTACGGGAAGACCCAGTGGCCAGGGACCGGGCGTGCGCCTTGGGGACGTAGCCCAGCTCGGCTACGGCCCTGAGGACACGTTGCGCCGTGGCGGCCGACACCCTGCCGGACCCGTTGAGGACGTGGGACACCGTCGCCGTGGAGACCCCGGCCAGGGTCGCCACATCGTCTATCCGGTGACTCCCTCGCCTGGCCGAACGTCCCACCCTGCATCCCCGATCCTGCTGAAGCGCTTAACCAACGTGCACGGCAGTGTACCCGTCCCAGCCCTGTCCTGCAAGGGCGGCACCGCCTCCTTGGCGCCACCGCCCGCGTCGCTGCCGCTGCCGACGGGCGATCGGGCACGGCACCGGATGCCCCGCCGCGCCGAGAGCAAGCTCGGAGAGCTCATGGAGAGCCCATGAAGTCCCCGGAGTCCTCCGCCTCCTCCAGGGCGAGGAGCTCCAGCTCCCCGGTCGGGTCGGGGAGCACGACCCTTTCCTCGGGACGCCGGCGGAGCACGTCCTCGAAGAAGGACGGCCGGGCCACCTCGTCGGGCACGTCTCGCCGGGCGCGCTCGGAGAGGAACCAGCGGTGCTCGAGGTACTGGTGGTATGCCTCGGCCGGCTCGAGGCGTGTGCTCAGCTCGGCTGGGACGGCCGACACGAACGGCTCGAAGCGGTCGGTCAACCACCGGTGGGCGGCGATGGCCTCCGAGAGGGGGCGCCCGGCGCGCCGCTCGAGGACGGCCCTGTAGGACGCCAGGTCGTTGAGCGCCCGGCGCGCCTGGTTCTCCTGCACCTCGATGCCGGTCAGGCGGGCAAGCCGCCGCGCGTGGTGGCCCTCCTCCACCACCGACGGGCGGATGCGGATGCGGTCCTCGCCGGCGCGCACGGCCAGCTCGGTGACGTCGAAGCCCAGCCGGTTGAGGCGGGCGACGCGCTCCTCCAGCCGCCAACGCTCGTCGGCGGCGAAGTCCTCCTCGGCGGTCAGCTCCCGCCACAGCGTCCCGTAGCGGGCCTCCACCCGGGAGGCGAACGCCAGCGGGTCGGTGTGCTCCTCCATGCGGCCGGCGGCGAGGAGGTCGGCCACGCCCCCGGCGATGTTGGCCACGGCGATCTCCAGATCCGTCTCCCGCTGGCCGTCTGTGAGGCGGGGGTGGTGATCGACGGTCTCGGCGTCGACGAGGTAGGCGGCCAGGCTCCCGGCGTCCCGGCGGAACAGCATGTTGGCCAGCGAGCAGTCGCCCCACCAGAAGCCCTCGACGTGCAGCTGCACGAGGAGCACGGCGGCGGCGTCGACGAGGCGGCGCTGGTGCTCGACGCCGCCCTCCCGCGCCAGCAGGTAGGTGTAGGGCAGGGAGAAGTCGAGGTAGCGTGTGACGACCACGCCGACCAGGCCGCCGTCGCGTCCGGTGACGGTGCAGACCGGCTCGACGGCGGGCAGCTCGGCGTCTGCCATCTCCCGCAGCGCCGCGTACTCCCGCCGGGCCAGCCGGTCGCCGATCTCCTTGATGGCGAGGACCCGCCCGTCCATCTCGACGAAGCGCACGGGGTGGCGCGACGGTCCGCGGGCCATGCGCACGAGGCGGGGGTCGTTCCAGGTGTCGAGCGGCCGGGTCCAGTCGAGCTCGAGCAGGTGGGCGTATGGTCCGCCGCTGGCGATCTGCACGTCCATCCCCGGTGGTCCTACCCGTAGCGCGCCACCAGCCGCTCCCCCAGCCGGGCCAGCTCGGCGCGCACCTCCTCCGGCCCGTGCACCTCCACCTCGTCGCCGAAGCCGGCCAGCTCCCACGCAGCCACCGTGGCGTTGGGCATGGTCACGACCCAGCGCCCCGGTCGGTCCGTCTCGGCGATGGGCGCCCACCCCGCGATCGCGGCCCGAACCCGCCCCGCCATCCTCTCCGAGACGGTCAGCTCCACCTCGATGCCGACGAAGCGGTCCCGCATGCGCCGCTCGACGTCGGCCCAGACGGCGGCCAGGTCGAACCCCTCCGGCCGGACCGCCGGCAGGCCCGTGGCCGCCACCGACGTCACCCGGGAGAGGCGGTAGGTGCGCAGCCCGGCCGGCGCCATCGCGACGAGGTACCAGATGTCCCGCTTGCACACCAGGCCGAGGGGGTGGAGGCGGCGGACCTCGGAGGGCCGACCGGGAGGGGCGTAGGACACGTCGACCTGCCTGGCCCGCAGCACGGCGGAGCGCAGCTCGTCGAGGCAGGCCGGAGGGTCGGGCGCCTCCCGGCCCCAGCCGGCACGGTCGACGAGGATCGCGGCCCGGGCGGCCTGCACCCGCTGGCGCAGCGGCTCGGGCAGGGCGGCGAGCACCTTGCGCATGGCAGCCTCCAGCTCGGCGCCGACGGTGGGGTTGCCGGGCGTCGTGGCCACCGACAGGGCCTCGGCCTCGTCGGCGGTGAGGCCGGTCAGGTCGATGCGGTGGCCGCCGAGGATCGCCCAGCCCCCTCCTCTCCCCCGCTGGCTGTAGAGCGGGATGCCGGCCATGCACAGCGCTTCCAGGTCGCGGCGGACGGTTCGCTCGGAGACCTCCAGGCGGGCGGCGATGTCGGGCGCCGTCAGCTGCCCGTGCGCCTGCAGGAGCAGGAGGATGGCGACGAGGCGGTCGGCGCGCACCCGGCGAAGATAATCCTCCAAACAGGTCAGGAGATGGCCTGTTACGGGGAGCAGGATGCCGGCATGACCGATCACCGCAGCGCCCTGACCACCGCCTACGGGCAGGCAGCCGCCGTCGTCACGGCCGTCCGCCCCGACCAGCTGTCCCTGCCGACGCCCTGTCCCCAATACGACGTTGCCGTGCTCGTCGACCACCTCGTCGGCGCCGCCCGGCGCGCCGTCGACGTGGGGCGGGGCGAGACGCCGGCGGGCGACGAGTTCCCCCACGTGGAGCTGGCCGACGCCCCGGCGCAGCTGCGCGACGCCGGCCACGAAGCCGCCAAGGTGTGGGCCGACGACGCCAAGCTGTCGGAGACGACCACCATGCCGTGGGGCGAGACCTACACCGGGGCGACCCTCGTGGACATGTACCTGGCCGAGATCGTGGCCCACGCCTGGGACCTGGCCCGGGCCACCGGCCAGGGCGGCGCAATCGACGAGGACCTGGCCGCCGTCGCCTTGGACGCCGCCCGCGCCATGCTGAAGCCGGAGTACCGGGACCTGATGGGAAAGGGCAACCCGTTCGGCGTCGAGGTCGCATGCAGCCCCTCGGCCCCCGCGGCGGCACGGTTCGCCGCCTTCATGGGGCGCGATCCCAATTGACGACTCCGGATTGAGGGCTCGGGGTGAGGCGGCGCGGCCGGTACCCTGGGTGGGCGCCGCCTCCCCCCGGCGAGCGCTTCCCCTTTCCCCCCGCAGGGAGCCGATGCAGCGCGCCGATCTCCGAAACGTAGCCATCGTGGCCCACGTGGACCACGGCAAGACCACGCTCGTGGATGGGATGCTGCGCCAGTCAGGGGCGTTTGGGGCGCACGCGCAGCCGGCGGATCGAGTCCTCGACAACCTCGATCTCGAGCGTGAGAAGGGCATCACGATCCTCGCCAAGAACACAGCGGTCCGCTACGGCGACCTCACGATCAACATCGTGGACACGCCCGGCCACGCCGACTTCGGCGGCGAGGTGGAGCGTGGCCTCACCATGGTCGACGGCGTGCTCCTCCTCGTCGACGCCAGCGAGGGCCCGCTGCCGCAGACCCGCTTCGTGCTGCGCAAGACCCTCGAGGCCCGCCTGCCGGTGATCCTCGTGGTCAACAAGATCGACCGGCCCGACGCCCGGCCGGCCGAGGTGATCGACGCCGTCTACGAGCTGTTCCTCGACCTCGGCGCCGACGAGAGCCAGATCGAGTTCCCGATCGTCTACTGCAACGCCCGGGAGGGCCGCGCGGCGATGGAGGCCGCCGACGTGGCAGCCGCCCCCGACCTGAAGATCCTGCTCGACCTGCTCGTCGAGGCCATCCCGGCGCCCGAGCACGACGACGGCCACCCCTTCCAGGCTCTGGTCACCAACCTCGACGCCTCGCCCTACGTGGGGCGCCTGGCCCTGTGCCGGGTGCGCAACGGCCGGGTCCGCAAGGGGGAGCCCGTCGCCTGGTGCCGGCGGGACGGCACCGTCGAGCGGGTTCGCATCAGCGAGCTGTACATGACCGAGGCGTTGGAACGGGTCGACGCCGGCCCCGACGGCGCCGGCCCCGGTGACATCATCGCCGTCGCCGGCATCCCCGAGATCATGATCGGCGACACACTCGCCGACGCCGACGACCCCCGCCCGCTGCCGGTCATCCGCATCGACGAACCGAGCCTCGGCATGACCGTCGGCGTCAACACGTCACCGCTCGCCGGCCGGGACGGCAAGAAGCTCACCGCCCGGCTCATCAAGGGCCGCCTCGACCAGGAGCTGGTCGGCAACGTGTCGATCCGCGTGCTGCCCACCGACCGGCCCGACACCTGGGAGGTGCAGGGCCGCGGCGAGCTCGCCCTGGCCGTCCTCGTCGAGATGATGCGGCGCGAGGGTTTCGAGCTGACCGTGGGCAAGCCGCAGGTGCTCACCCGTTCCATCGACGGCCGCCTGCACGAGCCGATGGAACGGGTGAGCGTCGACATCCCCGAGGACTACCTGGGTGTCGTCACCCAGCTGCTGTCGATGCGCAAGGGCCGCATGGAGACCATGACCAACCACGGCACCGGCTGGTGCCGCATGGACTGGCTGGTCCCCTCCCGGGGGTTGATCGGCTTCCGCACCGAGTTCCTCACCGAGACCCGCGGGACGGGCCAGCTCCACCACGTCTTCGAGCGCTACGAGCTGTGGCTCGGCGACCTCCGCACGCGCCCCAACGGGTCGATGGTCGCCGACCGGCCCGGCTCCTGCACCGCCTACGCCCTCGCCACCCTCCAGGAGCGGGGGGCGCTGTTCGTGGCCCCCGGCACCGAGGTCTACGAAGGGATGATCGTCGGGGAGAACGCCCGCGCCGAGGACATGGACGTGAACCCCACCAAGGAGAAGAAGCTCACCAACATGCGCGCCGCGGCCGCCGACACCACCGTCGTGCTCGTCCCGCCCCGGCCGGTGTCGCTCGAGCAGGCCCTCGAGATCACCCGTGAGGACGAGTGCGTGGAGGTGACGCCGGCAACGGTCCGGCTGCGCAAGGTGGTCCTGGAGGCCGCCGAGCGCGGCCGTCGGCGCGGCGCGGCCCGCAACGCCGTCAGGGCCAGCGCCACAGCCGGCTGACACCGGGCCACCACCGGCACCGCCGCACCGTCCGTTCGGGGCATGTCGGTACCCCGGCCCGCTCGGGACAAACGGCCGGCACCGATCCGTTCCATCGGCGGGAGGCGGCCGGCGCCTGCTACTAGGGTGGGCGGCCGATCACCGCTGGGCTCGTTGGTGTTGTGAGCCCTCCCGCCCCGGAGCGCCCGGATGGCGAGCCAACCACTTTCGGAGATAGGCAATCGGGAATGATCCCTACCGCCGACCCCGTTGCGCACCGGGCGGCGATGTGAGGTCGTGAGGGTGGAATCGGAGCTGGACGCATCGTCGGCCGCTGGTTCCGTCGTCGTCGGCACCCGGTGGCAGCAAGCCCGGCGCGGGCGACGCATCTCCTCGCTCTGGGAGATGGCCGGCGCGCAAGCGCCGCACGCCGGCATCGCCACCCGGCTCGCTCTGGCGGCGGTCGTGGTCGCCGGCGTCGTGGTGCGGTTCGTGCCGGCCGGCCCGCTGTGGTTCGACGAGGCCCAGAGCGTCGGGATCGCCCGCCTGCCGATACCGCAGCTATTCGGCGCACTCCGCCAGGACGGCTCGCCGCCTCTGTACTACCTGATGCTGCACGTGTGGATGCTCGCCGTCGGCCGCGGCACCTTCGCCGTGCGCTCCCTGTCCGCACTGCTCGGCGTCGCCACCCTCCCCGTGTTCGCTGCCCTGGCGCGCCGCCTGCTGCCGAGCCGCGCCCAGCTGCCCGCCGTCGTGCTGCTCGCAGCCTCGCCCTTCGCCATCCGCTTCGCCGACGAGGCGCGCATGTACTCGCTGGTCGTGCTGCTCGTCGCTGCCGGGGGCTTGCTGGCGTGCCGGGCGCTCGAGGCACCAACCCTCGGGCGGCTCGCGCCGCTCGCCGGGGCGAGCGGACTGCTGGCCCTGACGCACTACTGGGGGTTGTTCCTGCTGGCAGTCGTCGGTGCCGGGCTCGCCTGGCACGCCCTCCCGCACCGGCTGGGCGCTCGCGCTGAAAAGGCCCGGACCGGCGGGTCGGTCCCCGCCCGCCGGGCGCTCGTGGCCCTCCTCGCCGGCGGGATCTTGTTCCTGCCGTGGCTACCCAGCATGCTCTTCCAGGTCGCGAACACCGGGACCCCGTGGCAGCACGCCGGCCCCCTCGCCGGGACCGTAGCGCTGGCCGCCTGGGGCGGGGCCATGGGGACCGGCGCTGTCCTCGTGGTGGCCGTCCCCCTGGTGGGCCTGCTCTTCCTCGCCGTGGCGGCGGCAGCGGCACGGTCGTCGGCCGGCCGGCGCCTGGCTGGCGTCGCCGGCGCGACGATCGCCCTGGCAAGCCTCGCCAGCTTCGTGCTCGGCGCCGCGGTCGTCCCCCGCTACACCTCCGTCGGCCTCGTGCCGTACCTCCTCGCCGCTGCCCTCGGCCTCTCCATGCTCCCCCGGCCGTGGCTGCAGCGTGTGCTCGCCGGCGCCGCCGTCCTCGGACTCGTCACCGGCCTGCTCGACGCCACCGCCCCCAGGACCCTCGCCGGCAAGGTGGCCACCATCCTCGAGCGCAACGGCTCCCCGAGCAACCTCGTCGTCTACTGCCCCGACCAGCTCGGCCCCGATGTCGCCCGGTTGCTGCCCGGCTGGTACCTGCAGGAGATGTACCCGACCGGCGCCTTCCCCGACCGGGTCGACTGGGTCGACTACGCCCAGCGCAACTACCAGTCCTCGCCGCAGCTGTTCGCCGAGGGCGTCTCCGCCCTCGCCGGCAACCAGCCCGTGTGGCTGCTCGAGGCCAGCAACTTCACGAGCTACTACGGCCGCTGCCAGCAGCTCGCCGGCGACTTGGCGGTGCTGCGACCCCGCGACGTGAGGATCCACCTGCTCGGCCGGGACCCGGTCAACACGACCCAACGGGAGGTGCTGGTCGAGTTCATGCCGGGGGCGTAGCGGCTGATGGAGGCCCTGAGCCCTGAGCCGCCCTGAGCCCTAGCCGCCAGCTCTAAATGGGACATATCGCTCACTAGCGGAACCGAAGACGGTTGCGTCACGTTGTTTGGGCAGTTCTCCGCGATTATCGCGGTCAACTGCCCAAACAACGCACCGTCGGTCGGCCGAGGTGGGGGTGACCGGGGGCGGGAGGCGTCAGCCCACGAGCGGGGCCAGGCCGGGCGCGTCTCCATCCAGGTCGAGGCGGCCGATGCGCAACGCCCGCCGGGCGCCCCGGCCGCCGCCACCACTGCCACGCCCGCCACGCCGGGCACCCACCGCCCCGGCATCCCACGCGTGGTAGGCCAGGTAGCGCACGCCGTCCAGGCCGGTGAAGACCTCCTGGCCACCCGGGCCGGCGACATCGGCCGATGAGGATGCCCACGGCCGGCGTTTCGTCTCCTTGCGCCACGGGCCGAGCGGATGGCAGGCGGTGGCGTAGCCGATCGCGTAGCGGTCCGACTCCCAGCCACTCCCGGAGTAGAAGAGCACGTACCTCTCGCCCCACCGGGTGACGCAGGGCGCCTCGACGAGGGGGCGCTCCCATCTCTGGTCACGGCACAGCAGGGGGACCGGCTCGGCGGCGAGCGCCGTGGCACTCGCGTCGAGCGGCGCCCCGTACAGCACCGCCGTGCGCCCCACGGCGTTGGCATCCGCCTTCCAGACGAGGTAGGCGGTCCCGTCGTCATCGACGAACGGGCTCGGGTCGATGGAGCCGCCCTCGTCGCGCTGGAAGACCGCCGGCGCCTCCCCGGTGTCGTGGTAGGGCCCCAACGGGTCGCTGCCCGCCGCCGCCGAGATGGCCTGCCGACCTGTCTCCGCGTGGCGGGTTGCATACCACATCACCCACGCACCGTTGCGCTCGAGGACCGCTGGTGACCAGGTTCGCCCCGCCCTGGCCCAGGAGGGCAGGACGGGGAGGGCGTCCGGCCGCTCCTGCCAGCGCCGCAGGTCCGGGCTCTCCCGCACCCGCACGTTGCGCCCCTCCCCGTTGGTGGCGAAGGCGACGTAGCGACCGCCGGCGGCCACGACGAAGGGATCCGGGAAGGCCCCCTGCGCCGCCGGCGGGGACAGGCGGACCGACGCTGCGCTCTGCCCCCACTGCCATGAGTGGGAGTCGGTTGCCTCGTTGGGGTTGGCAGCGGCGCAGCTGAGCCATCTCCGCCACCTCGTCCTACGGGTTGCAGTACGAGCACTCACCGGGGTCAACTCGCGCGCCTGGGGGAATGAGAGGCAGATCCATTCTGTGCTCACAGGCGGGACAGCCGGCGATCTCCGCTCGCGGTCGGGCCACCTCGGTGCCACACCAGGCGCACGGCACTCCGAGAACAACGTCTACACGTCCCCACCCAGGGGCTCCGCAGGACGGGCACAGCGCAGCGATCCGGGCGGCAAGGCGCTCCGCAGCAGCGGCTATGACGCTACGGCGCGAGGGGCACGCGTGGGCTCGCATATCGGTCTCAACTCGGGCCAAGCCGTCGGTGGCGACACCAGCGCACTCACTGACGGCAGTAGCGAGCGTGTCGATGCTGGAGATGCCCTTGTAGATCGGATGCAGCGCTCCGCTGTTGGGCCGGACGATCAACTGGTGGTCGGGAAAGCCGGCCCTGGACAGGAACGCCGCCAGGTCCTCGTCGGCACCCACACTCGTTGAGGCAACAACAATGTCCCAGCTCGTATGGCTTTCCCATACGACGATCCCGTTGTCGTCGTCGACGAGGACGATGATCTCCCGATCGGCGTTGACAAATGGCATGGCAGGGTCCGGGCCGATGCTCCCTTCCGATGCCAAGCCAAGGGTCTGACCGGCAGCGCTCATGCCGAGGCGTGCTTTGGCAATGGCGGTGTCGAGGGGTGGTGCCTGGCGGGGGATGTCCCCGGTGAAGGTGCCGAGGGAATCGGTGTCGACTGCAACGGCGTCGACTCGCAGCCCGACGGCATCTGCAAGCGGGGGGGCGATGAGCGGAAGCTTGTCGTGCTTGGTGGCCAGCACTGCCACTCGCCCGGCGTAGGGGTGCTCCGGGCCCTCCCGGCTGCGGGAAGGGCGGAGGCTCGCGACCGGAGGGACCGCGTTCCCGCCCCACGCCGTGGCATCAGTTGCTCGGGGTCGCGGCAACACGACCTGAGCATATCTTATGACCGCAGGCAACTTCGTGTACTGGGATTCGTGTAGGAGCGGTCGGCACGGCGGGCGGGCCGGCGTGGTATGGCGCTGCTAGAGAGTTGAGAGGGGAGCTCCAAGGTGAAAGGTGTTGCATTGCATGGAAAGCGGTTGCTCGTCAGTTGGATCTCGCGACCAGGGGCAGCATCGCTGCACCTGTCGTCGAACCCTCCCTTCGACCAGGCGGGCACCCGGCAGGGACGGCGCCGGAGCGGTGATGGTGCGAGCTCAGGAGGCAGCAGTTCGCCGACGCCGCTGAGGCACGAGATCCGCGACGATCTGGAGGAGCTCTCCGACGCTGTGCGGCTGCTCGACGGGGTGGCGCAGCGGCCGGTCCTTGTTGATCTCGTAGTGGTTACGACGCCCCACCCGGGTACGCTTCACGTAGCTCTCCGCCACGAGGTCGGCGACGATCGCCTGGGCGGCGCGCTCGGTGATGCCGACCCGGGAGGCGATGTCGCGCCCCCGAATGCCGGGATCGCCGGCGATGCACACGAGCACGTGGCCGTGGTTGGTGAGGAACGTCCACCTGGGCTTCGCCGGCTCCGCATCTCGCCGGACCTCACTGCGGTCCACCATGGCGGAGAGGGTATCCGATTTCGTGAAACAGAAGATGGCTTACCGACCACCGCCTCAGGTTGCGACCTCGGCATGTGACGGTTTAGAATTCACGAGATGCAGTTCATCTCTAGTGGATCGTCCTCTTGCTCCCGGTGCGCACCGCTCGCCGAGGAGGGTACGTGCTGAGCCTGCTTGGGAGGCTGTGGCTGACGGGAGCGGTCGCCGCGCCGTTGGCGGGTGCCACCATCTCGATCATCGGCCAACGCGGACCTGACCGGCGTTGCCGAACGGCAGCCGCTCTGGGATGGTCCGGGGCGGTGCTTGCCCTGGCCGCGGCGCTGTGGGTGGCGCTCCGGGGGCCGTTCACTGTTACGCTCGTCACCGGGGGTGGTCGGCCGCTTGTCGGCCTGTGGGCGAACCAGCTGACCGTCACGTTGCTGGTGCTGGTCTGTGTGGTGGGTGCTGTGGTGCAGAGCTTCTCGCTTCGCTACCTGCAAGGCGACCGGGCAGCCCCCAGGTTCTTCGCCGCGGCGAACGTGGTGGTGGCGGCGATGGCAGTCGTGTGCATCTCGGCGACCGTGGCGGTGCTGGTTGGGGCCTGGGTGAGCGCCGGGATGGCATTCGTGATGGTGGTCGGCGCTCGCCCTGACCTGCCGGGGGTGCGGGCGGCGACACGGCGCACGCTGCGGATGTTCGCCGCCGGCGACCTCGCGTTGGTGGCAGCTCTGAGCATCATGTGGCTGCGAGACGGCAATGTCGACCTGGCGTCTCCGCTGGGGCTCCGGAGTGCAGCGGGGCACCTCGGGAGCATGACGACCTTGGTCGCAGTGCTCGTCGCGGTGGCCGCCTTGACCCGCTCGGCCCAGGGACCGCTCGGGAGATGGCTTCCCGGCACCGTGGCGGCACCGACCCCGGCGTCCGCGCTGCTGCACGCCGGCGTGGTCAACGGCGGCGGGATCCTGCTCGTACGACTTGCCGGGTTGACTGGCGGCTCGGTGTGGGTGATGGTCGGTGTCGAGGGCGTCGCCGGCGTCACCGCAGCAACTGCGGCGGTGCAGATGATCCACAAGCCAGACGTCAAAGGCTCGCTCGTCTATTCGACGATCGGCCAGATGGGCTTCATGGTGACGGAGTGCGCGGTGGGCGCCTACCTGGCGGCGGTCGTGCACCTTATCGGCCATGCCCTGTACAAGGCCACCTTGTTCTTCGGGTCAGGTTCCCAGGTTTCCCGCGCCGGCCAGCTCCCGAGAGGCTCGGACAGGAGCGTCTCCATGTCGCTGCGAATGCTGGCCACCGCTGCCACGACGGCCGCGACCCTCGGGGCGATGGCTGGCGTCCCTGGGATGCTCACCACACGCGCCGCCGGGGTGCTGCTCGTCTTCGTAGCGGCGACCGTCGCCTCCGCGTCGTGGTCGTGGTGGAGTCGAGGCCCGGTGTCGGCCCGCTGGGCCGCCCTGTGGACAGCTGCGTTGGTCGTTGCCGGAACGCTCTACGGGCTGGCGGTTGCCGTCTTGGGAAGCTGGATCGCGCTGGCATTGCCGACGGCTGGTACCGGCGCCCTCAGCCCGTGGTGGCTGGCCGGCGTGGCGGGTACCGGGCTGGTGGCAGCCGGCCTGGCCCGCCTTCCCCCCGCTCGTCGGCGGGTGGTGGCGGTCCTAGTCGACGCCGGTGCGGCGCCGCTCGATCTGCCGGCACGCCGAACGGGCGGGGCGCGACGCGATGTGTGGCCCGGCATGACTGGGAGCATCCCCGAGCTTGCGGGGTTCTTGGAAGAGGGCGCGGCGTGAGCAGCGACGAGCGCGGCTCTGCACGGGTACGGCTCCTCGCCCACGTGGAGGAGGCGGCTCGGTCGATCGCCCCGCTGTGGCCGCTGTCCACGGCCATCGCCGTGAACCCTCTGTGGGATCTGCGCCAGATGCCCTTCCACCAAGCCGTACGCCACGCGCAGCAGGTGCTCGGTATCAGCGGGTACCCCTCATCGGCGCTGTTCGCCCTGGCGTACGCCGCCGGGCGCGTCAACGTGGGAGACCTGCGGGCGGTCCTAGACGGCGGCCGTGGGGTGGCTGCGTGCAGGGACGTGCAAGCCTGGCACGAGCCCGAGCCGGGCACACGACGGTTGAAGACCGCCGCCGAGCGCCACGATGGCATCTTCGGGTCCCAGGTCGCGGCAAGCGTCGACCGCGAGGTGGCCAAGTGGTGCGCTGCATACCTCGCAGGCATAGTGCCCACCGGGCCGACCGAAGGCTTCTATGCGGCCTGGCGGGAGGTCGTGGTCTTCGACCCCTCGGCCCGCTCTCTCGCCGGCGGAGTTGGCCGCAAGCGCCTCGCCGAGCTGGGCGCCGATCCCGAGAACGCCATCCTCACCTGCCTCGATCTCCTCGGCATCAGTGACGAGGACCGAGCCACAGAGCTTGCTCGCCATCTCGCGCGCATGCCGGGTTGGGCGGGACATGCCAAGTGGCGCTCTCGATGGGCCGCCCCTGACCAGCCCGGCCCGTCCCTGCACTTGGTCGACTACCTTGCCGTCCGGCTCAGCTACGAAGCCGTGCTCCTCGCCGACGAGGCTGTGCTGCCAGGCTCGGCGAGGGGTCACACGGCCAAGCGGCACCGCGCCCGCACTGCCCCTCACCATCGGAGGACCGAGGGGGCGGCGCAAGCTCTGGACGACCATCGAGCCCGGGCGGGAGGCTCCGTCGCCGTGGACCTGCCCGACGACGTGAAGCGACGCCTCGGTGGGCTTTCCGCAACCGCTCTCGCCAAGGTCTGGCTCGCCGCCTACGAAGGGCATTACCAGGACCGCCTGCTCGGCGCGCTGGACCGCCCGCCACCCGAGCCACCCCCCCACCCCCAGGCGCAGGTCGTTTTCTGCATCGACGTCCGCTCCGAGGGACTGCGCCGCCACCTCGAGGGCTGCGGCCCCTACGAGACGTTCGGCTTCGCCGGCTTCTTCGCCCTGCCCATCCGCTTCAGCCCCTGGTGGTCCGATGAAGCGATGGATCTCTGCCCGGTCCTGCTTCGGCCTACCACGCGGGTCGCAGAGCGGCCGGTCACTTCGACGGGTCAGGCCGCCAGCCGCGAGCTCGCAGGCCGCCAGGCGGTCGCGGCTGCCCAACGCGCGTTCGACGCCACCAGGAAGGGGGCCCTGTCCCAGTTCCTCCTGGCGGAAGCCGGCGGCATCATTGGCGGGCCGATCATGGTCGCCAAGACGCTCGCTCCCTCCTGGTACCAAGCGGTACGACGCTGGGCCCACCAGTTGATCGCCCCACCCGCCGCCACGGTCGTCGACGTGGATCCCGATGCCGACGCCATGAGCGACGACGAGCGGGCCCTCTACGCTGAAGCCGCGCTCACCACGATGGGCCTCACGCGTGGCTTCGCGCCGTTGGTGGTGCTCTGCGGGCACGGCAGCACGACCGAGAACAACCCACACGCATCGTCGCTCGACTGCGGCGCCTGTGGCGGCAACAGGGGAGGACCGAGCGCCCGTGCCGCCGCGGCCATCTTGAACCGGCAGGCCACCCGCGGCCTGCTCGCCGAGCGGGGCATCATCGTACCGGCCACGACCTGGTTCCTCGCCGCCGAGCACGACACCGCCACCGACACGGTGAGCGTGCTCGACCCCCATCTCGTTCCCGAGGACCATGCGGACGGCGTCGCCACCTTGCAGTCCGCACTGGATCGAGCTGGCGCTGCGACCGCAGCCGAGCGCGCCTCGCTGCTGCCTGGGACCGAGGGCCGGCGTCGCGTGACCGGCCCGGCAGGACGCGCTGCCGACTGGGCCCAGGTGCGTCCCGAGTGGGGACTTGCCCGCAACGCAGCGTTCATCGTCGCGCCTCGCTCGGTCAGCGCCGGCGTGGACTTGGGCTCACGCTGCTTCCTGCACTCCTACGACGCGGCGACAGACCCCGAGGGTGTCGCCCTGGAGACGATCCTCACCGCCCCGATGGTCGTGGCGCACTGGATCAACGCTCAGTACTACTTCTCGACCGTCGACCCCGATGTCCTCTCCGCAGGAGACAAGACCGCCCACAACATCGTCGCCGGGGTCGGCGTGGTGCAAGGAGCTGGCGGTGACCTGCGAGTCGGTCTGCCCCTCCAATCGCTCTACGACGGGGACCGTGCGTACCACGAGCCCATGCGGCTCCTCGTCGTCGTCGAAGCGCCCGAGATGCTGCTGGAGGCAGTGATCGCCCGCAATCCCGTGCTGGAAGAGCTCTTCGACGGGCAGTGGGTGCACGTGGCGGCGCGTGAGGGCGGTCACGACCATTGGAAGATCCGCCGCGCCGGTGGCGGGTGGGTCCACTGGACCGCCGCCGACGCCCACACCGATACCAAGGAGCACACCAATCGTGGATGAGACGTGGGGACTGTCGCAGATGACCCGGATCGAGGTCGTGGTAAGCGGCGAAGACGTGGCGGTAGCCGCGGACCTGTTCTCCGAGGCCGGCGCCAGGGGGTTCACTGCTGTCTCGAACGTGTCCGGGCTCGGCCACGGCGGCCACCACCAGGGACGCTTGTTGTTCAACCAACGCGACGCCCTGGCGTTGCTGACGGTGGTCCTGCCGGCCGAGCGCGCCGGGACGCTCGTCGAAGGCCTCAGGAGCCTGCTCGTGAACCGCTCGGGCGTGATGCTGGTCTCCGACACCTGGGTGAGCCGCCCCGAGTACTTCCGGTGATGGTCACTCCATGCATCGAGAGTCGCACCCATGGAGGACACGACGGTCGGGCGGAGAGGGGCACGCCGTGGTAGGCGAAGGCGCGGCCCGACCGCTACCGAGGACGCCGTGCGGCGCTCGCCTCGAGCAACGTCGGAACGGGGGATGACCGACATCGTGCTCGTGCGCCATGGGGAGACCGTGTGGCACGCAGAGAACCGGTACGCCGGCCGCAGCGATGTCGAGCTCAACCACCGAGGCCGTGCGCAGGCCCGAGCCCTCGCTCGCTGGGGCGCAGGTGCGAGCCTGGACGGCCTGTGGTGCTCGGAGCTCCGGCGCGCCAAGGAGACCGCCGCGCGCTGCGCCGAAGGGACAGGCTTGGAGCTTGTGGTGGACGCGAGGTTGAACGAGATCGACTTCGGGCAGGCAGAAGGCCTCACTGCCCGACAGATACGCCAGCGCTTCCCGCGAGAAGTGGCTGCGTTCGACGCCGACCCCGCCGGACAACCCATGCCGGGTGGCGAGGAACCTCGGGCGGCAGCGACACGCGCTCTCGAGTGCCTTGCCGAGATCGGCGACGCCACCCCGTCGGGGCGAGTCCTGGTCGTGACGCACAACACGCTCATCCGCCTCGTGCTGTGCAGCCTTCTCGGGGTCCCCCTAGCCCACTATCGGGCCCGGTTTCCTTCCATCAGCAACTGTAGCCTCAGCGAGATCCGGGTCGTTCGTGGCAAGAGGGCAGCCTTGCTCCAGCTCAACGCCCCCTTGACCGACGGGCAGGTGTCGACCCACGAGACGGAGGATGGTTTGTGGTGACGCTTGACGACGGTGTCACGGGGATCGGGGCGGAGCGTCGGCGGTGGAGCGCGCGTCGGGACCTCTGCAGCAGCCAGACAGAGGTGGTCGACGCCAGCGAACGGTCGATCAGGCTCGCCGCCAGCTTGCTTCAGGCCGGCCACATCGTTGGCATCCCGACCGAGACCGTCTACGGCCTGGCCGCAGACGCGGCCAACCCGGATGCTGTCGCACGCGTGTTCGCAGCAAAGGGAAGACCCAGCGAGCATCCGTTGATCGTGCACCTGGGCGAGGCAGCGAATCTCTCCGACTGGGCTCGACACATACCACCCCAGGCGTCTCGCCTGGCCGACGCGTTCTGGCCGGGTCCCCTCACGCTGGTGCTCGATCGGCACCCGTCGGTGCTCGACGCCGTCACCGGGGGCCAGGACACGGTCGCGTTGCGCATGCCCGCCCATCCTGTCGCGCAACGGCTCATCCGGGTCTTTGGCGGCGGCCTTGCAGCACCCTCGGCCAATCTCTTCGGTCGCGTGAGCCCGACGACCGCCTCCGACGTCTGTGTCGCTCTCGGTGGTGCCGTCGACCTGGTTGTCGACGGCGGTCTCTGCGAGGTGGGGATCGAGTCCACCATCGTCGCTCTCGAGGGCGAGGAGGTGACGATCCTCCGCCCCGGCGGGGTGAGCCCCGAAGCGATTGCCGGTGTGCTCGGGCGCCGGGCCCGGGCAGGGACGCTCGGAGCAGGGACGCTCGGAGCGATGCGGGCGCCGGGGATGCTCGCTTCCCACTACGCCCCGGCCACCGCGCTGGATCTGTGCTCGAACGAGGATGCGAGCCGCCGAGCGGCGGAGCTTGTCTCTACCGGCAGGCGGGTGGGCGTGCTGTCCTTGGAGAGGATCGACGTCCCAGGAGCGGAAGTGACCTGGGACGCGGGTGGGAAGATGGCCGTCTTCGCCCGATCGCTCTACCAGAGGTTGCGGCAGGCCGACGACGAACGCTTGGACGTCCTCGTCGTAGCGCTGCCACCCGACGCGGGGCTCGGTACTGCAATCAGGGACCGGTTGCGCCGCGCCGCGCATCGACCCGCCTCGTGACCACCTGCTGCCTGCTGACTCGAAGGAGGAGTCGATCGATGACCAAAGAAAGCACCCCAGGCGATGCGAACACGGACGCGGCGGTACTGGCCAGCTCCACGAGCGAGGAGATCCACGCGGTTTACGATTCGAGCAATGACCTGCATCGCAGCAATCTCGCCTGGCTCGCCCAAGTCGACGGGCTCGATCCGCTGAGTAGGCCCGAAGCCCGCACGGGTGCGGCGCCATGGCCGGATCTGCGTTGCCTTCTCGAGGAGGTGGCCGCCGGCGACGTCAGCCCTGGGGAGGCTGACGGCGTGCTCCGCCGTTTGCCGTTCGGCAACCTGGGCTTCGCCCGGATCGACCGCCATCGCTGGGTTCGCACTGGGCTGGCCGAAGCCGTCTTTGGACCAGGCAAGACGCCCACCCAGTGTGCGACGGTCGTAGCCGATCTCCTGGCTTCGCCGATCTCCGCGCCAGTGGTGCTCACGCGTGCCGACGAGCACCAGGTCGAGGCCGCGCTTGCACGCAACCCTGGCGGCCATGTCATCAGCTCGACGGTTGTCTGGAACCCACAGCCGCCGCGATTCGGACGGATCGTCGTGATCAGCGCCGGAACGGGCGATCTCTCTGTCGCCGACGAGTGCCGAGCGACGCTCATCGCCTACGGCTACGACCCGGAGATCATCGTCGATGTCGGCGTAGCCGGCCTCCATCGGCTCTTGGCGGTGGTGGACGAGCTCCAAGACGTCGACGTGATCGTGGTCATCGCCGGGATGGAAGGTACGCTCCCCAGCGTGATCGGAGGGCTGACCTCCTCCCCGGTCATCGCTGTGCCCACGAGCGTCGGCTACGGCTCGAGCCTGCACGGGCACACCGCGCTGCTCGGGATGCTGGCCTCATGTGCCCAAGGCATCACCGTGATGGGCATCGACAACGGCTTCGGTGCGGCGTGCGCGGCGGTACGGCTTCTTGCCCGGATCGCCAAGGGGCCTGCGACCGCCTTGTGAAACCGAGACGCTCGGCAGTCGCGGGCAGGGTGTGGCACTCAAGGCCTGTGGCACTGCTCTGTCCCCACCAGAGCCCCGTGGGCGGCGCTGCCGACAAGGCGGGCGTACTTGGCGAGAAAGCCGTGTCCTGCTGGCGAGGCTGGCGGGCTCCAAAGCTCGCGGCGGCGGCCGAGCTCTCCAGGGTCGGTCCGTCAGGACCGGGAGCACCTCCTCCGTTCGACGGGGGAACGAGGCGACCTTCAGTGGATGGCACCGGAGGCCAAGGCGGTTCATGCTGGCCCATGAGGTGGCCGATCCAGGCCACGGGAGGGGTTCCACCATGTCGAGCACCATCGATGACCGCCCGGCGGTCCGTGCCCAGCCGACCGATGCCGCCGTGCCACCTGCCTCACCCGCCGGCTCGTGGGGCAACTCGGCTCCGCTGGCCCTGGCTGCCTTCGCCGTGACGACCTTCATGCTGAGCATGGTCAACGGCGACCTGGTGAACGCCGCGGTCCTGCCAGTCGTGTTCGGGGTCGCTCTCATGTTCGGAGGCATCACGCAGCTGATCGCTGGCGTGATCCAGCTGCGTGTCGGCAACACGTTCGGGGGCGTGCTCTTCTCGAGCTTCGGCGCCTTCTGGATGTCCTTGTTCGCCATCGTCACGTACTTCCTGAAGTCGGTGCCGCCGGCACAGGTCGGCCACGCCCTCGGGCTGTACCTCTTCGCCTTCGGCATCCTCACTGTCTGGATGTGGTTGGCATCGTTCCGGACGAACCTGGTGGTCGTCATAGCGCTGTTCCTGCTGATCGCAACCTTCTTCATCCTCGGGGCGGGCAACTACGACGCCACCACGGGGCTGGTGCACGCCGGGGGATACCTCGGCCTGGTGGTGGCGGCGCTGGCCGGATACCTGTCGTGCGCCGAGGTCTGCGAGGCGTCCTACGGCCGCTGGGTCCTGCCGGTCTGGTCGCTGGCCAAGAAGGCCGCGCGGTGAGTGGCGTCGTGGGCGGCTACGACAAGGCATTCGCCTCCTGGAGCGCCGATCCCGACCGCTTCTGGCTCCAGGCCAGCGCGGCGATCGACTGGTACCGGGCACCTGGGACGGCCCTCGATCGCTCCGGCACGCCCTCTTCCCGGTGGTTCCCGGACGGCGAGCTCAACACGTGCTTCAATGCCCTGGACCGCCACGTGCGCGATGGGCGCGGCGACCAGGCAGCGCTCCTGTACGACAGCCCGGTCACCGGGCAGGTGCGCACCTACTCCTATCGTCAGCTCCTCGACGTCGTGGCCCGTTTCGCCGGAGCCCTCGCACGCGAAGGGGTGGAGCGGGGCGACCGGGTCGTCATCTACATGCCGATGGTTCCCGAAGCCGTGATCGCCATGCTCGCCTGTGCTCGCATCGGCGCAGTCCATTCGGTGGTGTTCGGGGGCTTCGGGGCTCCCGAGCTGGCTGCCCGGATCGCCGACTGCGAGGCGAAGCTGGTCGTCTGTGCTTCGTGCGGCATCGGGCCCACCGGGGTGATCGCCTACAAGCCACTGGTGGACCAGGCAATGGAGCTCGTCGGCGACGGGCCGCAGCGGTGCATCGTGCTGCAGCGGCCGCAGGGCGAGGGGGCGCTGGTGCCCGGGCGGGACGTCGAGTGGCAGAAGGCGCTCGACGGCGCCGAGCCGGCACCGTGCGTCCCGGTCCGGTCCACCGACCCCCTGTACATCCTCTACACGTCGGGCACCACCGGGCTGCCCAAGGGGATCGTGCGCGACAACGGTGGTCACGCGGTCGCGCTGGAGTGGTCCATGGGCGCCGTCTACGACGTCGGCCCGGGCGAAGTGTTCTGGGCCGCGTCCGACATCGGATGGGTGGTCGGGCACTCCTACATCGTCTACGCGCCGTTGCTGCACGGGTGCACGACGGTGCTCTACGAGGGCAAGCCGGTGGGGACCCCCGACGCCGGTGCCTTCTGGCGAGTGTGCGCCGACCACGGCGTGAACGTGCTCTTCGCTGCTCCCACGGCGGTCAGGGCTATCAAGCGCGAAGACCCCGAGGGCAGGCTGCTGCGGCCGCACGACCTGTCCGCCCTGCGGACGCTGTTCCTGGCGGGCGAGCGCTGCGACCCCGACACCCTGGGCTGGGCCGGCCGGCACCTGGAGCGGCCCGTCATCGACCACTGGTGGCAGACGGAGAGCGGCTGGCCCATGGCCGCCAACTGCCTCGGGCTCGAACAGCTCCCGGTGAAGCCGGGGTCGGTGACCAAGCCCGTGCCCGGCTACGACATCCACGTGCTCGACCAGGAGGGCTACGACGTCCCCGTCGGGGAGACCGGAGCCATCTGCGTCCGGCTGCCGCTGCCACCGGGGTTCGCCCCGACGCTGTGGCGAGCGGACGACCGCTTTGAGGCAGCATACCTTTCGAGCTACCCGGGCTGGTACCTGACCGCCGACGCGGGCTACGTCGACGAGGACGGCTACCTCTTCGTGATGAGCCGCACCGACGACGTGATAAACGTGGCCGGACATCGCCTGTCGACGGGGCAGATCGAAGAGGTGCTGGCCAGCCACCCCGACGTGGCGGAATGCGCCGTCGTCGGGATAGCTGACGCCCTGAAGGGCCAGGTCCCCATCGGGTTCGCCGTCTTGAAGGCGGGGGTGACGCGCCCTCACGGCGCGATCGAAGCAGAGCTGGTGGCGCTCGTCCGCGAGCACGTCGGGCCGGTGGCGTCGTTCAAGTCGGCCAGGATCGTCCGGGCCCTCCCGAAGACGCGGTCGGGCAAGATCCTGCGTGCCACCATCCGAGCGATCGTCGACGGGGAGGGCTGGCAGGCTCCTCCCACCATCGAGGACGCCGCCGTCCTCGACGACTTCGAGGCCTTGGCGCCGGTGTCGCTCAGCTGACGAGGCGCCCACCCCGGCCCTCGGGAGCGACCAGAGCCGGGGCAGCCGGCGCCCGGCGCCCCGGCCACAAGAGACCTCCGGCCCTCTTCGTGCCCGGTGGCCCGCGTAACCTCCATCCGCGGAGGCCCTGTTCAAGGGGGGTTCGTGCACGTCGCAGCTACCGTCGAATCGGCGTCCAGGTCGATCGCCCTGCAGCCCACGACCAGTGACGTCCTGTCGACCGCCGTCGAAGCGGCCCGCCAGGTCCTCGGTGCCGACGCCGCCTTCGCCGCGGTGGGCGAAGGGCCGGAGACCTACCCCATGCGCTTCATGAGCGGCATCCGCGATCCCCGCTTCGCCGGTATCGTCGTGCGTTCCGCAGCCGGCCTCGGTGGCCAGGTACTGCTGTGCCGGCAGCCGCGCTGGACGGGCGACTACGCCCACGACCCGACGATCAGCCGCGACTTCGTCCATGTCGTGTCGGACGTGGAGGGGCTCGACGGGATGGGTTGCGTGCCCATCATCGGACCGATCGGCGTCGAAGCGCTCCTCTACGTCGGCTCGCGCCGGACCGACGCACCGGGTGACGTCGCCCTGGCCACGCTAGGCCGTGTGGCGAGCTACGCCGAGCTCGCCATCGAGAACCTCGGCGCCCGACGCCAGGAGCTCGAACTGCAACTGCTGCGGGAGCGCCAGCGCCTGGCCTGCGAGCTGCACGACTCCGTCGCCCAGATGCTCTTCAGCATCGGGGTGGCCGCCCACTACTCGCGGAGCAAGCAGGACCCCGCCGAGCTCCTCGCGACCATGCAGGAGATCGAGACGACCGCCGCCGCCGCCCGCCGGCAGCTACGTGAGACGTTGGAGCACCTCGGCCGGAGCGACGAGGGCATCGGCTTCGAAGCCCGGCTCGAGGGCGAGATACGCCTGTTCGAGCGCTGTTCCGGCTGCCGGGTGAGGACGATCCACCGCGGCGAGCGGCGCGCCCTGCCCCGGCCGGTGGAGACCCTGCTGCTCGACACCGTCGTCGAAGGGCTGCGCAATGCCACCAAGCACGACAGGGCGACGGTCGTGGTCGTATCCCTCGTCTACGAGACCGGGGCCGTGTCTCTTGTGCTCCAAAGCGACGGGCCGGCCGCCATCGAACCCGGACCGGACACCGAGCCGTGGCTGGGGGCTGGCTCCGGCTCAGGACTTTCCCTCCTCCACCAACGCGCCGACCAGCTTGGCGGGGCGCTCGAGCTACTCACCCAACGGGGGATGCGCGTGCTCAGGCTCGGGGTCCCCACCCTCGTCGTCACCGGCAGGCCGGAGTGAGGGCGCTCGTTCTCGACGACCACGCCGTCGCCCGCCGAGGGCTGCGGACGATCCTGCACGAGACCTTCGACATCGACGCTTGCGACGAGGCTGTCACGGGCGCCGAAGCGCTGGCGATCGCCGCCGGCCGGCATCCCGACCTCGTCCTCGTCGACCTGCGCGTCCCCGGTTCCATGCCCATCCACGAGCTCTGCCGGCAGCTGCGCGATCTACTGCCCGAGGCTCGGATCGTCATCGTGACGGCTTTCGACCGGGTCCCGGAGATCAAGGACGGCCTGGCCGCCGGCGCCGACGGCTGCCTGCTCAAGGACACAGCGGAGGTGGACCTGACCACCGCGTTGCGGGCCATTGTTGCCGGCGAGACCGTGATCGACCCGCGGATCGCTCAGCGAATCGCCAGTGAGTTGTTCGGCAGGCGTAACGCCAGCACCGGGGTGCACCTCACCGGTCGCGAGCGCGACGTGCTACAACTGCTGGCCGAGGGGTGCTCCAACCGGGCTATCTCCGACAAGCTCCAGCTGTCGGAAGCCACCGTCAAGGGCCATGTCAGCAGCCTGCTCGACAAGCTTCACGCCTCCTCACGACTCGAAGCCCTCGTTCGAGCCTCCGACGCCGGGCTCATCTGACTGATCTGACCTGGGCGGAGCCGAGCGATCGGCTCCACATCCGGCCTCCGGCTCATGCAATCTACTTCGTATGATAGGGCGGCGCGACGTCCACGTGATCGACGAAGTGACCTGGGAGGTCATGGCACGCCTGCCCCTCCCATGACCGTCGCCACCAAACCCCGACCAAGGAGGAGATCATGAGCGCCCATCCAGCCGAGCCGGTCCCGATCACCGTCGCGTACGGCGACGGCATAGGACCGGAGATCATGGACGCCACTCTCCGCATCATCATGGCCGGGGGCGCCGAGCTCGACGTCGAGACCATCCAGATCGGAGAGGCGGTCTACGCACAGGGCGAGACTGCCGGCATCGGCCCGGAAGCCTGGGAGTCCCTGCGGCGGACGAAGGTCTTCCTGAAGGCCCCCATCACCACGCCGCAGGGGGGAGGGTTCAAGAGCCTGAACGTCACTGTCCGCAAGGCACTCGGCTTGTTCGCCAACGTCAGGCCCTGCCCGTCGTACTCCCCGTTCGTCGCCACCAAGCATCCGGGCATGGACGTGATCATCATCCGCGAGAACGAGGAGGACCTCTACGGCGGGATCGAGCATCGCCAGAGCGAAGACGTCACCCAGTGCCTGAAGCTGATCACCCGACCGGGAACCGAGCGCGTGGTCCGCTACGCCTTCGAGCACGCGCGCCGCTACGGGCGCTCCAAGGTGACCTGCTTCACCAAGGACAACATCATGAAGATGACCGACGGGCTGTTTCACCGGGTCTTCGACGAGGTGGCTTCCGAGTACCCCGACATCGAGTCCGAGCACTGGATCGTCGACATCGGTGCCGCCAAGCTCGCAGACACCCCAGAGGCCTTCGACGTCGTCGTCCTGCCGAACCTCTACGGGGACATACTCTCCGACGTAGCAGCTCAGATCGCGGGCTCCGTCGGCCTGGCCGGAAGTGCCAACATCGGTGCCGAGATCGCCATGTTCGAGGCGATCCACGGTTCCGCGCCCCGCCGTGCCGGGCAGAACGTCGCCAACCCTTCTGGCCTGCTGCTCGGGGCGGTCCAGATGCTCGTCCACATCGGCCAGGGCGAGGCAGCTGCCCGGGTCCACAACGCGTGGCTTCGCACCATCGAGGACGGGGTGCACACCTACGACATCTACGACCCGGCCGTCTCCACTGCAAAGGTCGGAACCGCCGAGCTCGCCGACGCGGTCATCGCCCGGATGGGGGAGCTACCAAAGACCCTCGAGGCGGTCGGCTATCCGTCCGGCACCGGGCGGATAGCGGTGCAGGTTCGAGAAAGGCCACGTGCTCGCAAGGAGCTGGTGGGGATCGACGTCTTCATCGACTCGCTCGAGCCGGTCGACAAGATCGCCAAGGTTCTCGAGGCAAGTGCCGGGCCGGAGCTGGGGCTCGTCATGATCACCAACAGGGGCCAGAAGGTGTACCCGGGTGGTGTGCCCGAGACCTACTGCGTCGACCACTGGCGCTGCCGCTTCCAGGGCGAGGAGCCCGAGCAGCCTGTCGCCTACGAGCAGGTCCTCGCTCTGCTCGGCCGCTTGGCAGACGCAGGGTTGCCGTTCATCAAGACCGAAGGGCTGTTCAGCTTCGACGGCCAGCCTGGGTTCTCCCTCGGTCAAGGGCAATGACCACGATCCCCGGTTCGCGTCGACACAATCCTTCCCCGTCAGCGCCGCCGCTCAGGGCAGCCCGTTGAACGCCTCCTCCATGCGGCCGAGGCCGTCGTCGACCTCGGCCTCGGTGACCGACAGTGGCGGGGCGATGCGCAGCACGTTGCCATAGAGGCCGCCTTTCCCGACGAGCAGGCCCGCCCCCCGTGCGCCCTCGAGGACCGCCGACGCCGCCGCAGCGTCGGGCTCGGTGGTGCCCGGCCGGACCAGTTCTACGCCGATCATGAGCCCCTTGCCCCGGACCTCGCCGATGGTCTCGTGGGTCTTCGCGAGCCGTTCGAAGCCGTCCAGGAGCCTTTCGCCGGTGACCTTGGCGTTGCCCTGCAGGTCGTGGGCCTGTAGGTAGTCGAGGGTGGCGAGGGCGGCACGGGTCGCTATCGGGTTCCCGCCGAACGTCGAGATCGAGTTGGCTCCCACCGCCTCCATCAGCTCCGCCCGGGCGACGACACCGGCGATGCCGACCCCGTTGCCGAGCCCTTTCGCAAAGGTCATGGCGTCGGGCGTGAACCCGTGGGCCTGGATGCCCCAGAAGTGCTCGCCGGTCCGCCCCCAGCCACTCTGCACCTCGTCGGAGACGAAGTGGGCGCCGAGGGGCCGCAGCACCTCGGCGTAGGCTCCCAACATTCCCTCCGGCGGGATGGTGAACCCGCCGACGCCTTGGATCGGTTCGGCGATCATGCATGCCACGTCCCCGGAGGTAGTCGTGTCGAGCACCATCTTCAGGTCGGCGACGCAGGCGGCCGTGAAGGCCTCGTCGTCCAAGCCGGCGAACGGGGATCGGTACCGGTAGCCGCTCTGGACGTAGCTGACGACGAACGGGCTGTAGCCCGACGCCGACCAGCTCCTGATGCCGGTCACGCCCATGGCGGCGTACGACCGCCCGTGGTAGCTGCCCTTCAACGCGAGGACCTGGTTGCTGCGCCGCAGGCTCGTGGCGAAAAGGAGAGCGGCCTCGTTGGCTTCGCTGCCCGACGTCGTGAAGAACACCCGGGCATCGGGGATGCCGGACAACCTGGCGATGCGTTCGGCCAGCTCGATCTGCGACTCGATCAGGTACAGCGTCGAGGTGTGCAGGATCCGCCCGGCCTGATCGCGGATCGCCTCGACGACCTCGGGCACGTTGTGGCCGACCATCGTCGTGAGGATCCCGCCGAAGAAGTCCAGGTACCGCCGCCCCTCGGCGTCGTCCACCCAGCAGCCCTGCCCACCGACCAAGGCGATCGGGTGCTCGTAGTACAGAGCCAGCCAGTTGGGCATCACGGCCCGGTGGCGGGCCAGCAGTTGCTCGTGCGTAGTCATCGTCGTGCTCCTGTCCATTTCTGTCCCACAAACCTGTCTCTCACGACCCTGTACCTCACGCCACCTTTGGCCGGGCACGCTCGATCACCGCGCGGCAGTCGACGCCGCTCGGCAGCGTCCCCGGCGCCAACCCCTGGTCCCCACCGAGGCGCGACGCCGAGAAAGCGTCGGCGACGGCCGGATGGCCCCAGCGGACCAGCAGCGAGCCCTGCAACGCCAGGGCCATTCGCTCGACGAGCCGGCGGGCCCCCGCCTCCAGCATGCCCGGGTCGGCGGCGGCACTGCGGGTGGCGGCCGCCAGGTCCACCTTCAGGGCCTCGACGGCGGTGTCGTACCGCCGGTCGGCCCCGAGCCCGGCATCGAGCTCGGCGACGAAGGCGTCGAGGCTCAGCGGGCTGCGGGTGATGGCCCGCAGCACGTCGAGGCAGATGACGTTGCCGGCGCCCTCCCACAGGCCGTTGAGCGGGCTCTCCCGGAACAGCCGGGACATCACAGACTCCTCGACGTAGCCGTTGCCGCCGAGGCACTCGAGTGCCTCGGCGGCCAGCACCGGCGCCCGCTTGCAGACCCAGTACTTGGCGACAGCGGTCGCGAGCCGGGCGAAGCCGGCCTCGCCCCGGTCGTAGGCGCCGGCAAGGCGGAGCATCGTGAGGGTCGCCGCCTCCGACTCGACGGCGAGGTCGGCCAGGACCGCCCGCATCAGCGGCTGGTCCGCCAGCACCCGGCCGAACGCCTCCCGGTACGCGGCATGGTGCGTCGCCTGGGCGACCGCCTGGCGCATCAGAGCGGCGGTGCCGGTGACGCAGTCGAGGCGGGTGTGGTTGACCATCGTGACGATCGTCGCCACGCCCCGCCCCTCCTCCCCCACCAGCTCCGCCCAGGCCCCTTCCAACTCGAGCTCCGCCGACGCGTTGGAGTGGTTGCCCAGCTTGTCCTTCAACCGCTGGAACGCCAGCGAGTTGGGCCCGCCATCGGGGCCGAAGCGCGGGACGAGGAAGCACGACAGACCGGCGGGCGCCTGGGCCAGCATGAGCCAGAGGTCGGAGTTGGGCGCCGAACAGAACCACTTGTGCCCGGTCAGCCGCCACCCCTCCCCGTCCGCCACCGCCGTAGTGGTGTTGGCCCGTACGTCCGAGCCGCCCTGCTTCTCGGTCATGCCCATGCCGGCCAGGCACCCCGCCTTCGCCGGCGCCGGGCGGAAGCTCGGGTCGTACTGCCGGCTCGAGAGGCGCGGCCCCCACGCTTCGAGCTGCCTCGGCGCGGCGCGCAACGCCGGGTAGACGGCGTAGGTCATGGAGATCGGGCAGCCGTGGCCGGCGTCGACCTGGCTCCACACGCCGAAAGCGGCCGCCCTCGCCACATGGGCTCCCGCGGTCCCCTGCGCCCAGGCCGCGCCATGGAGTCCCCGTTCGACGGCGACCTCCATCAACCGGTGGTAGCTCGGGTGGTAGTCGACCCGGTCGAGGCGGTGCCCGAAGCGGTCGTGGGTCCGCAGCACGGGGCGGTTGGCGTTGGCCTCGAAACCCCAGGTGATCGCCTCCTCCGAGCCGGCGAGCCGGCCGAGCTCGCTCAGCTCGTCGCTCGCCCACCCAGCGCCTTCCCGGGCCACGCCCTCCACCAGCGCCTCGTCAGCGCCGAAGACATCGTAGCCCTCCAACGGAGGTGGCTGGTTGAGAACGTCGTGGGTTCGCATCGGTCCCGATCCTAGGTTTACCGGCCTGCGACCCAACATCCCGAGCGCTTCGCGACTCTGACGAGGCGCTCGCCCGCTGCATGCTGCACTGGCGGCGGGTGCGCTGCATGGACCCCCCCGACGGCTGGGCGTACCGGGTGGCGCTCAACGAGCTGCGCAGGACGCGGCGCCGGCGAGCCCCGTCCGGCTCACCGGGCGGCACGGACCGGCGAACCCTGGCTACTACGGCTACATCGACTGGCGCGACGAGCTCGCCTGGCACGCCTGACCCCGGGCGGCGTCACACGCTGATGGCACCCTCGCGCCCATGCAACCCCAGGGCCGCCAGCAGCTCAACGCACACCTGGCGTGCCACCACGGCGTGGTCACCGCCGAGGAGGCCCGCCGACTCGGCCTGACCGACGGCCAGATCCAGTACCGCCTGCGGACCGGCGAGTGGAGCGCGGTCCACCGCGGCGTCTACTCCGCCGGAGGCCTGAAGCTGAGCCCGGAAGGCGCCATCAGCGCCGCCTGCTCCGCCGTCGGTCCTTCTGCCGTCGCCTCCCACCGCTCGGCGGCCTGGCTCTGGGGCCTGCTCGAGACCCCGCCGGCGGTCCCGACGGTCACCGTTCCGGCCACGGTGCGCCGGCGGATCAGCGGCATCGTCACCTACCGCTCCGGCCAGCGACCGCCCACCACCCATCGCGGCGAGATCCCGGCCACGACGGCCCTGCGCACGATCCTCGACCTGGCTGCCGTCGCCTCCGACGGGGAGCTGGACCACGCTGTCGACGTCGCCCTCGCGCGTCGCTACGTCCGCATCGACCAGCTGCAGCGACTGGCGTCGCCGCGCCGGGGCTCACGGCGCCCTGGTGCGGTCGCGCTCAGGCGAGCGCTGCGCCGGCGCGGCTTCCTCGGCGCGCCCACCCCGTCAGCCCTGGAGAGCCAGACCTCACGGCTCCTACGCCGCTGGAAGGTCGAGCCGCTCGCCACAGAGGTCCCCGTCCTCGGGAACCGCTACCGGGCCGACTACAAGCTGGCGCCCGACGTGCTCCTGGAGGTGGACGGGTACGCGTACCACTCGTCACCGGAGGCCAAGGCAGCGGACAGCCGGCGGCGCAACGCCCTGCGCGCCGCCGGCTACAAGATCATCGAGGCCGATTGGATCACCGTCGTCCACCGCCCCGAACAGCTCCGAGCCGAGATCGAGCGGGTGCTCGGCCGGCGCCTGCCCGGCGGCCGCGCTGCTGCGCCGGGCCGGCGCCGGCGGCCACCCCCGATCGTCACGAGCCGTTGTTTGGGCAGTTCACCGCGATAATCGCGGACAACTGCCCAAACAACGCGTGCGAGGACCGCCACCTGCCGGGTTTGCCGGTTCTTCCGGCGGTCGGGGCCGGCGGGCGGCGGTCGGGGCCGGCGGCGGCTATGCCACCCGGAGCGGCAGGACCCGGGGTCCCCGGATCTGGCCGGCGGACCAGACGACGCCGGCGGGATCGGCGAGCTCGAAGTCGGGGTAACGGGTCAACCACTCCTCGAGGGCGACCCGGAGCTCCATGCGGGCGAGGTTCGATCCGAGACAGCGGTGGATGCCGAGCCCGAACGCGGCGTGGCGGTTGACCGCCCGGTCGAGCACCACCTTGTCGGCGTCGGGGAAGGCGGCTGGGTCCCGGTTGGCCGCGGGGAACGGCAGGAGCAGCCAGTCGCCCTCCCTCAGCTGCCTGCCGCCGAGCTCGACGTCCTTGGCGACGAGGCGGGCCATGGTGACGGGGGCGTAGGCACGGAGGAGCTCCTCAACGGCCGTGCCGAGAAGTCCCGCCTCTCCGGTGCCGGGGCTGCCCCTTGCCGCCACGGCGGCGGCCAGCCGGTGCCTGTCCCCGGGCCGGGTCGCCAGGTGCCAGAGGGAGGCCCCCACCGCCGACCACGTCGTGTCGATGCCAGCGATGAGCAGGAGGACCATAGTGCCCCGGACGTGGTCGGGGTGCAGCTTGCGGCCGTCGAGCTCGGCGCCGAGGAGGAAGCCGGTGAGGTCGTCGCTGGGGGAGGCGAGGTGTTCGGCGATGCGCTCGTCCATGTAGCGCTCCATCGTCGCCTCCCCCACCCGCGCCTCCCGCTGCTCGGCCGACTCGCCGACGTCCTCGAGGGTGCCGCTGATGAACGAGCGGAACACGTCGGCGTCGGCTTCGGGGAAGCCCAGCATGCGCACGATCACGCGTAGCGGGATGTGGCGGGCGAAGTCGACAGAGCCGTCGACGACGGCGGCGCCGCCCACGGCGTCGAGCAGCTCCCGGCACAGCTGCCGGGTGTAGGCCTCGTAGCCGGCGACGGCCTTGGGCGAGAAGGCGGGGAGCAGCATCCGGCGGGCCAGGGCGTGGAAGGGCGGATCGGAGGTGATCGGTGGGGCCAGCCCGATCGGAGCCGGCAGGTCGTCCGGCCCGGGGCGCAGCTCGCTCACGACGACGCTGCGGGAGGTGAAGTGCTCGGTGTCGTAGGCGACGGCGACCACGTCGTCGTGGCGGACTGGCAGCCACGCCCCGCCGTAGCGGTCGGTGTGGGCGACCGGGCAGCGACGGCGCAGGTCATCCCAGATGCTGTAGGGATCGGCGACCCAGCGGTCGTCGGTGTGGTCGAAGTCAGTGGCGAAGTCCTCCACCGGCGGTCGCTTCCCGCTCATCGGCACGCTCCCCTCGGGCGAACGCCGTCATCCTGCCATGCCCGCCCCCGCGTCGGGTCTCAGTTGAGCAACAGGTCCGGCGGGTATGCGGCGACGATGGCGAGCCTCCCGCCCTGGCGGCGCAGCACCCGGTGCCAGAGGTCTCCCGGCTCGGTGTTGAAAGGGTCGTCCCGGACGGCGTCCAGCGCCCACCACGCGCCGGCGACCAGCTCCGACTCCAGCTGGCCCCCACCCCAGCCGGCGTAGCCGGCGAAGATCCGCAGGTCCGTGACGGTGTCGTCGAGGCGGTCGGCGTCGGTGTCGAGGTCCAAGGTGCCGAGGTCGCCTTCGACAGCGCGCCACACGTCGTCGCCGGCCCTGGCCTCGAGGGCGGCGGGGGCGGGGACACGGGCCAGGCAGATCACCGAGTCGCGGCCAACCGGGCCCCCGACGAACATGCGCGCCGGCGGCGCCGCCCGCTCAGCCCACTGGGGCAACGCCTCTTCCACCGTCGTGGCGCTCGGCCGGTTGAGGACCACGCCGAGGGCGCCGTCGTCGCCGTGGACCAAGACGAGCACCACGGTCCGATCGAAGTTGGGGTCGGTGAGGCGGGGGTTGGCCACCAGCAGCTTCCCGGTGAATGTCCCCTCCGTCATGGCTTGGTTCTACCCACGGCGGGGGCCGCGGCGACCGCCCGCCCGGCGCCACCGCGTAGGTTCTCCCCATGCGCGCCGTGACGGTGATCCCGCTCCAGCAGGGCTCGGTGGATCTCACCGAGCTGGCCGAACCCCCCGACTCCGACGGCCCGGTCCTCGTCGCCACCCGGGCCGTCGGCGTGTGCGGGACGGACCTCGAGATCATCGACGGCGACTACGGCTGGGCCCCGCCGGGCGAGCAACGCCTCGCCATCGGCCACGAGTCCCTCGGCGAGGTGCTCGAGGCACCCGAGCGCTGCGGATTCGCCAAGGGGGACCTGGTCGTCGCCATCGTCCGCCGGCCCGACCCCCAGCCCTGCCCCAACTGCGCCGCCGGCGAGTGGGACATGTGCCGCAACGGGCAGTACACGGAATGGGGCATCAAGGAGCACCACGGCTACGCCCGGGAACGCTACCGCATCACCCCCGACTTCCTCGTGAAGGTCGATCCGGGCCTGGGCGACCTGGGGGTCCTGCTCGAGCCGACGACCGTGGTCGCCAAGGCGTGGGACCACATCGAGCGCATAGGCCGGCGGGCGGTGTGGCAGCCCCGCACCGTGCTCGTCACCGGTGCCGGGCCGATCGGGCTGCTCGCCGCGCTGCTCGGTCGCCAACGCGACCTGGAGGTGCACGTGCTCGACCAGGTCACCGACGGCCTCAAACCGGATCTGGTGGCCGAGCTGGGTGCGACCTACCACCACGGCAGCGTGCAGGACGCCGGCGTGCGGGCCGACGTCGTCATCGAGTGCACCGGCGTCGGCCAGCTCATCTTCGACGTGATGGAGACGACCTCGACCGACGCCGTCGTGTGCCTGACTGGGGTGTCGTCGAGCCGGACGGTCTCCATCGACGCCGGCTCGCTCAACCGCCAGCTGGTGCTCGGCAACGACGTGGTCTTCGGCTCGGTCAACGCCAACCGCCGCCACTACGAGGCGGGCGCCGACGCCCTCGCCCGTGCCGAGCGCACATGGCTGGGCAAGCTGATCACGCGCACGGTCCCGCTGTCGTCGTGGAAGGACGCGTACGCCCGCCAGCCGGGCGACGTGAAGACGGTTCTCTCCTTCTCGCGGTGAGCCGCCCCGGTCCGGTCAGCCCCGGTCGAGGGCGGCGCGCAGGTCGGCGACGCGGTCGCCGACCTCTGCGACGCCGGCACCGTCGAGCACCGCTCTCATGAGGGCAGAGGCGACGACGACCCCGTCGGCCTCCGAGGCCGCCTCGACCGCCTGGTCCGGCGTCGAGATCCCGAACCCCATCACGACGGGCTTGTCGGTGTGGGCCCCGAGCCGCTTGGCCAGCACGCCCGCCGAGCGGGCCAGGCTGGCCCGCTCGCCGGTCACACCCATGAGGTTGACGCCGTAGACGAAGCCGTGGGAGCGCTCGCAGAGCAGCGCCAGCCGGTCGTCGGGCGTCACCGGGGCAGCGAGCAGGACGGTCGCCACGCCGGCAACCCCGGCGGCTTGCTCCCACGGCCCGGACTCCTCGAGGGGCAGGTCGGGGACGATCGCCCCCGTGACGCCGGCGGCCGACAGGCGGGCCGCGAACCGTTGGAGCCCGCCCCGGAAGACGAGGTTGGCGTAGGTCATGGCGACGAGCGGGACGGGCTGCTCCCGCCGGGCGATGGCGGTGAGGATCGTCTCGGGTGTCGTACCCCGCTCCAGTGCCCGCACGGAGGCCTCCTGGATGGTCGGGCCGTCCATCATCGGGTCCGAGAACGGCAGCCCGATCTCGACGGCATCCGCCCCCGCCTCCACCATCACCTGCAGGTAGTCGACCCAGTCGGCGGTCAACCCTCCGGTCATGTAGGTGACGAGCAGCTTGACGCCGGCGTCGCGCCGGGCCCGCAGGGCGGGCTCCAGGGAGACTCCGCTCACCCGAGGAGCCTCATCACCTGCTCGGCGTCCTTGTCGCCCCGCCCCGACAGGGTGACGAGCACGGTGGAGCCAGGGCCGACCTCGCCCGAGCGGGCCGCCCGCACGAGCCACGCCAGGGCGTGGGCAGGCTCGAGGGCGGGGATGATCCCCTCCGTCCGGGAGAGCAGCTGCAGGGCCTCGAGCACTTCGTCGTCGCCCGCCGACTCGTAGCGGGCCCGGCCGGTGGTGGCGAGGAAGGCGTGCTCGGGTCCGATGCCGGGGTAGTCGAGCCCGGCGGAGATCGACTCGGCCTCGAGGATCTGACCATCCTCGTCCTGCAGCAGCAGCGAGCGCATCCCGTGGAGGACGCCGGGGACACCCCGGGCGACCGCCGCCCCACCGGCGGCTTCGACGCCGACGAGGGCGGCGCCGGTGTCGACGAAGCCGGCGAAGGTCCCCGCCGCGTTGGACCCCCCGCCCACGCACGCCACGACCAGGTCTGGGTCGGTGCCGAGCAGCGCGCGGCACTGCTCGGCCGCCTCGTCGCCGACGACGCGCTGGAGCTCCCGCACCATCCAGGGGAAGGGGTGCGGGCCCATCACCGAACCCAGGCAGTAGTGGGTGGTGTCGACCTCGGCCACCCAGGCCCGCATCGCCTCGTTGACGGCGTCCTTGAGCGTCCGGCTGCCGGTGCGGACCGGAACCACCTCGGCGCCGAGGAGCCGCATGCGGAAGACGTTGAGCTCCTGGCGCTGGGTGTCGACCTCGCCCATATAGACGACGCAGTCCAAGCCGAGCAGGGCGGCGGCCGTCGCGGCAGCTACCCCGTGCTGGCCGGCTCCCGTCTCGGCGATCAGCCGCTTCTTGCCCATCTCCAGGGTGAGCAAGCCCTGCCCGAGCACGTTGTTGATCTTGTTGGAACCGGTGTGGGTCAGGTCCTCCCGCTTCAACAGCACCCGCACGCCGAGGACCTCCGACAGCCGCCGGCACTCGGTGACCGGCGTCGGCCGGCCGGCGTAGTCACGCAGCAGGTCCCGGTAGGTGCCGACGAACGCCGGGTCGGCCCATGCCACGCGGAACGCCGCCTCCACTTCGGCGCACGCCGGCACGAGGGCCTCCGGCACGAACCGGCCTCCGTAGTCCCCGAACCGTCCGGACGCCGACGGCTCCGCCATCGTCACCCGTCCGCCTCCCAGTCGTACGGCCCGTCGTCGGGATCGGCGGCGTCCTCGGCCGGCTCGGGGGCGGCGGTCTTGGCGGCGGCGATGAAGGCCCGCAGCTTCACCGGGTCCTTCACGCCCGGTGAGCGCTCGACGCCAGACGCGACGTCGACACCCCAGCAGCGGGTCCGGACGATGGCGCCCGCCACGTTGTCAGGCGTGAGACCGCCCGCCAACATGAACCGACGCCCGCTCGGCACCTCGGCGGCCAGCGCCCAGTCGAACACCCGACCGGACCCGGGGCTCGGGGCGTCGAGCAGGACGACGTCGGCTCCGTAGTCGGCGGCTCTGGCCACGCGCCGGTCGCCGGCCGCGAACGCCTTGATCACGAATGGCATCCGCTCCCTGATCCAGCGGGTCTGCTCGGGGGTCTCCCCGCCGTGCAGCTGCACGCCGCGCATCCCCGCCCGCAGCGCCACCTCGACGACGCGCTTGGGGTGCTCGTCGCGGAAGACACCGACCGCGATCACCTCATCGGTCGGCAAGCGCTTGGCGATGTCGGCAGCGACCTGCGGCGCGACCTGGCGGGGCGAGGGCGCGAACACGAACCCCACCATGTCGGCACCGAGGGCGACTGACAGCAGGGCGTCGTCCTCGTTGGTGATGCCCTCGATCTTGACGATCACGGGGGGTTCCCGGCCCGGCTGAGGGCGGCGACGGCCGCTGCCCGGTCGGGCGCTGTCACGAGGGACTCCCCGACGAGGACGGCGTCGAAGCCGGCGTCGGCGAGCCGGGCGACGTCGGCGGGTCCGCCGACCCCGGACTCGGCGACGATGACCACGCCGTCGGGAAGCACCTTGGCGACCCGCTCCGCCCGGTCGGTGTCCACCTCGAAGGTCACCAGGTCGCGCTGGTTGACCCCGATGAGCGTGGCGCCGGCCGCGACGGCGGTCTCCGCCTCGGCCTCGTCGTGGACCTCGACGAGAGCGTCGATCCCCACCCGGGCGGCGAGGGCCTGCAGCTCGGCGAGCTCCTCCTGGTCCAGCGCGGCCGCGATGAGCAGGACGGCGTCGGCGCCCATGAGGCGGGCGTCGCACACGTCGGCGGGCCCGATGGTGAAGTCCTTGCGCAGCACGGGCAGGCGGGTCGCGGCGCGGGCGGCCGCCAGGTCCGCCGCCGAGCCCCGGAAGAACGCGCTGTCGGTGAGAACCGACAGGCACGCCGCCCCGCCCGACTCGTACTGGGCGGCCACGACGGCGGGGTCGAGGTCGGGAGCGAGCGGCCCGCGGCTCGGGCTGGCCCGCTTCACCTCGGCGATGACCGAGACCCCGGGTCGGGCCACCAGTGCGGCGGCGAAGCGGCGGGCGGGGGTGGCAGAGGACGCCGCAGCGACGAGAGCGTCGAGGTCCCTGCCGTCCGCCCCCGCCGCGGCGCGGTGCGCCGCGAGGATGCGGTCCAGGTAGGTGCCCATGGCCGGCGAGCCTACCGGTGGCGGGCCCGGTGCCTCTTGGTCTTGGGCACGCTCGTCGGCGGAGGGGAGGGCGCCACGCACGCCGGCGGGCGGAGGCTCACCCTCCCGGCTCCCACGACGGCGCCGAGCGCCTGGCTCCCGGCGGCGTGGCAGGTGACGACGAAGGTCGCCGCCCCGGTTGGTCCCGTGGTCGCGGTCGCCGGGCCGCTGACCACCCAGGATGCGCCGAACAGTCGGACCCTGAACCCCGTCACCGGGACGTCGCTGACCGAGCCGCCGGCGGTGACCGTAGGGCGCCTGACCAGCACCGCCACCGTGACCGGTCGGCCCACGACCGGAGGGTCGGGGTCGAACGAGGCGGTCACCGCCAGCGCGGTCCCGAAGGAGGCAAGGGTGAGCTCGACGGCCTGGGTCGTCCCGTCGGGCACCCACCGCAGGACCGCTTGGAGCATCGTCAGGTGCGGCGGGTCCCAGGCGCGGAGGCGGTAGAGGCCGCCGAGCACGCCGGCGACGGTGAACCTTCCGTTGGCCGCCGTGGCGACCTCGGTGCTCGCCGCCCGGTCTCCGACCACCCTCTGCACGAGGACGGTCGCCCCGGTGACCGGGCCGCCCGGTCCGCTCACGGTCCCGGTGACCGTCGCCCCGCCGGGACCGAGCCCCGGCGCCGTCGTCGTGGTGACGCCGGGGACGGTCGGCAGGCTGACAGCGGCTCCGTCGACCGTGCTCGGTGGTGCCGTCGTCGCCACGGGCCGGCTCGGCGGCGGGGCCGGGATCGACAACCTCCCGACCTGGGGCCCGCAGCCGGCGACGACGACGGCGGCGGCGGTGCCGAGGAGCAGCGTCGCCCGCCTCATCCCCGGGACGGCAGGGCGACGACCTCGACGGGGATGTCCCCGGCTAGGACCGTGCCGCCGGGTTCCACCGCCCGGCCGACGTATCCGAGGGCCACCGGCTCGGTGGGCGAGGCGCTGGTGACCGAGCCGACCACCTTTCCGCCGGCGGTGAGGTCGGTGCCGGCGACGAGGGGTCGCTCGGGGCGCAACAGGCGCAGGTGCCGGGCGACGTGGCCACCGCGGGAGTCGATGCGGGCGACGAGCTCCTGGCCCGTGTAGCAACCCTTGGTGAAGCTCACGGTCAGGGCCACGAGGCCGGTCTCGGCGGGGATGGTGCGCTCGGTGAGCTCGGCGCCCATGGCAGGCACCCCGGCGGTGATGCGCTCCGCTTCCCACTCGTCGTCGCCGAGCGGCCGGCCCGGGGCGGGACCGTCGAGGAGGTCGACGCCCTCCTCGATCGGGGACCACAGCGCGGTCAGGGCCGCGCCCTCCGGCCGGGCGCCGCGCACGGCGAGGACATCGAAGCTCGTCGCGGCGATGTCGGCCCTGGTGCGCAGCTTGAAACGGGTGAGGCGGTTGACGACCACGTCGCCCCACCCCGCATCCGTGTCCACCACGAAGCGTTCGTCGCCCAGCCGAGCGACGCGGACGAGGGCGTCGACTTTCCCCGCAGGTGCCAGCAGCCACGACCACGAAGAGTCGCCGACGGCCAGCCCCAGGACGTCCTGGCTCAGCTGGCCCTGCAGGTAGGTGGCCGCCTCGGGGCCCTCGACGACGGCGGCGTCCCGGGCGAAGCGGTGGTGGCGCACCTCAGGCACGGGCCACCGCCTGGCCGCGCGCCGCCGTGATGCGCCGGGCCCCGGGAACCGCCGCCAGCAGGGCGGCCGCCTTGTTGCGGCACTCGAGGTCCTCGTCGGCCGGGTCGCTGTCGGCCACGATGCCCGCCCCCGCCTGCACGCTTGCCGTGCCGTCGGGCGCCACAACCATCGTCCGGATCGCTATGGCGGTGTCGAGGTTCCCGGAGAAGTCGAAGTAGCCGACGACCCCGGCGTAAGGCCCCCGTTTGGCCGGCTCGAGCTCGTCGAT
>DAHVMA010000098.1:0-57020 GCA_027320105.1 Acidimicrobiaceae bacterium | reverse complement strand
GGCCATCTCGGTCTGCCGGTGAGCAGGGCGGCGATCTGTCGGTCCTCGGCGCGTGCGGCGTGCAGCGATCTGGTCCCGGTCCACCACGACCTGGTCGTAGCGGCGAACAGGGCGCCGACGCTTACGATGGACGAGTCCGGCTGGCGGGTCGGGGGCGAGGGCGAGTGGTTGTGGGTGGCAGCCAACGCGGAGATCACCCTCGCCTGGATCGGCGAGGGGCGCGGCTTCGAGCAGGCGAGCAAGGTGATCGACGCCGACTACGCAGGCGTGCTTGTCCGCGACGGCTACGTGGTCTACAACCACTACACCAACGCGACGCATCAGTCCTGCACAGCTCACGTCCTACGCCGCTGCCACCAGATGGAAGCAGACCTGCCCGCCACCGACGCGAAGGTCCCAGCGGCAGCCAAGACGATCGTCAAAGACGCCCTGGCGGCCCGCGAGCTTGCCACCTCCGCCGAGCGGGCCGCGGCTGCGGCGGAGTGCCGAACCCGCCTGGATGAGCTGTGCGCCCGACCGACGAGCTGCGACGCCAACCGCCGCCTGCTCCGCCACCTCGCCCACCAAGCCGACGCCTTGTTCACCTTCCTCACCGTCGAGGGGATCGACGCCACCAACTTCAGGGGCAGGCGGTGCGGCCCTGTGTCGTGAACCGCAAGACCTGGGGCGGCAACCGGACCTGGACCGGGGCGGCCACCCAAGGCGTGCTCACCAGCATCATCGCCACAGCCACCAAACACGGCTTGGATCCCGTCGATTACCTCGCCGCCCGCGCCCGCAGCCCCAACCCCGGACTCGCCATCCTCCTCGGCTGACCCCCAGCCCGGGCCGGGCACACGCATCGGCGAACACGCATCATTCGACCAGCCCCACCTCAATGCGCCCCGAATGCGGTAAACAAGTACTCGGAAAGGCTGGCATCACCAGCCGCGAAGACCTCCGCGACAAAGCAGTCCGAGCCTTGCAGCGTCTCGCCGACCTCCCGGGCCTGGTAATGAGATTCTTCCACGATCCCGACCTGCTCAACATCCTCCGATGAGTCGCACTACTTCTAGCCTCCTCAGTATGTGGAATTCCACATACTGGTAACCGCCACAGCCACGCGAGCCTGCTGATCGACGACGGCTCCAACGTGCTCACCGTGGCTCAGCGGATGGGTCACACCGACCCGGGCGTCACCCTCCGGGTGTACGACCACCTCTTCGAGGGCGTCCAACGCGACCTGACTGACCGCCTCGACCGCCGGCGGGCGTCCACACCGTCCCGGACCCCGGCGGACGTGCGCGAGCTGCGCCCTCGCCCTTCGACGGGATCATGAACGTCACCAGCCAGCCCAGAGGCCGAGTCCGCCACTCGGACCCGGCGCCGGGGCTCGCCGACTCTGGTGACACCCCGGCGGCAGCGGCTACCGGGACTACGATGATCACCCTGAGCCAGCAACACGCCACCGCGACCTCGGCCCTCGAGGAGTTGGCGCGCCATCAGCACGCCACGCCCGTGAGCGCCATTGAGGACCTGCGCGCCGACGTGTGGGACTCCGACGAGGAGCTGGACGAGTTCCTCGTCGACTGGCGGGCCGCTCGCAGCGCCTCGCCGAGCTGACACCTGCCGATGGCGGACGTGGTGATCGACACCGACGTCGCGTCGCACCTCCAGAAGGGCAGCGAGCCGGCCTGGGCCCGAGACCACGTGCTCGGTGCCCGCACCTGGCTGACCTTTGTCACCATCGGAGAGCTCTCCAAGTGGGGCCACCTTCGCAACTGGGGCGAGGTCAGGCAGGCGAGGCTCGAAGGATGGGTCGCCCAACGCCCGGTCATCCCCTACGACCGGGACATCGCCCGAGTGTTGGGACGCCTGTCGGCTGGCGCCCAGCTTCGCGGAAGACCGCGGCCGCAGAACGACACCTGGGTCGCTGCCTGCTGCATCGGGCTCGGCGTGCCGCTCGTCACGCTCAACCGCAAGGACTTCGTGGACTTCGCATCGCACGAGGGGCTTACCCTTCTCGGCCCCGACGGCGGCTGAACCGGTCGCCGTAAGCGCCTCGCAGGTCTCGGCGTTCGGCACAGTCCGTGAGATCTGCGCTGGACGAGGCCGGACACGCAGTCACCACGCTACGTGGTCTTCACGCGCCCTTCGCGTCCTGGTGGTACTGGCCGGTTCGAGCCGCTGGCGCAAGGGCCGCGACGGCGGCGCGGGACACGCGGGACACGCGGGACACGCGGGACACGCGGGACACGCGGGACACGCGGGACACGCGGGACACGCGGGACACGCGGGACACGCGGGACACGAAAGTGTGTCCCACAGGGGGGTCTGACGGTCAACGGCGGTCAGGGCGACAAGCCTGTGAACAGGGGAAAACGCACGTCAGCTCCTGTCGTGCAGGCCACGGCGTGAGGGTTCGACTCCCTCCGCACCCACGCCGTTCTCGCCGCGAAAACCCCTGGTCACGGCGTTGCTTCGGTGCCGACGGACCGGCGTGGGACACGTATGGGACACGCGAGATCCCCGCCACATCGGGCGTGGACGGTTCACGAGGGTAGCCACTGAGCGCGCGCCCCGTGAAGATCGGACAACCGGTGAGCGCGCCACCGAGCAAGGCCGTGACCTCTGCCGTCGCCCGCACCGGCTCCTCGTGTCCTTCGCTGGTGCGCAGTCCTCTGCTGCGCGGCATCCCCGAGGGCACGCCAGTACTCCTCCCAGGGCCCGTCACCGAGGCCGCAGTTGGCCTCAGCCCTGCCCGGCTGCGGACTCACGATGACCAGACCGACCCCGGACCTGCCTGACACCATGGAGTTGCCCGCAGGGAGGGGCTCGCCGGCAGCCGGGCACGCCGAGCGCCGACTCGGTGCGGGCGAAGAAGGGCGTACGACACCGCAAGATGGATCGTTCGGAGCGCGTCCAGGATCCACTCTTAGTGTGTATGCTATGCGCATGGCCCGCGTGAACATCACCATGCCGGATGAGCTGTACACGCAAGCGAGGCAGGCCGAGTTGAACATCTCCCAGCTCGCCCAACTCGCCGTGGCTGCCGAGCTGCAACGCCAAGCCAAGGTTGCTGAGCTGGACGCCTACCTCGCCGAGCTCCAAGACGAGCTCGGCCCGACCTCCGACGGCGAGCGCGCCGAAGCCAGCGCCTGGGCCGACAAGGCCTTGGGCTCCCCGAAACGACGCCGCACCGCGTGACGGTCGTGCTGGACGCTCACGGCCTGACTGTCCTCGCGGCCAGGCGCGCCTACCTCGAGGAGCTGCGCCGGCGAGGAGAGTGGCCTGCGATCGTCCCATCCGTGGTGCTCACCGAAGCCTTGACCGGCGACCACCGCCGTGATTATCACGAGAACCGACTCTTGCGGACCTGCGACGTTCGGCCCGTCGACGAGGTCGTGGCCCGAGTGGCTGCCACCCTGCGCACACGAGCGGGTGGCCGCCGCCCTCCCTCGGCCGTCGACGCCATCGTCGTCGCCGTCGCAGACGACGCCGGCGGCGCCACCGTCCTGTCCAGTGATCCTGGTGACCTGCGCGCTCTGGCCGACCACACCACCAACGAAGTCACCGTGAGCCGGATGTAGCTGGCATTCTGTTCCCACCATCAGCGACCGACCGAGCACGCCGAGCGCCGACTCGGCATGCCTGGAGAGCCGTCGGGCGGAACGCTCGGCTGTCGGCGATGGATCGTTATGATCGCCACGGTGCGGGGACGGGCGGCAGAGATGTGGTGGGGTACGGCGATGGAGACGCCGGACCCGGCGGCGGCTGCGGTGTTCTACTCGAGCCTCCTCGGCTGGTCGGTCGTGCATCAAGAGCCTTTCCGGCGCAAGTCACTACCGGCCAATGGAGTGGGTCTGCCCGGATGGACACTTCCTCACGTGGTGCTCGCCAAGGCGCCGTGACCGGAGCAGTGCTCGGGCCGGCTCCCCGCCAAGGGGCGGGGCAGGGAGCCGGCCGAGCGAGAACCGCCGTAGGGGCAGCAACGGCGGTCCGCGCAGTATGACCCACTGTTGCACATGGCACAAGTCATGCGGCCAGACCCCCCGGCACGCGAAGGTTCTGCTATCCGTACCTTAACCGGACAGGCGCGTTGGGAAGCGCAAGTGGGGTATCGGCGGCAGCTCCGACGCCCCGCCAGCCCATACGGACGGAGTAGCAAGTGCCACAGACCGCGCACCGCAAGTCGTCACGCGACGACGGCGCCCATCCCCGTCGATCCGCCCTGGGGCGTGTAGCCGCCGCTGGCGCAGTCGTGGTCGCCGTCGGGGCTGTCGTCGTCGCGACCGAAAAGCGCGGCTTCGCGGGGTCGCTCACTGCGCTCAACACCGGACTCCAGCGGCAATCAGTCTCGGACGCCTGCGAAGGGTGCGGCCCCGACCACGACGGCTCCGGCGTCGACACCACTGACGGCGACGTCCGTACATCCCGAGCCCTCCTCTTCCCACCTCGCGGTCAACGGTGTCCATCACCATCGCCACTCCAACGTCCCCGCGTCACTCGCCAGTGCCTGGACGCCCGGGCGTGACAACATCCTGACCCGCGGGGCGGTGATGGCGTTCGAGTCGAGCAACGGCCTCGCCGTCGACGGCATCGCCGGGCCGCAGGTGTGGGCGGCGCTACTGCGGGACGTGGCGTCCCGCAGGGTCGATCCCCACCCGTACAACTACCTGATGGTCAACGAGACCGGCACCGCGGACAACCAACCTGAGGGTGTGGTCGGACGGACGGGTGGTCTACACGTCCCTGGCCAACACCGGCGCCCCCGGGGCAACGACCCAGCCGGGCACCTTCCCCGTCTACCTCCGCTACGAGCACACCATGATGAAGGGCATGGGTGTCAACGGCATGGGTGTCGTATTTCAACGGGGGCGACGCCATGCACGGCTACTACCGGTCCGGATACGGCTACCCGCAGAGCAACGGGTGCGTCGAGTTGCCCATCTCCAACGCCCAGATGTTGTGGAGCTCTCCACAGGGCTATGACGGCTACGGCGTCTTGGTCCACGTCAGCAGCGGCCCGGTCGGCACCTGAACCAGGCGCCGACCGGGCTGCGGCCCCGGCTGCACTACTTCTTGGTCTCCCAGAAGATCCGATCGATCTCGGCGATCTGGGAGAGGAGGTCCTCGGCGACGGCGATGTCGTTGGTCTTCTTGGTCTCGCCGGCGGCCTTGGTCGCCTTCCAGAACAGCTCGTGCAGCTGTGGATAGGTCTCCAGGTGCTGCGGCTTGAAGTAGTCGGTCCACAACACCCACAGGTGGTGCTTGACGAGCTCGGCCCGCTGCTCTTTTATCATCACCGCCCTCGTCTTGAAGGTGGCGTCGTCCGAGCCGTTGAACTTCTCCATGCAGCCCTTCACGGCCGTTGCCTCGATGCGGGCCTGCGCCGGGTCGTAGACCCCGCACGGCAGGTCGCAGTGCGCATGGGCGACGTCCGGCGCGCGGAGGTGGTCCGCAAGGCCGAGCAGACGGGACAGGACGGTCATGGCTGACACTCCTTGGTCGTGGTACCTGAACGTCCAGAACCCTACCCAGCGTCAACCGGCTGGCCTCCGCCCCACCGCCCGGGCCTGCGCGGCGGTCACCCGGGTCGGCGCTATTGCTGCTGGGGTCGGCGCGGTGGCCGCCGTCGGGTGCTGGTCGTGGTGGAGGCCGCGGCGGGTCCGGGTGGAAGGCCCGTCGATGCTCCCGAGCTTGCGTCCGGGCGACCACCTGCTGGTCGTGCGCCGTCGCAGCCTCCCGTCGCCGGGCCAGATCGTCGCCCTGCACGACCCGTCCTGCGAGCAGCGCCTCCTCGTGAAGCGGGTGGCCGCCGTGGGCCCCAACGGTGTGACCGTGCTGGGCGACAACGCAGGCGCCAGTACAGACAGCCGCTCGTGGGGCCCTGTACCTCCCGGCTCCCTCCTCGGCGGAGCCGTCTACCGGTACGCACCGCCATCGCGGGTCGGGAGGCTCCGGCGGGCGGCCCCGTAGCACCGGCACCGACAGGCATTGGCGGGGCTCTCCTCGCCACTCCCCTGCTGGAGTCAGGGAATGAGCCACTCCCTCCGGTACGCCTCGGAGCGCTGCTCCCACTCCTCGGCGGTGATGGCGTAACGGATGTGGTCCTCCCAGACGCCGTTGATCTCCAGGTAGCGGATGGCGGTCCCTTCGTTGCGGAGGCCGAGCTTCTCGGCCACCCGCCGGCTGGCGGTGTTCCTCGGGATGATCGACGCTTGCAGCCTGTGCAGGGCCAGGTCCTCGAAAGCAAACCGGGCGACGACGATGAAGGACTCCGGTGTGTAGCCGTGCCCAGCCACGGCCTCGTCGATCCAGTAGCCCACGTACGCGTTCTGGTAGGGCCCGCGCTGTACGGAGGACAGGTTGATCTCCCCAGCGAAGCGTCCCTCGACGAAGATGCCGAAGCCGTACCCGGTGCCGAGCTGGCGCTCGCGCTCGCGCGCTCCACAGCGGGCAGCAAACACCCGCCGGTCGGTCGTGGCGTCAGGCTGGCCGGGGAGCGGTCGCGGCTCCCACCGCACGAGCCAGTCGCCGCTGCGGCGGCGCACCTCCCGCCATGCCTCGAAGTCGCTCACCACGATGGGCCGGAGGAGGACCCGGCGCCCGAGCAGCTCCAGCGACGAGGCTCGGTGCGCCCCCCAACTCATCACGGCTCTCGAGGAGTGGAAGACGGGCTGACCATCGCTTCGATCGTAACGGCCGGGTTGCCGACCCGCTGCGTGATCAGGGTCTGGCGGGCAGGAGACTCATGACCATCCCATCTAGGATGTCGGATTCCGACACCAGGCACTCGGCGACCTCGAAGTGCCGGAGCAGGGCGTCCAGGACGATCAGGCCGCCGACTATCACGTCGGCGCGCTCCTCCTCCATGCCGGGACGCCGGCGGCGCCCGGCAACCTCGAGGGTCGCCATCTCCCCCAGCAGGGCGGCCACGACGGGGGCGCTGAGGCGGTGATGGTGCACGACGTCGCGGTCGTACGCCGGGAGGCGGAGGTCCAAGCGGGCCGTCGCCGACACCGTCCCGGCCAGCCCGACGAGGGTGTCCGCCGACCTGAGCCCGGGGAGCGCGGCAGTGGTCCTCTCCAACATGGCGTCCACGTAGGCCCTGGCGGCTTGGACCTCCGTCGAAAGCGGTGGGTCGTGGCGGAGGAAGCGTTCGGTGACCCGGACGCAGCCGACGTCGATGGAGCGGGCAGCGGCGGGCTGGAGCCGACCGGGGCCGTCGACGGCTCGGGGGCCGCTTGCCAGCTCGGTGGAACCGCCGCCGATGTCCGCCACGAGCCACGGCCCGTCAGCGACGTCGAGCTCGGCCGTGGCCCCGGCGAAGGAGAGAGCCGCTTCCTCGTCCCCGGTGAGCAGCTGCGCATCCACACCGACGGCGTCACGGGCGGCAGCGAAGAACGCATCACGGTTGGTGGCGTCCCGCGCTGCCGACGTCGCCGTCATGCGCACAGCTTCCACGCCGAAGCGCTCCATCACTTCCCGGTACCGCCGCAGCACATCAACTGTGCGCGCTACCGCCTCCTCGGCGAGCCGGTGGGTGGCGTCGACGTCCTGACCGAGGCGGGTGATCGTCATCAGCCGCTCCAACTGCCGGCCCGACCCGTCGGCAACGAGGAGTCGGGTTGAGTTGGTGCCGCAGTCGACGGCCGCGACGGCGGTCACCAACCGTTCGCCGGTGCCGGGGCGCAGGGCACGGTCACCGCGCTGAGCCTATCGGCCACCCACCGGCCCACCGGGTCGTCCCCACCGGCGAGGTACCAGGCGTAGTGGGCGTGCAGGCACTTCACGCCGCGCCGCGTCCCTCCAACGCCACCGCTGGGGCGCGGACCGGCCCACCCCGCCGGGATCGCGCCGTCCCGTTGGGCTGCATAGCGTTGGTGGGCGGCGGCGACGGTGGCCGCGTCCACGGCCGCCTCGGCCGCCCGGACACCGCCAGAGGACTCCAGGCGGTCGACCGCCCGGCACAACTGCGGGTCCACGAGCCAGTAGCGGGTGGGCATCGGCGTACCGTCGGCGAGGAACGGCTCGTTGCGGATGACAACGGGCTCACCATCGGGGCGCCGGACGACAACATCGAACCGCCCTTTGGGAGGGCGGCCTAGGAGGGAGGCGACCCGGGCCCCGTCCCCCGCTCCGTCGCCTGCCGGCGCAGCGCCGGTCGCCACCGTCAGCTGCGGCGGGCCCGCCGCAGGAGGAACACGAGGAGCACGACGCCGAGCCCGCCGAGGGCAGGCAGTAGGCGGCGGGCGATCGAGCTGCCGGCGATGTCCACCAAGTCGATCGGCTCCGGCTCCGGGTGGTCGACGCGGCGAGGACCCTGCGACGCCGCCCCGGACCCAGCCGCCCCGGACCCCGAGCCCCCCGAGCCTGAGGTCGAGGGGGCATCGGATGTGGGTGACGGGGCGGCCTCCGGCGTGGCCGGGGTCTCCGACGGAGCCGGCGAGGTGCCGGACGCTCCGTTCGTGGCCGGCGACGCATCGGACGACAGATGGGCAGGGCCACCGGCAGAGACGGCCGCCTCGCTGCCCCCCGGGGGTGCCGGCGGGGGCCCGCCCACCGTACCCTCGCGCTCGAGGTCGGCCTCCAGGGCCTCGACGAACTGGCCGAGCAACTTGCTGCTGACGTCGGCGAGCACGCCCCGGCCGAACTGGGCAACCTTGCCGGTGATGGTCAGGTCCGTCACAACGTCGACCTTTGTGCCCTCCCCGTCGGGGGTCAGGGACATGGAGATCGTTGCGCGGGCGTTGCCCTGGCCGCGGGTGTCACGGCCGGAAGCCTCGAGGACCGCGTTGCGGGCGCCCTCGTCCCTCTCCTGCCAGTTGGCCGTCCCCTTGTACTGAGCGGTGATCGGACCGACCTTCACCTTGACCACGCCGCGGAACTCCTCGCCTTCGATCTCCTGGAGCTGTGCTCCGGGCAGCAGCGGCGCGATGCGCTCCACGTCGGTCAGGACGGCCCAGGCCTTGGCGGGCGAGACGCTCACTCGGAAGTCGTTGGTCAGTTCCATCGCTGCAGATCCTCCACGGTGTCGATGTCCGCCGGGTCGCCGACGCACGCTACCTCGCGCACGAGATCAGGCCGTCGGCGGATCAGCACCCTGGCGCCTTCGTCACCGGATGCCGGCAGCTCCTCCCAGACCTGCCGCCCGAGTCGGACCGGGTTGCGGCGGACGCCGTCGTAGGTCGCAACTGCAATCGGCGCGCCGGCCGCTGCCACCGCCCGCCAGGCGACGGCGGGGACCAGTGGCTGGTCCCCCAGCCCGACGACGAGCGCGTCGAGGCCGGCGACGAGGGCGGCACCGACGGCAACCGCAAGCGAGGTGGCCTGCCCAGCCACCCAAGCCGGGTTGTGGAGCACTTCCACGCCGGGCGGCACCACGCCGCTCAGGTCCACCGCCCCGGTCACCACCCAGGTGCGTTCCAGGCCGGCGCCGAGGGCCGCGTCGAGCGCCCAGGCTACGACGGGCCGCCCCCGGAAGGGGGCGAGCAGCTTGTGGCCGGCGCTGGAGGACCGGGAGGCGAGAGCGCCCGGTGCGCCGGTCGCTGCTGGCGCAGGGCACAGCCCGCCGGCCCCGGCGGCGGGCGTCGGCGCGGTTCGGGAGAACCGTGAGCCGCCGCCGGCGGCGAGGACGACCGCACCGACGGCAGGGTGGACGGTCACGGCCGGGTGGACGGTCGGGCAGCCGCCGCAGGGTGGGCGGTCACGGCCGGGCGCCGGTCACCGCGGACGGTGCGGATCCCCGACCAGGTCCCGGTGGATCGGCCCATCCGCGTCGCGGAGGGACGGGGCGCTACGGCCGGTGCGCTCGGCTATGACCTCGGCGCAGATGGCAACGGCCGTCTCCTCGGGGGTCCGGGCACCGATGTCGAGTCCGATGGGCGCCATGATCCGGTCGAGCTCGGTGGCGCTGACGCCGGCCTCCCGGAGGCGGGCGTTGCGCTCGATCGCCGTCCGCCGCGACCCCATGGCGCCCAGGTAGCCGACACGGGTCCGGAGGGCCGACACGATGGCGGGGACGTCGAACTTCGGATCGTGGGTCAGCACGCACACAACGTCACGCTGGCCCAGGGAGGGGCCGATCTCGGCGAGGTGCCGGTCCGGCCAGGCGACGACGACCTCGTCGGCCATCGGGAACCGGGCCCGGGTGGCAAAGACCGCTCGGGCATCGCAGACCGTCACGTGGTAGCCGAGCACCTTCGCCACCCGCGCCAGCGCCGCCGTGAAGTCGACAGCCCCGAATATCACCATGCGCGGGGGCGGGGCGAACGACTCGACAAACACGCCCACCTCCCGCTCCCGCGCCTCCCCGTGACGCCCGTAGTGACGGGTCACGCTCAAGCCGGCGGCCAGCTCGCCGAGGGCGTCCCGGCTGACCACCCGGTCGAGGTCGGGGTCGCCGAGGCTGCCGAGCACGACGGGCTCGGCATCCGGGCGGACGACCATCTTGCGGGCGAAGAGATCCTCGGGTCCCTCGACGACCTCGACCAGGGCGACGGGTTCCTGCGCCCGCAGGGCGGCGGCGAGCGCATCGAACATCCCCGACATCAGCACATCCCCGACATCAGAGCGAGCCGATCACCACTCGAGCGGTTCGACCAGGACGCGGACGGTGCCCCCGCACGTCAGTCCGACGGCGAAGGCCTCGTCGTCGGAGTACCCGAACGTGCACAACCGGGGGGTGCCCTCCCCCGCCAGCACGTCGAGGGCCTCGGTGACCACCGCTGCCTCCACGCAGCCGCCGGAGACGGACCCGGCGACCTCGCCGGCGTCGCTCACGACCATCGTCGCCCCCGGCATCCTCGGGCTCGAGCCCTCGGTGCCGACGACGCGAGCCACCGCCACCCGCTTGCCTTCGGCGCGCCAGCGGTCGATGTCTGCGAGGACCTCTTTCATCGAGTCGATCTCCTTCCTACGGGCGCTCCCCCGATCACGGTGGCCAGGTGCTCGAGCGCCCCCAACGAGTGACCCTCCACGAACTCGTCAACATAGGGTAGGGCGGCGGCCATCCCGCGGGCGAGGGGCGCGTAGCCGGGGCTCGCCTTCAGCGGGTTGACCCACACCACCCGGTGGGCGACGCGGGCGAGGCGGGCCATCTGCTCGCCCAGCTCCTCGGGATCACCCCGGTCCCAGCCGTCGGAGAGGATGACCACGACGGCGCCTCGGGCGGCGCCACGGGCGCCCCAACGGTCGTTGAACTCCCGCAGGGCTGCCCCGAGCCGCGTGCCGCCCGACCAGTCGTCCACGGCGCCGGCCGCCGCCCGCAGGGCGGCGTCGGGGTCACGATCACCGAGATGGCGGGTGACGCGGGTCAGCCGGGTGCCGAGGGTGAACACCTCGCAGCGCGCCACCCCGCGCGCCACGACAGCGGCGTGGGCGAAGCGCAGCAGGGCGCGGGCGTAGATGTCCATGGACCCGGAGACGTCCACCAAGAGCACGAGCCTGCGGGGCCGCTCCGCTGGGGCGCGCCAGGCCCGCTCCAGGGGTTCGCCGCCTGTGCGCAGCGCCAGGCGGACCGTGCGCCGCAGGTCGGGGTGCCGCCGCCGGGGATCGGGGCGGCGGCGGCGGGCGCGCCGGCGATCGGCAGTCACATGCAGGCGGGCGACCAGGCGCTCGAGCTCTGCCCACTCCGCCGGCGTGCAACGCGAGAAGTCCCGGTCCCGCAGCCTCTCGGCAGCGCTCCAGCGCACGGCCTGGACGTCGCCACGCTCCTGGTCCTCCTCACCGGGCGGCGGTGTGTCGTCCTCGGCATCGTCGAGGGCGAGCGTCACCGGCTCGGCAGCCTCCTCCATCTCGCCGAGCGCCGCCCGACCCAGCCAGTACGAGGCGAACACCCTGTCGTAGAGGGGAACGTCCTCCGGTCGGCGGACCAGGGTCGCCCGACCCGCCCAGTACACGGCGGGGCGGCGCTCGACGCCGAGGTGCCCGAGCGCCTCTGTGAAAGCGATGACGCTGCCGACGGGCACGGCCAGGCCGGCGCAACGTAGGGCGTGGGCGAACCCGACGACGATGCGAGCGGGGTCGGTCGGCACCGGGTCACGCCCCGCGAAGGACAGCGGCACGCACGAGCTCGCCGAGCCCGGCGGCGCGGACCCGGGCCTGGTCCTCCCGGTACTTGACGACGGCGCCGAGGGTGACGTCGAGGTTGTGCTCGTCGATCTCCCGGCAGCCGAGAGCGGCGAGGGCGGTCGCCCAGTCGATCGTCTCCGCCACGCCCGGCGGCTTGTAGAGCTGCATCCCTCGCAACGACTCGACGGCGGCCGCCACCTGGCGGGCGAGCACCGGCGACGCCTGGGGAGCACGCAAGCCCACGATGGCGACCTCCCGGTCGAAACCCGGGTGTGGGACCCAGTGGTACAGGCAGCGGCGCTTCAGGGCGTCGTGCACGTCCCGGGTCCGGTTGGAGGTGATGACGACCCGCGGCGGCACGTCGGCCCGGAAGGTGCCGATCTCGGGCACTGTGAGGGCGTACTCCGACAGGATCTCGAGGAGGAAGGCCTCGAGCTCGTCGTCGGCCCGGTCGACCTCGTCGATGAGCAGGACCGGAGGCGGCCCCTGCCCGTGGTCGATGGCCTGCAGCAACGCCCGGCGGACGAGGAACCGCTCGGAGTACACGGCGTCGGTCAGGTCAACGGCCGGCCCGGCCTCCGAGCCGCCGGCGACCTCCGCCGCCCGCAGGTGCAGCAGCTGGCGGGCGTAGTCCCACTCGTAGACCGCCTGCGAGACGTCGATGCCCTCGTAGCACTGGAGGCGGATGAGCGCTCCGCCGGTCCACGCAGACAGCACCTTGGCCACCTCGGTCTTGCCTACGCCGGCCTCGCCCTCGAGCAGCAACGGGCGGGCCAGGGCGATCGACAGGAATATCGACGTCGCCAGGCCCTCGTCGGCGAGGTAGCCGTGGTCCGCGAGGGCGGCGGCCACCGTGTCGACGTCGTAGGAGGCGCCGGGGGCCGCTGCGGGCGGGGGGGTCGGCTCGTTCACCGGTTCAGGGTACCGGCACCGGCCCCCGCGGCCTCGCCCACCGGCAGCTGCTCAGGGCGCCCCGGCCTCCTCGAGCGCCCGGCGGACGAGCACCCGGGCGAGGTGCGCCCGGTACTCCGCCGAGGCGTTGAGGTCAGCGGGCGGCTCGAGGCCGTCGGCGGCGTGCGACGCTGCCTCCGACGCCGACGCCCCGCCGGCGAGCGCCTCCTCCACCGCCGCGGCCCGCAGCGGGACGGAACCCATGTTGACCAGACCGATGCCGGTGTGGCCGTTGCGCACAGCGGCGACACCAACGATCGCCCAGTCCTGGGCCCGGCGGTTGAACTTCTGGAACGACCAGCCGGCACCGCTCCCCTTGGGCACGGCGATCTCGGTCAGGATCTCGCCGGGCCGCAGTGCCGTCTCCAGGAAGCCCCGAAAGAACTCGTCCGCCGGCACCGACCGCTCCCCTCCCGGCCCGACGACCCGGAAGGTGGCCCCTAGGGCGAGCGCCGCCGCCGGCAGGTCCGAGGCCGGGTCGCCGTGGGCGATCGAGCCACCGATCGTGCCGCGGTGGCGCACCTGCGGGTCGCCGACCTGGCCGGCGATGTGGGCGAGGATCGGGGCGTGCTCCCGCACGATCGCATTGGTCTCCACGTCGCGGTGGCGGGTCAGCGCGCCGATGACCACGGTGTCGCCGTCCTCGCGCACGAACGACAGCTCCCGGAGCCGGCCGATGTCGACGAGGAGCGGTGGGGCCGCCAGGCGCAGCTTCATGAGCGGCAGCAGGGAGTGGCCACCGGCGAGGAGCTTGGCGTCCTCACCGCCGTCTTGGAGCAGGCGGAGCGCCTCGTCGACGCTGCCAGCCCGGTGGTAGTCGAACGGTGCAGGTATCACGGGCGTGCCTCCGTGCTGGTCGAGCCGCCCGCGGCGGCGGTGAGTGCGCGCCAGACCCGCTCGGGGCTGGCCGGCATGGTGATGTCGCGGATGCCGTAGGGCGATAGGGCGTCAACGACGGCGTTCATGACAGCGGGGGCAGCACCGATCGTCCCGGCCTCGCCTACCCCCTTCACCCCCAAGGGGTTGGTGGGGCTCGGCGTCACGGTGCACGCCGTCTCGAAGCTCGGGACCTCGGCCGCCGACGGCACGAGGTAGTCCAAGAGGCTGGCCGACTGCAGGTTGCCGTCCTCGTCGTAGACGGCCTCCTCCCACAGCGCCTGGGCGACCCCCTGGACGATGCCGCCGTGGACCTGCCCCTCGACGATGAGCGGGTTGATCTGGTTGCCGCAGTCGTCGGTCGCCACGTAGCGGGCCAGCCGCACCCCGCCCGTCTCGGTGTCCACCAGGACGACGGCGATGTGCGTCCCGAACGGGAACGTGAAGTTGGGAGGGTCCCAGTGGGTTGACGCCTCGAGGTTGGGCTCCATCCCCTCCGGCAGGTTGTGGGCGGTGAACGCCTCGAATGCGAGCCCGGCGAGGGGGACGCCTTTCTCCGGAGTACCCCTGACGCTGAACGACCCCGACGCGTACTCGAGGTCCTCCTCGGCGACCTCCAGCTGGTGGGCGGCGAGCTTGCGGGCCTTGTCCAGCACCCGTTCGGTCGCCAGGTAGACGGCCGTGCCACCCACCGACAGCGACCGCGACCCGTAGGTGTCCATCCCGTACGGCGCCATCGCCGTGTCGGAGTGCAGCACGTCGACGTCGTCAGGGCTGATGCCCAGGCGGTCGGCGACGATCATCGACCACGACGTCTCGTGGCCCTGCCCGTGGGGGGACGTCCCGGTGACCACCTGGACCTTCCCGGTCGGCAGGACCCGCACGGTCGCCGCCTCCCACCCGCCGGCGCTGTAGTTGAGCGAGGCGAGGACCCGCGACGGGGCGAGGCCGCACATCTCGAAGTACGAGGACAGGCCGATGCCGAGCTGGACCCGGTCGCCGCGCTCACGCCGGGCGGCCTGCTCCGCCCGTAGCTCCTCGTAGCCGACGAGCGACAGCGACGAGTCGAGGGCACCCCCGAAGTTGCCGCTGTCGTAGACCAGGCCGGCGGCCGAGCTGTAGGGGAACCGGTCGGGCGTGATGAAGTTGCGCCGCCGGATCTCGGCGGGGTCGACGCCGACCTCGGCAGCCAGAGCGTCCATGGCCCGCTCGATGGCATACGTCGCCTCCGGGCGGCCGGCGCCCCGGTAGGCGTCCGTCGGCGTCTTGTTGGTGAACACCGACGTGCAGGTGAAGGAATAGGCGGGCACGTCGTAGACGCCGGAGTAGAGGAACCCCCCGAGCAGCGGGACGCCCGGGGTGACCAGCTGCAGGTAGGCCCCCATGTCGGCGACCAGGCGGACCCGCACGGCCGTCACCCTGCCGCCGGCGTCGGCCGCCAGCTCGATGTACTGCACCTGGCCCCGGCCCTGGATCGTCGCCTGGGCGGCCTCGGTCCGCTCCTCCACCCACCGCACCGGCTGGCGCAGCTTGCGGGCCAGCGCGAGGGCGACGACCTCCTCGGCGTAGACGTTGAGCTTCGAGCCGAAGCCGCCGCCGACCGACGGGGCGATGACCCGCAGGCGGGTCTCGTCGATGCCGGCGGTGAGGGCCAGCATCACCTTCAGGATGTGGGGTATCTGCGTCGCGGAGTACACCGTGTAGTCCCCCCCAAACGGCTGCGGCACCACCACCACCCCACGGGGCTCCATGGCGGCAGGGATGAGCCGCTGCTGCACGTAGCGCTCCGAGACGGTGTGGGCGGCGCCGGCGAACGCCGTGTCGACGGCGTCCTTGTCCGGGGTCAGCTCCCAGACGTAGCTGACGTTGGTTCCGAGGTCCTCGTGGACGACTACCCGGTCGGTGACGGCGTCCTCGATGTCGACGACCGCCGGCAGCGGCTCGTAGTCGACGACCACCGCATCGGCGGCGTCCCGGGCCAGGTACTCGCTCGTCGCCACCACCACGGCCAGGGCGTCGCCGACGTGGTTGGCCTTGCCGACGGCGAGGGGCAGGTGCGGCGGGCTCTTCATGTCGGCGGTCACCGGCCACGCGCACGGCAGCGGCGCCCAGTCGTCCTTCAACTCGGCGCCCGTGTAGGCGGCGACCACCCCGGGCATCGCCGTGGCGGCCGACAGGTCGATGTTGGTGATCCGGGCGTGCGGCGCGGTGCTGCGGACGAAGGCGAGGTGCAAAGCGCCAGGCACGTTGAGGTCGGCGACGAAGCGGGCCTCGCCGGTGAGCAGGGCCGGGTCCTCCCGGCGTCGCAGTCGCGAGCCGATCACACGGCCTCCGGCGGGGGGTGTGCCGACGGCGGTCACGACCGGGCCCCCGCGCCAGCTGACCCCGCACCTGCCGGGGCCTTGGCCGCCGCCAGCACCGCCTTCACGATGTTGTGGTAGCCGGTGCAGCGGCACAGGTTGCCCTCAAGCCCCTCCCGCACCTGGGCCTCGGTGGGATCGGGGATCTCCGAGAGCAGGGAGACCGCTGCGAGCACCATGCCCGGAGTGCAGTAGCCGCACTGGAGGCCGTGGTGCTCCCGGAAGGCCTCCTGGACCGGGTGCATCCGGTCCCCGTCGGCGAGCCCTTCGATGGTGGTGATGTCCGCACCGTCCGCCTGGGCGGCGAGCATCGTGCAGGACTTGACGGACTCCCCGTCCACCAGGACCGTGCACGCGCCGCAGGAGGACGTGTCGCAGCCGATGTTGGTTCCGGTAAGGCCGGCGACCTCCCGGAGGTAGTGGACGAGCAGGAGCCTCGGCTCGATCGTGTCGGTGCGCGCCGAGCCGTTGATGGTCATGGAGACGTCCATGCTTCCCCCTTCTGTGGTGGCTGGCCCCGTTTCTACACGGCGCCGGCCATGGCCCGCCAGACCCGTTCGGCGCTCGCCGGCATGTCGAGGTGGCGGACGCCTAGGTGCGCCAGGGCGTCGACCACCGCGCTCTGCACCGCCGGCGTCGATCCGATCGTGCCCGACTCGCCGATCCCCTTGGCTCCGAGGGCGTTTAGCGGCGTCGGGGTCACCATCGCCACCAGCTCGAAGCTCGGCAGCTCGGTCGCCGAGATCATGGCGTAGTCGGCGAGGTTGGCGGTCACCGGGTTGCCGTCCTCGTCGTAGCGGACCTCCTCGAGCAGCGCCTGGGCCGCCCCCTGCGCCAAGCCGCCGTGGCGCTGCCCCTCGGCCAGGAGCGGGTTGATGATCGTGCCGGCGTCGTCGACGGCCACGATCCGCTCCAGGCGCACGGCTCCCGTCTCGCTGTCCACCTCCACCACCGCGACGTGGGCACCGAAGGGAAAGGTCGGGCCTGGAGGCGACGAGCTCCGCTCGACACTCAGGCCGGCGCCGCTGCTCGCCCCGGCCGCCTGCTGGGCGAGCGCGCTCCACGAGACGCTGACCGCCGGGGTGCCAGCGACATGGAACACGCCTTCGGCCCTGTCGAGCACCACGTCCGCAGGGGCGGCCTCCAGGGCGTCGGCGGCCCGCTTGCGGGCGTGCTCGACCAGCTCGACGGCGGCCTCGTGCACGGCCAGGCCGCCCGCCTGCAACGAGCGGGAACCCATCGTCCCGCCACCGGAGGGGATCAGGTCCGTGTCGTTGGCGACCAGCTCGATGTCCTCGACGGGGATGCCGAGCTGCTCGGAGGCGACCATCGCCCACGCCGTGGCGTGGCCCTGCCCCTGGGGCGATGTCCCGGTGTAGACCTTGGCCCGCCCGCTCGGCAGCACCTCGACCTTCGCCCACTCGCCCGTGCCGTCGCCGTTGGTCACCTCGACGTAGGTGGAGACCCCGATGCCGAGCAACCGGTGGTCGCCGGACTCCCGCCGGCGGAGCTGCTCGGCGCGCAGCTCCTGGTACCCGGACGCCTCGAGGGCGAGGTCGAGGGCCCGGGCATAGTCGCCGCTGTCGTAGACCGTGCCGGTCCCGTTGGTGTACGGAAAGGCGTCCTCTGCCACCAGGTTGCGCCGGCGGACGTCGGTCGGGTCCATGCCGATCTCGGCGGCGAAGAGGTCCATGGCCCGCTCGATCGCCGCCGTCGCCTCCGGCCGGCCGGCGCCGCGGTAGGCGACGATCGGGTCGGTGTTGGTCACGACCGCCTTCGAGGAGAACTCGACTCTTGCGATGGCGTAGGTGCCGCTCGTCATCATCTTGGTGAGAAAGGGCAGGAACGCTCCGATCGACGGATACGCCCCCGCATCCTGGAGGACCTCGAGGCGGTAGGCGAGCACGGTGCCGTCCCGCCGGCCGCCGATCTTCACCCGCTGCCACTGGGCACGGCCGTGGCCGAGGGAGAGCATGCTCTCCGTACGGGTCTCGGTCCAACGGACCGGACGGCCAGCGGCCCGGGCGAGCCAGGGAAGCACGAGCTCCTCGGGGTAGAGCCCGATCTTGGCGCCGAACCCGCCACCGACATCGGGGACCACGACACGGACCTGCTCCGGTTGGAGGCCGTACAGGCCGGCGAGGGCGGCCTTGGCACCGTGGGGGTGCTGGTTGGAGGCCGAGAGGGTGAGGCGGCCGCCACCGTCGGCCCACCAGGCTGCCGCCGTCCGGACCTCGAGGGGGCAGGGTGCCACCCGCTGGTTGACGACGCGCTGCTCGACGACCACCTCGCAGCCGGCGAAGGTGTCGTCTCCGGGGGCCGCCGACAGGTCGATGGCGACGTTGGTGCCGTGGTCGGGGAACAGGAGCGTCCCGTCGCCGGCGGCCACCTCCGGGTCGAGGACGACGGGGAGCGGCTCGTAGTCGACGACCACCGCCTCCGCCGCGTCCTCCCCCAGCTCCCGGCGCTCGGTGAGCACGGCGGCGACGATCTCGCCGACGAAGCGGACGGTCCGGTCCGCGATCGCCGGCCGGGCCATGGCCTCGGGGATGGGCGCCCCGGCGGGGATGAGCGGCAGCGGCGTCGTCCCCGCCGGCGCGCCCGGCCCCCCGGCCAGGTCCTCACCGCTGTGCACCGCCACCACCCCCGGCATCCCGAGGGCGCCGCTCGCGTCGATCCCGACGATGCGGGCATGGGCGGAGGTAGACCGGACGAAGGTCACCCACAACGCCCCCTCGATGGAGAGGTCGTCGCCGTAGACGCCGCCGGTAGTCAGGAACTTGGGGTCCTCCACCCGGAGGACGCGGTTGCCGAGGATGCTCACCCGGCCGACACTACAGGCGCCCTTCCAGGATCAGATCCCCGTGTTCAGCTTCAGAGATCCCGCCACAGCTCCCACCAGGGATGGTGGCCGTGAGGATGCTTGGGGTGGCCGACCGCCCCTCCCGGGTGGGACGCCGGCGGCGGGGGCGTGGGGATCACGGCGTACGCCCGCTGGCCCGGCAGGACCAGCCCGAACTCCTCGCGTGCGATCCTCTCGAGCGTCGCCGGCTCCTGCAGGTCGGCGGCTCTGGCCCGGAGGACGGCGTTCTCGCTCTGCAGGGCAGCGATCTGGGCGTTGATGTGGGCGACCTCGCGGCGCTGGTCGAGCAGCGTGCGGGTGGGGAACACGAACAGCAGCAGCACCCCGACCGACGCCACCGACACCACCAGCAGCCAGACCGCCCGGCGCATTCAGTCGGATCTCCCGCCGATGGGCGCGAGCGCGCCGCGCCCGCCGTAGCTCGCCGTGTCGCCGAGGAGGTCCTCGATCCGCAGCAGCTGGTTGTACTTGGCGACCCTGTCCGTGCGCGCCGGAGCACCCGTCTTTATCTGGCCGCAGTTGGTGGCGACCGCCAGGTCGGCGATGGTGGTGTCCTCCGTCTCGCCCGAGCGGTGCGAGATGACGGAGGCGCACCGGTTGCGTGTCGCCAGGGCGACCGTCTCCAGCGTCTCGGTGAGGGTGCCGATCTGGTTGAGCTTGACGAGGATGGCGTTGGCCACGCCGGCGTCGATCCCCCGCTGCAGCCGGATGGGGTTGGTCACGAAGATGTCGTCGCCCACCACCTGGATGCGGTCGCCGAGCACGGCGTGCTGGGTGGCCCAGCCGTCCCAGTCGTCTTCGGCCATGCCGTCTTCGACCGAGACGATCGGGAAGCGCTCGACCAGGTCGCGCAGCAGGTGAGCGAGCTCGGCGGCGGTCAGCGAGCGGCCCTCACCGGCCAGCTCGTAGCTCCCGTCGCGGAAGAGCTCGGTGGCCGCCACGTCGAGGGCGATGGCGATCTCCTCCCCCGGCGTGCGCCCGGCGCGCTCGATGGCGCGCACGAGCGTGACCACCGCCTCCTCGTTGGACGGCAGGTCGGGGGCGAAGCCCCCCTCGTCGCCGACGGCCGTCGACAGCCCCCGCTCGTGCAGCTCCGCCCGCAGGGCGTGGTAGGTCTCGGCACCCCACCGCAGCGCCTCGCCGAACGACGCCGCCCCGACCGGCACGATCATGAACTCCTGGAAGTCCACGTTGTTGTCGGCGTGGACACCGCCGTTGAGCACGTTCATCATCGGCACCGGCAGCACGTGGGCGTTCGCGCCCCCGACGTAGCGGAACAGGGGCAGGCCCGCCTCCTCCGCCGCCGCCCTCGCCACGGCCAGGGAGGCACCGAGGATGGCGTTGGCTCCGATGCGGCTCTTGTCGGCCGTGCCGTCGAGGTCGATCAACGCCAGGTCGACGCCTCGCTGGTCGAAAGCCTCCATCCCCTCGAGGACCTCGGCGATCGGTCCCTCGACATTGGCACCCGCCTCCCGCACCCCCTTGCCGCCGTAATCGTCCCCGCCGTCGCGCAACTCCACCGCCTCGAAGCTGCCGGTCGACGCTCCTGACGGCACCGCCGCCCGGCCCCGGGCGCCGGAGTCCAGGACCACCTCCACCTCCACGGTCGGGTTGCCGCGGGAGTCGAGGATCTGGCGGGCGATCAGCTGGTCGATGGCGCTCATGGATCCTCAGGGGCTTCTGGGCTGTGGGTTCTGGGCTGTGGCTTCTGGTTGAGACGGTAGCCGAGTGACTCACGAGGTTGGTGTTGCCCCTGTGATTGCCGGGCCGGCCCCGCCACCGAGGTGTGAGTGAAAACGTCACACCCTGTGCACTTTTCACTCACAGTTTGGAGATCCGGCTCAGGTCGCTCGCATTGCAGGACCGGTCGCCCCGGCCGCCTGCCAGACGGCGTCGAGCTCCGCCGGCGGGAGGGCTGCGAGGGTGTCCTGCGCCACCCCGGCGGCCGCCGCCAGCCGTTCCGCGGCCGCCACCCGGCGAGCGAAGCGGCCGGCGGCGCAGCGGAGAGCGGCCTCGGCGTCCACATCCAGCTTCCGGGCCAGGTCGACGACGCCGAAGAGCACGCCGCCGACCAGGGCGGCAACCTCCGGCTCGGTGCCGCTCCCAGCGCCGGCGCCGCCGGCGCCCGAGGCGGCCACCGCCTCCCGCAACCCGGCCAGCTCCCCCTCCAGCGCAGACCACGCCGCGCCGGCGTCGGGCAAGTCCAGCCCGAGCGTCACCGCTCGCCGCTGCAGCTTCTCGGCCCGTGCCAACGCCGGCAGTGACAGCGGAACGCCGTCGACCACGCTGGTGCGGCCCTTCTCCCGCAGCTTGCGCTGCTCCCAACTCTCGTCGGAGGAGTCGGCCTGCACATCGCCGGCGAAGAGGTGCGGGTGGCGGGCGACCAGCTTGTCGTGGATGCCGCGCGCCACGTCCGAGAACCCGAAGCGGCCCTCCTCACCTGCCAGCTGGGCGTGGAACACGACCTGGAAGAGGAGGTCGCCGAGCTCTTCCTCCAGGTGCTCCCAGCCTTCGCCGGCCGGCAGCTCGTCGATCGCCTCCAGCACCTCGTACGACTCCTCGAGCAGGTGCCGCCGGAGGCTGGCGTGGCTCTGCGCCCGGTCCCACGGGCAGCGGGCGCGCAGCTCCCGCATGAGCTCAACCAACCTCGCCACCTCGCCGGCGACCGGCGGCGCCAACTGCGGGATCCAGAGGGACGTGAGGTGGTCGGCTTCGACCGAGCGGTCGAGGTCGGACCACGCCACCTCCGTGACCGCTTCGTCGGGCAGGCCCAGCCGTTGGAGGAAGACAACGGGGCCCGGTTCGCCGTCCTCCTGCTCCACGGCCAGCTTGATGTCGGACAGGACCAGCCGCCGGTCGCACTGGCCGACGAGCAGGGGACCAGTGACGCCGGCCGCTTCCGTGGCGAAGCGGTGGCCGTCGACGAGGCGGACACCGGCGGCGACCGGGTCCACGCCCAGCCGAGCCCAAGCCAGGTCCAGGAACGACAGCGCTGGGAGGACCACCACCGAAACACCGCATCTGGGGCCCTCGGCGCGGAGGAGCTCGACGGTGCGTTCGGCGACGAGCGGCGACCCGGGCACGGCGTAAAGGACCTCCCCCGAGCCGGCCACCGCCCCATGGCCGGTCACCACCGACTCGCCGGCGCGGGCCGCATCGAGCAGCGTCGCGACGATCCCTCGGTACACCTCCTCCAGGGTGGCGCCGGCCTCGTACCGGCCGTCGAACGATGCGGCGCCGGCGACCAGGTGCGCACTCGGATGGCGGCAGGTCCGCACGAACCGGAGGGCAGCGGGCACGGCGTCGATGGCCTCCCGGGTGGCGAGGCTGACCAGCCCCGGGTCGCCGGGGCCAAGGCCGACGACCACGACCCGCCGCACCGGGCCTACCCTCGCCACGCCCCGACCCACCCGAGGCCCCTGACCGCCCACGCGTCCCAAACCCGCCGGCCGCTCAGGCCCCGGCGGGCCCTGCGGGCGGCACGACCGCGAAGCCGGTCTGGCGGGATCCTCGCCAGGTGCCGTACATCGGGTCCACCGTGATGTGGTCCCGGGCGAGGAGCGCTTGGAGGGCAGTGTCGCTGTTGGCACCTATGACCGCGGCGAGGGCGTCTCGCATCGTCAGCCCCAAGGGGATCGCCACCCGCTTGGTCACGGCCAGGACGGTGTAGCCCGACGACGCGGGCGTCGGGGCGCTCACCTTGCCGACCGGGAGGGCGAGGACGGCCCCGACGAAGGCGTTGGGCTGGTTCTCCAGCTGGGCCGGCGTGTAGCAGGTCACCGTGCCCCCGGCCAGGATCGCGCCGCCTCGGACGTAGGTGGTGTGGGCCAACGCCGCGGCCTTGGACCCGGACATCACCTCCCGCACGCAGACCGAGGAGAAGAAGTAGCCGGCGAAGCGCTGGTACGCGGCCCGCAGCTGGGCCACGGGCACGGGTGGCACGCCGATCATGGCCAGGTCGGCGGTGCGCTCCGCCAGGGTGAGCCGGTACGGCGCCGGGAAGCGGTCCCAGTAAGGGCCGAAGTCCGCGGAGTCGACCGTCCGGGCCACCATCACCTGGTACCGGCTCGGGATGCGCCCGCGGGAGGACAGCTCCTGGGCGACGGCAGCGCTGTCGATCATCCCCGTCAGCACGTGCGCCGTCCACGCCGAGTTGTACGTTCCGGGCGAGGGTCCCTCGACGCGCTGACCGGACTGCAGGCTGGCCTGGTCGACGGCACGGATGTACGGGCCGTTCGCCGAGAGGGACGCCAGCTCGGAGTTGACCGCCTGAGAGCTGAATCCCTGCCCGTTGACGGAGGCCGCCTGCGGCGACGCCGAACAGGACGCCGTCACCAGCACAGCACCGAGCGCGGCGGCGCCGGCGGCAAGGGTGCGGGAGAGTCGGTTCACGGAGCGGCGATGGTACCGACGAGACCGGCGCCCGGGCCAGGCGCGGACGCGACCTACGACTCCCCGCCCCCGCACAGCGCTCCACCCGCTCGACACGCCCACCCGCTCAGCGCGCCGCCCGCTCAGCGCGCGGCGGCGGCGCCCCCTCGCCCGGCGCGCTCTGCGGCGCCCTCGTTACCAGGTCGGCGAGCAGCTTGGCGAGGTCGGCGGCCGGTTGGGCGCCCCGGGGGAGGGGCACGACGAGCCGACCACCGTCCTCCTTGTGCACCGCCTTGGGCCAGAGCCGCGCCAGGCGCACCCGCTCCGAGGCCTTGAGGGCCAGGGGCTGCATCCGTGCGGTGTAGGCCGCCGAGCCCATGCCGCCACCGCTGCCCTTCACGACCGCCACCTCCCGCAGCCCGACGCGGGCGCACTCCGCCCGGAGGTGCCCGATGTCGAGGAGGGCGGCCGCCGGCGGTGGGAGCGGCCCGTAGCGGTCCAGCCACTCCGAGCGGATGTCGTCCACCTCCGTGTGGGTGGTGACCGTCGCCAGCCGGCGGTACGCCTCGAGCCGCAGGTCCTCCCGCTCGACGTAGTCGGCCGGCAGGTTGGCCGTGACGGGCAGGTCCAACTTGATCTCGGCCGGTTCGCGCAGCTCCTCGCCCTTCAGCTCTGCCACCGCCTCGCTGACCATCTGCACGTACAGGTTGTAGCCGACGGCCGCGATGTGGCCGGACTGGTCGGCCGACAGGAGGTTGCCGGCACCGCGGATCTCGAGGTCGCGCATGGCGATCTTGAACCCCGACCCGAGCTCGGTGTGCTCGCCGATCGTGCGGAGCCGCTCGTAGGCCTCCTCGGAGAGAGCGGCGTCGGGTGGGAACAGCAGGTAGGCGTACGCCCGCTGACCGGCTCGACCGACCCTGCCCCGGAGCTGGTGGAGCTGGCCGAGCCCGAGCCGGTCCGCCCGGTCGACGACAAGGGTGTTGACCGTCGGCATGTCGATGCCCGACTCGATGATCGTCGTGCACACGAGCACGTCGTAGCGACCCTCCCAGAAGTCGAACACGACCTTCTCCAGCGCCCCCTCGTCCATCTGCCCGTGGGCGACGGCTACCCGTGCCTCCGGCACGAGGGCCCGCACCTCGGCGGCGACCTTCTCGATGTCCGCCACCCGGTTGTGGACGAAGAACACCTGCCCTTCCCGGAGCAGCTCGCGGCGGATGGCCTCGGACACCGCCCGCTCGTCGTACTCGCCGACGTAGGTGAGGATCGGCTGGCGCTCGGCCGGCGGCGTCTGCAGCAGGGTGAGGTCCCGGATGCCTGTGAGGCTCATCTCGAGGGTCCGGGGGATGGGCGTGGCGGTGAGGGTGAGGACGTCCACGTCGGTCTCGAGCTTCTTGATGGCCTCCTTGTGGCTCACGCCGAAGCGTTGCTCCTCGTCGACGACCAGCAAGCCGAGGTCCTTGAACCGCACATCCCCGGTGAGCAGCCGGTGGGTCCCGATGACGACGTCCACGTCGCCGGCGGCGAGACCGTCGATCACCTGCTCGGCCTGCGCTGGGGTGAGGAAGCGCGACAGCATCTCGACCCGGACGGGGTAGCCGGCGAAGCGATCCGAGAAGGTCTGGTAGTGCTGCGAGGCCAGCAGCGTGGTGGGCACGAGGACGGCGACCTGCTTGCCGTCCTGCACGGCTTTGAACGCCGCCCGGATGGCGATCTCGGTCTTGCCGAACCCGACGTCGCCGCACACGAGCCGGTCCATGGGCGCGGCCGCCTCCATGTCAGCCTTCACGTCGGCGATGGCGCGCAGCTGGTCGGGGGTCTCGTCGTAGGGGAACGATGCTTCCATCTCCCGCTGCCACGGCGTGTCGGGGCCAAAGAGGTGGCCCGGCGAGCTGACCCGCTTCTGGTACAGCACGACGAGCTCCTGGGCGATCTCCCGGACCGCCGCCCGGACGCGGGACTTGGTCTTCTGCCAGTCACTCCCGTTGAGCCGGCTGAGCGCCGGGCTCTCCCCACCCGAGTACGGCCGCAGCAGGTCGACCTGGTCCGACGGGACGTACAACCTGTCGCCCGCCCGGTACTCGAGGACGAGGTAGTCGCGTTCGACGCCGCCGATCGAGCGGCGGACCATCCCGCCGAAGCGGCCGACGCCGTGCTGGTGGTGCACGACGTAGTTGCCGGCTTTCATGTCGTCGAAGAACGTCTCGGGGGCCCGGGCGCGCTGCCGGGGTCGGCGGTGGGTGCGCCGCCGACCGGTGAGGTCACCCTCGGCGAGGACGGCGAGCCTGACCGCCGGGTACACGAAGCCCCGCTCGAGCGGCGCGACGACGACCCGGACGCCGGGGGCGGTCAGGTCGTGCCCGCCGCCGCCGTCGACGAGCGGGGCGGAGAAGCCGTGCTCGCCGAGGAGGGCGGCGAGGCGGGCACCGCTGCCCTTGCCCTCGGCGCAGATAGTGACGCGGTAGCGGTCGGCGACGAGGCCCCGGAGACGGGAGACGAGGCGGTCGCCGTCGCCGACGACGGGGTCCCAGGCGACGGCGGCGACGGCGATGGCGCCGGGTCCCTCCGGCGCGGGCACGACGCTCCACGCCGCAGCACCGGTGTGGGCGAGGAGCTGGTCGAAGGGCAGGTGGAGGGGGGGAAAGTCCACGCCCTCCGCTCCCCACGTCTGTGCCAGGGCGGAGGCCAGGGCGGCTTCCTCCCCGAGCAGTTCGCCAGCACGGTCCCGCATCCTCCGAGGCTCCACGAGCAACACGAGGCCGCGGTCGGGGAGCAGGTCGGGCAGGAGCCGCTCCTCGGGGGTGAGCCAGGGCAGCCACGACTCCATGCCATCGAAGACCTGGCCGTCGGCGAGGCGCTCCCACTGCTCCCGGCCCCAGGGGGCGCCGGCGACGAGCCGTCCGGCGCGCTCGCGGATCTCGTCGGTGGGGCGCAGCTCCCGGCACGGCCACAGCTCCGCCTCGTCGAGGTCGGATGTGGATCGCTGGTCGGCGACGCTGAACTCGGTGAGCCGATCGACCTCGTCGCCCCACAGGTCGATGCGGATGGGGCAGTCGGCCGTCGAGCCGTAGACGTCGACGATCGAGCCGCGCACGGCGATCTCCCCGCGGTGCTCCACCTGGTACTCGCGCCGGTAGCCGAGGCCGGCAAGCCGGACGACGAGCTCTTGGGGATCGAGCTGCTCGCCCCGGCGCACCACGACGGGCTCGAGCTCCTCCACGTGCGGGCCGAGGCGTTGCAGCAGGGCGCGCACCGGGGCGACCACGACCCGGGGAGCCGGGTCGCCCTGGATCCGGCACATCACCCTGAGGCGCCGGCCCATGGTCTCCACGCCCGGGCTGACGCGCTCGAACGGCAGGGTCTCCCACGCCGGGAACAGCTCCACCTGGTCGGGGCCAAGGAAGGCAACCAGGTCGTTGGCCAGCCGTTCGGCGTCGGCGACGGTGGGCACGGCGACGAGCGCCGGCCGGCGCCGGGCGGCCTCGGCCATGCCGGCGACGGCAAGGGCGCGCGCCGCCTCGGGCACGGCGACGACGGCGGAGCGGAGACCGCCGAGGTCGCTGAAGATCGGGTCGCTGCGCAACAGGCGCAGGAGGGGCTGGAGCGGGGCGGTCACGTCTTCACCCATTGAACCGGTTCTGGGCGGCAACGACGCCCTCGGCGAGGATGCACTCGACGGCGTCGGCGGCCAGCTCGATGGTCACGTCCAGCTCGGTCCTCTCCCTCCTGCCGGGCGGTCGTAGGACATGGTCGGCACCGCGGTCCTTGCCGCCGGGTGGCTTGCCGATCCCGATCCTCACCCGGCTGAACGCCTCGGAGCGCAGGTGCGCCTTGATGGAGCGCAGCCCGTTGTGGCCGGCGAGACCGCCGCCCACCTTCACCTGCATCTTGCCGACGGGAAGGTCCAGCTCGTCGTGGACCACCACGAGCCTGGCGAGGTCCAGGACGCCGAAACGGCGCACGAGGGCGGCGACAGCCAGGCCCGACTCGTTCATGTAGGTGATGGGCACGGCCAGGGCGAGGTGGCGACCACCGACGACCGCTTCGGCCACGAGCGAGTTGTAGCGCCCGCCGCGCAGGCGCTGGCCGTGGCGGGTGGCGAGCCGCTCGATGGTGTCGGCCCCGGCGTTGTGGCGGGTGCCGGCGAGCTCCTTGCCCGGGTTGCCGAGACCGACGGCGAGGAGGTCCGCCGGGGTCCCCGTCCGCTGACGTCGGAGCGCCGGTCAGCCCTCCCCGGCGGCGACCGCCTCGTCCGGCGCCGCCCCGGTGGCAGCGGCTGCCTCCGCCCCGGCCTCCTCGGCGGCGACCGACAAGCCGGCGGCGACCACGACAGGCTCCTCGGGGTCGATGTCGGTGGTCACCCCGGATGGCAGCCGCAGCTGACCGACCCGGACGGCGTCGCCGATGGCGAGGCCGCTCACGTCCACCTCGATCGCGGTCGGGATCGAGCCCGGACGGGCGCGGATGGTGAGAGAGGTGAGCGGGTGCTCGAGCATGCCCTTCTCCTGCTCCACCGCCCGGGCCTCGCCGACGAGGACGACCGGCACTTCGGCCGAGACCACCTCGTCGCGGCTCACGACCTGGAAGTCGACGTGGGTGACGGTCCCGCGGACCGGATCGCGCTGCAGCACCCGAGCCAGCGCAAGGTGGTGGGTGCCGGCCACGTCGAGCGACAGCAGCTGGTTGACGCCGCTCGCCCCGGAGAGGGCGGCGCGCAGGTCCCGCCTGTCCACGGACACCGGCGTCGCCTCGACGCTGTGGCCGTAGACGACGGCGGGGATCCGGCCGGCGGCGCGCAGCCGGCGGGACGCCGCGCTCCCGGTCGACCGGCCGGGCTCCGCTGCAACAGTGATCTCAGGCATGGCCCGACGAGTGTAGTGGCCGGCGTCAGGTCTGGTTCTCGCCGCCGAAGATGGCGGACACCGAGCGGTCTGTGAAGACGGCGTCGATCGCCTCGGCAACGATGGGTGCGACCGAGACCACCTCGATCTTGTCGATCTGCTTCTCCGGCGGCAGGGGAAGGGTGTCGGTGACGACGACCCGTGAGATCACCGAGTTCTTCAGGCGGTCCACCGCCGGGTCGGAGAGGATGGCGTGGGTGGCCATCGCCCAGATCTCGGTGGCGCCCTTGGCCACGAGCAGGTCGGCGGCGGCGCAGATGGTGCCGGCGGTGTCGATCATGTCGTCGATGAGCACGCAGTGGCGGCCTTCGACTTCGCCCATCACGTCGAAGGCCTCGACCTGGTTGACGCTGTCCTTGCCCCGCCGCTTGTACACCGACGCCACGTCGATGTCGGTGCCGGCGTGGCGGGCGGCCTGCTCGGCCACCTTGGACCGGCCGGTGTCGGGGGAGACCATGACGAAGTGGCCGCGCGGCGCGTTGGTCCGGAGGTAGTCGGTGAGGAGGGGGACGGCGGTCAGGTGGTCGACCGGTCCGTCGAAGAACCCCTGGATCTGCCCGGCATGCAGGTCGACGGAGATGATCCGGTCGGCACCGGCCGTCAGGAAGAAGTCGGCGACCATGCGGGCCGTGATCGGCTCGCGGCTCTTGGACTTGCGGTCCTGGCGGCTGTAGCCGTAGTGCGGGCAGACGGCGGTGATCCGCTTGGCCGACGCCCGCTTGGCAGCGTCGATCATGATCCAGTGCTCGACGAGGGAGTCGTTGATGGACCTTCCGGCGGTGCGTCCGTGCGACTGGAGGACGAACACGTCGGCACCCCGGACCGAGTCGGCGAAGCGAGGACGGACCTCGCCGTTGGCGAAGTCGACCAGGTGGGCATCCCCGATGGGCACGTTCAGCCGGGTGGCGATGGCCTCGGCGAGGGCCGGGTGGGTGCGGCCCGAGAGCAGGTGCAACTTGCGGGTGGTGACCAGCTCCATCATGGGTGCGCTCCGCTCGGCCCGGTGCCTTCCTCGGCGACGCTAGCAGTGAAGTTGGGGCCGGTGACCCGGCCGGGGGCCACCCTCGAGCCGGGCGGCAGGTAGGCCCACGGGCCGACATGAGCGTCGGCGCCGATGTCGGCGCCGCGCCCGACGGTGGTGGCCACCACGGCGCGCGCCCCGACACGGCAGTCGGCGAGGTGGGTGTTGGGGCCGAGCTCGGCCCCGCCGGCGACGGTGGTGCGCCCCTGCAGGAGGGTGCCCGGGTAGATGCACACGTCGGAGGCCACCTCGACCGTCACGTCCAGGTAGGTGCTGTCGGGGTCGACCATGGTCACCCCGCGGGTGAGCCAGCCAACGTTGACCCTCCGGCGGAGCTCCGCCTCGACGCGCGCCAGTTGGACACGGTCGTTCACGCCGGCGACCTCCTCCGGGTCGGCGACGGCGAGAGCGCCGACGGTGTAGCCGGCGTCGTGGAGGACGGCGACGACATCGGTGAGGTAGTACTCGCCCTGGGCGTTGTCGGGGCTGAGCCGGCGCAGGGCGGGGGCGACGACGGACCGGCGGAACACGTACACCGACGTGTTGACCTCCTCGATGGCCGCCTCGTCGACGGTGGCGTCAGCCTGCTCGACCACCCGTGCGACGCCTCCGCTACGGCCGCGCAGCACGCGGCCGTAGCCGGTCGGGTCCCCCATCCGGGCGGTGAGGAGCGTCGCAGCGTCCTCGGTGGCCTGGTGCACGGCCACCAGTTGCGCCAGCGTGGCGGTGCGCAGCAGCGGGGCGTCCCCGGGGAGCACGAGGACGTCGCCCTCCTCCGGGTCGTCGTCGAGCACGGTCATGGCCACCGACACGGCGTCGCCGGTGCCGCGCTGCACCCGCTGCTCGACGAACTCAACCGGCAGGTCGGGGGGTGCCTCCTCCGCCACCGCCTTGACGACGCGCTCCCCGCCGTGGCCGACGACGACCACCACCCGGTCGAGACCGAGGCCGACGAGGGCGTGCAGCACGTGCAGCAGCATGGGCCGACCGCACAGCCGGTGCAGCGGTTTCGGCCGCTCCGACCGCATACGGGTGCCCTCCCCGGCGGCGAGGACGACCGCCGAGAGCGTCCGGCTGGGGGCGAAAGCCGGTCCCTGGTCCATCGTCTACGTTCTACCAACCCGGTCGCCTGCCGATGTGCGACTCTGGTGAGGCCGCCATGGCGGGTAGTTCAACTGGCAGAACGTCGGACTTTGGATCCGAAAGTTGCAGGTTCGAGCCCTGCCCCGCCAGCCCGGCCCGGCCCGGCCAAACCCCCCGGCCCTCATGGGGCGAGGGCGGCGTCGATCAGGTGGGGGCCCGGTTGGGCGAAGGCGCGCTGCAGCTGGTCGGTGAGCTCCTCGCCGGTCGTCGCCCGGCTCGCCGGCACGCCCATGCCCTCGGCGAGGGCGACGAAGTCGAGGGCCGGGCGGGAGAGGTCGAGGAGGCTGGCGGCGCGCGGTCCGGGGGATCCGGCCTCCACCCGGTCGAGCTCCAGGGCGAGGATGGCGTAGGAGCGGTTGTCGACCAGCACGGTCGTCACGTCGAGGCCCTCGCGCGCCTGAGTCCACAGGGCGGGCAACGTGTACATGGCGCTGCCATCCGCCTCGAGGCACACGACGGGACGGGACGGGGCGGCGACCGCCGCCCCGGTTGCGCACGGCAGGCCGAAGCCGATGCTCCCGCCGGTGAGGGTCAGCAGGTCGTGGGGCGGGGCGCCGGCCAGGGCCGCACCGAGGCCGGCGCTGGCGGTGATGGCCTCGTCGACGACGACGGCCACCTCGGGCAGGGTGGCGCCGATGGCGGCGGCAAAGGTGGCAGCGTCGAGCGGGCCGGCCGGGGGCTCTGGGCGCGCCGGCGCCGCTACCGAGCCGGCGGGCGCGGCGCCGAGGCGGGCGGCTACCTCCCGGAGGGCCGCAGCCCCGTCGACCTGCGGCCCGGCCAGCTCGTGGACGGCGCACCCGGCCGGCACCAGGTCACCTGGCAGGTGGGGGTAGGCGAAGAAGGCGACCGGTCGGCGGGCCCCGGCCAGCAGGAGGTGGCGGTGGCCGTCGAGCTGGCGCGCCGCGACCTCGGCGAGGTAGGCGAGCCGTGCGAGGCGGGGCCGCCCGGCGCCGCGAGCCAGCCGGGGCGGGAAGGTCTCGCACAGCAGGGTGGCGCCGGTCGCAGCAGCGATGGCTGCCGCTCTCTCCTGGGCCGCCGGGTCGGCAACCACCGGACCGCCGATGAGGATGGCGACGGGCTCGCCGGAGCGGAGCGCGGCGACGGCGACGGCGACGGCGTCCTCTCCCGGCGGAGCCGGGTCGGGCACCGGCTCCGGCGAGCCGGCGACGCCGCCCGGGCTCCACGACACGTCCGCCGGCAGGACGAGCGTGGCGACGCCCCCCGGGGGCCGGCGGGCGGCGGCCACGGCGGCCGCTGTGTCGCCGCCCACGTCGGCGGGCCGCCAACAACGGCGGACCCAGCGCGACACCGTCCACGCCAGGGAGTCGATGTCGGACTCGAGCGGGGCGTCGAGGCGCTTGTGGGCCACGGCGTGGTCGCCGACGACAGCGACGATCGGGGTGTGCGCCCGCCGGGCGTTGTGAAGGTTGGCGATGCCGTTGGCGAGCCCGGGGCCGAGGTGCAGCAGGGCCGCGGCGGGCCGGCCGGCCAAGCGGCCGTAGCCGTCGGCGGCTCCGGTCACGACGCCTTCGCTCAAGGCGAGGATGGGGCGCAGGCCGTCGACGGCGTCGAGGGCGGCCACGGCGTGCATCTCGGAGGTGCCCGGATTGGCGAAGCAGGTGTCGACACCGCAGGCGACGAGCGTGGCCACCAGCGCCCGGGCTCCGGTCACAGGAGCTCCACCCGACGCCGTGCCCAGCCGTAGGCGGGAACGGCCAGCAGCAGCGGCGCCCAGTAGCCGACGAGGCGGTAGACGGCCACGACGGCCACCGCCGGCGCAGCGGGCATGCCGAGGGCGATGAGCACGCCGATGGTGCCTCCTTCGACGACGCCGAAGCCGCCCGGGAGGGGGACGACCGCCCCGGCGAACTGCCCGGCCGTGTAGGCGAGCAACACCGCCGCCCAGGGAACGGGCAGGGCCAGCACGGAGAACACGGCGGTCAGGCAGCCGGCGTCCGCCAGCCAGTTGACGAGGCAGGCGAGCAGCACCGCCCCGCCCGTCGCCCACCCGGCCCGCTGCCCGGCCGCCTCGGCCAGGAGGGCGTCGAGGCGGACCATGGCCGCCCGCAGGCGGGAGCGGATCCCCACCGCCGGTGAGGGCAGGACGAGGCCGTCGTCGGCGTGGCTGTGGTCGAGCCGGTGGGTGAGGGCGACGAACCCGAAGGTCCCGGCGACGAAGACGGCGCAGGCACCGGCGGCCACTGCGCCCGGGACCACCCCGGCGACGCCGACGCCGGCGATCCCGAGGCCGATCAACGTCACCGACGAGGCGAAGCCGGCGGCCAGCACCACCCAGCTGGCTTGGGCCGCCCGGGCCCCACGCCGGGCGTACTGGTGCGCCGACCACACGCTCGAGCTCACCGTGCCGGCAGGCAGCACGATGGCCATCCCGTTGGCCGCCAGCGTGAGGGCGACGGCGTCGCCTTCGGCGAGGCCCACCCCGGCGCGGCGCAGCAGCCACCTCGGCACCTGGGCGAGGGCGAGGAGCGAGACGAGCTCGCAGGCCGCTGCCGCGGCCAGCCCACCGGGGTCGGGGTGGCGGAGGCGGGCGAGGCCGGCGCCCACCGCCGACGCGAAGCCGGGCGCCTCCTCCCCAGCGAAGCCGGCGACGGCTGCCACGACGACGACTTCGATGGCGAGGACGGTCGTCCGCCGGCGGCGGGATGCGCTCTCTCGTTCGGAGGTGGCATCCGCTGCCGGTGGGCTGGGTGGGGCGGTCAGGGTCAACGCCGCTCCTGCCGGCAGCGGTTGCGGCACTCCCCGAGGCCGTCGATCGTGGTCACGAGGACCTCGTCGTCCCGGAGGTAGCGCGGCGGGGTGCGACCGTGGCCGACCCCCGCCGGCGTGCCGGTGGCGATGACGTCACCGGGCCGGAGGGTCACGAACTCCGAGATGTAGGCGACGAGCTCCACCGGTCCGAACAGCAGCTGGCCCGTGTCGTCGGACTGCATCACCTCGCCCCCGATGGCACAAGAGATGGCCAGGCCGGCCTCGGCGTCGACCTCGTCGGGTGTCACGAGGGCCGGCCCGAGCGGGGTGGTGTCCTCGAAGGACTTGCCCTGCAGCCATTGGAGCGTCCGGGACTGCCAGTCCCGGGCGGTCACGTCGTTGAGGATGGTGTAGCCGGCGATCGCCGCCCGGGCGGCACGTTGGTCGGCGTGGCGGGCGCTGGCGCCGATCACGACGGCAAGCTCGGCTTCGAAGTCCATGGCCTCCGAGCCACCGGCCAGCACGATGTCGTCGTTGGCCCCGATGAGCGCCGGGGGGTACTTGGCGAACAGGGTTGGGTACGCCGGCAGCTCGTGGCCCATCTCCTCGATGTGGTTGCGGTAGTTGAGCCCGACACAGACGATCTTCTCCGGGCGGGGCACGACCGGGGCGAAGTCGAGGTCGGTGGCCGGGAAGCGCTCGCCGGCCGCCGACGCCGCCCGCTCCCTCCAGTCGGGGTCGGCCAGCAGCGCCCCGACGTCGCTGGCTCCGAGGTGGATGGCGCCGGTCGGCTCGAGGCGGACGGCGGCGGTTCCGGACGGTACGCGGACGGTGGCAAGCCTCACGTCCGGCCAGGCTACGAGGCGGCCGGCCCGCAGCCGCGCCTGTCGAGCCGCCGGGAGGGGGCGAGCGGGGAGATCGGCGTCTTTCGGCGTGTCCGCAGCCGCCCCGACCGGCGCCAGCGCCTACCCTCCTGCCATGACGACAACCCCCCCGGAGGCGACCGGTCGCCCGGCACGTGAGCGCTGGCGGGCGCAGTGGACCGAGCTGTTCGCCGAGGTGGTCACCACCGGGCTGTGCACCGGTTGCGCCGGCTGCGTCGTCGCCTGCCCCCACGACGTCCTCGGCTACGACACCTCCGGCGGCGTGTACCGGCCCTACCACCTCGAACCCGAGGGCGGCCCGGGCGGCTGCGTCCACGGCGAGCGGGGCTGCACGAGCTGCACCCGGGCGTGCCCTCGCTTCCGGGATTGGGAGACCGAGACCGACGCCTCCCTCCACGGCCGGGAGCGGCTACCCGACGAGCAGGCGGGCATCAGCAAGGACATCTTCCTGGCGAGAGCCACCGACCCCGAGCTGCACGCCCGCGGCCAAGACGGCGGCCTCGTGTCGGCCATCCTCGCCTGGTGCCTCGATCACGGCCGCATCGACGCCGCCCTCGTCTCCTACCTGGAGGGCGACGGCAGCACCTGGCGGGCGGTGCCCGGGGTGGCACGCACCCGCGCCGATGTCCTCGCCTCCGCCGGCTCCCGCTACACCTACTCGGCCAACACGCTCGCCTACGCCGAGGCGGTCGGCGGCGGGGCCGAACGCCTCGCCCTGGTCGCCATGAGCTGCCAGGCGTCCGTGCCTGCGCTCATGCGGGCCCGGAAGGCAGGCAAGCCGGCCCGGCGGCTCGCGCTGTCGATCGGGCTGCTGTGCTCCAAGACCTTCGACGACTCCATCTTCCCGGAGCTGTTCGAGGCCCGCTACGGCCTGGCCCGCCAGGACATGGTCAAGATGAACATCAAGGGCGTGTTCCAGATATGGATGCGCGACGGCTCGTACCACGAGGTCCCGCTCCAGGAGTGCCACGCCTGGACCCGGGAGGGGTGCAAGGCGTGCCCGGACTTCGCCGCCGAGCACGCCGACATCTCGACCGGCGGGATCGGGGCGTTCAATGACTGGACTCTGACCATCGTGCGCACCGACGCCGGCCGGGAGCTCGTCGACGCCATGCTCGCCGACGGGGCGATCGAGACCCGCCCGGGCGACGACGACCCCGGTGCCATCGCCCTGCTGCGCAAGCTGTCCACGGTCTCGCGCCGGCGCTGGCCCGAGCAGGCCGTCGCCGCCCCGCGCCTCGGTGTCCCGCCCCGCAAGGTGGCCGGCGGGTAGCGGCGGTTCGCACGTAGGGCGGCCACCCGCTAGGTTGGCCCGCCGGCATGGGATCGTTGATCAAGAAGCGCCGCAAGCGCATGCGCAAGAAGAAGCACAAGAAGATGCTGAAGGCGACGCGCTGGCAGCGCCGGGCAGGCCGCTGACCGAGCTGGCCGGCGCGCCTGGCCTACGCCGGCGTGGCGTCCCACCCCTCGCCCAGCGCCGCCGGCGCATCGTCGATCGGGACGGGCGGCGGCGGGCCGGCCACCCGTACCACGACGAGCCCGGGTGCGGGGTGGGCGCCGGCCACGAACCACGTCGAGCCGCTTCCCGCCAGGGCGGCCCGGCACCCCGTCAGGTCCTCGAGCCGGTGGCGCCAGCGGGACAGGCGCGGCTCGACGGTGAGGGCGGCCTGCTCCAGGTCGTTGCCGCCGGCGCCCTCCGGGCCACCGAGAGCGTCCCATGCCCGGTAGACGTCAGCGGTGGAAACGCCGAACGGCGGTGTGAGAAGGGTGAGCTCCGCCCCTCCCACGCCGGCGAGCGGTAGCGGCTCGACCACCTCACCGATCCCCCGGACTCGCGCCCGGCCCCCGACCAGGCAGAAGGGGACGTCGCCCCCGAGCCGGGCGGCGAGCTCGAGGTCGTCGCAGCCGGCCCAGCGCAAGACGGCGGCGGCGTCGGCCGAACCGCCGCCCAACCCCGCCCCGACGGGGATGCGCTTGTCGACGCGGACGGCTGCTGTCCGGCCCAGCGCCAGCAGGGCCCGGCGGACGAGGTTGGTGTCGTCGGCCGGCACCGCCCCGCCGGTCGCCCCGACTACCTCCAGCCCGTCCCCGGGCCGGATCGCCAACGTGTCGGCCAGGTCGACGGTCACCATCTCGGCGTCGAGCAGGTGGTAGCCGTCAGGTCGCACGCCCGTCACCCGCAGCGACAGCGTCAGCTTGGCCGGCGCGGCGACCCGCACCGCGGCAGGAGGAACGCTCATCGGGGCTGGGGCCGGGGCTGCGGTTGCGGCTGCGGTTGCGGCTGGGGCTGCGGTTGCGGCTGCGCCGCCGCGGCCAGGCGTCCCCATGCGGTCACGTCGAGCTGTTGGGCACGGGCCTCGGGCGCCACGCCGGCCGCCGGGAACGCCTCGGCCGGCACCAGTCCGGCGAGGGAGCGGCGCAACATCTTGCGGCGTTGCGCGAACCCGGCGCGCACCAGGGTGAAGAGCCGGCCGGGGGGCACGGCGGCGGGGTCGACCGCCGGCTCGGGCCGCCGCTCGATGACCACGAGCACTGACTCGACGTTGGGGCGTGGAACGAACACCGTCGCCGGCACCCTGCCGGCGACGACGGCGCTGGCCCAGTAGGCGACCTTCACGCTGACCGCGCCGTAGCCGTCGTCGCCGGGCCCGGCCGCCAGGCGCTCCCCCACCTCCCGCTGGACCATGACCACCATCCGGGTGATCACTGGGACCCCGTCGAGCAGGTCGGCGACGAGGGGGGTGGCGATGTTGTAGGGCAGGTTGGCGACGAGCGTCCAGGGTGGCGGGCCGAGCAGGCCGGCCCAGTCCAGGCGCATGGCGTCGCCCTCGACGACCCGCACCCCCGCCGGCTCGACGACACCCCGCAGGACCGCCAGCAGCGCCCGGTCAACCTCCACGGCGGTCACCTGAGCGCCTGTCTCGGCGAGGGCCAGCGTGAGGGAACCGAGGCCGGCGCCGACCTCCACCACCCGGTCGCCGGCGCCGACACGGGCGAGGTGGGCGATGCGGCGGACGGTGTTGGGGTCGGCGACGAAGTTCTGGCCGAGCGCCCGGCTCGGCCTGGCGCCGGCGGCGGCGAGCAGCGCCGTCACCTGGGCGCGGCTGTGGGTCACGCCGGCAGGCCGAAGGCCGCAGCCGCAGCCGCCCAGGTCGCGTCCTCGACGGCCGTGGCCGGCTCGCCCCGCGCCTCGGCGAGGCAGGCGCCGACGATGGGCACCAAGGACGGCCGGTTGGGCTTGCCCCGGTGCGGCACGGGGGCGAGGTAGGGGGAGTCGGTCTCGACGAGCAGGCGGTGGGCCGGGCAGAGGCGGGCGGCGTCGCGGATGTCCTCGGCGGTGGGGAACGTCACGATGCCGCTGAACGACAGCCAGGCACCCAGGTCCAGGGCGCGGCGGGCCTCGGCGGGGCCGCCGGTGAAGCAGTGGAACACGGTCCGCTCCGGCACCCCCTCCCCGGCGAGGATGGCGAAGGTGTCGTCCCACGCCTCCCGGGTGTGGATGACGAGGGCGAGGCCGAGCCGGTGCGCCAGGCCGACCTGGAGGGCGAAGGCGTCCCGCTGCTGCGCCCTGGGCGAGTGGTCGTAGTGGTAGTCGAGGCCGCACTCCCCGATCGCCACGACCCGGGGGGGCAGCGGGTCGAGCAATCCCTCGATGGTCGCGACCCCCTCGACGGCGTCGTGGGGGTGGAGCCCCACGGTGGCCCAGACCTCCCGGCGGCGGCCGGCGACATCGATGGCAGCCGCCGACTGGCGGGCGTCGGTACCGACGCTGACCAGCCGCCCGACGCCGGCGGCCACGGCCTCGTCCACGGCGGACTCGTCGACGCCCTCGAAGGGGACGTGGCAGTGGCTGTCGGTCCACACGGCACGCTCCGCCCGCGTCAGTCGCTGACGCGGGGGAACAGCGGCGAGCCGGTCGCCACGGGCAGCCCACCGGGGTACCCGCCCCACGAAGCGGCACCGGGGAGGCGCTGGTCGGTCGGGCTGCCGCTGAGGCCGATCCGGCGCCAGATCTCGGCGGCGGCGCTGGGCACGGCCGGGCTGGCGAGCACGGCGAGGACGCGGAGGGACTCGAGCGCGTCGCCGAGGGCGGCGTCGACGGCCGGACCGGGCTCGGCCTTCCACGGCTCGGCAGCCTCCAGGGCGGCGTTGGTCTCGCGGACGATCCGCCATGTTGCGTCAAGGGCCTCGCTCGGAGCGACCCGCTGCCAGGCGTCGGCGGCGGCGGCGTACGCCTCCCCCACCACCCCGGCCAGCGCGCTGGCCGGGTCCGGTGCCGGCCCCACCCCGGCGCACTTGCGGCCGACGACGGTCGCAACCCGCGACAGCAGGTTGCCGAGATTGTTGGCCAGGTCGGCGTTGTAGCGGGAGACCATGCCCTCGTAGGAGAAGTCACCGTCCGGGCCGAACGGCTGGTCCCGCAGCAGGTGGTAGCGGAAGCCGTCGACGCCGAACACGGGAAGCAGGGCAGCGGGCGCGATCTGGTTGAGGGCCGTCTTGGACATCTTCTCACCGCCGACCAGCAGGTAGCCGTGCACGGCGACCTGGCGGGGTGGCTCGATGCCGGCGGCCATGCACAACGCCGGCCAGTACACGCAGTGGAAGCGCAGGATGTCCTTGCCGATCACGTGGTGCACTGCCGGCCACCAGGTGGCGAAGCGCTCCTGGTCGACGCCGTAGCCGGCGGCGGTGGCGTAGTTGATCAAGGCGTCGTACCAGACGTAGAAGACGTGGCGGGTGTCCCACGGCACGGGCACACCCCAGCTGATCGACGTGCGGGAGATGGACACGTCCCGCAGGCCGCCCTTCACGAGCCCGACCGCCTCGTTGCGCCTCGCTTCGGGGATGACCGCCCGGGGGTTGGCGTCGAACCACTCGAGGAGACGGTCAGCGAAGGCGGAGAGCCGGAAGAAGTAGTTGTCCTCGGTGAGGGTCTCGACGGGTCGCTGGTGGACGGGGCAGAGACCGCCGGCCAGCAGGTCGGCCTCGGTGTAGTAGGCCTCGCAGGCGACGCAGTACAGGCCCTCGTAGGTCCCGAGCTCGATCCATCCGTTGTCATAGGCGGCCTGCATCAGGGCCTGCACGGATCGGTGGTGGCGCGCCTCGGTGGTGCGGATGAAGTCGTCGTTGGAGATGTCGAGGCTCGCCCAGGCCTCGGCGAACCGCCGGCTGTAGCGGTCGGCCTGCTCCTGCGGTGTCAGCCCGTTGGCCTCGGCGGCGCGCTGCATCTTGAGCCCGTGCTCGTCCGTGCCGGTGAGGAAGAAGACGTCCTCGCCGAGCAGGCGGTGCCAGCGGGCCATGGCGTCGGCGATCACGGTGGTGTACGCCGTCCCGATGTGGGGGGCGTCGTTGACGTAGTAGATCGGGGTCGTGACGTAGTACCGGGCCACCGTCGGAGGTTACCGGCCGGCGATGTCGCCCCGACCGGTCCGGGACGCCAGCGCCAGCTCGTACACCCGCCGGCGGGGAACGCCGAGGTCACGGGCGACGGCGCCGACCGCCGCCCGGCGGTCCGGCTGGATCAGCAGGCTTCGAGCGAGCGCCTCGAGGATGTCATCGTCGGTGACCGCAGGGGCGACAGCGCCGGCCACGACGAGGACCCACTCCCCCTTCGGCACGCACCGCTCGAGCCACGCACCGGCGTCACCGAGCGGCCCCCGCCAGATCTCCTCGTGCAGCTTGGTCAGCTCGCGCGCCGCCACGACGTCCCGCTCGGCACCGCACACGGCAGTGAGATCGCCAACCGTGCGCGCCACCCGGCCCGGCGCCTCGTACAGCACCGTCGCCCGGGCGTCACCGGCGACGGCGGCGAGGCGCGCCGCCCGCTCCCGCCCCTTGCGCGGCAGGAAGCCCTCGAAGCACCAGCGGTCGCCGGCGAGGCCGGACAGCACGACGGCGGTGACGGCGGCCGTCGGCCCGGGCACGGCGGTAACCGGCACGCCGGCTCCGACGGCGGCGCGGACGATGCGCTCACCGGGGTCCGACACCCCGGGCATGCCGGCGTCGGTGACGACGGCGACCCGTTCGCCCCGACGTGCCCGGCCCACGGCCTCGGCGGCCCCCGCCGCCTCGCGATGGCGCTCCACAGCGAGCAGCGGCGGAGCGGGGATGCCGGCCGCCGACAGCAGCACCCGGGTGCGGCGGGTGTCCTCGCAGCAGATGAGGTCAGCGGCCCGGAGGGCGGCGACGGCTCGCGGCGAGAGATCACCCAAGTTGCCGATCGGGGTGCCGACGAGGACCACGGCGCCACGTGGCAGGCCGTCCAGCCCGTCCTCGGAGGGCTCCTGCTGGGACTGCTCCAGGGGCTTCTCCCGCGGCTCGTCCCGCGGCTCCTCCCGGGAGCTCTCAGCCACCACGGACGCTCAGGTGGTCGCCCACCTCCAGCCGCCACCGCTCGAACGCCCCGCCGGCGGCGACGATCACGACAGGTGGGCCCCACCCGGGGCAGGCGGGGAGGCGGGGCCCGAGGGTCCGCATCCGGCGGACTTCTACCCCGTCGTCGTCCTCCGGTAGGCACCAGGCCACGTCGACCGTGCCCCGCAAGGGTGCGTGGAGCAGCAGCGGCCGGCTCCGCACGATGGCGGTGACCGTCCCATCCGGGTAACCCCGGCGCCGGCGCTCCACGCTGGCCAGCACCTCGTCGCCCCGCGTCAACCAGGCCACGCCGCTTCCCCCCGACGCCACCTGCTCACGCCCGCAGGGTATCTGCGCCGGATCGACGGGCGCGGCGGGGTCGCCTACCCTGCCGGGGATGTCGAAGCGCACTGCCAAAGCCCGCAAGCGGGCGAAGTCCAAGAAGGCCAACCACGGGCGCAAGCCCAACCGGGGCCGCTGAACCGGCCGCATCCCGACCGGGGCCGACCGCCTCGCGCTAGAACGCCAACCCGGCATCGGCCGCCAACTCGTCGAGGCGGCCGGTCGGTCGGGCGCCCAGGTGCCCGATGACCTCCGCCGCGGCGACGGCGCCGAGCTGGGCCGCCTCCTCCGGCCCGGCACCCCGCACGTAGGCGTGCAGGTAGCCGGCGGCGAACAGGTCGCCGGCGCCGGTGGTGTCGACGATGCAGTCGACCGGCACGGCCTCCACCTGCAGGCGGCGACCGTCGGTGGCCACAACGCAGCCACCCGACCCCTGGGTGACGACGACGGTCCGGCACCGTTGGGCAAGGGCGTCGACGGCGGCGTGCACGTCCCCGGTGCCGACCAGCTCGCACGCCTCCCCGGCGTTGGCGAACAGCAACCCGACGTGCGGGAGCAGCCCGGCCAGCTCGTCTCGGTGCAGGTGGACCCAAAGGGGGTCAGACAGTGACAGTGCGACGAGCGTGCCCCCCGCCCGGGCGGCGTCGAGGGCGGCCTGGATCGTCGGGTCGGTGTGCTCGAGCCCGCAGAGGTAACCCTCCAGGTAGACGACGGACGCCTCGGCGATGAGGGCCTTGTCGACGTCTCCAGGGGCAAGCAGGTCCCCGATGCCGAGACAGGTGCACATGGTCTTCTCCCCGTCGGGCGTGACCATGATGACCGACCGGCCCGTCGCCGGCCCTCGAACCGCCGGCGCCACTTCGAAGTCTACCCCGGCGGCCCGGATGTCGTCTTCGAACAGGCGGCCGAGCATGTCGTCGCGGACCTTGCCCACGAAGCCTACCCGGCTGCCGAGCGACGACGCCCCGACCGCCGTGTTGGCCGCCGAACCACCCGACACGGCTGTCGCCGGCCGCAGCGAGGAGAGGATCTCGTCGGAGCGCCCGGGTCCGACGAGTGTCATCGTGCCCTTGGTGAGGCCCAGACCCGAGACCACCGTGTCGGCGACGGGTACCAGCACGTCGACGAGGGCGTGCCCGATGGCGACGAGGTCCACCCGGGTTTGGTGCCACACCTGCCCAACGCTACCAACAGGCCGCCAGCTACCCCAGCGCCGGGCCCCCCTGGCCCCCCCCGGCCCCCCCGGTCCCCCCACTCGGGGCTCCCAGCTGCACTGGCGGTAGCTCGGTGCATACGAGCCCGCTTCTTGCCGTCTGTGCACCGAGGTGTGCCGAGTGCACCGAGGCGCTCCCAGTGGCCAAGCTGCCCGACCTGCGGAGGCGGGCCGGGTTGCCCGGCCTTGCCGGACGTGCCCAGCCGCGCGCGCCGGAGCAGGCTCCTAGGCTCCCGGGCCCATGCCCGAGCGCCCGCCCTACCGCCTGCCCCGCGCCGTGCTACCGCGCCGCTACCGGCTCGACATCGAGCTGGACGAGCGAGGCGGCTCCTACGAGGGGCGGGTGCGAGTCGACGTCGAGGTGCTGGAGCGGACCGACCGGGTGGTGCTCAACGCCGTCGGCCTGGAGGTTCACGCCGCGACCGTCGCCGCCGGCGGCGCCGGCGGCGCCGGCGTTCCAGTTGCCGGGCGGCTGCGCCCCGTTCCGGAGGAGGAGCAGGTCGTATTGGAGCTCCCCGGACCGCTGGCACCCGGCCCCGCCGTGCTCGACGTGCGCTTCGGCGGCCCTCTCGGCGAGGAGATGCGTGGCTTCTACCGCAGCCGGTTCACGGGCCCCGACGGAGCAGAGGGCGTGATCCTCGCCACGGACTTCGAGGCCACCAACGCCCGTCGGGCCTTCCCGTGCTTCGACGAGCCGGACATGAAAGCCGTGTTCGTGCTGACGCTCACCGTGCCCGAGGGGGTTGCGTGCCTGTCGAGCGCGCCGGCCGTAGCCGACGAGGCAGTCGGTCGCGGCCGGCGGCGGGTGCGCTTCGCCGAGACGATCCCGCTCCCGACCTACGTCGTGGCGTGGGTGGTCGGGCCCCTCGATCTGACCGAGGCCGTCGACGTCGACGGGGTTGCCGTGCGCGTCGCCGCCCCCGCCGGGCAGCTGCCCTTCACGGGATACGCCGTCCGGGCCGCCACCCACGCCCTGCGGTACCTGGCCGACTACTTCGGGATCCCCTATCCCGGCGCCAAGCTCGACCACGTCGCCATCCCCAACTTCGCCTCCGGAGCGATGGAGAACCTGGGCTGCGTGACCTACCGCGAGAGCCTGCTGCTCGCCGACCCGGGACGGGCATCCCAGCCGGAGCTGCGGGAGATCGCGCTGACGATCGCCCACGAGACGTCGCACATGTGGTTCGGTGACCTGGCGACGATGCGGTGGTGGAACGGGCTGTGGCTCAACGAGGCGTTCGCCACCTTCATGGAGACCAAGGCGACGGAGGCGTTCAACCCGGACTGGGACGTGTGGACCGCCACCGGACCGGGCCGGGCGCAGGCCCTGCTCGTGGACGGCCTGGCGTCGACCCGGCCCGTGGAGTACCGGGTGGAGCGGCCTGAGGACGCCGAGGGCATGTTCGACGTGCTCACCTACGACAAGGGCGGTGCGGTGCTGCGGATGCTGGAGCAGCACCTCGGCGAGGACACGTTCCGCCGGGGCATCGCCCGCTACCTCGAGCGCCACGCCTACGGGAACGCCGAGACGACCGACCTGTGGGACGCCTTGGAGGCGGAGTCCGGCCAGCCCGTCCGGGTGACCATGGATGGCTGGATCCTGCAGTCTGGCTACCCGGTGGTGGCCGCACGGCGGGGTGCACGGGCGGGCGAGGTGGTCCTGGAGGCGACGCAGTTCTGCTACCGCGGGGACGGCCCGGGCCACTGGCGAGTCCCGCTCCTCGTGCGGGCGTCGGTCGCCGGCCGGGTCGAGCACCGCCGGGTACTGCTCGACGGCCAGCGCACGGAGCGCTTCGACGGGCCCGTCGACTGGGTCGTCGCAAACGGGGGCGGTTGGGGCTTCTGCCGTGTCGACACCGAGGACGGCCTGGCGCCGAGAGGTGAGGCGCTGCGCGGTTGCACCCCACTGGAGCGGCTGGCGCTCCTCGACGACGCGTGGGCGGCGGCGATGGCCGGGCGGGCCGGCGTCGAGCGGTTCGTGGGCATGGCCGCCGACCTCGGGGAGGAGACCCAACCGGAGGTGTGGGGGGTCGTCAGCGGACCGCTCCTGCTGCTCGATCGGATCACCCCGAGCGCGCAGCGCCGCCGGCTGGCCGACGCGGTCGCGGTCGTGGCCGGCCCGGCCTGGCGGCGGCTCGGCTGGGAGCTGGTCACAGGCGAGCCGCTCGGTCACCGCCAGGCCCGGGCGCGGCTGGTCACGCTGCTCGGCGTCGTCGCCGCTGACGCCGGAGTCCGGGCCGAGGCGGCGCGGCGCTGGGCGGACCACCGCAGCGGCCGTCGCCCCGTCGAGGCGGACCTGCTGTCTGCGGTGCTCCACGTGGTCGCCGCCGGAGGCGGCCACGACGAGTTCGACCAGGTGTGGGAGGCGTACCTGGATGCGGGAACGCCCCAGGACCGGGAGCGGTTCCTCATGGTGCTGCCCCGATTCCGCCAGGCCGACCTCGCCGGCCGCTGCCTGCAGCTCGCCTTGTCACCGGAGGTGCGCAGCCAGGACACCCCCTTCGTCGTACACGGCGTCCTCGCCGGCTGGCACGGCCACGACGTCGGGTGGCCGTGGTGGGAGGCGAACGCCGACGAATGCGCCCGCCGGCTCACCCCCCAGCTCCTCGGCCGGGCGCTCGAAGGCGCTGCCCTGCTCGCCGACGGGCCGACCGTGCAGCGTGCCCACCGCTGGCTCGCCTCCCACCCCCTGCCGACGAGCCCGGACTGGATCGCCCGCGTCGAGGAGCGCATGGACCTGACCGTGGCGATGGCCGACCGGCTCGGCGGCGACCTCGGCCCGTTGCCTGTCGCCGCCTGATCCCGGCGGCCTCGACCCGCAAGGCCACTCCCGCTCTGGGCACCTATCGCACTACCCGGGGTCGGCCCCCACCTCCGGCGCCTGCCGCAGCCGCTCCACACGGGCCCGCACCGCTTCGAGCCGCTCGGCCGCCTCGCGCTGCAGGCGCTCCGCCCGCTCGTAGAGGTCGGCGGCCTCCTCGATGCCGACGTCGCCAGACGCCAGCCGGTCGGTGACCGACTCCAGCTCGGCGAGCAGGTCCTCGAACCGCCGCCCCTCAGCCACCGTCAGCCCCGTCACCCACCGCCGGCCATCCGAGAGCGACCGCCGGCCCCGTGACCCGCTCGACCCGGGCGGTCAGCGACCCGGCAGCGAGGCGCACGCCGATCCGCTCCCCCACCCGCAGCTGGGAGGCCCGGCGGATCACGGCGCCGTCAGGCCCGGTCGCCACGGCGTACCCCCGGTCGAGCACCCGGGCGGGGTCGAGGGCGAGCAGGTGCCGCCGGTCGGCGTCGAGGCGGCCGGCAGCCCGGCCGAGGATCTCGCCGGCGCAGCGCCGCCAGTCAGGGGCGTCGAGGCGCCGCCTGCACTCCTCGATGTGCCGGCGGGGATGGTGCCCGGCGAGGCGCCGGGAGGCGCCGTCGAGCCGGGATCCCGCCGCGGTGACGGCGGCGTCGACGGCCCGCCCGGCGTCGACGGCGGCGAGGTCACGGGCGGCCTCCTTCCAGCGGGCGGCGAGGGCGGCGCGCGCCGCCGCCTCCGCCCGGTCGATGCGCAGGGCGAGGGCGGAGCGGTCGGGGACGACACCGTGGGCGGCCAGCGACGGCGTGCCGAAGCGGGCATCAGCGACCTCGTCGCACAGCGGCCGGTCCGCCTCGTGGCCGATGGCGGACACGACCGGGACGGCGCAGGCGGCCACCGCACGGCACACCTCCTCGTCGCTCCAGGGAAGCAGGGCGGTGGCATCCCCGCCGCCCCGGGCGAGGATCACGACCTCGACGCCCGGCCGGCCGCTCACCGCCCGCAGGGCCGCGACGATGGAGAACGCCGAACCCTGGCCCGACACGGTCGTCTCCTCGAACACCACGGGATAGCCCGGGAACCGCACGGCGACGACGGACTCGATGTCGCGGCGGACGGCGGCGTCTGCCCCGCACACCACGCCGATAGCCGCGGGCAGCAGGGGCACCGGCCGGCGGGGACGACCCGTGAGGCCATCGGCCTCGAGGCGCCGCCGCGTCTCGGCGATCAGGGCGGCGACCGCACCGGCCCCCACCGGCAGGACCTCCTCGGCGCGTAGCTGCAGCTGGCCGCGCTCGTTGCTCCACTCGAGGGCCCCGACGACGCGGACCCGCTCGCCGGCCACCGCCCGTGCCCGCCGGACGTGGGTCCGGGGGACGGCGACGGCGACCTGAGCGGCCCTGTCCCGCAGCGTGAAAAATAGCCATCCCCCCCGGCTGGTCGCCGGCCTGTGCACCTCGCCCTCGACGGCGACGAGGCCTATGTCGGCCGCCTTGCGAGCTATCTCGGCGGCCAGCCTGACGAGCGTGAGCGGGCGCGCCGTCCGGCCGCCGGCGGGCTCGTCGAACAGGGGCAGGGTCAAGGCCCTCCAGGCTAGAGCGTGCCGTCGCCGCCGGAAGAGGTTGGTTGGGGTACGATGAGAGGGGTCGACACGCCGTCCCGGCAGGTCGACCGGGCGCCCCCAGACCCGCCCGCCCCCAGACCCGCCCGCCCTGCCGGGCCGGTGGCCGGGGAGGCGCCCGTTCCCCTCCCGCACTGGAGCTTGGTTGAGCAACACCCCCACCCCCCGCACCTTCGCCTCGCTCGGGGTCGTCCCCGAGCTGGTCGCCGCCCTCGACGCCGGCGGCATCGTCACACCGTTCCCCATCCAGGCGGCCACCGTCGCCGACGGCCTGGCCGGCCGCGACGTCTGCGGGAAGGCGAAGACCGGGTCGGGCAAGACCCTGGCCTTCGGCGTGCCCGTGCTGCAGCGGCTGGCCGCTGCCGGGCCGGCAGCGGCCAGCGGCCGGCGCCGGCCCCGGGGTCTGGTGCTCGTCCCCACCCGTGAGCTGGCCCGGCAGGTGGCCGGCGTGCTCGAGCCACTGGCTGGCGCCGTCGGCCTCGGGCTGACTGCCTGCTACGGCGGCACAGGGATGGACACCCAGATCGCCGCCCTGCGCGCTGGCACGGACGTGGTCGTGGCGACGCCTGGCCGCCTGATCGACCTGGTGCAGCGCCGGGACGTGAGCCTGGCCGCCATCGAGGCGGTGGTGATCGACGAAGCGGACCGGATGGCTGACATGGGCTTCCTGCCCCAGGTGGAGTGGCTGCTCCGCCACCTGGAGGTCCGGCACCAGACGATGCTGTTCTCGGCGACCCTCGACGGCGACGTCGACCGCCTGGTGCGCCACGAGCTCACCGACCCGGTCCGCCACGAGGTCGGCTCGGACCGGCCGACGGTGAAGGCGATGGAGCACCGCTTCTTGCTGGTGCACCAGATGGACAAGGCGCGGGTGCTGGCCGCCATCTGCCGCAACCACGGGCGGGTGATCGTGTTCTCCCGGACCAAGCGAGGGGCGGACAGGGTGACCGAGGCGCTGCGGAAGGAGGGTGTCGAGGCGCGGGCCATCCACGGCGACCTCCGCCAGCCGGTACGGGAGCGGGCGCTGCGCCAGTTCGCCGCCGGCAGCCTGCCAGTGCTCGTCGCCACCGACGTCGCCGCCCGCGGCATCGACGTGGACGGGATCGACGTCGTGGTGCACTACGACCCGCCGGAGGACCACAAGGGGTACCTGCACCGTTCGGGCCGCACCGCCCGCGCCGGGCGGGAAGGGCTGGTCGCGACGCTCGTGCTGTGGAACGAGCAGCTGGAGGTGGAGCGGGTGCAGCGCCGCCTGGGCCTGTCGGTGCCGGTGGTGGAGATCTTCTCGAACGATCCTCGCCTCGCCGACCTGCGCAGCTGGGACCCCGCCGCCGTCTCGGTGGCGTAGGCCGCCCGCGGGCGCCGCCGCCGCGTCAGGGGCCCGCAGGGTACCAGTCCCTCCCGACGGTGACGGCCCCGAGGTCGGAGCACACCTCCACGCCGATCCCGGGGGCGGTGGGGACAGCGATGGTCCCGTCGGGTTCGAGCACGGCCGGGCGGGTGACGATGTCCTCGGCCCAGAACCGGTCGGCGGCAGAGAGGTCGCCGGGCAGGGTGACGCCCGGGAGGGAGGCGAGCGCCAGGTTGACAGCCCGGCCGACGCCCGTCTCGAGCATGCCCCCCACCCACAGCCCGACGCCGGCCGCCCGGCACCGGTCGTGGATGCGCAAGGCGGCGTGGACGCCTCCTACCCGACCGGGCTTAAGGTTGACGACCCGGCAGGCGCCGATGGCCAGGGCCGCGGCCGCAGCACCGTCGGAGGTGATCGACTCGTCGAGGCAGACCGGCGTGCGCAGGCCTCGGGCGAGGGCGGCATGCCCCACGAGGTCGTCGTCGGCGAGGGGCTGCTCGACGACCAGCAGGTCGTGGGCGTCGAGGGGCCGCAGGGCGGTGACCGGGTCGGCGACGGAGGCGTAGCTGCCGTTGGCGTCGACCTGGAGGGCCAGCCGCCCCGGCGGCCATGCAGCGCGCACCGCCGCCACGGGTGCCAGGTCGGCACCGGGGTGCACCTTGAGCTTCACCCGCCGGTAGCCGGCGGTGACGTGGCCGGAGACCTCGGCCAGCAGGTCGTCGACCCGGAGGTGCAGGCCGACGGCGACGCCGGCGGCGACCCGACCTGCCGGCTCGGGCGCCGGCGGGTCGGTGGCGGAGGCCAGGTGGGCAGCCAGGCCCCGCCCGAGCAGCCGGAGCTCGGCGTCGAGGACGGCCACCTCGAGGGCCGCCTTGGCCATCGGGTGGCCCTTGACGCCGGCCACGGCCGCCGGCACGTCGCGGCCGCGCACGGCGCCAGCGGCAACCAGGCGGGGCACGAGGTGGCGGGCCAGCACGTCGGCGGCGCCGTCCACGTACTCGGCGCTGTAGGTCGGCTCCGGCTGGGCGGCACACTCACCCCAGCCGCTGGCACCGCCTACCACGGCACGGCAGAGCAGCACGTCACGGTTGCGGAGCGTGCCGAGCGGTGTCACCCACGGCTCGACCAGGGGCAGGCGGAGCCGGACGACCTCGATGCCCTCCAATGCGGTCACCGCCGGCGGCGTCGTGCGCCGGGGATGCCGCCGCTCGGGTATGGCGGCCGGAGGACCACGTAGGGCGACCTCGGGACCGAGGGCGGGGTCGTCGCCCTCGACGCCAACGTCACGCGGCAAGCCACCGGGCGGGTCTACCACGTGTCGCCCGCCGGCCGGACGCCACCGCTGCGCCGCCGAGCCGGTCCGGCACCGCCGAGGCGGTGCGGCCCCCCCCGGCGCCGTGAGCCGCCCACCGGGTGGGTAGCCTCCCTGCCGTGTCGGATGCGTGGGTGATCGAGCCAAATGGACCTCTTCGCGGTGAGGTCGCCGTGCGGGGGTCCAAGAACGCCGTGACCAAGCACATGGTCGCAGCGATCCTCGCCTCGGAGCCGAGCACGATCTCCAACGTGCCCGAGGTCGGCGACGTCGACATCACGACGTCGATCCTGCGGGCAGTGGGCGCCGGCGTCGAGCGCGAGGGGGATCGGCTGACCGTGACCCCACCGGAGCAGCCGAGCTCGGCTGTCCCGCTGTCGTTCAGCGGCCTCAACCGGATCCCGGTGCTGATGCTCGGCCCGCTGCTGCACCTGACCGGCGAGGCGTGGGTCCCCCGTGTCGGCGGCGACCGGATCGGGGCGAGGCCGATCGACTTCCACGTCCAGATGCTGCGGACCCTCGGCGCCGAGGTGGAGGTCAGCAACGACGGCATCGCGGCGCGCTGCTCCCGCCTCCGGGGCGCCATCGTCCAGCTGCCCTACCCGAGCGTCGGCGCCACCGAGTCGGCGCTCCTGTCGGCGTCGCTGGCCGAGGGCAGGACCGTCATCCGCAACGCCGCCACGGAGCCGGAGGTGCTCGAGCTGGCCCTCCTGCTGCAGCGGATGGGTGCCCGGATCGAGCTGGCCCCCGACCGGCGGATCGTCATCGAGGGCGTCCCCCGCCTGCGGGGCAGCACGACCCGCCTGGAGGGTGACCGCAACGAGGCGTTCAGCTACCTTGCCGCCGGGCTGCTGACCGGCGGCCAGGTCACCGTCCGCGGCTGCGGGCAGGACCGCCTGGTGACCGCCATCACGACCCTGCTGCGCATGGGGGCGGAGGTGGAGATCGACGACCGGGGCATGACGGCCTCGGCCCCGGGCGGCCTGCGGGCCGCCGCCGTACAGACCGACGTCCACCCCGGGTTCATGACCGACTGGCAGACCCCGCTCATGGTGCTGTTCACCCAGGCCGAGGGCATGTCGGTGCTCCACGAGACGGTGTACGAGGACCGCTTCGTCTACGTCCCGGCCCTGCAGGCGATGGGCGGCGAGATCGAGCTGTTCGCGACCTGCCTCGGCGGGCCGGCCTGCCGGTTCCACGACTCCCCCTACCTGCACTCCGCCGTCGTGAGGGGGGTCTCGAAGCTGCAGGGCGCCGAGGTGGACATACCCGACGTCCGGGCCGGCTTCTCCAGCGTGATCGCCGCCGCCGCCGCCGAGGGTCGGTCCGTGCTCCAGGGGGTGCACCACCTCGAGCGCGGCTACCACCGACCCGCCGACCAGCTGCGCTCCCTCGGGCTCGACCTGCGTACGAGCTGACCGCCTCTCAGCCGCCGGCGTTGCTCGGGTGGGCAGCCTCCTCCGCCTCGATGGCAGCGATCTGCTCCACCCGGACGAGGTGGCGGCCGCCGTCGAAACCGGTCGAGAGGAACACGTCGAGGATGTCGAGGGCCAGCTCGGCGGCCGTGACCCGGGCGCCGAGCGACAGGACATTGGCGTCGTTGTGCCTGCGGGCGTAGCGGGCGGTGTACTCGTCGTGGCACAAGGCGGCCCGCGCCCCCCGCACCTTGTTGGCTGCCAGCTGCTCGCCCTGGCCGCTGCCGCCCATGACCACGCCGACGTCGGCCTCCCCCCTCACGACCGCCCGGGCGCAGCCGGCGCAGAAGTACGGGTAGTCGACGGGCGCCTCGCTGTCGGTCCCGAGGTCGAGCACCTCGTGACCCGCCGCCCTCAGGTGCTCGGCGACCGCCTGCTTGAGCAGGAACCCGGCATGGTCGGAGGCCACGGCGATGCGCACGCGCCGTTCCTAGCACGCCGCGCCCCGCCGGCGGTGGCCGGTCGCCGGCGCCTCCCGCTGCTACGGTCCGGCGCCACATGGAGCCACTCGTTGGCAACGGGCGCCGCCGGCGCACCTCCGACCCACGCCGGCGGCGCTGGTGGGCCGCGCTGGCGGTGCTGGTCGGCCTCCTCCTGGCGTGGCTCGCCTTCGTGGCGGTGAGCCTCGTGCAGGCCGACCACCGCCTGCACGCCGGCATCGCCGCCGCCGACCGGGCCAAGGCGGGACTGACCCTCGCCGACCTCACCGCCGCCCGCGGCTCGGGGCTGCTGGCCGCCGCCGCCACCGACTTCCAGGCGGCCCACGCCGACGTCAACAGCCCCCTGGTCGCCCCGTTCCGCCTCGTGCCCTTCGTCGGCACCCAGGTGCGCTCGGTCGACGCGCTCAGCGCAGCGGCGTCGGTCGTCGCCCGCTCCGCCAGGAGCGCCCTCGACGCCGTGCGGGTCATGCTCGCCCGTCCCCACACCACGCCGGCGGCGCGGGCGGCGCTGGTCGAGCAGCTGGTGGGCGTGCTCGACGGGCTGCGTGCCCGTGTCGACGCCGTACCGCTCGGCCCGGCGCACGGGCTGGTCGCTGCGCTCCGCCGCCAGCGCCACACCTTCGCCCGGGACCTGGCCAAGGTGGAGGCGGTCCTGGCCCGGGCCGACGGCGCCGCCCGGGGCGCCGCCGCCCTGCTCGGCGGCCACCACACCTTCCTGCTCATCGCTGCGAACAACGCCGAGATGCGCGCCGGGTCTGGCATGGCCCTCGAGGTCGGCACGTTGCGAACGGCCAACGGCGCCGTGAGCGTGGGGCCGCTGCAGCCCGCCGGCACCCTCATCGGCCGCTTCCCCGGGGTCTCGCCGAGCGGGGACCTCGCCGCCCTCTGGGGCTTCGAGGACCCCGCCGTCGACTTCCGGGAGGTGTTCCTGTCCCCGCAGTTCCCCGCCAACGCCGCCCTCGCCGCCCGCATGTGGGCCGCCTACACCCACCAACACGTCGACGGGGTGCTGATGGTCGACATCCAGGCCCTGGCCGACCTGCTGGGAGTGATCGGGCCGGTCAGCGCCGGGGGGACGACGCTCACGGCAGGCAACGCCGACCGCTACCTCCTCGAGCAGCAGTACGCCGGTGAGGCCAACATCCAATCCGAGGCCGCCCGCCACGAGCGGCTGGGCCTGCTGGCGGCGGCGGCGTTCGCCCGGCTGGAGACACCCGGGGTACCTCTGTCGAAGGTGGCCGGCGCCCTAGGGCAGGCCGCCGCCGGCCGCCACGTCCTGGTGTGGGCATCCAACCCGGCCGTCGAGGCCGACTGGGCCGCCGCCGGCGCCGCCGGCGTGGTCGCCGGCAACGACCTCCTGCTCGCCCTGCTCAACCAGGGGGCCAACAAGCTCGACCCCTACCAGCACATCGCCGCCCGCCTCAGCGTGGTGCCGCAAGGTGACGCGTCCAAGGTCACCGTCGAGGTGAGCGTCACCAACAACACGCCCTCCGGGCTCACCGGGTACGCTGCCGGCGGCCAGGCGGGCTACCCGCCCCGGGTCTACAACGGGGCGGTGGCGCTGGACTTCCCCGCCGTCGCCGGGGACGTCTCCACGCCCGGGACCTCCCGCGTCGAGACCGCAGGCCGCGACTACGCCGCCCGGATGGTCGCCGTCCCCGTCACGGTCCCCGACCACGCCACGAGGACCGTGGTGATCCGCTTCGCCGTGCTCGGCCGCCACGGCACCCTCGCCGTCGAGCCGTCGGCCCGGATCCCCCCGACCACCTGGACCGCCTCGGCGCCGGGCGCCACCGCTGCCCGGTTCACCGACGCCACCGCCCACAGCTTCACATGGTGATCGTGTCACCACGTAGAGTGGTGGCAGTTGAGAGTGCGGGCCGGTCTGCGCTGGTCACCGTGCCGGAGAAGAACCGGAACTTGCTTGCCGGCCACGCTGCGTGGCTCTAGGCTGCGGCCATGAAGCGATTCGCCACGCTGCTGCTGAGCATGGGCCTCCTCTTCGGCGTGGTGGCGGCGACGTCCGTCGCGACCGCGTCCGCTACACCGGCGGTCGCCCAGCACCACAAGGACTGCTACCCCAACTGCGCCGGCACCGGCGGCACGGGCGGGTCGACCACGCCTTCGGGGTCCACCACGTCCCCGCCGAGCGCTTCGATTGGCGCGGCCACCGGCCTGGCGTTCACCGGGGCGGACGTGGCCATGACCGTCGGGGTCGCCGCCGTGCTCGTCGGCATCGGCCTGGTCCTCGTCCGGCTGTCCCGCCGCCGGGTCGCCTGAGCACCGCCGCGAGGCGGCCGAGCGCCGCCGGCGCGGCGCAGGAGGTCCCGTCGTACACTCCGTCGGCACATGGCCGTGGCCGACCGGATCATCCAGCACGCCCACCTGCTGACAGCGGCCGAGCGTCGCGTCGCAGAGGTGATGGCCGAGGAGCCCGATGCAGTCGCGTTCGGGACCGTCGCCCACGTCGCCCGCAAGGCTTCCACGAGCGGTCCGACCGTCGTGCGCTTCGCCGTCAAGCTGGGCTACGCCGGCTTCGTGGACATGCAGTCCCAGGTCCAAAGGGAGATTGCCGAGCTGCTCGGCCCGGCGCGCGACCGCATCCGCAGGCCGCCGCCCATCGACCTGCTCGGCAGGGTCGCAGCCGTCGAGGAGCACAACGTCCGCCGGACCCTCGGGTCGGTGCCTCCGGTGCAGTTCGCCGCGGTGGTCGGCCAGCTGTCGGACCCGACCCGGGGCGTGTGGGTGCTGGCGGGCGACGCCACCGCTCCTGTCGGCGCCACGCTGGCGGTGCCGCTCGGGCAGCTGCGCGCCGGCGTCACCCTCGTGGCGGGCTCGGGCGTCGCTGCCGCCAGGACCCTCGGCGGGCTGCAGCCGGGCGACGTCCTCGTCACCATCGACATCCGCCGCTACGAGCGCTGGCTCCTGGAGCTGACGCGCTGGGCCGCCCAGGCCGGCGCCGACCTCGTCGCCATGACCGACAGCCCGCTGTCGCCGCTGGCGGCGCTCGCCGCCAGCACCCTGCTCATGTCGGCCGAGGGGGTCGGTCCCTTCGACTCGATGACCGCCGGCGTGGCCCTCGCCAACGCCCTCGTGGTCGGGGTGTCCGCCCGGGTGCGGGGCACGGCGACACCCAGGCTCGACGCCATCGAGGCAGCGTGGAGGGGGACGCGTTCGCTCGTCGCCGACCCCGACGGGTCGGTGCTCCCGACGCCGGCGCCGGCGCGCCGGATGGCCGGCGGGCGCCCGGTGGCCGGCTCAGCGCGGAAGGCGGCGGACGGCGATCGAGGCGAGGGCGAGGGTGTCGACGCCACGCCGCTCGCCGGTGTCGCCGCGCTCGGCGGAGTCCAGGCGCTCGAGGAGCTGGCCCAGCCCGTCGAGCCCTGAGCGCCGCTCGGCGAGCCATCCCGCCACCGCTGCGGCCGGCGGGGCGCCGGAGCTGAGGGCGTCCGCCACCGCCGACGCGCGCCAGGCCGCCACGTCGTCGAGCAGCGCCCGCCGCTGCCACGCCGCCCACCGACCCGGCACGTCGGCGCGACGCAGCACGCCGGCGAGGCGCCCGTAGCCGCCGGCGGCGTCGAGGGCAGCCAACGCTTCGAGCACGTCTGATGGGTCCACCCCGACGACGGCGGCCACGGCCTGGGCGTCGGCGACGTCGACGGCGGTGAGGCGGGCGGCGACGTCCACGGCGAGCAACGTCGGCGCCCCAGCGCTGTGGAGATCGGCGACGATGGCGTCGAGGGCGGCGGGTGGTGCGTCCGGGTCCCAGCCGTCGACCGACGCTCCGATCAGCCGCTGGGCAAGAGGCCCGTCCCGGCCGAGCAGGCCCGAGACGTCCGGGACGGCGGTGGCGAGGTAGCGGCGCGCCAGGCGGCCGACGGCGTCGACGACGGCCCCGTGGAGGGCGGCGTCGGCGTCGGCGCCGAGCGACGTGCCGGCCAGCTCGACCTGGCGGAGCACGTCGCCGGCGCCGAGCACCTCCCGGGCGGCCCAGTAGGCAGCCGCCACCTCCGCCACGGGACGGCCCAGCTCGGCGGCCGTCTCGTGCGCCCACACCGGCCCGATGTCGTCGACCAGGTCGCCTGCGACGATCGTCGCCACCAGCTGGCGGTACAGGCGGTGGCGGGGAACGAGGTCGGCGCAGCACTCCCGCGCCGCGGCAGGGAAGTAGGCCGCGGCGGCGGCGACCAGGCCCGGGTCGTCGGGGAGCGCCGACGCCTCGATGGCGTCGAAGAGGGCAGACTTGGCGAAGGCCAGCACCACGGCCAGCTCCGGGCGGATCAGCCCGGCGCCAGCCCGGCGCCGCCGGACCCACTCCTCGCCGGCCGGCAGGTCCTCGACGCCCGGGTCGAGGACCCCGGTGGCCTGCAGCTCGAGGAGCAGTGCCTCGTAGGCGTCGAGGTCCCGGGCGCTGGCCGGCACGGCCCTGTTGAGCGCGGAAACGCTGTGGTCGACCTGGCGGAGGACCTCCTCCGCCACGAAGCCCTCGGCCGCCGCCAGTTGGGCGTCGCGCCCGGCGGCGGGAAACCGGTCGTCGGCGATGGCCATGCCGAGCAGGATCTTGACGTTGACCTCGCGGTCGGATGTCGCCACGCCGGCGGCGTTGTCGATGAAGTCGGTGTTGATCCGCCCGCCCCGCCGGGAGTAGCGGATCCGTCCCCGCTGGGTGACGCCCAGGTTGCCGCCCTCGGCGATCACCCGGGCGCGCACCTGGTCGGAGGTCACCCGCACCGCGTCGTTGGCGTGGTCGCCGACGTCGGCGTCGGCCTCGTCCGGCGCCTTGATATAGGTCCCGATCCCGCCGAACCACAGCAGGTCCACCGGGGCGCGCAGGATGGCGGAGATCAGTTGGGGCGGGCTCAGCTCCGGCGCGGTCACGCCGAGGACGCGCTGCGCCTGCGGGCTGAGGGGCACCGACTTGGCGTCCCGGGGCCACACGCCACCACCTTCGGAGATGACCGTGCGGTCGTAGTCCGCCCAGCTCGACCGCCCGAGGCCGAAGAGGCGCTGGCGCTCGGCGAAGCTCGCCTTGGGGTCCGGGTCGGGGTCGACGAACACGTGCCTGTGGTCGAACGCCGCCACCAGTGCGATCGCCCGGCTCTGCAGCATCCCGTTGCCGAACACGTCGCCCGACATGTCGCCGATGCCGGCCACCGTGACCGTCTCGGTCTGCACGTCGACGCCGAGCTGGTGGAAGTGGCGGCGCACCGCCACCCACACGCCGCGGGCGGTCATGCCCATCACCTTGTGGTCGTAGCCGTGGGAGCCCCCGGAGGCGAAGGCGTCACCGAGCCAGAAGCCGCGTGCCTCGGCCAGGGCATTGGCGGCATCCGACAACGTGGCCGTGCCCTTGTCGGCGGCGACGACCAGGTAGGGGTCGTCGCCGTCCCGGGCGACGACAGCCGGTGGCCTCACGACCCGGCCGCCCGAGTAGTTGTCGGTGATGTCGAGCAGCGACGAGATGAACGCCTCGTACGCCGCCTGCACGCCCGCGGCGGTGGGGGGCACCGGCGTCCGTACGACGAAGCCCCCCTTGGCCCCGGTCGGGACGATGACGGCGTTCTTCTTCACCTGGGCGGCGGCCAGCCCGAGGACCTCGGTCCGGAAGTCGTCGGGCCGGTCGCTCCAGCGGATCCCCCCGCGGGCGACCAGCCCGAAGCGCAGGTGGACCCCCTCGACCTCGTGGCCGTGCACCCAGGTCTCGACCACCGGCCGGGGCAGCGGCAGGTCCGGGACTGCCCGGCTGTCGAGCTTCAGGGACACCGTCGGCAGCGGCGTCCCGTCCGGCGCCCGCAGGAAGTAGCTCGTGCGCAGCGTGGCGTCGACCAGAGCCAGGTAGCCGCGCAGGACCTGGTCCTGCTCCAGGTGCTGGACGTCGGCAAGCCCGGCGAGCACGGCGGCCCGGGCGTCGGTGCCGTCGCCGGGGCCCGGAGGCGCGAAGCGGGCCTCGAACAGCGCCACCAGGGCGCGCACCAC
>DAHVMA010000018.1:0-23219 GCA_027320105.1 Acidimicrobiaceae bacterium | reverse complement strand
TATGAACGAGGCGTCGTCGGAGGCCAGGAAGCAGGCTGCGGCCGCGATCTCCTCCGGGCGGCCGAAGCGGCCCATGGGTATGTGCACCAGGCGGCGGGCCGCCCGCTCGGGGTCCTTGGCGAACAGCTCCTGCAGCAGCGGGGTGCTCACCGGGCCGGGGCAGAGGGCGTTGACCCTCACGCCCTGGCGGGCGAACTGAACGCCCAGCTCCCGGGACAGGGCCAGCACCCCGCCCTTGGAGGCTGTGTAGGAGATCTGGCTGGTCGCCGCGCCCATCAAGGCGACGAAGGAGGCGGTGTTGATGATCGAACCGCCCCCCGCCTCGACGAGGTGGGGGAGGGCGGCCTTGCAGCACAGGTAGACGGAGGTGAGGTTGACCTCCTGCACCCGCCGCCAGGCGTCGAGGTCGGTGGTGAGGATCGAGTCGTCCTCGGGCGGCGAGATGCCGGCGTTGTTGAAGCACACGTCGAGGCGCCCGAAGCTGGAGACAGCGTGTGCGTACAGGGCCTCGACGCCGGCGGGGTCGGTGACGTCCACCTCCACGAAGCTGCCGTCGACCTCGCCGGCGACCGCCTGGCCTTCGTCGCCGGCGAGGTCCGCGACTACCACCCTGGCACCCTCGGCGGCGAAGCGCCGAGCCGACGCCGCGCCTATCCCGCTGGCCGCCCCGGTGATCACAGCGACCTTTCCTTCCAGCCGTCCGCTCACCTGGCTCCCTCCGTCGATATGAACACGTTCTTGGTCTCGGTGAAACCCTCGGGGGCGTCTGGGCCGAGCTCCCGGCCGAGGCCCGACTGCTTGAACCCGCCAAAGGGCGTCCAGTAGCGGACGGAGGAGTGGGAGTTGACCGACAGGTTGCCGGCCTCGACGCCCCGGGCGACGCGCAGCGCCCTCCCCAGGTTCTCGGTCCAGATGGACCCCGACAGCCCGAAGCGGCTGTCGTTCGCTATCGCTATGGCGTCGGCCTCGTCGTCGAAGGGGATCACCGCCACCACGGGCCCGAAGATCTCCTCCTGGGCGACCCGGTCGGAGGGGGCTACCGGGCCGAGGACCGTGGGCGCCATCCACCATCCGGGGCCCTCCGGCGCCCGCCCCCGGAAGGCGACGGGGGTGCCGCCACCCAGGTATCCCTCCACCTGCCGGCGGTGGGCCTCGGTGATCAGCGGGCCCATCTGGGTGGACTCGTCGCGGGGGTCGCCCACCACCACGGAGGTGACCGCCCGCTCCAGCAGGGCCATGAACCGCTCGAGGACCGGCTTGTGCACCAACAGGCGTGACCGGGCGCAGCAGTCCTGGCCGGCGTTGTCGAACACCGCCATCGGCGCGGCCGCTGCCGCCCGCTCCAAGTCGGCGTCGTCGAACACCACGTTGGCGGACTTCCCGCCCAGCTCGAGCGTCACCCGCTTGACCTGCTCGGCGCAGCCGGCCATCACCTTCTTGCCCACGGCCACCGAGCCGGTGAAGCACACCTTGGCGACCCGATGATCGGTCACGAGCCGCCACCCGGCCACCGAGCCGGTGCCCGCCGCGACCTCGAGCACCCCTCGGGGAAGGCCGGCTTCGAGGGCGAGCTCGCCCAGGCGGAGAGCCGACAGCGGGGTCAACACCGCCGGCTTCAAGACGACGGTGTTGCCGGCGGCGAGGGCGGGGGCCAGGCCCCAGCCGGCGATCGGCAGCGGGAAGTTCCACGGGACGATCACCCCCACCACCCCGAGCGGCTCGTGGAAGGTGACGTCGATGCCACCCGGCACCGGGATCTGGCGGCCGGCGAGGCGCTCGGGGGCGGCCGAGTAGTAGTGCAGGACGTCGCGGACGTTGCCCGCCTCCCAGCGGGCGTTGCCGATGGTGTGGCCGGCGTTGCGAACCTCGATGCCGGCCAGCTCCTCCGTGTGGGCGTCGACAGTCTCGGCGAAGCGGCGAAGCAGGCGGGCCCGGTCCGCTGGTGCGACCGCTCTCCACGCCGGCCAGGCGTCTGCCGCCCGGCCGATCGCGGCCGCCGTGTCCTCCTCGCCGGCGTCGGCGACGCTGCCGATCACCTCGGCGTTGGAGGGGTCGATGAGGACCGTCATAGCCGCTCGAACCCCCTCTTGCGCTCCCAGTCGGTGATCGCAGCGTCGAAGGTGGCCTGCTCGACCCGGGCCATGTTGAGGTAGTGGTCGACCACCTCGTCGCCGAACGCCTTGCGGGCCAGGTCGCTGCGACCGAACAGATCGGCGGCGTCCCGCAGCGTGGCCGGCACCCGGGGGGCGTCGCCGGCGTAGGCGTTGCCGGCGGTGGGCGGCGGCAGGGGCAGGTCCCGCTCGATGCCGTCGAGGCCGGCGGCGACGATGGCGGCGATCGCCAGGTAGGGGTTGACGTCGCCGCCGGGAACGCGGTGCTCGAAGCGCAACGACGACCCCCGCCCCACGACCCGCAGGGCGCAGGTGCGGTTGTCGTGTCCCCATGCGATCGAGGTGGGGGCGAAGGAGCCGGCGGCGAAGCGCTTGTAGGAGTTGATGTTGGGCGCCAGCAGCAGGGTGAGCTCGGCCAGGGCGTCGAGCTGGCCGGCCAGGAACTGCTCGAACGCAGGCGAGAAGCCGTCCCTTTCGCCGGCGAACACGGGCCGGCCCGACTCGTCCCGCAGTGACAGGTGCACGTGGCAGGAGTTGCCCTCGCGCTCGTCGAACTTGGCCATGAAGCTGATCGCCACGCCTTCTTGGGCGGCGATCTCCTTGGCGCCGGTCTTGTAGACGCTGTGATTGTCAGCGGTGGTGAGGGCGTCGGCGTAGCGGAAGGCGATCTCGTGCTGGCCGAGGTTGCACTCGCCCTTGGCCGACTCGACCACCATCCCTGCCCCGGTCATGTCGTTGCGGATGCGGCGCAGCAGCGGCTCGATGCGGCCGGTGCCGAGCAGCGAGTAGTCGACGTTGTAGCGGTTGGCGGGGGTGAGCCCGCGGTAGCCGCGGTCCCAGGCGTCCTCGTAGCTGTCGTCGAAGACCAGCAGCTCGAGCTCGGTGCCGACCATCGCCGTCCAGCCCCGCTCGGCCAACCGGTCGAGCTGGCGGCGCAGGATCTGGCGGGGCGACGCCGCCACCGGGCTGCCGTCGAGCCACTCGAGGTCGGCGAGGACGAGAGCCGAGCCGGGGTGCCAGGGCAGGAGCCGGAGCGTTGCCGGGTCGGGTCGCAACACGAAGTCGCCGTAGCCACGCTCCCAGCTGGCCATCTGGTAGCCGTCCACGGTGGCCATCTCGACGTCGACCGCCAGCAGGTAGTTGCAGCCCTCGGTGCCATGGGGGGCCACCTCTTCGAGGAACCAGGCGGCGTGGCAGCGCTTGCCCTGCAGGCGCCCCTGCATGTCGGTGAAGGCGATCACCACCGTGTCGATCTCGCCGGCGGCGACCTGGGAGCGCAGCCGCCCCCAGGGGCTCGCTTCCTCGACCACGTGTCCACCTCCCCGTATTGGATCGCTACCAGACCTTTGGCAGCATCTTGGAGCCCCGGGCCGGCGATGTCAAGGTCCGGCCTCGCCGAGGAACCCCCGGAGCAGCGCCGCCGTCCCCTCGAGGTGGTCGGCCATGGTGGCCCGGGCGCGGGACGGGTCACCGGCGAGGACGGCGGCGACCACCGCCCGGTGCTGGCGGTTGGCGTGTGCCAGGTTGGCGCCGAGCAGGGGGATGGCGTCGAGCAGCTCGTTGATCCGGCTGCGCACGTCCGCCACGGCGGCCAGCAGCGACGGGCTTCCTGCCACTTCGGCGATCGCCAGGTGCAGGCGTGAGTCTGCCCGTCGGTAGGAGCCCGGGCCGGCACGCTCGCAGTCCTCGAGCAGCACCCGGATGCGGGCAGCGGTGGCGGCCCCGGGCGGGGAGGATGCTGCCAGCTCTGCCGCCCCCGGCTCGAGCACCGCCCGGAAGGCGAGGGTGTCGGCGACCGGCGGGCGAGCCGGACGGTTGCCGGCACCGGGGGGCCATGCCGTCGCCGGCGGTGTGGTGAGGAACGTTCCGCCTCCCCGCCCCGGCCTGGAGGAAACCCAACCAGCCTGCTGGAGGGCCCGGATCGCCTCCCGCACGGTGACCCGGCTCACCTGCAGGCGGGCGGCGAGCTCCCGCTCAGGGGGCAGCCGCCCCTCGGTGACCACCCCGAGGGTGATGGCCTGCAACAGCCGCTCTACGGTCTCCTCGAAGGCGTTGCCCCGCCGCACCGGGCGGAACACCGCCTCGGCCACCACGAGGCCCTCGGTGCTCATGAGCGTCGAACGCTACGCCCGGTGCTCGCGTTGCGCCGGCGCCGGCGGCCAGAGCGGGGGCGCAGCGGGGGTTCCTCCCCTTTGCCCGCCCCCACCCTTGCGGGCTGCCCCCACGTCGGCGCCTGCGGCCCCACCAGCGACCGTGACCCGCCGGAGGGTCGGGACTTTCCATGCCACCACCCCCGTGAGGCGCAATCGCAACGAACTGTGAGTGAAAAGTGCACACCCTGTGTCGTATCCACTCACAGGTTCCATCGACCCCATCGAGGCGGCCTGGCCGGCCAAGGGCCGATGGGGTCCAGCCCACGCCCGTCGTCGTCAGGCGGGGGCGGCGACGATCTCGGCGCGCAACTCGTCGGCCGCCAGCTCCGGGGGCACCACGTTGATGAGGACGCCGGAGCCGAGCTCGAAGCCGCCCCGCGTGGTGACCTGGGGCACGACGTGGATGTGCCAGTGGTGGTCGCCGGTCACCCGGTATGGCGCCGAATGGAACATCAGGTTGTACGCCACGTCGCCCAGCCGGGAGCGAAGCGCACCGAGCGCGAGCCGCACCGACCGTCCGGCGGCGGCGAGGTCGTCCCCGGTGGCCCGGTACAGGTGCGGGGTGTGGTGGCGGGGGATGACGAGCATCTCGTAGGCGCTGCCGCTCCAGAAGGGGCTGACCACCACGACGGACTCGTCGGCGTACACGAGGCGGTGCCGGACGTCCTCCTCCGCCTCGGCCACGGCGCACAGCAGGCAGTTGCCTTGGAAGCGGGCGAAGCCTGCCATCTCGTTGGCCGTCTCGCCGGGCACGAACGGCATCGACAGCAGCTGCCCGTGCGGGTGCTCGATGGAGGCACCGGCCTCCCGGCCCCGGTTGACGACAGCCTGGCTGTAGCGCAGGCCCGGCACGTTGGAGTGCTCCGCCATCCGGTCCCTGAGGGCGTGCATCACCAGGCTCGCCTGGTGGTCCGAGAGGTCGGCCCACGTCGCCTCGTGCTCAGGCGTCAGCACGAACACCTCGTGGATGCCGCTGGCCGGCGCCTCGGTGAACACCGGACCGAGATGGGTCACGACCATCGGGTCCGACCCGCGGAACGCGGGGTAGCGGTTGGGCACGATCCGTACCCGCCACTCCCCGTCAGGGCCGACCGACTCGAGCGCCGCCGGGTCGAGGTCCTCGCTGCCCGGACAGAACGGGCAGGGCCGATCGGGGTCGTCCTCCACGGGCAACCGGCGGGTCTGGAACGCCGAGGGACGGGTGAGGCGCTCGTGGGCGATGACGACCCAGCGGCCGGTGAGCGGGTCCAGTCGCAGCTGGCTCATCGGCGGGCCGAAGGGCCCGGAGGAGCCGGGGCGGGTAGCTCGGTGGGCTGCAGGGGCACACGCGAACGGTAGCGCTCCACCGGTAGCAATGGTGCGCACGGACAGTGACCGGTACCACCCGGCGCCCCGCCGGCTCCAGCACAGATCGCCCTCGGGCCCGCTCCGGTACCCTCGTGGGGTGCGGGCGTATCTCGACCACGCCGCCTCGGCGCCCCTGCGCGAGCAGGCCACGCAGGCCATGCTGCCGTGGTTGACCGGGCTCTTCGGCAACCCGTCGGGAAGCCATCAGGTCGCCCGGGAGGCCCGCCGTGCGGTGGAGGGCGCGCGCGAGGCCGTCGCCGCTGCCCTGGGCGGCCGACCGGGAGAGGTTGTCTTCACCGGCGGCGGGACGGAGGCCGACTTCCTCGCCGTGCACGGCGTCCTGCGCCACCACCGGACGGAGGGCCGCGACCCCGGGCCCGTCGTCACCACGGCGATCGAGCATCCGGCCGTGCTGCGCGCTGCCGAGTCGGCAGGCGTCGCCGTCCGGAAGGTACCGGTGGGGCGTGACGGGGTGGTCGACCTCGACGCGTTCGCCTCCGCCCTCGATCCGACCGTGAGCGTGGTGTCAGTGATGCTGGTGAACAACGAGGTCGGCACCATCCAGCCGCTCGAAGAGGTCGCGAGCGTCACCCGCCGCTTGGCGCCCTCCGCTGTGCTCCACACCGACGCGGTGCAGGCGATGCCCTGGCTCGACGTGGTGCAGGCGGCCGCGGCGGCCGACCTCGTGAGCGTGAGCGCCCACAAGTTCGGCGGTCCGCAGGGTGTAGGAGCCCTGCTCGTACGGGGCGCCACCCCGCTTGCTGCGGTGGTCGAGGGCGGCGGGCAGGAGCGCGAGCGCCGCGGAGGCACCCACAACGTCGCCGGGCTGGCGGGCATGGCAGCCGCAGCGCTCGCCCAGGACGCCCGCCGGCATGCGGAGGTCGCCGGGGTGCGATCCCGCCGGGATCGTCTCGTCGCCGGCATCCTCGACGCGGTCGACGGCGCCTTCACCACCGTCCCGGCCGGTACGGCAACGGCCGCCGGCTTCGCCCACTTCTGCATCAGCGGGGTGGAGAGCGAAGCGCTGCTGGTCCTGCTCGACGACGCCGGCGTGTGCGCGTCCGCAGGGTCGGCCTGCGCATCGGGCGCGCTCCACGCCAGCCACGTGCTCATCGCGATGGGGGTCCCGGAGGAGGATGCCCTCGGAAGCCTTCGCCTGACGCTCGGGCCGACGACGACCGACGAGGACGTCGAGGTCGTCCTCGACGCCCTTCCCGCCGCCGTCGCCAAGCTGCGAGCCTCGTGATGCGGGTCCTCGTCGCGATGTCGGGCGGGGTCGACTCGTCCGTCGCCGCCCTGCTCCTGGCCCAGGCGGGCCACGACGTCGTCGGTGCCACCATGAAGCTCTGGGCGGGGCCGTCGACGTCGGGCTGCTGCAGCATCGCCGACGTGGAGGACGCCCGGGCCGTCGCGGACCGCCTCGGCCTGGTGCACCACGTGTTCAACTTCTCCTCCGCCTTCGAGGCGGCGGTCGTCGAGCCATACGTCGCCGAGCACGCGGCCGGGCGCACCCCCAACCCGTGCGTCGCCTGCAACCGCCACCTCAAGTTCGACCGCTTCGTGCAGAGGGCGGAGCGGCTCGGCTTCGACGCGGTCGCGACCGGCCACCACGCCCGCGTCGTGGCGCCGGTGGGGCCAGGTGACCATTGGCGCCTCACCCGGGGAGCGGATCAGGCCAAGGACCAGTCCTACGTGTTGCACATGCTGGGGCAGGCCGAGCTGTCCCGGCTCCTGCTCCCGGTCGGCGAGCTGACCAAGCACGAGGTCCGGGCCCAGGCGGCCGCTGCCGGGCTGCGCACCGCCGCGAAGCCCGACAGCCAGGACGTCTGCTTCTTGGGTGGCCCGGGCGGGCGGGCGGGGTTCCTCGGCACCCGGATCGCCCTGCATCCCGGCACCGTGGTCGACCGGACCGGGTCGACGCTCGGGCGGGTGGATGCCGTGGAGCTCGTCACCGTCGGCCAGCGGCGCGGGCTCGGCAACCCGGGCGGCCTGTTGCCCCCGGGACAGCGCCGGTATGCGGTGGACGTGGACGTGGCCGGGGCCGTCGTCACCCTGGGTGGTCCTGACGAGCTGCTTGCTGCCGGCGTCCACGTCGACGACGCCGGGTGGGTGGTGTCGCCGCCGGCGGCGGGGGAGCGCGTGGGCGTGCAATGCAGCGCGCACGGCGCCCCCCTGCCCGGCCGCTGGGAGCCCACCGGACCTACCGCCCGGCGGGGCCGCGTGGTCTGGGACAGGCCAGCTCGGCGCGTCGCCGCCGGCCAGAGCGTGGTGCTCTACCGGCGTGACGAGGTCCTCGGCGGCGGGACGGCCACCGGGTTGGCTGTCACAGCTGCTTGAGTAGCGTCGAGCGCCATGGCGTCGTCCTCCGGCCCCGACCCGCCCGAGGAGGCCAGGTCGCGGGCCGAGCAGCTGAGCGGCCTCATCCAGTACCACTCCGAGCGGTACTACCTGGACGAGCCGGAGATTAGCGACGCCGAGTTCGACGCTCTCGTCGACGAGCTGACGGCCCTCGAGGCGGCATTCCCGGAGCTGGCCACCCCTGAGTCCCCGACACAGCGCGTCGGCTTCGGTGCCGGCGTGTCGGCGACGTTCGCCGAGGTCCGCCACCGTCTCCCGATGATGTCGCTGGACAAGACGACGAGCTACGAGGAGCTGCTGGCGTGGGGGAAGCGCATGGACCGCTACATCAGTGGCCAGGTCGACTACACCTGCGAGCTCAAGATCGATGGGTTGGCGATGAGCCTGCTGTACGAGGGTGGTCGCCTCACCCGGGCCGCGACCCGGGGGGACGGTGTCGTCGGCGAGGACGTAACCGCCAATGTCGCCGCCATCACGGCTCTGCCGTCCCAGCTCAAAGGGATCCCGCCCGAGGTCGTCGAGATCCGCGGCGAGATCTACATGGCGATACCGGCGTTCAACGCGCTCAACGAGCGTCAGGCGGAGGCGGGGGCCCGCATGTTCATCAACCCCCGCAACGCGGCCGCCGGCTCGCTCCGGCAGAAGGACCCGGCGGTGACCGCCTCGAGGGAGCTGTCGTTCTGGGCGTACCAGATCGGAGACATGGTGGGCGGGCCGCCATTCCAGCGCCACAGCCAGACCCTCGACTGGCTGCGGGCAGCTGGCATGCCCGTCAACCCCGACATCCTCCTCGCCGGCAGCCTCGAGGAGGTGGACGCCTACTGCAAGCATTGGGAAGCATGCCGCCACAGCCTCGACTACGAGATCGACGGCGCCGTGGTGAAGGTCGATGACCTGGCCCAGCGTCGTGAGCTCGGTGCCACCTCCAAGGCGCCACGGTGGGCGATCGCCTACAAGTTCCCGCCCGAGGAGCGGACCACCCTGCTCAGGTCCATCATGGTGTCGATCGGCCGGACGGGCAAGGCCACGCCGTTCGCGATCCTCGAGCCGGTCGTCGTCGGCGGGGCGCGGGTGTCGATGGCGACGCTGCACAACGAGGACCAGGTGCGCGCCAAGGACGTGCGGCCGGGTGACACGGTCGTCGTCCGCCGGGCCGGCGACGTGATCCCCGAGGTGCTCGGCCCCGTGATCGCACGGCGCTCGCCTGGTCTTGCGGCCTGGGCCTTCCCGAGCGGCTGCCCGGTCTGTGGCGAGGCTCTGGTCCGGCTGGAGGGGGAGAGCGACACCTTCTGCGTGAACGTCGACTGCCCTGGTCAGCGCGTCCAGCGCATCGCTCATTTCGCATCCCGAGGCGCCATGGACATCGAGCACCTCGGGGAGCGGACCGTGCACCAGTTCGTGGAGGCCGGCCTGCTCCACGACGTCGCCGACATCTACGACTTGGACCTCGATCGGGTCCGCGACTTCGAGGGCTGGGGCGAGGTGTCGATCGCCAACCTGAAGGCGGCGATCGCGGCCTCCAAGTCGCGCCCTCTCGCGAACCTCCTCGTCGGGCTCTCGATCCGTCATGTCGGCTCGACGGGAAGCCAGCTGCTGGCCCGCTCGTTCGGCCACCTCGACCGGATCCTCGGGGCATCGGCGGAGGAGATGGCTGCCGTGGCAGGCGTCGGACCGGTCATCGCCGCCAGCGTCCACGGGTTCTTCGCCCTCGAGCGCAACCGGGCCGTCGTCGAGCGCCTCCGGTCCTCGGGCCTCAACTTCGAAGGGCCGGGCGAGCCGGGAGTGCCGCAGGTGCTCGCCGGCGCGTCGATCGTCGTGACCGGGACGCTCCAGGGCTGGTCACGGGAGGGCGCGGAGGATGCCATCAAGGCGCGGGGAGGCAAAGCACCGGGCAGCGTCTCGAAGCGGACGACCGCCATCGTGGCTGGCTCCGATCCCGGCACAGCCAAGCTGGGCAAGGCGTCGGAGTTGGGCATCCCCGTGCTCGACGAGGACGCATTCGGCCGCCTGCTGGAAACGGGCCGCATCCCGGGTGACCAATCCGGCGAGGGGGCCGGTGACCGGCGGGGCGAGGGGGCCGGTGACCTGCCCGGTGACGCCGCCGGCGCATGAGGAGATCCCCCATACCCCACTTCGGCGGGTCCTGTCAGTAGCGTCTCGCCATCGGGTCCCCGCGCATCGCCGACTCGGTGGGGCGTGTCCTCGGAAACCGCTACCGCCTCTCCCGCCCGCTCGGCACAGGCGCGAGCGCGCATGTCTACGTCGCCGAGGATGTCGTGCTGCGCCGCCGCGTGGCCGTCAAGGTGCTCCACCCGGGGCTCGCCGGCGACGAGGCATTCCTTCGGAGGTTCCAAGCCGAGGCCCGTGTCGTGGCTGCCCTCCGCCACCCGCACATCCTGCGGATCTACGACTGGGGCGAGGAAGGCGAGAGCCCCTATCTCGTCACCGAGCTGCTGGAGGGCGGGAGCCTGCGGAGCCTGCTCGACCAGGGCAGCCTGCTCACCCCTGCCCAGGCCGCCCAGGTCGGCGCGCAGGCTGCATCGGCGCTCGACCATGCTCACCGGCGAGGGCTCGTTCACCGCGACATCAAGCCGGCCAACCTTCTCTTCGACGACGAGGGCAGGGTCAGCGTCGCCGACTTCGGTCTCGCCCGGGCCCTCGCCGAGGCCACGTGGACGGAGCCCGCCGGCGCCATCGTCGGGACCGCCCGCTATGCCTCTCCCGAGCAGGTGCAGGGAAGGATCCTGGACGACCGGGCGGACGTGTACGCGCTCGCCCTCGTGCTGGCGGAGGCCACGACCGGCGTCGTCCCGTTCGCCACGGATACGACCCTCGGCACGTTGATGGCTCGCATCGGCCGCGAGCTCGAGTTGCCCGCCAGCCTCGGTGCGCTCGGGAGGGCGCTCGCCGCCGCCGCCGCCCCCCAGCCCGCCGACCGTCCCGATTCGGCCCGCTTCGCCGCCGACCTGCGCCGGGTCGGAGAGGCGCTGCCGGCACCGGCACCGCTGCCGCTCGCCCCCCCGCTGCTCGACGGAAGGCTGGAGGTGGACCCGGACCCGACGTCCATCGCCGGTCGTACCGGTGGAGGCGCTGGCGGCCGCGCCACTCGCCGGGCGGGGCCGGGATCGGTGCTGATGGACCCGGCAACGAGTCCCGCTCAGCGTGCCCCCGCCGGCGATGAGCCTCGGCCGCCCGGCGCCACTGGGGTCGATGTCGGTGCGGTCGATGTCGATGCGGTCGATGTCGATGCGGTCGATGTCGATGCGGTCGATGTCGATGCGGTCGATGTCGGTGCGGTCGATGTCGATGCGGTCGACGTGGCCGTCGCTGCTGCCGCCCCCGCCCCCGCCACCGCCACCGCCACCGCAGCGGCACTCGCCGGCCCCGCCATCCCCTCTGCCGCCGGCGGCCGCCCCAAGGCTCCTCCCGTCGACTGGGAGCAGTGGGAGCAGTGGGAGGAACGCGAGCAACCGCAGCTACCCCGCTCGGGCGAGTCGGGTTCAGGGGCAGCTTCCCACCCTCGCCGTCTTCTCGCCCTCACCGCTGTGGGAGTGCTGCTCGTGGCTGCCGGTGGTGGAGGCGCCGCTTGGGCTCTGACCCGAACGCCGCCGCCCGTCCCCGTGCCATCCCTCCGCGGCGAGACCGCGAGGCAGGCCGCCGCCGCCCTGCGCGCCCGGCACCTCCGCCTCGTCGTGGCCGGGAGCTCCTACGACGGGGCGGTGCGCCGCGGGGCCGTCGTCAGCCAGGTGCCCCTCACGGGGAAGGTGCAGAGGGGCGGCACCGTCGCCGTGACGCTCTCGAGCGGACCAGCACCGGTGCCCGTCCCGCCCCTCGACCACCTCGCTCTCGCGGACGCCCGGCGGGTGATCAGCGCCGCCCACCTGCGGGTCGGGCAGGTGACCAGGCAGGCCAGCATCGACGTGCCCGCAGGTTGGGTCATCTCGAGCCGCCCTGCCACCGGCGATGCCCTCCCGGGCACACCGGTCGAGCTGGTGGTCTCGAAGGGCAAGCCCATCGTCACGGTGCCGCTGTTGCGGGCTGCGGCGGTCGAGAGCTATTCGGCGGCGGCGGCGGTGCTGCAGGCCGCGCACCTGCAACCTTCGGAGCAGCTCGTCTACAGCGACCTGGTCGACCCCGGGCTCGTCGTGACGACCAGCCCCCCGCCGGGCCGCCCGGTGGTGTACGGGTCACCGATCACCGTCGAGGTCTCGAAGGGGCCCCACCTGGTCACCATCCCGACGAGCGTCGTGGGGGAGTCGGTCTCGGTGGCCACGAGCCAGCTGGAGGCGCTCGGCCTGGGGGTGAGCGGGGTGACGGGGAACCCGGCGGCCAACGTCACCGGCACCACGCCCGGCGTGGGCCAGGCGGTGCGCTTCGGGTCGTACGTCCAGCTGGTCACCGGCTGAGCCGGCGCCTGGCGGCGCTACTCGGTGATCTCGCGCAGCCGGCCGAACGCCTCCCTCACCACGGGATCGACCACCGCGCTCGGCTGTGTGAAGGTGAGCATGAGCTTGCTGAGGTCGCCGTCGACGCGGATCCGGCCGGTGAGGAACGCCTGCATGGCGGCCTCGGGGTCGCTCCCGAGGAGCAGCGCCCGGGCGGTGGCGTGCTCCATCGTGACGGTGACGTCCGCCTGCTCCAGCCGCCCGACCTCGAGGTCGACGCTGGCGCCACCGGTGTCGATGTGGCCCTCCACCCGGCCCGGCGGCCACGGCACGTCGGTGATGACGACGTTCATGCGGACAGCGACGGGCGGGGCGGGGTGGCGGCCCTCGTAGCCGGCGGCGATCCGGCGGGCCTCGCCGATCCACTGGTCGCTCAGGAAGGGAAAGGCCACGCCGTCACCGCCTCGGTCCACTCGACGGCTGCGACCGTACCCGCGGCGAGCCCCGGCCATGGCATTATCGGGCCGGGTCCACGAGGGGACCCGCCTACGATGGCCGGGATGGCGCAACGCATCACGACCGCCGACGTCGCCCACGTGGCCCGCCTGGCCCGCCTGGCGGTGACCGATGAGGAGCTGGGGCGCTTCACGGGTCAGCTCGCCGCGGTCCTCGACCATGCCGCCGACATCGAGGCGCTCGACCTCGGGGGTGTCCCACCCACGGCGCACCCGCTGCCGCTGGCCAACGTCCTCCGCGAGGACGTCGCGCGACCGTGCCTGTCCCGGGAGGAGGCCCTCTCCGCCGCGCCGGCGGTGGAGGGCGACCGCTTCCGGGTCCCGCGCATCCTCGGCGAGGCCCCGTGACAGCGGTCGAGATCGCCGGCGCCGTGCGATCGGGTGAGCGGTCGGCCGTCGAGGTCGTCGAGGAGCACCTGGAACGCATCGCCCGGCGCGACGGCGGGATCCACGCCTTCTTGCACCTGACGGCCGACGCCGCCTTGGAGCGTGCAGCCCAGGTGGACGAGGCCGTCGCCGCTGGCATCGATCCCGGGCCGCTCGCCGGGGTGCCCGTCGCCCTGAAGGACAACCTCTGCACGAGGGGCGTACCGACGACGTGCGCCTCCCGGATCCTCGAGGGTTGGCGCCCTCCGTACGATGCCACCGTCGTGTCCCGGCTGGCCGCCGCCGGCGCGGTCGTGGTGGGCAAGACCAACCTCGACGAGTTCGCCATGGGCTCGTCGACGGAGAGCTCGGCCTTTGGCCCGACCCGCAACCCGCACGACCCCACCCGGGTCCCGGGCGGCTCGTCCGGCGGCAGCGCTGCGGCGGTGTCGGCCGGCTTCGCCCCGCTGGCGCTCGGCTCGGACACCGGTGGGTCGATCCGCCAGCCCGCCGCCCTCTGCGGCGTGGTGGGGGCCAAGCCCACCTACGGCCTCGTGTCCCGCTACGGCCTGATCGCCTTCGCCAGCTCGCTCGACCAGATCGGTCCCATCGCTGGCACCGTCGCCGATGCCGCCCTGCTGCTCGACGTGATCGCCGGCCACGACCCCGCCGACTCGACGTCCCTTCCCTCGGCGCCGCCGAGCGCCCGAGCCGGCCTCGAGCGGGGGGTGGAGGGGCTGCATGTCGGGCTCGTGACCGAGCTCACGACAGCGGAGGGCATCGACCCGCAGGTCGTCGCCCGGACCAGGGAGGCGGTGGACGCCCTCGCGGCGGCGGGCGCCAAGGTTGACGAGGTGTCGGTCCCGGCGGCGGTGTACGGGCTGACGGCTTACTACCTGATCGCCCCGGCCGAGGCCTCTTCCAACCTCGCCCGCTACGACGGCGTTCGCTACGGCCTGCGGGCACCCGGCGCCGACATCACGCAGATGTACGTGCGTACGAGGACGGAGGGCTTCGGGGCCGAGGTCAAGCGGCGGATCATGCTCGGCACGTACGCGCTGTCAGCCGGGTACTACGACGCCTACTACGGCAAGGCCCAGAAGGTGAGGACCCGCATCCTCCAGGACTTCGACGCCGCCTACGAGCGTTTCGACGCCCTGCTGGGCCCTACTGCTCCCGGCGGCGCCTTTGCCCTCGGCGCCAAGACCGCCGATCCGCTCACCATGTACCTGAACGACGTGTGCACCGTGCCGTCCAACCTCGCCGGCCACCCGGCGGTGAGCGTCCCCTACGGGGTGGATGCCGGCGGCCTGCCTTTGGGCGTGCAGGTCCTGGCGCCGGCGCTGGGGGAGACGGTGATGTTCCAGGTCGCCGCCACCTTGGAGGCGTCGCGGTGAGCGGGTGGGAGACCGTCATCGGCCTCGAGGTCCACACGGAGCTGCGGACCGAGACCAAGTTGTTCTGCTCCTGCCCCAACCGCTTCGGAGAGGAGCCCAACACCAACGTCTGCCCCGTCTGCCTCGGCCTGCCCGGCTCGCTGCCGGTTCTCAACGCCCGGGCGGTCGACTACGCGGTGCGGATCGGGCTGGCCCTGCACTGCCAGGTGCGGCCCTCGATCTTCCACCGCAAGAACTACTTCTACCCGGACATGCCCAAGGACTACCAGATCAGCCAGTACGACCTCCCGATCGACACCGACGGGTGGCTGGAGCTGCCGGGCGGCAAGCGGGTCGGCATCGAGCGGGCCCACCTCGAGGAGGACACCGGCAAGACGACCCACGTGGGCGGCGGCGGCCGCATCCACGATGCCGACCACAGCCTGGTCGACTACAACCGCGCCGGCGTCCCCCTCGTCGAGATCGTCAGTCGTCCGGACCTGCGCTCCGCCGACGAGGCGCGGGCCTACGTCGACGAGCTGCGGGCGATCCTCGTGGCCGCCGGCGCATCCGACGGCAAGATGGAGGAGGGCTCGCTGCGGGTCGATGCCAACGTCTCGGTCCGCCCCGCCGGGTCGACCGCCTACGCAACCCGTTGCGAGGTCAAGAACATGAACTCGCTGCGCTCCCTCGGCCGGGCCATCGACTACGAGGCCGCCCGGCAGGTGCGGCTGGTGGAGGGCGGCGGCGAGGTGGTCCAGGAGACCCGCCACTGGAACGAGGATGAGGGCCGCACATCTTCGATGCGGTCCAAGGAGGAGGCCTTCGACTACCGCTACTTCCCCGAACCCGACCTCGTGCCGGTGGAGCCGGATCCCGCCTGGGTCGACGGTATCCGTGCGGCCCTGCCGGCGATGCCTGCCGAGCTCCGCCGGGGCGTGGCGGATGCTGCCGGCATGGCGCCGGAGTCCGATGCCGTCGCCACCGTCGTCCGCCTCGGTCTCGAGCCGTTCGTCACGGCGACGGTCGCGGCCGGTGCCGACGCCGGCCTGGCGGTGCGCCGGCTCGCCAACGAGGTCGCCTCGGAGATCGGCTCGCTCGCCAACCTCGGCCCCGAGCAGTTCGTCACGCTGTTGCGGATGGAATCGGCCGGCGAGCTGACCACCGCCCAGGCCCGGACCGTGCTGAAGGACATGCTGACCGGTGGCGGCGACCCAGCAGGGATCGCTGCCGCCCACGGTTTCGAGGCTCTCGGCCGCGTCGCCCTAGAAGCGGCCCTCGACGAGGTCATCGCCGGCAACGCCGGCGTCTGGGCCCGCTACGTCGCCGGCGAGGACAAGCTGCAGGGGCTGTTGCTAGGTCGGCTCAAGGGGGCCACCGCCGGCAAGGCGGACCTTGCAGCGGCGGCTGCCATCCTGCAGGCGCGCCGGGCTGCTGGCGGCTAGACGCTCAGGTCCTGCAGCGCCGCCCGCATCCGCTCGAGGTTCTCCTCCAGGGCGGCGAGCAGCATCCGCAGGCTCTCCCGTCGCCCCTGGCTCCCCATGCGGAGCGTGGCGAGCTGGGGCAGCAGCCGTTGGGCGGCGGCGACGCGGGGCTCCAGCTCGGCGAGGGCCGCCTCCGCCCACTGGGCCCGGGCCAGGGCCTCCAACGCGACGTTCTGGGCCGTGGCGGCGGGCAGGACCGGGGGGTCGCCGACCAGCTTGGAGCCCTCAGGCACGGCCGTGACGAGGAACTGGTAGGTCAAGGCGTCGGCGTCCTCGGACAGGGCGGCGACCAGGGCGGGGTCGGCGTCGGGCACCTCCACCTCGGTCTCCTCGGGGCCCATGACGACGCGCTGCATCGCCAGCTGCACCATGCCCCCCGACGCGAGGAGGGCGTCCTTGGCCTCGGCGTCGAAGAACCGGAGGTGCCCGCGATCGAGCAGTCCCCTCTCGGTGTAGCGGAACCGGCCGGCGAGCAGCGCCAGGCGCACCGACGCGTGGGCGACGTGTGGCAGGGAGATCACCACCCACCCGGTCGGGGCGAGCACGTCGTGGACGCGGCGGAGGAGCGCGGCCGGGTCGGTCAGGTGCTCGAGCACGTCCAGCATCAGCACCACGTCGGCGGACTGCTCACCGAAGGTGTCCACCAGGTCGAGGTGCTCCAAGTCGGCGACGACGAGCTGGTTGCAGGACCGGCGGGCGATCTCCGCAGCGACAGGGTCGATCTCGACGGCACGCACCGTGCAGCCCATGCGGCGCAGCACGGCGTCGACGGTGCCCACCCCGGCGCCGAGGTCGAGCACCCGGCTGCCGGCCGGGACCCGCCCGATCGCCAGCACGTGAGGGTTGTTGACCCAGCCGAGGTCGAGGGTCGGGGGCCGGGTCATGGGCCGCCCAGGCGGCGGGCCGCGCCGTAGATGCGCCGGGCGCCGGCGGTGAAGCGGAACGTCCGCGTGTTGCGTAGGCGCTCGAGCTCCTCCTCGGCAGCTCGGGCGCGTGCCTCCGCCTCTATGGCGGCGTCCGGTGGGGCTGCCCCGGCGGCGGCGTCGTCGTAGCGCTCCAGGCTCACGAGGCGCCGGTTGAGGACGGCGAGCGCTGTCTCGCGCTGGCGTAGCCGCTCCCGCAGGCTGGCGATCTCCGTCTCGAGGGCTCTGCGCTCGTCGGCGGTGAGCCCCTCCCCGGTCGTCACATCGACCTCCTTCATCGCGACACCGCCCACGGCAGGTACGGGTAGCGATCCCGTAGGTGCTCGTGCAGGGATTGGGTGTCGAGGTCCACGGTCTGCTGTCGCGAGACGCCGTGCACCCGGTAGGCGGCGACCGGTTGGGGCACGAAGGTGCCGTGGCCGCCGGCCGCAGCGACGCGCAGCCACAGGTCGTAGTCCTCCCAGCCCCGCAGGTTGGACACGTCCGTGTCGTAGCCGCCCACCTGCTCCCACGCCTCGGTGCGGATCAGCGCCATGGCGTCGATGTAGTTGTTGTCCAGGAGCCTCGCCACGTCCCAGGGGATGTGCGACAGCAGCCCCGGCTGGCCGAGGCGACCGATGATCCCGTAGGAGAACGCGGCGGCGGGGTCGGCGTCGAGCGCGTCGCAGAGCTTGCGCAAGCCGCTCGGGAAGACGTAGTTGTCGGCGTCGAGGACGAACACCCGATCGGTGCGCGCCGCCGCGAACCCGGTGTTGCGGGCGGCACCCACCCCGGCGTTGGCCGCCCTCGCGATCAGCTGGATCGGGTACCACGGGTGCTTCTCCAGGTACCGCCGCAGCAGGTCCACGGACCCGTCGCCGGAGTGATCGTCGACGACTATCAGCTCGGCGCGCACTTCCTCGGAGGCGATCACCGAGTCGAGGGCGTCAGGGAGGTAGCCCTCGTAGTCGTAGGAGGTGACCAGGACGGTGAGGTCCGCGTCGAAGCCGTCCCACGCCGGTGTCGCCTCGATCTCGCAGTGAGAGGCGTCTCCGTGGCGCAGCTCCGCCTCCAGGGCTTCGAGGGAGCGGATGAGGGTTGTCTCGCTGTCGAGGAGCTCCTTGACCCTGGCTCTCACGCGCGTCTCCGTCGCGTGGATGTCGCCGAGCAAGGGCGGCTGCGGTGGCCCGCCGGCGTGGGGGTGGGGCGGGCGTGGGAGGGCCGGCCTGGCCCGCGGCGGGCGGGCGGCACCTTGGGCGAGGCTCTCGCAGATCGGCGCCAGGTGCGCTGCCAGCTCCAGCTCCGTGCGGACGTGGTCGTAGGCGCTGGCGACGATCTCGCGGCGCAGCGGCTCGTCGAGGACGAGGCTCGCTGCCAGGGCGCCGAGGGTCTCGGACGGCGCGGCCACCAGGTGCTCTCCGGCGAGGAGCGGCCCGTAGTCGGCGGAGGACTCCGTCACCAGCAGGCAGCCGTTGCACACGGCCTCGAGCGAGCGGACCCACTCGAAGTAGGGGACGTCGTTGCGGTGCACGTTGAGCAGGATGCGGCTGTCGGCGAGCAGGTCCCACTTGGCGGGGCCGGCCACGAACCGGCCCACCGGGCGGCTCATCGGGCGGGGGTACTCAAAGAGGCGCAGGTCGCTGCGGCAGTCCCACAGCAGCGGGGCGGCGTCGCCGAGCAGGCGCGCCCGGCGCTCTGTGACCGAGCCGAGGAACAGCAGATCCGTGGCCCGCTGGCGGGTGACGTCGCCGCCCCAGCGATCCCAGAGCCGGTGGTAGCCGAGCTGGAGGTGGGTGGCGTCCAGGCCACGCCGGCGGTGCTCCTCGACGGCGTAGGTGCTTATGTCCAGCACGCAGCGCCCGACGCTCGCGTAGTGCACGGTCAGGTCGTACCAGTAGGTCCCGGGTTGCTCGACCCCGACGCACACCGAGGCCTCCGCAGCCGCCAGCAGCTCGGTGGCGGTGCGTTCCGGCTGCAGGACGAAGAACTCGTGTGGAGCCACGACGAGGTTGACGACGCCGGCGGTCGCCTCGGGGAGGCCGGGGGCGGGGAAGACGCTCTCGTAGCCGAGGTCGCTGATGGCGGCTGAGATGACCTCCGCGATCTCCGTCATGAAGATGTTGCCGCTGCGGCTGACGAAGACGTGGAAGCTCGGACGCATACGCCAGCCGGGACCCTACCAAAGGGCTCGCCTCCACCCTCGCTGCCTCCGGCGGGTGCCATACTGCCCTGCGTGTCGGGAGAGGAGCTGGCCGCCGCGCGCGGCGGCCAACCCTCTCCGTCTCGGCGCTGGGCGGGGGTGCTCGCCGTCGTCTGGGTGATCCTCGCCGGCCTGGGGTCGCTGGCGCCCGCACTGGCGCGCGGCAGCGCCCTCGGCACCTACGACATCGCCGCCGCCTACGGGATCGGCCGGTCGACCGCCACTCCCTACAACGTCATCGCTAGCGACCAGGTGCAACAGAGCGCGCCGTGGGCGGCGCTCGACTGGACGGAGGTGCACGGCGGCCACCTCCCGTTGTGGAACCCGTACAACGCGATGGGCACCCCCCTCCTCGCAGACTTCCAGTCGGCCGGCCTCAGCCTCCCCATGCTCGTCGCCTACGCCCTGCCTCGCCGCTTCGCTTACGACGTGACGGTCATCGTCAAGCTGGTCATCGCTGGAACCGGCCTCATCTTCGCGGCACGAGTGCTCCGCCTCGGGTGGGCCGCCGCCGCCTTCGCCGGCACGGTAGGTGAGCTCAGTGGGTCGTTCAGCGGATGGCTGGGATGGCCGATGGCCGGCGTGATCTGCTGGACGGGCTGGGTGCTCGGCGCCGGGCTCCTGCTCGCCGGCGGCCGTCGCCCCCGGGCGGCCGTCCCGCTGCTCGCCGGCGCCGTGGCCTTCGCCGTGTACGGAGGCCACCCGGAGAGCGTGGTCCTCCTGGCCGTCGCGGTGACCTTCCCGGTGGTGGTGGCCCTCATCGCCGGCGTGCGCCGGGACGGAGCAGCCGCCGGCACCAGGCGCCTGGCCGCCCTCGCCGGTGCCCTCCTGGCGGGCGCCGCGCTCTGCGCCCCGCTGCTGCTGACCGGGGCGCAAGCCCTGCACGGGTCGGTGCACCAGGCCCGGACCGGCTCAGCGGCCTTGCCCCTCCGCGTCCTCGGCGGGCTGATCTTCTCGGGGTACTGGGGCTACCCGATCCGCACCAGCCAGTACTTCGGGCTGTCGAACTACTACGAGACGGCGTCGTTCGTCGGGATCACGGCGCTCGTGCTGGCCGCCGTCGGCCTGCTGCGGCGGGGGCGCCGGCCCCTCGTGCTCGGCGTCGGGCTGTCGGCCTTCGTGCTCGGCGGGATCCTGTTCGCAGAGCCGATCACCCGCCTGGTGGTGGCCCTCCCCGCCGGCAAGCTCATCATCTGGAGCCGGGGGCTGATCCCCTTCGATCTCGTGGTCGCCCTGCTGGCGGGCGTCGGCCTCGACGCCGTGCTCACCGGCGGAAGGGAGCGTGGCACCGCCAGGCTCCTCGCCCTCGGCGCGCTTGCCGGCGCCGCGGTGCTCGCGGCGTACGGCTACCACGACGCGCACCACCCGCCGGCTCATGCGGTGGCAGCCCGCATACGTGCTGCCAGCTTCGCCTGGCCGGCGATCCAGGCCGGGGTGCTGCTCGCCGCCGCCGCCCTCGTGCTGGCGGCCTCGCGCGCCGGCCCCAGGGCCCGGCCGCGGGCGGTGACGATCGCTGCGTCGCGGGTCGGGATGGCGGCCGTCGTGGCCAGCGAGGTGGGGTTCCTGCTGCTGGGCACACCGCGGCTGTGGTCGACCAGCCACACCGCCTTCGCCGTCACCCCGGCGATCGCCCGCCTCCAGAAGATCGTGGGTGACCAGCGGGTCGGGTTCAACTGCCCCAACGCCACCCACTTCGCCGACCTCGGCATCCTGCCGGAGGCCAACGCCGCCTACGGCGTCGCCGAGGCCGAGATGTACGACGCCGTGCTCCCGCTGTCCTACCCCCTCAGCTACTCGAAGCTGACTCACACCCCGCTGGCGCCGTCCAACAGCGGCAACTTCTGCGTCCCCGTCACGACAGCGGCCGTCGGGCGTGCCTACGGCATCGAGTACGTCCTCAAGGCCCGGGGCGCCCCGGCGCCGGCGGGCGCTGTGGCGGTCGAGCGCGTCGGCAACGAGTACCTCTGGCGGGTCCCGGGTGCGTCGGTGGTGAGCGTCCAGCCGGCGTCCGCTCCGCTCGACGACCCGTCGGCCACGCCAGTCGCCTTCGGGGAGAAGGACCCGGCCCGCCTGACCCTCCACGTCGACGCTGCCATCCCGTCGCGCCTCGAGCTGCACATCGGCGCCTACCCCGGCTGGCACGCCCGCATCGACGGGCGACCGCTGCGCCTGCGTCCCCTCCGGGGCCAGCAGCTGCAGGCGTTGGTTCCGGCGGGGCGCCACACCGTCGTGGTGACCTACCGTCCCCGCACGCTCGTCGTCGGGCTCTGGCTCGCCGCCGCCGCGGCGGTTGCACTGGTCGCCGGCGAGATCGCCGCCACCGTCGTCGCGGGGCTGCGCCGGCGGCGGCGCCGCCCCGACCGGCGGCTGGGCGCCACCTCCGAGGCGTCCGCGGCCGGGGAGGCCAGCCGTCACCCGCTAACCTCGCTCGGAGAGCGGGCGTGGCGAAACCGGCAGACGCGCCAGGTTTAGGTCCTGGTCCCGAGAGGGGTGGAGGTTCGAGTCCTCTCGCCCGCACCCGACCCGACCCCCACTGGCGGTCTAGCCGGCGCACCCGGGTGCCCGAACGGGCACGGCGTTACCGTGAGCCAACTTAACTAGTCAAGCCCTCCCAGGCGGCCTCAGATAGCCGTCGATCGGGAGCGCTGGACCGTGCCTGATGGCGCGATGTTCTGAGTGCACGTTCTGGCTGGGAGGCGGCAACGGCGAGGAGGAATGCACCCAACACCTGCGGGCCGGCATCCTCGCTCGACCAGGCAGCGGCAGTGACACACACAGCGCCGGCCTCCGTAGCCGGCTCACCGTCGAGCCGTCGCCTCACGGTGCATCCAACCGGTGTCAGTTTCCGCCTGCCGGGGCGAAAAGGTTGGCCCGGCTCTGGGCCCGTGGACTCCATGGCTGGGATGGCGAGTGAGATCCGACTACGACCCCTCCGCCGTCAGGACGACGGCTTCGGTTTCCTCATCGACTACGTCCCCGGTGAGCCGTGGGAGACCCACCTGGGCCGGATGCGCGACCAGAACCGAGGTCTCAACCTCGCGGCGGACCGGGTACCGGCGACGTTTCTAGCTAGCCACGGCTGCCCCATGGCCTCGTGGCTTCGGTTACCAGATGGTCTCGACCAGGCCGCTGTGGCGGATGGGTCCGTCGCGGGTGACCAGCGGCAGGTGCAGTGCGAGTGCGGTGGCCACGATGAGCCGGTCCCACGGGTCGCGCAGTAGGTCCCGGCTGATGCCCGTATAGGCGTCGGCGACCTCGACGTCGACCGGGTGGAAGCTCACCGCCGGCGTGCCGGCCACCAGCAGGCGCAGGTCGGCCAGTTCGGTCGCGCTCACCCCCTGGGTCGTCTGGGTCACGTACCACAGGTCGATCAGCGTGGTCACCGAGACCACGACCCCCTCGCTCGCCTCCGCCGCACGCAACGCCTCGGCCGCGGTTGTCGAGAGCTGTGAGGAGCCCTGGGTGAACCAAACGAGGGCGTGGGAGTCTGCGACGACCCTCAAGGACGGCCGGCGTCGGCCTGCGCCAGGATGCTCGCCCGCTCGAAGTCCTCCCACTCCAAATCGGGCCAGCTGGTCAAGCGACCGGCGATACTTCCCGTCGGCGCCAAGGGCTCAAGCACCACCCGGAGATGCATACCAGGGCGCAGGCCGAGGCGGCTGATCTGCTCGGCGGGGATGCTCCCGTCGTCGGCAACCACCAGCTCTTGGCTCTCCTCACCACCCGACACGCTCACGACCCCCAGCCTAGACCCACGAGGTCCCGCCACGAAGACCCAGCGTTCTTTGGAGCTCGAGCACTGCTCCAAAGTCACGGTCCCGGTAGAAGGCGATTGTCAACGGAGGCGACGAACACCTTGAGGGCCGCGGAGATGTAGGTCAGCCACGGTCAGCGCGCCGTGCCGCCGGGGCCGCCGGATAGGGACCTGGTGGCCCCGCTGCCTGAGCGCTGCCCCGATTGTGGGGGCGAGGTCTGCCACGACCGCGACGAGGAGCAGTGGCAGGTGGAGGTCCCCGACCCGA
>DAHVMA010000082.1:0-19349 GCA_027320105.1 Acidimicrobiaceae bacterium | reverse complement strand
CGGCCCCGACCCCGACCCCGCCCCCGACCGTGCCGCTCCCCCCGCTCCCCTCGCCCCCGCCGGCGCCCCGCCGGCCTACGGGGCGGTCCACCATGCCGGCGCCGTAGCCATCAGAGCGGCGAAGGCGGCCGTGGCGTCGACCAGCTGGTCGATCGCCACCCACTCGTCGGTGGTGTGCGCCTGGGCGATCTCGCCCGGCCCGCAGACCACCGCTGGGATCCCGGCCTGGTTGCGGACGAAGCGGGCGTCGGTCGTGAAGCTCATGCCGATCGTCGCCGGCTCCGTCCCGGTGACCGAGCGCACAGCGGCCCGCACGTCGCCGGCCCAGGGGTGCGACGCCGGCAGCTCGCTGCCCTCGCCGAACGCGATCTCCTCCAACTCGTAGCGCAGCCCTTCCACCCCGGCCGCTTCCACACGGGCACGGAGCGAGCCCATCGCCGACTCCGGCGACACGCCCGGCAGCACCCGCCGGTCCACGCCGAGCACGCAGGACTCGGCGACGGTGTTGACGCCGCTGCCGCCCTCGATGGTGCCGACGTTCGCCGACGGCCGGCCGAGCAGCGGGTGCTCCTCGCCGAAGTCGGCGGCGTGCAGCGCGAGCGCCACCCGGGCGGCGTGCTCGATGGCGGACACGGCATCGCCCGGCCGGCTGCCGTGCCCGCCGAGGCCGTGCACGCTGAGCCGGGCCTGCAGCAGGCCGCGCTCGGCTGTGCAGACCGCCATTCCGGTCGGTTCGGGGACCAGGCAGGCGTCGCCGCGGATGAGCCCGGCGTCGAGCAGGGCTCGGGTCCCGAGCGTGCCGCCTGCCTCCTCGTCGGCCACCAGGTGGAACACGACATCCCATCCCGGCACGCCCCCGGAACGGGCCAGGGCGTCGAGGGCGCAGATGGCGGCAGCCACCCCGCCCTTCATGTCGGCCGTGCCCCGCCCGTACAGCCGCCCGCCGGCGACCCAGGGCCCGAACGGGTCGCCACTCCACTGCTCCCGCCTCACGCCCACGACGTCGAGGTGGCCATTGACGATGAGCGTCGGCCTCTCGCCCGGACCGTCGGGGTGGGGGATGGCGGCGACGAGCGAACGCCGCCCTGGGGCAGGCTCGACCTCCGTCCACGCCGGCTGCCACGCAGCGAGAGCGTCGCGGGCGACGCCGGCTGCCGCCACCTCGTTGCCGGGCGGGTTGCGGGTGTCCACGGCGACGAGCGCGGACGTGAGCTCCACCAGGCGGTCGACGTCGACGTGGCTGCGCACGCCCCGACCATACTGAGCAGCCGTGCCGGCCACAGACGCGAGCGAGCTGCTGGACGCCGCCCTTGGGGGGGATAGGCGCGCGCTCGGGCGGCTCCTGTCGTATGTCGAAGGGGGAGGGGGAAAGGCGCAGCGGGTCGCCGCCCTCACGTTCCCTCTGAGCGCTTCACCCGATCAGGTGGTCGGGCTTACCGGTGCGCCAGGAGCTGGGAAATCGACACTCGCGTCCGGGCTGGTCGTGGAGGCGAGGCGGTCCGGTCCGGTCGGTGTGCTCGCCGTCGACCCATCGTCGCCTTTCTCCGGAGGAGCGATCCTCGGCGACCGCGTGCGGATGCAGGGCCACGCCGGCGACCCCGGGGTCTTCATCCGGTCCATCGCCAGCCGGGGCCACCTCGGGGGGCTCGCCCTGGCGGTGCCCGAAGCGGTGCGCACGCTGGTGGCGGCGGGCTTCCCGCTGGTGCTCGTCGAGACGGTGGGCGTCGGTCAGGTCGAGGTCGCCGTCGCCGGCGCCGCCGACACGACAGTCGTGGTCGTCACCGCTGGATGGGGCGACAGCGTCCAGGCGGCAAAGGCTGGGCTCCTCGAGGTGGCCGACGTGCTCGTGGTCAACAAGACGGACCGGCCCGGGGCGGAGCAGGCCCGGCGGGACCTGGCGGCCATGCTCGACCTGGGTCCGGCCCCGGGCGGATGGCGGCCGCCGGTCGTGCTCACCGACGCCACCGCCGGTCGGGGGCTCCCCGAGCTGTGGGCCGCGGTCCGCGGCCACAGGAGGTGGCTGGCCGGCACGGGGCTCCTCGAGGAGCGCCGGCGGGCGCGGCTTCTCGCCGAGATGGAGGACGTGCTCGTCCGCCGCCTGGCCGCCGACGCCCGCACCTACCACGAGGGGGCCGTGTGGGAGCGCGTCACGGGCGCCGTGCTCGCCCACCGTCTCGACCCGGCATCGGCGGCCGCCGAGCTCCTGGCTAGCGTCGCGCCATGACCGACGAGTACGTCCACGTCGAGCGCCGCCCTGACGGGGTGGCGCTCGTCACCCTGGACAGGCCCAAGGCGAACGCCCTGTCCGTCGAGCTGCTGACCCAGCTCGAGGCCGTCTTCGAGGCGCTGGCGGCCGATCTCCCCGGCGCCGTCGTGATCTGGGGCGGGCCGAGGATCTTCGCCGCCGGCGCCGACATCTCCGGTTTACGTGGGCCGGAGGAGGCGTTCAGCTACGGCCGCCACTTCCGGGCGGCGTTCGACCGTGTCGCCGGCCTTCCCCGCACGGTCATCGCCGCCGTGAGCGGCTACGCCCTCGGTGGGGGCTGTGAGCTGGCGCTCGCCTGCGACCTGAGGGTGGTGGGCGAGACGGCCACGCTCGGCCAGCCGGAGGTCCAGCTCGGCATCATCCCCGGCGCCGGCGGGACCCAGCGCCTCAGCCGCCTGGTCGGGCCCGGGCGGGCCAAGGACCTGGTGCTCACCGGCCGGCACGTCGGCGCCGACGAGGCGTTGCGCATCGGCCTGGCCGAGTACGTCGCCCCTGCCGACGGGGTGCTCGACGCCGCCCTCGATCTGGCGTCCGCCCAGGCTCGCGGCCCGCTGGTTGCCCAGCAGTACGCCAAGTTGGCCATCGACCGGGGCCTCGACGGCACGCTCGGCGACGGTCTGGAGATCGAGGCGGAGCTGTTCGTCGAGGTGTTCAGGACCGACGACGCCAGCGACGGGGTGCGCTCGTTCCTGGAGCAGGGGCCGGGCAAGGCGACGTTCCGGGGCCGCTGAGAGGCTCGGGTTCTAGGCCGTTCTAGGCCGTTCTAGGCCCACGTGACGCACCCGAGCTCCATCGGGTCGCAGAGCTCGGCGTGGGAGGGGATGATCCGGACCGTGTAGCCGTGGCGCCCAGCACGCTCGCAGGTGAACGAGCCGCGGTACCGCCAGACGCCGTCCTCCCCCCGCTCCTCCTCCTCTCCTTCGTCTCCGCCGTCGAGGTGCATCTCGGCGATGCCGCTGTCGACCAACTCGTCGCCGGCCGCCACCGGGCCATGGATGAGCTGGACGGCGACGTCGCCGGGGCAGAGGTCCCCGAGCCACACCTCGACGCTCACCTCACGGCTGGCGCCGAGGTCCACCGGTCCGGCCACCGACTCACCGTCGACGCGCACGACGGCGACCTGCGGCCAGGCGGCCACGACGCGCTGCCTCCAGCCCGCCAGGTGGCGGGCCGCGGCGTGACCTTTGCGAGACAGCCGCTCTGCTCGGGTCGCCGTCGGCTCGTACATCGCCTCGACGTAGTCGCGGACCATGCGGGAGGCGAGCACCTCCGGGCCGAGGGACCGGAGGCTGCCCTTCACCCGGCGGATCCACTCGCGCGGCACCCGGCCCCCCGAGCGGTCGTAGAACAGCGGCACGACCTGGCGTTCGAGGATCTCGAACAGGTTCTCGGCTTCGATCTCGTCGCGGCGCTCGATGTCCTCGTACGACTCGGCGGAGGGGATCGCCCAGCCGTTGTCGCCGTCGAACATCTCGTCCCACCAGCCGTCGAGCGTCGAGCAGTTGAGAGCGCCGTTGAGCGCCGCCTTCATGCCGCTGGTGCCGCTTGCCTCCATCGGGCGGCGTGGTGTGTTCATCCACACGTCGCTGCCCTGGTACAGGGTCCGCGCGACGGAGATGTCGTAGTCCTCGACGAAGGTGATGCGGTGCCGGACGGCCGGATCGGCCGAAAAGCGGGCGATCTGGGAGATCATCTCCTTGCCCACCTCGTCCGCCGGATGGGCCTTCCCGGCAAACACGAGCTGCAAAGGGCGCTGCTCGTCGAGGAGCAGGGCGCGGAGGCGGTCGGGTCGGGAGAGGAGGAGGGTGGCCCGCTTGTAGCTCGCGAAGCGGCGCGCGAAGCCCACTACGAGGTAGCGGGGATCGAGGACGTCGTCGGTCCAGGCGGCGTCGACGCTCGGAACCCCCGCCGCCAGCAGCGATCGCCTGAGGCGGGCTCGGACGAAGGTGACGAGCGCCTCCCGGCCCTGCTCCCGGACGCGCCACAACTCGTCGTCGCGGGCGTCGTCGATGCGGGCCCATTCGGCGGGGCCCGCTTCGTCCCATGCCGGCGACACGTACCTCGTGAGCAGGTCGTCCATCTCCGGGGACACCCACGTGCGCCCGTGCACCCCGTTGGTGACCGACAGGATCGGCACCTCGTCCACCGCTACGGTGGGCCACAGCGGCTGGAACATCTGGCGACTGGTGCGGCCGTGGAGCTTGGCCACGCCGTTGGACCGGCCCGCCAGCCGCAGGCCCATCACCGCCATGTTGAATGGGGTGTCGGGCGGGTCGTCGGCGAAGTGGCCGAGGGCCATCAGGTCGTCCATGGTGACGCCGACCTCGTCCGCCCACCCGGAGAAGTACCGCTCCATCAGCTCGCGCGGGAAGCGGTCGATGCCGGCCGGCACCGGCGTGTGAGTGGTGAAGATCGTCGCTGATCGCACCGCCTCGATGGCCTCGGGGAGGCTGAGCTTCTCGTCGCGCGCCAGCAGCCTGATGCGCTCCAGCCCGAGGAACCCGGCATGTCCCTCGTTGGTGTGGAACACCTGGGCCTGGACCCCGAGCGCCTGCAGGGCCCGGACGCCACCGACGCCGAGGAGGATCTCCTGGCGCAGGCGGTGCTCGACGCCGCCGCCGTAGAGCCGGTCGGTCACCTCCCGCAGGTGTGTGGGGTTGGCCTCGACGTCGGCGTCGAGCAGGTAGAGCTGCACCCGGCCCACCTCGGCCAGCCACACCTGGGCCACGAGTTGCTCGCCGCCCAGATCGACCCGGACGTGCACGTCCTCGACGGGGCGGAGGGCCATGGCGTGGGGGTCGAGCACCGGGTAGCGCTCGTCCTGCCAACCCTCGGCGTTGAGGTACTGGCGGAAGTAGCCCATGCGGTACAGCAGGCCGACGCCGGTGAGCGGCACGCCGAGGTTGCTTGCCGCCTTCAGGTGGTCGCCGGCGAGCACCCCCAGGCCCCCGGAGTACTGGGGCAGCGCCTCGGCTATGCCGAACTCGGGTGAGAAGTAGGCGACGGAGCGCAGCGGGCTGTCCGAGCGGGCCTGGAACCACCGGGCCACCGTCGAGGAGCGGGCCAGCTTCTCATGGAGCTCGCCGAGCACGACCATGAAGGCCGGGTCGGCGGACAGCTTCTCGAGCCTGCGCTGGTCTACGAGGCCCAGGAGGCGTACCGGGTCGTGGAAGCTCGACTCCCAGATCTGGGGGTCGACCCACCGGAACAGGTCCCTGGTCCGGGTGTCCCACGACCAGCGAAGGTTGAACGCCAGCTCACGGAGCGGGGAGAGCGCCTCGGGGAGCCGGGCGCGGACGGTGAAGCTGCGGATGGCCCTCACCGGTGCCACGGTACCTGCGGCGGGGGGCCCGTCCCTCATCGGCCGGACGTTCTAGCTTGATGCCGGTGACGGGACGCATCGTGATCGACGACATCCGCCCCCGAGCGTCCGAGCCGGGCTTCTCAGCCAAGGCCGTCGTCGGTGAGGCGATCCCGGTCAGGGCCGTGATCTTCAAGGACGGCCATGACGTGCTCGCCGCCCGGGTGCAGCTCTACGCCGAGGGCCGCAGCACCCCCGAGTCGGTCGCGGTCCTGACCGCGGCCGCCAGCAACCTGTGGACCGGGACGATCGTGGCCGGCAGGGTCGGCCGCCACCAGCTGGTCGTGCAGGCGTGGACCGACCGCTACGGGAGCTGGAAGGAGCGGGTGCTGGCCAGGCTCGACGCCGGCGAGGACGTGTCGGTCGAGGTGGCCGAGGGCATCGAGCTGCTGGAACGCTCTGCCCGCGACCCCGCCGGCCGCCCTCGTCCCGAGGTCCAACAGGCCGCCGCCGCCCTCGCCGACGCGACCCTCGACCCCGTCGAGCGGCTCCGTCCCGCCCTGACCCGTCAGGTGGCCGACGCCCTCGCCGGCCCCGACGGTGCCCATGACCTGACCGTCGCCCCGCCCAAGCCGCTCTGGGTGGACCGAGAGCGCGCCCTGGTCGGGGCCTGGTACGAGCTGTTCCCCCGCTCCTACGGCGGCTTCAAGGGCACCGAGGAACGGGTGGCGCAGATCGCCCAGCTCGCCTTCGACGTGGTCTACCTGCCGCCGATCCACCCGATCGGCGTGACACACCGCAAGGGACGTGACAACACCGTCGCCGCCGGCCCCGACGACCCCGGCAGCCCCTGGGCGATCGGCGGGGCGGACGGGGGCCACACCGCCATCGATGCCGGCCTCGGCTCGCTCGAGGACTTCGTGCACCTTCGCGAGACCGTTGAGGCCAACGGCATGGAGCTGGCTCTCGACTACGCACTGCAGTGCTCGCCGGACCACCCCTGGGTGCACGAGCACCCGGAGTGGTTCCACCATCGACCGGACGGCTCGATCGCCTACGCCGAGAACCCGCCCAAGACGTACCAGGACGTCTACCCGCTCAACTTCTGGCCAGCACGCGACGAGGACCGCGTCGCGCTCTGGCAGGCGTGCCGCGACATCCTCGAGCACTGGATCGGCCTCGGGGTGCGGCTCTACCGGGTGGACAACCCGCACACCAAGCCCATCGCCTTCTGGGAGTGGCTGATCCCGTCCGTCCAGTCCCGCCACCCCGACGTGGTCTTGCTCGCCGAGGCGTTCACCCAGCCGCGGGTGATGGAGAAGCTCGCCGAGGTCGGCTTCTCGCAGAGCTACACCTACTTCGCGTGGCGAACCGAGCGCGACGGCGAGGAGGGCCTGTGGGCGTACATGGAGGAGCTGACCGAGGGAAGGGCGGCGGACTTCTTCCGCCCCAACTTCTGGCCCAACACGCCAGACATACTGTCCGGCCCGCTGCGCAACGGGCCGCCGGCGGCGTTCGCCCTGCGCTACCTGCTCGCAGCCACGCTGTCACCTTCGTACGGCGTCTACAGCGGCTACGAGCTGTACGAGAACGAGCCGGCGTCGGAGACCAACGAGGAGTACCGCCACTCCGAGAAGTACGAGATCCGTCACCGGGACTTCGACCGGCCCGGGACCCTTGCCCCTCTCATGGCCTCGGTCAACCGGATCCGCCGCAGCCACCCGGCCCTGCAGCGGCTGCGCAACCTGCACCTGCTGCCCACCGACAACCCCGAGGTCTTCGCCTACGCGAAGGTCAGTGACGACGGCACCGACGCGCTGCTCGTGGCGGTCACCCTCGACCCGTTGGGCGTGCAGGAGTCGATGGTCCACCTGGATCTCGACGCCCTCGGCCTCCCTGGTGACCGCCCCTTCCCGGTCGTCGACCTCCTGTCGGGGGAGCGCTTCGTCTGGTCCGGCCCGGCGGCGTTCGTGCGGTTGGAGCCGTGGTGGAGGGTGGGGCACATCTTCGACCTGCGCTCCGAGGCGCCCAACCGGCCGCCGGCCACGGACCCGTGAGCGGCCCGCCGGGCGGCGTCGGGATCACCGGTGGCGACCCGAGATGGTTCCAGCACGCCGTCTTCTACGAGATCTTGGTGCGCGGCTTTTTCGACGCGAACGGTGACGGCACCGGCGACCTGCGGGGTGTCACCGAGAAGCTCGACTACCTGCAATGGCTCGGTGTCGACTGCCTTTGGCTGCTGCCGTTCTACCAGTCGCCGCTGCGCGACGGCGGCTACGACATCTCCGACTTCTGGACCATCCTCCCCGAGTACGGCGACCTCGCCGACGCCGTCGAGCTCGTCGAGGAGTCCCACCGCCGCGGCATCCGCATCATCGCCGACCTCGTCATGAACCACACCAGCGACCAGCACCCCTGGTTCCTCGAGTCCCGCCAGGATCGCACCAACCCCAAGGCCGATTGGTACGTCTGGGGCGACGACGACACCCGCTACGCCGGCGCCCGGATCATCTTCGTCGACACCGAGAAGTCCAACTGGACCCTCGACCCGCAGCGCGGGCAGTTCTACTGGCACCGGTTCTTCTCCCACCAGCCGGACCTCAACTACGACAACCCCGAAGTGGCGGACACGATGCTCGACGTCCTCCGCTACTGGCTCGACATCGGCCTCGACGGCTTCCGCCTCGACGCCGTGCCGTACCTGTTCGAGCGTGAGGGCACCAACGGCGAGAACTTGCCCGAGACCCACGAGTACCTGAAGCGGCTGCGCAAGGAGGTCGATGCCGTCTACCCGGGCCGCGTCCTCCTGGCGGAGGCCAACCAGTGGCCCGAGGACGTGGTGGCGTACTTCGGGGACGGCGACGAGTGCCACATGTGCTTCCACTTCCCGGTGATGCCGCGCATGTTCATGGCCGTCCGCCGCGAGCAGCGCTACCCCGTCACCGAGATCCTGTCGCATACGCCCGAGATCCCCGCCGGCTGCCAGTGGGGCATCTTCCTCCGCAACCACGACGAGCTCACCCTCGAGATGGTCAGCGACGAGGAGCGGGACTACATGTGGGCCGAGTACGCCAAGGACCCGCGCATGAAGCGCAACATGGGCATCGGGCGCCGGCTCATGCCCCTCGTCGACGGCGACAGGCGCGTGGCCGAGCTGCTCCACGCCCTGCTCTTCAGCTTCCCCGGGTCACCGATCCTGTACTACGGCGACGAGATCGGGATGGGCGACAACATCTACCTCGGTGACCGCGACGGCGTCCGCACGCCCATGCAGTGGGCGCCCGACCGCAACGCCGGCTTCAGCCGGGCGGACTTCGCTCAGCTGTACCTCCCGCCCTTGATGGACCCTGTGTACGGGTATCAGGCCGTCAATGTGGAAGCCCAGCTGCGCAACCCGAGCTCCCAGCTGCACTGGACCCGTCGCATGCTCGAGGTCCGCCGCCAGCACGCCGTGCTCGGCACGGGCAGCTTCGAGGTGGTGTCCGCCGAGAACCCCTCGGTCCTCGCCTACGTCCGCAGCTCACCGGCCGCCGCCGGCGGCTCCCCGGTGGACACGGTCCTCTGCGTCTGCAACCTGTCCCGCTTCGCCCAGCCCGCCGAGCTACCCCTGCAGCGATGGCAGGGAAAGGTGCCTGTCGAGCTCCTCGGGCGCGTGCCATTCCCCCGGATCGGCGAGCTGCCCTACTTCGTCACGCTCGCGCCCTACGGCTTCTACTGGTTCGAGGTGACCGGCGCCCCATGACCCTCACCGCAGCCCTGCCCGGAGACCTCGGGGACCTCCTGGCCCCCTACCTCACCCGCCAGCGGTGGTACGCCGGCCCCGACGAGCTGGGTCCCGGCGGGGTGTCGGTGCTCGAGACGGCGGAGCTGTGCAGCACCGGTGGCGGGAGCCGCCACCTTTACCTCGCCCTCGTCGAAGCGGCCGGCAGCCGCTACCAGGTCCTCGTCGGTGAGCGGCCCGCCGGGGAGCACCCCGAGCTCCTCCAGGGCCACGGCGACGGCATCATCGCCGGCCTCGAGGACCGGTACCTCTACGACGCCACCATCGACGCCGAGCTGGCCAAGGAGCTGCTACCGATCGTGACCGGCGGTGCCGAGGCAGCCACCCGTGTACGACCCGTCGGTGCGGAGCAGTCCAACACCTCCCTCGTCTACGACGACCGCATCATCCTCAAGGTGTTCCGCCGCCTCGTCGCCGGCCGCAACCCTGACGTCGCCGTCACCACCGCCCTCGACCGGGTCGGCTTCACCCACATCGCCCGGCCCCGCGGCGTGTGGCGACGCGGCGACTACGACCTCGGGTTCGCCCAGGAGTTCCTCGCCGGCGGATCGGAAGGCTGGGCGCTGGCCCTCACCTCGCTCCGCGACTTCTACAACTCGGGGCTCGACGATCCCGCCGCCGCCGGCGGGGACTTCTCCATGGAGGCCCGACGGCTCGGTGCCGTCACGGCGCAGCTGCACCTGGCTATGGCGGAGGCGATGGGGGTGGACCACGACCGGCTCGTGTCCGGCCGGTACGCCGCCGTGGTGAGCTCGGTCCGTGACCGCCTGCTCGGCGTCGCCGCCGACGGGACCCTGCCACGCCGGCGCGTCGAGGTCGCCGCCGAGCGGCTCGACGCCGTCTCCCGACCCGGCCCTGCCATCCGGGTGCACGGCGACTTCCACCTGGGCCAGGCGATGCGCGCCGACGGCGGCTGGTACGTCCTTGACTTCGAGGGGGAGCCGGCGCGACCCCTCGAGGAGCGCCTCGAGCCGACCTCTGCGCTGAAGGACGTGGCCGGCATGCTCCGGTCCTTCGACTACGCCGCCCGCTTCGCTCTGCAGGAACGGGGCACGGCCGGCACCGAGAGCCTCGCCGCCGCCGGGGCTTGGGCGAGCCACAACGGTGCTGCCTTCGTCGCCGGGTACCTGGACCAGGACGGGATCGACTCGCTCCTGCCCCCAGACGTCGACCGTGAGGCCGTCCTTGCCGCCTACGAGCTCGACAAGGCGCTCTACGAACTGGGCTACGAGCGGTCCTACCGGCCCGCATGGGAGGCGATCCCGCTCGCCGCGCTGGCGAGGATCACCGACCGCCTCGCCGGGTAGGAGTTGGGCCATGCCCGAGCCCGCCACCGCCCCCGTGCCCTCACCCACGAGCCCGTCACCGGGGGATGGGACCGGGCCCGCCGGTTCCTCCACCTCGGGCTGGGGTCCTGGGGGTGACCCGCCGAGCGCCGACCAGCGGCGGGGCTTCGAGCTGGTCGCCCGGGGTCGCCACAGCGATCCCCACGCCGTCCTCGGGCGCCACGGCGGCGTGGTGCGCTGCTTGCGCCCCAACGCCAGTGCTGTGCGCGTCCGGAGCGGCACCGCCGCCCGGGCCGACGGCGTCCCGGTCGGCCCCGGCGGCGGCCTGCACCTCGTCCATCCCGCCGGCCTGTGGGAAGGCCCGCTCGACGAGCAGGTTGGCGCCTACCACTACGAGGTGGACTACTCCTCCCCCGGCGGGGCATGGACCGTACGCGTCGACGATCCCTACCGCGCCTGGCCCACCGTCGGCGACCTCGACCTCCACCTCTTCGGCGAGGGTCGTCACCGCCGGCTGTGGGAGGTCCTCGGCGCCCACCCCCGCGAGCACCAGGGGATGGTGGGTACCACCTTCGCCGTGTGGGCCCCCAACGCTCGGGCCGTCCGCGTCGTCGGCGACTGGAACAGCTGGGACGGCCGCCTGCATCCCATGCGCTCGCTCGGCCAGTCCGGCGTGTGGGAGCTGTTCGTGCCCGGCGTCGGTCCGGGCGCCCGCTACAAGTACGAGCTGGTCGGCGCCGACAACCGGCTGGTCCTCAAGGCGGACCCCATGGCGTTCTCGGCCGAGGTGCCACCCGCCACGGCGTCGGTCGTCACCGCCGCAGCCGCCCACGAGTGGGGCGACCGTGGGTGGCTCGACGCACGCGCCCGCGCCGACCTGATCGGATCGCCATTGTCGGTCTACGAGGTCCACCTCGGGTCGTGGCGGTGGACCGACGACGGCGCCGGCGGGCGACGTCCGCTCACCTACCGGGAGCTGGCCGACCAGCTGCCCGAGCACGTCGCGTCGCTCGGCTTCACCCACGTGGAGCTCATGCCCGTCGCCGAGCACCCGTTCTCGGGGTCTTGGGGCTACCAGGTCACCGGCTACTACGCCCCGACCTCCCGGTACGGGACCCCCGATGACTTCCGCGCCCTGGTCGACGCGCTCCACCGCCGGGGTATCGGCGTGATCGTCGACTGGGTCCCCGCCCACTTCCCCCGAGACGACTTCGCCCTCGCCCGCTTCGACGGGACGGCGTTGTACGAGCACGAGGACCCCCGGCGCGGGTCGCACCCGGATTGGGGCACGCTCGTCTTCAACTTCGGGCGCAACGAGGTCCGCAACTTCCTCGTAGCCAACGCCCTGTACTGGGTCGAGCAGTTCCACGTCGACGCACTGCGCGTCGACGCTGTCGCGTCGATGCTCTACCTGGACTACTCCCGCAAGGCCGGGGAGTGGCTCCCCAACGAGTTCGGCGGCCGGGAGAACCTCGAGGCGGTGGCGTTGCTCCGGGAGGTCAACGCGGCCGTCTTCGGGATGCACCCCGGCGCCACCGTCATCGCCGAGGAGTCCACCGCCTGGCCGGGCGTGTCCCGGCCCCTCTACCTCGGCGGCCTCGGGTTTGGCTTCAAGTGGAACATGGGTTGGATGCACGACACGCTCGACTACTTCTCCACCGACCCGCTCTACCGGTCCTACCACCAAAACGAGCTCACCTTCGGCCTCGTCTACGCGTGGTCGGAGAACTTCGTGCTGCCCCTCTCCCACGACGAGGTCGTCCACGGCAAGGGGTCCCTCCTGGCGAAGATGCCCGGCGACCGCTGGCAGCAGCTGGCCAACCTCCGGGCTCTCTACGCGTGGATGTGGGCCCACCCCGGCAAGCAGCTGCTGTTCATGGGCGCCGAGCTCGCCCCTGAGCGAGAGTGGGACCACGACCGGGAGCTCGACTGGTGGATCCGGGACAACTGGCGCGACCACGAGCGGCTGGGGGGTCTGCTCGCCGAGCTGAACCGGGTCCAACGCTCCCAGCCGGCTATGTGGGAGGACGACGTCACGCCCGCCGGCTTCCGGTGGATCGACGCCAGTGACGCCGCCCGCAGCGTGCTGTCGTTCCTCCGGCTCCGCCCGGAGCGGGCGCCGGCGGGCGGAGCGCAGCCGGATGCGGCGGCGCCGGTGTGGCCGGCGACCGGCAGCGACGTCGCCGGTGCCCCCCCGATGGTCGCATGCATCGCCAACCTGACACCCGTCCCCCATGAGGGTTACCGGGTCGGCCTCCCCCTCCCCGGGCCCTGGCGGGAGCTGCTCAACACCGACGCCACCGAGTGGGGCGGGAGTGGTATGGGCAACGGCGGGGCGGTGCTCGCCGAAGCGGAGCCCTGGCACGGCCAGCCGTTCTCCGCCTCCCTCACCCTGCCACCCCTCGGCGTGCTCTGGCTGGCGCCGGGGTGACGGCACGGCCGGTGAGGTCGGGCGGGTTGGCCGGGATGGCCGAGCCTCCGGCGACCTTCAACGCGGCGGTTGGGCCCGGTTGGCTCCGGTACGTTGTTTGGGCAGTTGTCTGCGATTATCGCGGTCAACTGCCCGAACAACGCGATGGCCGCCGCCCCATTGCCGACCCTGCCGGTCCCTCTGGAGCTTCCGTTCCTCCTGGCTCCTCCGGCCCTTCCACGTCGTCACGGGTAGCGAGAGCCGTTGGGGGAAGTCGGGGTTGGTGAACCGGCCTGCACCGGGCTGCGTAGTACGGGTGACCGGGCGCAGCGCCGCGAGGAGGACACGACCGCCATGAGAGGACTCGGGAGCTGCTTGCACATGCTGAGCGTCGCCGGCAAGCCGATGCACCTCGAGCGACACGACCGTTGATGTGAGGCTGCGGACCGCGTCGTCCGGCTCCCTCGTGCTCCCGGGCTCCTCCGGCGCCAGCGGTGCCGACCCGGAGGAAGAGGTCCTGCAGGCCATGTACGAGGCGTACTCGGGGCCGGTCGCGGCTTACGCCGCCCGGCTCACCGGGGACGCCGGCATCGCGGAGGACGTGGTGCAAGAGACGTTCCTCCGTGCCTGGAGCCACCTGCACCGTCTCGATCCGGATCGCTCGCCTCTCCCGTGGCTCATGGTCGTCACCCGCAACGTCTGCTACAGCATGGGGCGCCGTCGCCTCTCGCGGCCGGCCGAAGCCCCCCTGCACGACCATGCTGCGCGCTCCGGGCTGGACGGTTCCGGAGGCGGGGGGCTCGGGACCGACGAGGCCCTCCTCGACGGCGTGGTGGTGGCTGAAGCGCTCGGTCGGCTCGGTGCCAACCACCGGGTGGTGCTCGTCGAGACCTTCATTGACGGCTTCAGCGCGGCGGAGGTGGCCAACCGGCTGGGCATACCCGTCGGCACAGTGAAGTCACGCATCTACTACGGGTTGCGCGCCCTGCGCAACGTGCTCGAGGAGATGGGTCTCGCTCCATGACGAACCGCTGCCCACGCCGAGTCGACATCGTCGAGCTGCTCCTCGAGCCAGGCGCTCACCCGGAGCTGCAGGAGCACGTCGCCGCCTGCCCGGAATGCTCCCAGGAGCGGCGGGAGCTGCAACGTCTCACGTCCATGATCGCCGGCTCTGGATCCTCCGCCGGCTCTGGATCCTCCGCCGGGACAGGCATGGCGGGACTGCTGGCCCGGGTGCGCCTTCGCAGGCGCCGGCGGCTGGTCGTGGCGCTGGGCACGTCGGCGCTCCTCGTGGTCGGCGGGGTTGCTGCGGGTGCCTCACTCGGATCGACGTCCACGGCGGTCGTGGCCCACACCAAGACGGTGACTGCTAGCGGGCCGGGGCCCGTCATGCTCGTCGCCGAGCTGACGCCCCGCCCGTGGGGCACGGCAGTGACACTGCGCGCCGCCGGGCTGCCGGCAAGGACCCTCTGCGAGCTGGTCGCCGTGGGGGTGGACGGCGCCGGCCAGCCGGCCGGATGGTGGTGGTCGGCGCACGGAGCGGTGAGATCCGTGCAAGCAGCCACATCCTGGCATCTCGGGCAGCTGTCGCGAATCGAGCTGCGCATCGGCGGGCGGACCGTCGCCGCCGCAACTGTGCACGGCGGTTGAGCCGCGTCGGTCTGGCCAGCCCGAGCCCCGCTGCCCGCAAAGCAGTGTTACAGTCAACACTATGTTGGAAGGCAACGAAGTTACAACCGGGTGCCCATCCCCGCCGGGCTCCTTCGAGGCGGACGCGGCTGTCGCCGAGCTGTGCCTGGCGCTATTCGGAGCGTTGCGGGCACTCGGTCGGGCGGGAAGCGGGCGACCGGCGGCACGTGAGATCCTGCGACGCCACGGCCTGGCGCCGCGCCACGCTGCCACGTTGGCCTACCTCGCCCTCAGCGGACCGATGGGCGTATCAGCGCTCGCGGCCCGCCTGGGGGTCGCTCGCACCACCGCCAGCCTGCTGGTGGCCGAGCTCGCCGCGGCTGGGCTGGTCGACCGCCGGGAGGACGTGGACGACCACCGCCGGACCATGGTGGCGGTATCGCAGGACAGCCGTTCCGAGGTACGCCAGACGGTCGAGGCTCGACTGGCGCCCCTGCGCCGGGCGGCTCAGCGGCTGGGCCCGGCACGGGTGGCGGAGCTGACGGCCGGACTGATGGTGCTGGCCGAAGAGCTGCGAGGTGAGTCGTGCGACGACGCTGGAGCAGGGACCCGATGAGTCGCGTCTTCGCCGGGGTGGGGAAGTTCGTCGTACGCTTCCGGTGGCTGGTGGTGGCGGTGTGGATCCTCGCAACGGTGGCGTCCTCCCACGTGCTGCCGTCGCTGTCCAGCCAGGTCAACAACAACAACAGCGCCTTCCTCCCGGCCAGCGCGCCGAGCGTCGAGGCGGGCAACCTTGCGGCTCCTCTCGGGTTCGCCTCGAGGTCCACCCGGGTGGTGGTCGTGGCAGACAACCCCGGTGGCGTGATCGGCGCCGCCGACTCCGCTGCCATGACCCGGGTGCTTGCCGGCGCGCGCCGGCTGCCCCAAGTCGTATCCGTCCGGGAGGCCGGCGTCGCAGCGGGCGGCCGGGCCGTCCAGATCCTCGTCACCGCCTCCTTCGGGCAGGCGAGCATCGCTCACGGGAAGACCCTCGTGGACGGGCTGCAGGGGGTGATCGCTTCGGCGGGTGCTCCACCCGGCCTCCAGATCCACCTCGCGGGCTCGGTCGCCACCAACGTGGCCAACCAGGTGCAGTCGAGGAAGACGGGCAAGGACGTCCAGTTGCTGTCGGTGTTGTTCATCGTCGCGCTGCTCCTGGTCGTCTACCGGTCCGTGCTGGCGCCGCTCGTCACCCTGTTCCCCGCCGCCCTGGTGCTCGTGCTCTCCGGCGGCTTCATCGGTGCTCTCGGGTCCGACGGCCTGAAGATCTCGGAGGTGACCCAGGTCCTGCTCATCGTGCTCGTCCTCGGGGCGGGCACCGATTACGGGCTGTTCCTCGTCTTCCGGGTGCGCGAGGAGCTGCGACGAGGCCTCGATCCCCACCAGGCGATCATCCACGCGCTCGAACGGGTGGGCGAGTCGATCACCGCCTCGGCCGGGACCGTGATCCTGGCTCTCCTGAGCCTGCTGTTCGCCACGTTCGGCATCTACCACGACCTCGGCATCCCGCTGGCGCTCGGCGTGGCAGTCATGCTGCTCGCCGGCCTGACGCTGCTGCCCGCCCTGCTGGCAATCCTCGGACGCGCCGTCTTCTGGCCCTCACGGGTCCATCCCGTCGAAGAGACCGGCTTCGGCCTCTGGGGCCGGGTGGCGGGCAAGGTCGTCAGCCGACCCTTGCTCCCCCTCGTAGCCGGTGTCGTCGCCTTCGGCGCCCTGGCAACCGGCGTCACCGGGTTCCGCTCGTCGGGCTTCGGCGGCGCGGTCAACGCACCCGCCGGCAGCGACGCCGCCGCCGGCAACGCCGCCCTGGCCAGGTACTTCCCCCATACGAGCAGCAACCCGACCAACCTCGTCCTGCGGTACAAGACCTCTGTCTGGTCCGACCCCAGCCAGCTGGTGGCCGCCGAGCGCTCCTTGCGGGCCAGCGGCCGCTTCACCCAGCTCGTCGGTCCCCTCGATCCCGCCGGCGTCGCACTGCCTCCCTCGGCTCTCCTCCAGCTCCACGCCGTCGTCGGACCCCCGCAGCGGCTCCCCGCCAGCAGAGCGCCCGACCTCCCGGCAGGGTTGGCCCGCTACTACGGGATCTACCGGGCGGCGGCGACGCTCGTGAGCGCCAGCGGCACCACCGTGCAGTTCGAGGCCGGCCTCGCCGCCGGCAGTCCCACCTCGTCGGCTGCGATCTCCGCCGTGCCGGCGATCCGGTCGGCCCTCCAGCGGGCCGCCACCTCGTCTGGAGCGACGGCCGACGGAGTCGCCGGAGAGGCGCCCGGGCTGTACGACGTGAGTGCCACATCCAGCCACGACCTCGTCCACCTGGTGCCGCTCGCCGCGCTCGCCATCGCCCTGCTGCTCGCCATGGTGCTGCGCAGCCTGATAGCCCCCCTGTACCTCATCGCCAGCGTGGTGATCTCCTACCTGGCGGCGCTCGGTGTCGCCGTCTTGGTGTTCGTCGACATCGCAGGCAACGGCGGCCTGACGTTCCTGCTGCCATTCCTCATGTTCGTGTTCCTCCTCGCCCTCGGCGAGGACTACAACATCCTCGTGATGACCCGCATACGCGAAGAGGCGCGCCACCTTCCGCTCGGCCAGGCGGTGCAGCGAGCTGTCGGGGTCACCGGCCCCACGGTCACATCAGCGGGCCTGGTGCTGGCGGGGACCTTCGCAGTGCTGGCCTTCTCCGGGGGCAGCGGGCCCTCGGGTGGCCAGATCCAGGACATCGGCTTCGGGCTCGCGATCGGGATCCTCATGGACACGTTCTTGGTCCGCACCATCCTGGTGCCCTCCACCGTCGCGCTGCTCGGCCGTTGGAACTGGTGGCCGTCCCGCCTCGGGCAGCCGGATCGTCGGGTCGGGCGCGTCGAGGATCGGGTGCGGAGCCCCGTGGCCGAGTAGGCCGCTGCCCCCCAGGTCGTCCGGCGGTGGCCGGGGGGGATCAGACCGTCAGCTGGCGTTCGATCTCGGCGAGCTCCTCGGGGGTGCCCTGCACCTTGGGCCCGGTGAACCACTTCCTCGCCGACAGCGCCCACCACCCCCCGGCGACGACCAGCACCACCGCCACCGCGATGGGGGCGTAGTTGAAGGTCTTGGCGGTGACCGGGGACACCTCGGGGAGCATGAACAGCACGCAGATGACCACCACCCAGGCGACGCCGACCCAGCCGACCAGGGCGCTCCAGCGCCCGAGCGTCCAGGGGCCGCCCTGGAAGCGGTGGCCGGCGAGGCGTCGCAGCAGGGTGGGGATCACGTAGGCGATGTAGAGGCCGATGGTGGCGATGGAGGTGATTGCCCCGTAGGCGGTGGCGCTCCACAGGTAGGGGACGCCGAGCACGAAGGCGAACACCACGGCGAACCAGATCGAGTTGGTTGGGGTCCGGGTGCGCGGGTTGATGCGGTGCCAGAAGGCGGAGCCGGGGACCGCGCCGTCGCGGGCGAAGGCGTAGATCATCCGGGAGTTGGCCGTGACCGACGCCATGCCGCAGTAGAACTGGGCGACGAAGGCGACCACGAGCAGCAGCTCCCCGCCGTGGCGGCCGATGGCGTCGATGAAGATCTGCACCGGCGGCACCCCGGTAGCGGAGGTGAGCGCGCCCTGGTAGTTGCGGCCGATGGCGAAGGTGATCCCGAGGATCAGCACCCAGCCCGCCGCGAGCGAGACGAGGATCGACGAGACGATCCCCCTCGGGCCGGCGACCGAGGCGTTGTGGGTCTCCTCTGAGAGGTGGGCGGAGGCGTCGTAGCCGGTGAAGGTGTACTGCGCCATGAGGAGGCCGATCATGAACACGTAGAAGCCGCTCTTGAACCCGGTGTTGTTGACGAAGTGGCCGAACACGAAGCCGAAGGAGCTGTGGTGGGCGGGGATGGCGGTCAGGCAGATGACGATGACCGCCACGCCGCCCAGGTGCCACCACACGCTCACGTCGGAGAGGAAGGCGACCACCCTCACCCCGAAGCTGTTGAGCAGCCCGTGGGCGATCAGCACGCAGGCGTAGATCAACACGGTGTGGGCGGGGGTGGCGGCCCAGCCGGTGGTGAGGTCCAGGAAGGCGTTGAAGAACTCGGCGAAGCCGAAGTCGATCCCGGCGGTGATGGCCACCTGCCCGAGCAGGTTGAACCAGCCGGTGAACCAGCTCCATGCCGGCCCGCTCCGCCCCGGGGCGAGCTTGGCCGCCCAGTAGTACAGGCCGCCGGCGGTCGGGTAGCTCGAGCAGACCTCGGCCATGCCGAGGCCGACGACGGTGGTCATCACCCCGACGAGGATCCAGCCCCACACCATGACCACCGGGCCACCGGTGTTCATGCCGTAGCCGTAGAGCGTGAGGCAGCCCGAGAGGATGGAGATGATGGTGAACGACACGGCGAAGTTGGAGAAGCCCCCCATCCGCCGGCGCAGCTCCTGGGCGTAGCCGAGGGCGTGCAGGGCGGCGGAGTCGGCGGACTCGGACCCGGAGGCCGGCGGCCGGCGTGGTTCCTTCACGGTCATTTCTGGTCCCCCCTGTTTGGTGTTCTCCGTGGTGATGGTGGTGTTCGGGACTGCGGTGGTCTACAGCGGTGTCACGTAGGCGGCCTGGATGCCGCCGTCGACCACGAAGGTCGAGGCGGTTATGAACGAGGCGTCGTCGGAGGCCAGGAAGCAGGCT
>DAHVMA010000094.1:0-15222 GCA_027320105.1 Acidimicrobiaceae bacterium | reverse complement strand
CGATGTCGACCTTCTCGCCCCGCAGCTCGTTGGTCACCATGCGGACCCGGGCGCCGCGGGCGCCGACGCAGGCCCCGACGGGGTCCACGTTTGCGTCGTTCGACCACACGGCGATCTTCGTGCGGTGGCCCGGCTCGCGCGCTGCCGCCTTGATCTCGACCACGCCGCTCGAGATCTCCGGCACCTCCAGCTCGAAGAGCCGCCTGATGAGCCCGGGGTGGGTGCGGCTCACGACGATCTGCGGACCCTTGGTCGTCTTGCGGACCTCGACGATGTACGCCTTCAGGCGGGCGCCGTGCTCGTAGCGCTCGTAGGGCACCTGCTCGGCCTGCGGGAGCAGCGCCTCGACCTTGCCGAGGTCGAGCAGCGTGTAGCGGTTGTCGCTCTGCTGGATGATCCCGGTGACGATGTCGCCCTCACGCCCGGCGTACTCCTCGTACTTGAGGTCCCGCTCGGCCTCGCGGATGCGCTGGGTCATCACCTGCTTGGCCGTCTGGGCGGCGATCCGGCCGAAGTCGCTGGGCGTGTCGTCCCACTCCCGGATGACGTTGCCGTCCTCGTCGAGCTCCTGTCCGTAGACCCGGATGTCACCGGTGTCGGGGTCGACGGTGACGACGGCCTCCTCGGCGGCGTCGGGAAGCCGCTTGTACGCCGCGACGAGCGCGTTGGCGAGCGCGTCGAGAAGCGTGTCGACGCTGATGCCCTTGTCCTTGGCGATCTGCTGGAGGGCGTCGAGGAACGCGAACTGATCTTTCATCGCGACGTGTCCTTGGTGCGGGGGCGCTGGCTGCGGGGCCGGGGTGGCGGACCCCACTCGAAGACGGTGCGGCTGCGCTCGATCTCGTCGTAGGAGACGAGGACGGGACCGCCGGAGTCCTCGGGGCGCAACTCGATGGCGGTGTCGGTCACGCCGGCCAGCACGCCACGGTGGCGCCGGGCGCCCCCGACCGGGTGGGACGTCTTCACGCTCACCGTCGTACCGACGAAGCGACGGTACTGCTCGGGCGTGCGCAGCGGCCGCTCGAGGCCAGGACTCGAGATCTCCAGCTGGTAGCGCCCGGCCGGCACCAGGTCGTCGTGGTCGTCGAGCAGGCCGGACAGGACACGGCTGGCAACGTCGAGGGCGTCGAGGTCGACACCGTCCTCCTTGTCGACGAGGAATCGCACCACGTCGCGCGACACCTCGACGTCCCACAGCTCGAGACCCGCCTCGTCGAGCAGTGGCTGGGCGAGGGCACGCAGCATGGCTGTCGGAGCCGTCACCTCACCACCTCCTCGTCGTCGGGCGCCGGCCTGGTCACAGACAACGAGCGTGGGCCCCCGCCTCCGTGACGGGAAACGCCCACGCTCGCCGGTTGCGCCAGCAAAGCATCAACCGCCCATGGCTGAGCGGGGTCCACAGCATACCGCAGAGCGGGGACCCAGGCCGTCGTCCCTGTTTGGCAGGATGTCCACTGCCATGAACCCGACCCTCGTCACCGCCGCCGTGATCGTGGCCGCAGCGGTGCTGGCGGTCGCGGCGTTGGTCCTCCACCGCCGGCGCCTCGACAAGCGCTTCGCCCGCAAGCTTTCCCCCTACGAGCGGCGGCGCCTGCCCGGCGGCGAGGTCCTCGACCCCGAGGAGTGGGTCCAGCGCTAGCGCGCCGTGGCCTCGCCGCCCCCGGGGAGGGTCGTCGAGCCCCGTGCCGTCAGAAGCTCGTCATGTCGAACGGCGCCACCGGTCCGGCCCGGAGCAGCACGTCGGCCTCGTCGATGGCCCCGGGGCGCTCCTCGACCACCCGGCCGGCACTCGCCAGAGCCGAGGCCGGCAGGGTCCCGAGCAGGAGCGTGGCCAGCTCGGACAACCCGAGGCGGAGGTCGGGTGACGTACCCGCCCTGGCGCGGGTGCAGCTCGCCCCGTCGGGACCGGCGTCGAGGACCCACGTCCCGGTGGCGGGATCGTCCGGCCCCTCCACCGCGATGACCAGCCGCCCGGCGCATCGGTACCCCCGGGCGCCCAGCACGGCCGCCGTGTCCAGCACCCGCAGCCAGAGGAAGTCGGTGTGCATCGTCGTCCTCAGCCGGCGGGGGTCGGCGAGGCGGGGGGCGAGCGGGTCGAGCACCGGGCGGGGGAAGGCGACGATCTCCTCGACGAGGTCGATGTCGAGGAGGAACCGCCACAGGCCGGCCTCTGCATCGGCCGCGGTCGCGCACACCTCGCGAACGTGGAGGCGGGCGGCGTCACCACCGAGCAGGCCCTCCGAGCGGTAGATGGCGTAGCCGTCGGGCGCGACGGCGTAGAAGTTCGCGCTGCGGCCCTTCCGCCACTCGGAGGGGTCGGCGAACACGTACCGCTCCCATACCGCCTCCGGGCGGTCCACCTGGCCCGGAACCCGGCGGATCGACTCGGCGAACAGCCCGGGGATCGTCTTGGATGCCTCGTCGGCATCGACGATGCGCACGTCGGCGGGCGCCACCGGGGAGACGAAGGCGCCGCGGGAGGTGGCGATCTCCCGCTTGGCGGCGAAGGTGGCGACCCCGAAGCCGTACCGGCCGTAGATCGCCGACTCGGAGGCCACCAGGCCGGCGAGCGGCTCGCCGCGGTCGCGGGCGTCGTGCAGCATGGCGCCCATCATCCGGCCGAGGATGCCCTGGCGGCGGTGGGAGGGCTGCACCCCGACCGCCGTCACCGCCGCCATCGCTGCGACGGGGCAGGCACGCCCGGCAGCGGCGGGGAGGGTGACCGTCCGGCTGAGCGTCGCGCAGTTGCCGACGAAGCGGTCGCCGTCGACCGCCACCCACGCCCGACCAGGGGGCGGCGGGTCGTGGCGCCGGCCCTGCTCGTCGGACTCGGGGCCGGGGGGCACGAGGAACGCCACCCCAACGCACCGGCCCCACATCTGGAGCTCGCCAGCCTCAACGGTACGGATCTCTGTGCTCACCCGGTCAAGTCTGTGCGCCGCGCTCGTCGCCGCGCGGCGCATTTTCGGCGTGGTCGCGATCGACGCTGCCGACAGCCAGGAGCATCGCACCCGCGGCCGACAGCACGAGGCCCAGGGCGAAGGGAACGGCACTGCTCACGGCGGCCAGCGGCCGGCTGTAGACCCCGGCGCTGATGAAGATCAGGCCCAGGCCGGCGACCGTCGTCGAGGCGGCCGACACGCTGGCGGCGTTGGCCCGGCGGAACGCCGTCTGGGTGACGCTGATCGCCCACACGCTCATCGCGATCATGAGCCACGGCCCCGGCGAGGCGGCGAGCCCGATGACGGCGTGCAGGCCCACGCGGGCGAAGCGGTCGCCGATCTCCTTGGTGTAGATCCCGGTCGCGGCGTAGAGGACGCCGACGGCCGCACCGGCGACGATCCCCCTCCGGCTCAGGCGCAGGATCAGGGTGAGGACGAGGATCGCCCCGGCGAGCTCCAGCTCCACGGCGTTGGACAGCGGCCGCTCCGGTGGCCCGGCGCCCCCGGCGAAGATGGCGACCACCACCCCACCCGCGGCCAGCAGCACCACACCGAGCAGCTCCCGGCGGGAGAAGCGCTCCCCCAGCCAGCGGGCGCCGACGAGGACCAGCCCACCCCTCCCGGTGGAGCGGAGCGTGGCGACCACCGAAACGGGCGCAAGGGCGAGAGCCGCCGCCTCGCTCACCCAGGCAACTACGCTCAGGCCCATCGCCATGAGCCACCACCCCCGGCGGAGCAGCTGGGCGAGCAGCCGGACCCCGTTTCCTCCCCGGAGGCGTACACTCTCACGCTTCTCGATCGCTGCTGCGGCCGCATTCGCCAGCCCGCAGAAGAGCGCAAGGACGATCCCGGCGATCAGCACGGCAGCAAAGGCGACACAGGATCAGTGGAGAGCGAGGACATGAGCACCGGGGAGATCGAGATCGTACCGGGAGCAGAAGCCCCGCCCATAGCCTCGCAGGGTCCGTACCCGGGCCGGGTGCTCATCCTTTCGGCGGAGATGGGTGAGGGGCACAACGCGGCCGCAGCGGCTCTCACCTCGGCCATCGCCGAGGTGTGGCCCGGCTGCGAGGTGGAGCGCTTCGACACCCTCGAGCTGTGGGGACGCCCCTTCGCCCGGGCCGCCAGCTGGGGCTACGGGTTCCAGATGAAGGTCGTGCCGCTCACCTACGAGGTGTTCTACGACTGGCTGTGCAAGTCCGACCGCTTCGCAGCGCTGGCCAAGTCGGCGATCGGGTCGTTCTTCGGGCGCCGGCTGGAGGCGTTCGTGGCCGCGAGGACGGACGATCTGATCATCTCGACGTACCCGTTCGGGTCGGCGGCACTCGACTGGCTGCGGAACCGACGGGGTGTCCGGATCCCGATGGTGACCTACATCCCTGCCTTCCACGTCCACCCCCTCTGGACCTACCCGGGCATCGACCAGACCTACGTGATGTACGACACCGCACCCGAGCATGCCCGCACCCCCGGCTTCGAGGAAGGGATGTTCATCGGGGCGCCGCCGGTACGCCCGACGTTCGGCACCGTCGGCAAGGACGACGCCCGCCGCCGCCTCGGCCTCGACGCCGGCGCCTTCGTCGTGGTCGTGACCGGCGGGGCGTGGGGGCTCGGTGGGATCGAGGAAGCGGTCTGCTCCCTCTCGGACGCCGAGCCGCCCATGCAGGTGCTCGCCGTCTGCGGCAAGAACGCCGAGCTCGCCGCCCACCTCCGCTCCCTCGGGCGGCCCCGGGAGCGGCTCGTCGTGTTCGACTACGTCGACAACATGCACGAGCTGATGGCCGCCGGCGACGTGGTGGTCACCAACGGTGCCGGCGTCACTGTCCTCGAGGCGCTTCGCACACCCCGCCCGACGATCGCCTTCCGCCCCCTTGCCGGCCACGGCAAGGCCTCCACCGAGGAGATGGTGCGCCGCAGCCTGGCCCTCGAGGCCGGCGACGTGCCCGGGCTGGTCGACGCCGTTCGCCAGCTCGCCACCGACGAGGCCCTCTACGCCCGCATGGAGCACGCCGGCCGGGCCTGGGTCGACGGCCGGGACCTGCGGGAGTCGGTCCGCCAGATGACGGTGCTCGTGCAGGCCCCCGAGGCTGGCGACATCACCCCCTAGCTGCCGCCGCCGGCGGCGTCCCGCAGCCGCCGCTCGATGAGCTCGACGCGTGCCTCGCTCTGGTTGGCGTCGGCACCCTTGGCGTCGAGCAACTCCCGCCGGTCCCTCTCCGCCTCGAGGGCAGCGCCCTCGTCCGCCGCCGCCAGCCGGGCGGCGACGCCCTCCTTCACGAGCTTCTCGGCCTCCTCCACCAAGGCGGTGACCATCTCGTCCTCGGGGACCACCCGCACGATCTGGCCCTGGATGAACAGGTGCCCGCGGTGGCGCCCCGCTGCTATGCCGAGGTCGGCGCTGCGGGCCTCCCCGGGGCCGTTGACCACGCAGCCCATCACGGCGACCTGCAGCGGGATGGCGCGCGTCTCGAGAGCAGCTTGGGCCTCCTGGGCGACCTTGTAGACGTCGATCTCCGCCCGCCCGCACGCCGGGCAGGCGATCAGGTCCACCGACGAACGCTCCCGCAACCCGAGCGCCTCCAGGAGCGTCCGACCCGCCTTCGCCTCCTCGACGGGGTCGGCGGTGAGCGAGTAGCGGATCGTGTCGCCGATCCCCTCGGCGAGCAGCGTGGCGATCCCCGCCGTGGCCTTGATCGTCCCCGACGGGGGCGGCCCCGCCTCGGTCACCCCGAGGTGCAGCGGGTGGTCGACCACCTCGGAGAGTTGACGGTACGCCTCGATCATCAAAGGAACATTGGACGCCTTGACCGAGATCTTCACGTTGTCGAAGTCGACCTCGGCGAACAGGCCGAGCTCGCTCCGCGCCGAGTCGACCAGCGCCTCCGGCGTTGCCCCGCCGTACTTCTTGTACAGGCGGGGATCGAGCGAGCCGGCGTTGACGCCGATCCGTACCGGCACGCCCCGGTCCTTGCACTCCCGGGCAACGAGCTTGATCTCCTCGGGTTTGCGGAGGTTGCCCGGGTTGAGGCGGAGGCAGTCCACACCCGCCTCCAGCGCGGCGAGGGCCATCTCGACATGGAAGTGGATGTCGGCCACGATCGGCACGGGGCTGCGGGGCACTATCCGTGCCAGGCCCTCGGCCGCCTCCTTCTCGTTGCAGGTGCAGCGCACGATGTCCGCGCCGGCGGCCTTCAAGGCGTAGATCTGGGCGAGGGTGCCCTCGACGTCGGCGGTCTTGGTGATCGTCATCGACTGGACGGTGATGGGGGCGCCGCCTCCGACCGGCACGGAACCGACCATGATCTGGCGTGTCGGGCGGCGGGGATAGCGGGAGGCGAGAAGGCTCACGCCCGCAGGCTACTTCCGAGCCGGCGGTTGGGCTCCTGCACGCGGAGCATGGGGCCAGGGACCGCAGCGTACGGTGACGCCGGCTCCCCGCCCCGCTCAGGTGGCGAGCTGCCGCAGGTCGAGGAACAAGGCGCTGAGCCCGATGAAGGCGATGAGGCCGATCGCCAGGTACAACACGGGCATCAGCTTGGCGACGTCGGCGTGATACGGGTGCCCCCGCCGGCTGCGTACCCCCTCGTAGAGGGCGATCACCACGTGGCCGCCGTCGAGGGGCAGCAGGGGGATCATGTTGAAGATGCCGAGCGACAGGTTGATCGCCGCCAGCAGGTAGAGGACCCACGCCAGGCCGGCGCCGGCGGCGCGGTGCAGCAGGACGACGATGCCGACAGGCGATTCGAAGCGGACCGAGTGCGGCCCGGGGTTGGCGGCGGCCTTGGCGCTGGCGAGCATGTGGAAGTAGCTCTGGATGCCGTGCAAGGTGACGAGCCGGCCGAAGGCCGCCAGTGTCGCCCCCGAGATGTGCGCCCAGTCGCCGGCGGCGTGGACGACGGAGGCTCCCAGCGACGAGTGAACCACGGGTGACAGGCTGAAGCCGATGAACCCGGTCGGCTTGTGCACCGTGATCGCCGAGGGGCCGAGGCCCTTCACCCCGACCTGCTCGAGGTTGACGGTCCGGGGCTGCAGCGTGAGCAGGTGCCCGTGGCGGTCGACGAGGACGGCGAGGCGGCGGTCGGGCCGGGCCTGGATGTAGTGCTGCATGGCCGTGAACGTGGAGAAGTGCCGGCCGTTGATCGCCTCGATGCGGTCGCCGAGGTGGAAGCCGGCGTCCTGGGCGGGGCTCGGTCCGCCCTGGAGGCCGTAGATGGCGGTGATCGGGTTGCCGGGAGGGGTTGGCAGGTAGCCGGAGACGTCGCCGGTGAAGGCGAACATGGCAAAGAGCACCACGAAGGCGATGAGGAAGTGCATCACCGAGCCGGCGACGGCCACCGACAGCCGGCGCCAGACCGGCTTCTGGCGGTAGGTGCGCGCCTCGTCGGCGGCGTCGACCTCCTCGAGGTTGTTCATGCCGATTATCCGGCAGTAACCACCGAGGGGCAGCGCCTTGACGCCGTACTCGGTCTCGCCTCTGCGGACCGACCACAGGCGGGGCCCGAAGCCGACGAAGAACTCCGTCACCTTCATCCGTGCCGACTTGGCCGTGATGAGGTGGCCGAGCTCGTGGGCCACGATGCAGGCGACCAGGCACAGCACGAGGACGGCGGTCTCGCCGATGCCGGCGCCGGCGGCGTAGGCGGCACCGAGGACGGCGGCAACGACGAGCACGAGGCGGGCGAGCGCGCGCCGCGACGAGGGCGTGTCGCCCGGGTCCTCCGCGGCGGGCTCCTCCCAGTCGTGGTGGCGTGCCAGGCCGAGCGGGTCGGTGCGCAGCCCGCGCCCGCTCGCGGTGCCGCTGCTCACCGCCGCCCGACGGCGGCGAGGGCCAGGTCCCGCCCGCTGCGGTCGGCGTCGAGCACGTCCGCAACGGTACCGGGCGCCGTGGGGACATGGGCGTCGAGCGTTTCGGCGATGACATCGGGGATGTCGACCCAGCGGATCCGCCCCTGCAGGAAGGCGTCGACGGCGACCTCGTTGGCACCGTTGAGGCAGGCGGGCGCGCTGCCACCGTCCCGGCCCGCTCGGTAGGCGAGGTCGAGGCATGGAAAGGCCTCCCGATCCGGCTGCTCGAACTCCAAACGGCTGAGGCCGCTCCATTCGATCGCCCCGAACGGGGTGGATATCCGGTCTGGGTATGCCAGCGCATAGCCGATGGGCAGTCGCATGTCCGGCATCGACAGTTGGGCGATGGTAGCCCCGTCGCGCGTCTCGATCATCGAGTGCACGACCGACTGCGGGTGCACGACGACATCGATGTCGTCGTAGCCGACGCCGAAGAGCTCGTGGGCCTCGATGACCTCCAACCCCTTGTTCATGAGCGTGGAGGAGTCGATCGTGATCTTCGGCCCCATGGACCAGGTGGGGTGGGCGAGGGCGTCGGCGACGGTCACCTCGGCCAGCTCGGCCCTGGACCTGCCTCGGAACGGACCGCCGCTGGCCGTGAGCACCACCCGGCGCAGAGGGGACAGCGGAGGGTTCGGCAGGGATCCGATCCCTCTTTCGTCGAGAATGCAGCGCAGGCACTGGTGCACGGCGCAGTGCTCGGAGTCGACCGGGACGATCTCCGCCCCCGGCGTCGCCCGGGCCGCCTGCACGACCGGCCCGCCGGCGATCAGCGACTCCTTGTTGGCGAGGGCGAGGCGGCGTCCGGCCCGCAGCGCTGCCAGGGTCACGGGCAGGCCGGCGAAGCCCACCACGGCGTTGAGGACGACATCGGCGTCGACGGAGATGGCCTCGAGGGCGCCGTCGCCCGCGAGGATCTCGGTCCCCGCAGGCACGAGCCGGGCGAGCTCCGCCGCCCCGCCCGGGTCGGCGAGGGCGACCCGGGCGGGGCGGAGGCGGTGGGCCTGTTGGGCGAGGAGCTGGACGGACCGGGCCGCTCCCAGTGCGGTCACCCTGTAGCGGTCTGGCTCCGCCTCGATGACGTCGATGGCCTGCGTACCGATGGAACCGGTCGAGCCGACGAGGCTGACGGTCGTCTGGTCAGGCAAGGTGAAGGGCGACGGCCAGGTAGTAGGAGGCCGGCAGCACGAGCAGGAGGGAATCGAACCGGTCGAGCAGGCCGCCGTGGCCGGCGAGGGTGTGGCCCGAGTCCTTCACGTCGAGGTCGCGCTTGATGAGCGACTCGAACAGGTCGCCGATCGGCGCGAACACCGCCACCACCACGCCGAGCAGGACACCGTGCTTGAAGCCGCCCCACCCCTGGATGAGGTGGCCGAGCACTGCCCCCACCACCAGGGCGGCGACGGCACCGGCCACGAGGCCCTCGACCGTCTTGCCCGGACTGACCTGGGGCGCCAGGCGGTGCGACCCAAACGCGCGGCCCCCGAAGAAGGCGACCACATCGGCGAGGACGGCCGTCACCAGCGCGGTGAAGAACAACCCCTTGCCGTGCGGCGCCCGCAACAGCAGCGCCCCGAACGACCCCAGCAGCCCCACCCACGCCACGGTCGTGAGCGTGGCCATCACGTTGGCCAGTGGTCGGGCACCACTGACCCCGAGCAGGTACCAGACCATGGTGGCGGCCAAGGTCACGGCGAGCACCAGCGGGAGGGCGTCGATGCCCTTCCACCACGCTCCGAGGACCAACCCGATGGTGGCCAGGAGCCCGATCAGGGTGGCGGGCCGGAACCCGCTGCTGCGGCGCAGCATGCTGAAGGTCTCGCCGGCGGCGGCTACGAGGGCGATGGCCACCAGGGCGAGGAGCGCCTTGGCGCCGACCGCGTAGGCGGCGATCGCCAGCAGACCCAGTCCGGCCCCGACGGCGACGCGGCTGGCAAGGTCCTGGGGAGCGCCGCCATCGTCGTCGAAGCGGCCGAGGGGCGCCCGGCCGCCTGCGGCCGGCGTGAGGTGCCGGCGCGTGCCTGCCGGGGGGCGCGCCATGGTGGCGGTGGCTGCGCTCTTGGTGGTGGCAGCACCTCTGGCTGTGGTAGCGGTTGGGGCGGTGGTAGCGCCCCGGCCGCCGATTCGGATCGGCTCGTCCTCGTCGAGGTCGTCGAAGGGCACCACCGGATGTGATCCGGAGCGCTCCTCCTCCAGCCGCTCGAAGGCTTCGTCGAAGGAGAACATGTCGGACTCCTCGCTGCGGTCCTGCATGGCCCCAACCCGTACGTCGTCGCCGGCGAGCTCCTCGACGTCGGGGCTGTCTTCCCAGTCGTCGTGGGGGCTGCGCCAGCGCACGCCGGCGCCGCTACCGGTGTCCTCATCCTCACCAGCCAGGTCGGCGATCGCTATCGGAACCTCACCGGTCGGCGGGTCGGTCCAGTGTGGCATGTCGGTGGAGCCGACGACGGTGATGCCTTCTTCGGGGGGCGGCGGGGCGGGGATGCGCGCTCGGGTGGCGGCTGCGGTGGCCGGAGGCCGCCAGGGGGCGTCTGCGCCGCCGGAGCCGTCGTCGGGGTCCTCGGCGCCCGGGAAGGGCTCGTCGCAGAGCGAGGGCCACAGGAGCGCCCGGTCCCAGGAAGGCTCGACCGACGGGTCGACCACCGGCGGGCTCGCCACCGGCAGGTTGACCGCCGTCGGGTCGTCCGCCGCCGGCAGGTCCGCCCACGCATCCCCGGGATCGTCGTCTCGGGGGTAGCCCCCACCGAGGTCGTCGCCCTTGGGGTCGTCGTCGAGGCCGCCCGCCGGCGTCCATCGGCTGTCGTAGCGACCACGGTCCCCGCCGGCACCCTCACCTTCTCCGGCCGGCGTCGCCCATCGCAGCCCGGAGCCGAGCGGGTCTCCGGCGGGGGGCGGCTCGGCGCGCGGGAGCGGTGCGGGTTCGGCGGGTTCGGCGGGTTCGGCCGGAGCGGACGCGGTCGGGTCGGTGGCCGAGGGCGGCTCGAAGGCGCGAACGCGCCCGGTAGGTTCGGCTTCCGCGAAGAGGCTCACCGGGCCGCTCACCCCGCCGCTGCTCACCACCCCGCTCACCACCTCGCTGCTCACCACCCCGCCGTGCGGCGCGTCGACTCGCGCTGTCCCACCGCGTGCCGTCCCACCGCGTGCTGTCCCGCCGCGGGTTGTCCCGCCGCGGGTTGTCGCACCGCGTGGTGCTCTGCGTCGTTGCGCACCGCCTCGTGGCGCTTCGCCGGGAGCGGCCCGATCGAGCGCCGCCTCGTTCCCGCCGGCCCCGTGCTGGTCAACCTCGTCCCCCTCGGCCTCGCCCCGGCCAGCCCCGGCCCCGGACTGGCCGGCCCGGCGCTCGGCGCCCCGGGCGGCGTCAGCCGCCCGCGGGGCGCGGATCTGGGGGCTGGTCTGGGACAGCGGCGCCACCGGCGGACGGGGCACGGCGACAGCCGGGTCCACCGAATCCGGCAGCGGGAAGCGGTGGGCGGGTCGGGGACCGGAAGGAGCCGGCGGCACGTCGCCGAAGCGCAACTCGTCCTCCGCCCGCCGACCGGCCGCCTGGCCCGCCTCGAGCGCCGCCTGCGCCTCTTCGGCGCCGATGATCCGAACGCCCTCCGCCGGGCGGCGGTCCGTCGATCGGTCGTTGCGGTCCGTCACCGACACCTCCTCGCTCGGCCGCTGGTCGGGGTTCTGTTCCCGGTACTCCACCCCCCGGTACTCGCCGGGGGGCCGCCGTCAGACGGCGAGCAGCTCATCCTCCTTGTGTTGCAAGCCCCGGTCGATCTCCGCCACGTGCTCGTGGGTGAGCCGCTCCAGCTCCTTCTCGGCTCGCTCGAGCTCGTCGGAGGAGATCTCTCCATCCTTCTCGAGGGCTTCCAAGTCCTTGCGCGCCGCCCTGCGGACGTTGCGCACGGCGATCCGGCCGTCCTCGGCCTTGTTGTGCGCCACCTTCACCATGGCCCGGCGGCGCTCCTCGGTGAGCGGCGGGAAGGTGAGGCGGATCACCGTGCCGTCGTTCGCAGGGTTGACGCCGAGATCGGAGCTCTGGATGGCCTTCTCGATGGCCTTCAATGACCCCTTGTCGTACGGCGTGATCGCCAGCACCTTGCCCTCCGGCACCTGGATGCCCGCCAGCTGCTGGAGGGGGATGTGCGAGCCGTAGTAGTCGACCGACAGCTTCTCGACCAGGGCGGGGGCTGCCCGCCCGGTGCGGATGGCAGCGAGCTCTCCACGGGCGTGCTCGACGGCCCGGGACATCTTGTCCCGGGCATCCTCGAACACGGCTGCGACGTATCCCTCGTCCATCAGCGGATCAGCGTACCGATCCGCTCCCCCTGCAGGGCGCGACGCAGGTTGCCGGGCTCCATGACGGAGAAGTAGAGGATCGGCATGCCGTTCTCCTTGCAGAGGGTGATGGCAGTGAGATCCATGGCCCGCAGGTCCTTCGCAATGACGTCGTCGAAGCTCACCTCGACCAGCTTGCGGGCGCCCGGATGGGTCGCCGGGTCGGCGTCGTAGACGCCGTCCGAGCTGCCGTGGGTTCCCTTGAGCAGGATGTCGGCCTCGATCTCGACGGCCCGGAGAGCCCCTGCGGTGTCGGTCGTGAAGAACGGGTTGCCGGTGCCGGCGGCGAACACGACCACCCTGCCCTTCTCCAGGTGGCGGATCGCCCGCAGTCGGATGTAGGGCTCGGCCAGCTCGGACATGCCGATAGCGGTCTGCACGCGGGTGGGCTGTCCTTGGCGCTCGAGGGAGTCGCGCAGGGCGAGGGCGTTAATGACGGTGGCGAGCATGCCCATGTAGTCCGCATTGGCCCGGTCCATGCCCGACGCCGAACCGGTCGCACCCCTCCAGATGTTGCCGCCGCCAACGACGATCGCAATCTGCACTCCGAGGTCGTTGCTCACCTCGGCGATCTCCTTGGCGATGCGATCGACGACTGCGCCGTCGATCGTCTCGTCGGCCATAGGGCTGGCGAAGGCCTCGCCCGACAGCTTGAGCACGACGCGGTTCCACGGCATCGACGTTTCACCCACGGTCCGTCGACTCTAGTTGGGGCGGTGCGACGGGGCCTCACTCCCCCGCTGTTCCTACCGGGAGCCCTGTCCACACCGTTGGAGCGCCTGCGCCGGCCCCGCCATCCCGGCGCGGCCCGCCACCTCCGCCGGCCCGCCACCTCCGCCGGCCCCGCCGCGTTACTCGCCGATCACTGCCTGCGCGAAGCGGACCACCGACGCCTTGCCGAGGTGTTGCGCGACCGACTGCTTGTCGTCCTTGGCGTAGGGCTGCTCGAGGAGGACCCCGCCCGGCACCCGCTTGTACCAGCCGTTGAGCTTGCCCTCGACGATCTTCGGAAGCGCCGTCTCCGGCTTGCCCTCGAGGCGTGTCTGGTTCTCGGCGGTGGCGCGCTCGGCGTCGACCTCGGCAGCCGGGACCTCGTCGCGCGTCAGGTAACGGGGTCGCCCGAAGGCGACGTGCACGGCGATGTCGTGGGCGAGCTCGGCGTCACCGCCGGCCACCTCGACGAGTACCCCGTTGACGCCCCGCCCGTTCTGGACGTGGAGGTACGTGTCGAGGACGTCGCCGTCGGCAGCCTCGAAACGGACGACCTGTCCGAGCTCGATGTTCTCCTTGAGGGTGACCCTCAGGTCGTCGAGGGCCTCGTTGCGCGAGTCGACGGCGGCGTCTCCTCCGGCGGCGACGGCCCGGGCGAGATCCTCGACGAAACCGATGAACTGCGGCGACTTGGCGCCGAAATCGGTCTCCGACTTGACCTCCACCAGCGCGGCCGCCTTCCCGTCCGGCGTGACCGCGACTGCGACGGCACCTTCAGCGTTCTCGTTGCCGGACCGCTCGGCGGCCTTGCCGAGACCACGCTCGCGTAGCCACCGGGCGGCTGCGTCGAAGTCACCGTGGTTCTCGGTCAACGCTCGCTTCGCATCCATCATGCCGGCGCCGGTGACGTCCCGCAGCGCCTTCACGTCCTTGGCGGTGAACTCTGCCATGGTCTTCCTTCGGTTGGTGGGGGGTTGTGTCCGTCGTGCCCACTCCGTCGGAGGCGGGCGCTCGGCTCGGTTCAATCGGCCGGCCGGTCCGCCGATGTCTGGAGGCCGGTTGCCGCCTCGACGCCAGCGACCGCCCCGGATCCGGGGCTCTCCACGGCGCTTGGCTCCGGAGGGTCCGAGCCCGCCGTCGTGCTCTCGGCGCCGGCGGGCTCCGCCGGCGCGGCGGGGGTGTCGGCCGCACCATCCGCAGGCGCAGCCGCCCCGGCGACCTGATCCGCAGGCGCAGCCGCCCCGGCGACATCGTCGGCCCCGGAGCCCCGCCCCGCAGGGACCTCCGCCGCAGGGACCTCCGCCGCAGGCACGTCCGCCGCAGGCACGTCCGCCTCGCCGGCGTCCCGCCGGCGCGCCGTCTCGGCCAGGCGGGCCTCGCGCTCCTGCTGTTGCAGCGCCGCCTGCCGTCGAGCCTCGCGTTGCTGCTCGGCGCGGCGGGCTTCTTCCTCTGCGCTGACCACGGGGGGCGCCGCAGGTGCACCGGCCGCTGCCCCGGCACTGCGTGCGGCGCGGCGGGCGGCTATGAAGCGGCCCTCCTCAACGGCGTCGGCGATCACCCGGCACATCAGCGTGCCCGCCCGGATGGCGTCGTCGTTGCCCGGGATCACGTACTGGATCACGTCGGGATCGCAGTTGGTGTCCACCACCGCCACGACCGGCAGCCCAAGCTTGTTCGCCTCGGTAACGGCGATATGCTCTTTCTTGGTGTCGATGACAAAAACGGCGTCCGGGAGGCGGTTCATGCCCCGGATACCGCCGAGGTTGCGCTCCAGCTTGTCAAGCTCCCGGCTGAGGATCAGAGCCTCCTTCTTGGGCATGGCCTCGAAATCACCGGCAACGCGCATACGCTGGTATTCCTGCATCTTCTTCACCCGGCCGGCGATGGTGTTGAAGTTGGTCAGCATCCCGCCGAGCCAACGCTCGTTGACGTACGGCATGTCGCAACGGGTGGCGTAGGTGGAGACCGGATCCTGCGTCTGCTTCTTGGTCCCGACGAAGAGGATGGATCCGCCGCCAGCGACCATGTCGCGCACGAAGGAGTAGGCGACGTCGATGCGTTCCAGGGTCTGCTTGAGGTCGATGATGTAGATGCCGTTGCGCTCACCGAAGATGAACCGCTTCATCTTCGGGTTCCAGCGCCGGGTCTGGTGCCCGAAATGGACGCCGGCCTCGAGCAACTGCCGCATCGTGACAACAGCCATGGTGGTCGTTCCTTCCCATCGGTTCGAGAATTCCGGGCACGTGCGCCGACGCGGGGCCGGCGACCGTGGGAGTGCCCGGGATCGCGCAGGTCACCCCGGCCTTCGGGGGACCGGCCGAGGGTAGCGCAGTCAGGGCCCTAGAGGAGGCTCCGGTCAGGACGAGGCTGGCCAGGGCAGGCCGGCGGGGGGCGG
>DAHVMA010000084.1:0-5684 GCA_027320105.1 Acidimicrobiaceae bacterium | reverse complement strand
TCAGTGTCGAGGTCTCCGAGCAGCACGTCAAGGACGAGCTCCTCCTCGACCTCCACGCCGGCGGCGCGGACGACGGCCGCCAGCTGCGGGTCCCAGCAGGCCTCGGGGACCGCACCCCGCAGGGGGCGCAGCCGCCCGGCGGCGGTGCCGACGAGCGCGGCCCGGTAGTCACCGACGCCCATGCGCCACGGCTCGGCGCCGAGGCCGCCGATCATACCGTTGGCGATGGAGATCCCGCCGGCGCCGAAGTAGCCGTGGTAGCGGAGGCACGCTCCGCCGGCGGCGAGCGCTTGCAGGAGGAGCGTGGTGGCCACGCGGGGGCGGCCCTCGACGCAGACCATCGTCGCCCCAGAACCGGCGGCAGCAGCGAGGACGGAGGGGTTCTCGCAGACGGACACCAGAGTTCCGGGAGCCACCCGCCACGCCTCGGCTTGGACGGCTGCCAGAGGAACGGGCAGCGGGACGGCGGCCTCGGCCCACCGGTCCGCCGCTTCGGTGAGCGGACCGGTGGGTACGGGTCGCAACCCGAGGGTCAGCACCGTCGAGGAGACATCGTCGGAGAGCACACCCACCTCCGCCCACAACCGGCGGCGGTCGGCCGCCCGCAGGCTGACAACGGGCTCACCGCTGCGGTGGGCGAGGGCGGAGAGCACGATGCGACCGGCTGGCCGGTCCGGGTCGAGGGCGTGGGCGTCGTGGAGGATCCGGGCGGCCAGGCGGGTGCGCCCGCCGCGGATCGCCTGGGGGAGGTGGGCCAGGACGTCGAGCCCGGCCATCACGTCGTCCGGCTCCGTCCGCCAGCGCGTCGTGGCCAGCCACCCCTCCAGCGCCGGGTGCCGTGCGACCGCGGGGTGCGACGTCAGCCGCTTCCAGGTCGCGTCGAGGGCGGCTCGCTCGGCCGGCCGGTCACGCCGCGGCCCGACGAGGTCCTCGACGACCGAGCCGAGCGACCGGCCGGTCCGATCCCGTAGCCGCCGGTCGAGCCGGTCGAGGGGCACGCGGACCGTCGCTCCCCGCGAGCGGGCGCCGAGGAGCTGGTCGACGGCGGCCCGCTCGTCGGGAGCCAGGTCCCGCAGGTGGACGGCGGGTCCGGTCAGGTTCCCCCCGGCACCCACCGATTCCAGGCGGCGGTGCACCGCCCCCCACAACGGCCGCAGGCGGGGGTCGGCGAGGACGTCAGGCGAAGAGGCCACGCTCGGGCGGCTCCCGGGAGTCGAGCCAGGGGTCGTCCTCCCGGCGATCGACGCCGTCCCACACGAAGCGCAGGGCGACGACGCCGGGCTGACCTGGCGTGCGCTCGAGGTGGTAGACGGCGACGGCGGGCACCTCCGGGTAGCAGCCCCATTCGGCGTAGTTGGTGAGGACCATGTCGAGGTCCAGCCCGACGAGCATGCCCATGCAGTCGCCCCGCTCGCTGTCGTCGATCCCGGCGAATGCCTCGTCGAGCATCAGCAGGCGCGGGGCGTCGGGTCGGGCAGAGCTGTAATAGGCGGCGGTGGCGGCGAACAGCGGGAGGTGGGCAAGCTTGGCCTGCTCGCCGCCGGAGCCGGCGCCGTGGGTGTGGGCCGTCATGCGCTGCTCGCGGCCGTCGGGGGTGCGGAGGTGGACGGTGAAGTGGTGCCAGCTCCGATAGTCGAGGACGGTGGCCAGCCGCTCGACGACGTCGCTGCCCTCGCCGGCGTCCCGGGCGGCGCGCACCCGCTCGTGGAGGAAGGCTGCGAGCGCGGCCCGCTCCCTCTGGTCGAGGAGTCCGACGTTGTGCCGCAGCAGCTTCATGGCCTCTTCGGCGGCCGGCCCGGCTTGGGGGGCGACCTCCCAGGACAACCGGAGGGTGACGCCACCCCGCGTAGCGTGCTCGGCGAGCTGCTGGTTCATGCGCCGGGTCAGGTCCCAGGCGGCGTGGACACGGTCGCCGAGGTGGGAGCCGATCTCGGTGAGCAGGTGGCGCTCGATCAGCTGACGCTCCTCGGCGGACAGCGTCTCGCGGCGCCGGCGGATCTGGTCGTCTAACGCGGCCGACAGGTCGGTGACGCCGACCACAGCACCGTTGAGGGTGGCGTAGCAGACCTCGAGCCCGTCGCTGGTGTCGAGGTAGGGGTCGAAGTCTGCGCCGAGTTGCGACCTGAGGACGCTGTAGCCGTTGTGGAGGCGGTTGTTCACATCGTCCTGTACGCGCTGGTCGACCTCGACGTCGCGGAGCCTGTCGTGGGCCGCTCGGGCGAACGCCAGGCCGGCAGTGACTTGGGTGAGGGCGCGACTGTCGGGCACGGGGCCGAGCGCCAGCCGCGCCAGCTCGGTGCCGGCCAGCTCGGCGAGGTGGGTCAGGGCCGCTGCCCGCTCGGCCTCCCGCTGGATCCGCTCCTCCTCGGTCTGGGCGAGCAAGGCGGCCGCCGCGCTCTCCTGGCGGGAGGCGGCGTCCCGCTCCTCGGCGAGCCGCCGGTCCTCGGCCCGGGCCTGCTCGAGCTCGGCGCTGAGGGCGGCCTGACGGGCAAGGACGGTCTCGGCGTCCGCGCCGACGGTCCCTCGGAGCTCGTCGGCCTCGCCGCGGGCGGTCGCGGCCACGGCGCGGGCGTGGACGGCTTCGGCCTCGGACCTGCCTGCCTCGGTCACGGCGGCATCAGCCCGGCTGGCGGCCGCGGCCGCCGTGGATCGGCGTTCGCCGGCGCGCTCCGCGTCGGCGACGAGCGCAGCCAGCGCCTCGCGGTAGTCGCGCACGGCGTCGATGGCGGCTTCCACGCCGGCCGCCCGGCATCCGGCGGTGTCCTCGGCGCGGCGGAGACCCTCCACGGCGGCCTGTCCCTCTTCCCGTGCCTGGGCCAGCCGGGCTTCGGCTACGGCCAGGGTCTCCCGGGCTTCGGCTACGGCCGCCAGAGCCCGGACGGCCTCGGTCGAAGCGTCCCGCAGCGGGTCCGTGGAGGGCCAGGCGCGCTCGGCATCGTCGAGGCGGCCCAACTCGGCGACCAGGGCCTCGTCCTCGCCGGCCAGGCTGGCAAGGGTGGCGGTGAGGGCATCGATCTCGGTGGTCAGCGTCTCGATCCGCCGCCGACGTGCCTCGGCGCGGGCGGTCGCGCCTATGTACTCGGCGGCATCCTTGGACCACCGGCCGTGCAGGGGCCCTACCTGCCAGCGGCCGTCGGTGCGGACAACCGCCGCCGCCGCGATGCCGGCGAGGGCCCGGGCGACGGCGTCCCCGCCCACCGGTCCCCCGGCGACGGGGACGAGCCCGTCCACCGCCGGCTCGTCCCGCCACGTGCCCACCCGGCCGTCGGTGCCGACGTCGCCGTCCGGGCCGCCAGCGGCGCCTTTGATCCAGGTATCGAGGCTGCCGGCATCGAGGAGATCGCCATCGGGAGCGACGAGGGCGTCGAGCAGGCCGGAGGCCTCCAGGGCCGCCTCGAGGCCGGACCGGCGGGCGGCGTCAAGGTCGGGGGCGAAGTCGACGCACTCCCACAACGGGGCGTGGCCGTCGGGGCGCTCGGCAGGGCGGCCGGGCCTGGTCGGGGGCGCGTCGTCGGCCTCGGCGGTGACGCGGGCACGCTCGTTCTCGGCGGCGGCGCGCTGCTCCGATGCGCGGGTGATCGCAGTCGCCAGCCGCCGGCGCTCGCCGTGCAGGTGTTCGCGCCCCGCCGTGAGGAACGGCCCCGCAGCTGGCCTCTGGCCGGCGAGGACACCGTCGACCACGTCGGACTCGGCGCCGGCGGGCAGTCGGATGTACCAGGCAGCGGCCCAGTCGAGCACGGCGCGGAGGAGGTCGGCGGCGGCGGCCTCCAGCGCCTCGGTTGCCGTCTGGTGGTTGTGGCCGGCGGTGTCGAGGTCGGCGTCGGCGAGGCCCCGGTCGCCCTCGGCGGCGGCGATGCGGTCCAGGGCGGCGGCGGCGGCCGGCGCCGCCCGGCGCAGGGCAACGAGCAACTCCAAGCGGCGGTCAGCGGCTCCGCTGAGAGCGGCGCGGGCGCGCCGGGGCTCAGTCGCCAGCTGCTCGGCGTGGAGCTCGTGCTCTGCGGCCAGGCCGGCGTCGGACGCGAGCGGGAGGACGGCGCCCGCCGCCTCCTCGTACCGCCGGGTCGCCGCCGCCGCGTCAGCCGAAGCGCTCGTGGACTCCCGGATCGCTGCATCGGCCCGCTCCCGGTCCGCGACGGCCCGGTCCGACTGGCGCACGGCCTCGTCGGTCGCGGCGCGTGCCCGTTCTTCGACAGCTCGCAAGGCGTGGACCTTGGAGAGGTCGAGGCCCCGCAGCTGCCCCTCCAGCCGATGGGCGGCGTCGGCCAGCCCTGCCCGCCGGACGTCGATCCGCTCGAGGGCGGCCAGGGCGACGTCCCGGGCCTCCCGCTGGCGGCGCTCGGTCTCGGTGACCTTGTCGAATTGGGTGTTGGCGCTGCGCACGGCGTCGGACCGGCGCCTGGTCTGGAGACGTGCATGGGCCCGGTAGTGGTCGAGGAAGCGGTGCAGCTCGCCAGCGGCGGCCTCCAGGCGCTCGATCTCCGCCGTGTCCTCGTCGAGACGGGCGAACGCCTGCGCCAGCGACTCCATCCGCGAGCGCTCGAGCGGCGGCAGGGCCTCGCTCAGGTACTCCCGCAGGCGGGCCAGATCGAGCTTCTCGGACAGCTTGGGCCGGCGCAGCTGCACGAGGAGGTGGAGCAGCGACTCGTAGCGGTCGGGACCGAGGTCGAAAAGGGCGTGGTCGACGGCCGCCCGATGGTCTCGCACCGTCCGGGAGAAGACGCTGCCGTCCGGCAAGGCCTCGCGCAGCCGCTCGGCGGTGAGCGGGGTACCGCCGGGTGCCAGTTCCACGTCGACGCCGATCCGCCCGGGCGTGACGGCGAACCAGGTCTCGACCTTGCGGGTCGAACGCTGCCCCCGCATCCCGACCAGGCAGGTGACGAACCGCTCGACTCCTTCGTCGTCGACCCGGCCGAACTCGACCCACACGTACCCGGTGGCGGTAGAGCGCTCGTCGTCGAACTCGACGAGGTTCCAGTACATGGTCTTGATGCGGCCGCCGAAGGGGTCGAGGCGCTCAGGGCGCGTGTCCCCGTCGAGCACGAACGGCAGCAGCACCTCGAGGGCCTTGGATTTCCCCGCCGTGTTCTGCCCCCGCAGGATGAGGCGGCCGCCCTCGAACCAGAACTCCTGGTCGTCGTACTCCCAGACGTTGCGGATCCCCGCCCGCAGTGGCCGCATCCGACCCGGCTCGGGACGGGGCAGGAGGGGTGCGGTCGGCAGGTGTTGGATGACGGCGTTCACGCCTCGGCCTCCTGTTGGTGATCGGGGGGTGTGACGATGCTCATCTGCTCGGTGCCCCCTGCCGAGATGGTGGCGCCAGCCGGGGCGGCGGCGTAGCGGGCGGCGGCCGGGCGGGCGACGACGCCGTCCTGCCGGCCGGCGACCAAGCGCGCCGCCGTGAGGATTCCGATGGCCTCGGTGGCGAGCAGGTGGGCGCCGGCGGTGGTGTCGGTGCCCTGCTTCCAGGCGCCGGCGTACTCGGCGGCGAGGCTCCGGGTGAAGGCGACCACCTCCGGCCACGGCCAGACAGCGGGCTCGCCCCGGGACTGGCGGCAGCGCAGCTCGTCGCAGAGCCGGAGGGCGGTGGTGTTGGCAGCGCCGTAGTCCGGCCAGCGCAGGTCGGTCAGCTCGCCAGTCTCGTCGACGGCCACCCAACCCTCCGCCCGCACCTCCAGGATGAGACC
>DAHVMA010000066.1:0-55200 GCA_027320105.1 Acidimicrobiaceae bacterium | reverse complement strand
GGCGTAGAGCGGGTGGGCGCCTCCGGAGACCTGCAGCCGCAACCGATGCCCGCCGCCGAGCCGGACACCGATCGGCCACATGCGCACGCGGACACGCACGGTTCCGTCACCCATGTCGGTCACGTCGCCATCCGCCTCTGTTCCCATGTGCGCCACCCCGCCGCCCGCCTAGACCGCCCGGCACGACCAGCGCCCGGCGACACCGTCGAGGGCGAGGCGAAGACCGAACGTAGCGGAGAGCGTCTCAGCCGTCATCGCCTCCGCGGCGGGACCGGCTGCGACGACCCGACCCTCACGCAGGAGCAGCACGTGGTCGAAGCCGGCCGGGATCTCCTCGACGTGGTGGGTGACGAGGACGGTCGGCGGCGCGCCCGGGTCGGCGGCCAGCTCGCCCAGGCGGGCGACCAGGCGCTCCCGGCCGCCGAGGTCGAGGCTGGCAGCGGGTTCGTCGAGCAGCAGCAGCTCGGGTTCCCCCACGAGCGACCGGGCGAGGAGCACCTGCTGGCGCTCGCCTTCGGACAGGACACCCCATGGCCGTTGGGCGGTGTGCCCGAAGCCGGCTGCCTCGAGGAGATCCCGGGCACGGGTGCTGTCGGTGGCGTCGTAGCGGTGCCACCACGGCTCGAGGGCGCCGTGGGCGGCGCTCATCACCACCTCGGTTGCGGTGAGGCGCGGCTCGAGCATCTTGGCCACCGAGGCGCTGACGAGCCCGACGCGCTCCCGCAGGGAGCGGACGTCGGTCCGCCCGAGGCGCTCTCCGAGCACCTCCACCTGCCCACGGGTCGGTTGCAGGTACCCGGAGGCGACCTCGAGCAACGTCGTCTTCCCGGCGCCGTTGGGGCCGAGGACGACCCAGCGCTCGGCCCCTCCGACCACGAAGTCGACGCCTCGCAGCACCGGCACCGCCGGCCGGTCCAGGTCCACCGCCTGGAAGCGGAGTGCCGGCGTGGTGTTGGCAGGCATGAGCAGCTGAAGGCTACCCGCGCCCTCGGGGAGGGGTCGCACGCGTGGGGCGGGGCGGGCGCCGCCGAATCGGTTCGCCTTTCCCCTGCTGTTCCCGCGACGATGGGTGGCGATGGCCGGCCTCCTCGCTCTCGTCGCTGCCCGCCTCCAGCCCGCCTTCGACCGGCTGGAGCCTGGCGCTGACCCGGTTCTGCGGCCGTCCGGCCAGCCGGGCGTCGACTTCCAGGCCAACGGGGCGTTGCCCCTCGCCAAGCGGGTGGGGCGGCCGCCCGCTGAAGTGGCCGCCGAGATCGTCGCGACCGCCGACCTGGGCGAGGTGTTCAGCAAGGTCGAAGCCGGCCCCAAGGGCTTCGTCAACCTGGTCCTGGACGACGGGTGGCTCGCTGCCACGCTGGCGGCGACCGCCGCCGACCCCCGCTTGGGGAGGGGTCTTGCCCACCGCCCCCTGACGGTGGTGATCGACTACTCCTCGCCCAACCTGGCCAAGGAGATGGCGGCCCACCACGTGCGCACGACGATCATCGGCGACGCCCTCTGCCGGCTGTACGCCGACGCCGGCCACCGCGTGATCCGGGAGAACCACGTGGGGGATTGGGGCACCCAGTTCGGCATGCTGATCGAGTACCTGCTCGAGTCGGGGGACGCCGGCCGGGAGGCGCTCTCCCTCGGCGACCTCGAAGGCTTCTACCGCCAGGCGCGGGAGGCGTTCGACGCCTCCGAGGTGTTCCAGGACCGCAGCCGGCGCCGCGTGGTGCTGCTGCAGTCCGGCGACCCCGACACCGTGCAGCTCTGGCGCCAGTACGTGGCCCTGAGCGTGGCCCACTTCACGAGCGTCTACCACCGGCTGGGCGTGCTGCTCCAACCCGAGGACGTGGTCGGCGAGAGCTTCTACAACGACCTGCTGCCCGACGTCGTGGCCGAGCTCGAGGAGAAGGGGCTGCTGGTCGACAGCGAGGGAGCACGCTGCGTGTTCCCCCCAGGCTTCGCGAACAGGGAGGGCGAGCCGCTGCCGCTCATCGTGCAGAAGTCCGGCGGCGGCTACAACTACGCCACCACCGACCTGGCGGCCCTCCGGGACCGCTTCGGCCGGCTCGGCGCCGACGTCGCCCTCTACGTCGTGGGAGCGCCGCAGGCCCTGCACTTCCAGATGGTGTTCGCCGTCGGCCGGCTCGCCGGATGGATCCCAGAGGGCAAGGAGCCGGTTCACGTCATGTTCGGCAACATGCTCGGTGCCGACCGGAAGATGTTCAAGACCCGGGCCGGCGACGTGGTGAAGCTGGCTGAGCTCGTCGACGAGGCCGTGGGGCGGGCCGCTGCCGCGGTGGCCGCCAAGAACCCGGACCTGCCCGACGGTGAGGCGCAGGTCGTGGCCGAGGCGGTCGGCGTCGGCGCCATCAAGTACGCCGACCTGTCGACCGACCGCACCAGGGACTACGTCTTCGACTGGGACCGGATGCTGGCTTTCGACGGCAACACCGCCCCCTACCTCCAGTACGCCCACGCCCGCATCCGGTCCATCTTCCGGCGGGCGGGGCTGGACGCAGCCGGCCTGCTCGCCGGCGATGCCACCCCTCCTGTGCTGGCTTCGCCGGCCGAGCGGGACCTCGCCGTGGCGCTGCTCGAGCTCGACACCGCCGTCGCGGCGACGATCGGCACCGACAGCCCGCACAAGCTGTGCAGCTACCTCTTCGACCTGGCCGGGGCGTTCACGGCGTTCTACGAGAGCTGCCCGGTGCTACGGGCGCCGGCCGAGGTTCGCGACGGGCGCCTCTTGTTGTGCGCCTACACGGCGGGGGTGCTGTCCGCCGGCCTGGGCCTGCTCGGCATCACCGCCCCCGAGCGGATGTGAGCAGCTGGGCAGGCGGACGCCGCGGGGTGCGCTGATCCGGGCCGGCCGGCGGGGGCGGCGGGTGCGATCAGCCGGGGCCGGCGGTGCTGCCCACCGGGCAGCGAAACCCGTTCGTGGGGCCGGCGCCCGGGCTGACACGCCTTGCTACGGCGCGGGGCCGAGCTCCAACAGGCGCGTGGAGCGTTTGGGCAGGCTCGTCGAGCCGCGAGGAGCAGCTTTGGCCAGGACGTGCACGACTTCAATCTGGAGGCAACCGGTGAGGAGCGCACCGCTCGGTAGCATCCGGCGGTGCCAGCGCCCATGATCGCCGTCGCCCCGCGGCCGGCGTCCTGGGTCGATGACGCCATCCGGGCCGGTGGCGGGACGCCCGTCGACGATCCGAGCGACGCCGTCGGCCTCGTGTGGTGGCTGCCGCTCGAGCCAGAGGGGCTCGGCAGGCTGCTCGCCGCCCACCCGGCGATCCGCTGGGTGCAGCTGCCGCTCGCAGGGATCGAGGACTTCACCGCGGCCGGCGTCGTCGACCCGGCCCGGACCTGGACCTGCGCCAAGGGCAGCTTCGCCCAGCCGGTCGCCGAGCACGCCCTGGCGCTGACCCTCGCCGGCCTTCGCCACCTGCCCGAGCGGATCGTCGCCCGCTCCTGGGGGGAGCAGAAGGGCACCAGCCTCTACGGCCAGCGGGTCGTGATCCTCGGCGGGGGTGGGATCACCACCGAGCTGCTGCGGCTGCTGGCCCCAATGCAGGTTGACGCCACCGTCGTGCGGCGCCGGCCCGAGCCGGTGGAGGGCGCCGGTCGTGCCGTGAGCCTCGCCGAGCTACCCGACGTGCTCCCGGGGGCGCTGGTGGTCTACCTGGCGCTCGCTCTCACACCCGAGACCGCAGGCATCATCGACGAGGAGCAGCTGCGCCGCATGGACCGGCGGGCATGGCTCGTCAACGTGGCCCGCGGTGGCCACGTCGTCACCGACGCCCTGGTGGAGGCCTTGCGGGAGGGGTGGATCGCGGGTGCCGCCCTCGACGTCACCGACCCGGAGCCGCTCCCCGAAGGCCACCCCCTCTGGTCGGCGCCCAACTGCATCATGACGCCCCACACGGCCAACACCTGGGAGATGCTCCGGCCCCTCCTTGCTGAGCGGATCTCGACCAACGTCTCCCGCTTCGCCGCGGGCGAGCCGCTGGTGGGTCTCGTCGACCCGGCTGCGAGGTACTGACCGCTTGGCGGGACCTGCCACCGGGCGGCGAGGCGGGCGCGGAGCCGCCGAGCGAGCCGCAAGGGGCCGGCACCGAGTGTTCCCGTGACGGCGGCCGCCGCCTCCGGATGGGAGGAGTGGTGCCGGGCGTGCGGGCGGGCGTATCCGGTCCCAGCGGCGGTGTGGCGCTGCGACTGCGGCGGGCTGCTCGGCCTTCGCGGTCCGGTTGCCGCCGACCCTGTCGCCGCGGACGCCCCCTGGTCCTTGTGGCGCTACGCGCCGACGCTCCCGCCGCTCGCCGCAGCGCCTGCTGTGACGATGGGGGAGGGGCTGACGCCCCTGGTCCCTGCTGGCGACGGCTGCTGGTGGAAGCTGGACTTCATCAACCCCACCCTCTCGTTCAAGGACCGGGGTGCCGCGGTGGTGATGGCGGCGGCCGCCGGTGCCGGGGTGCGACGGGTGGTGGTCGACAGCAGTGGCAACGCCGGCACCGCCGTCGCCGCCTACGCCGCCCGAGCCGGGATGGCCGCCGAGGTCTGGGTCCCTGGCGGCACGTCAGGGAACAAGATCGCTGCCATGGAGGCGCACGGCGCTACGGTCCGCGTCGCCGCCGGGGACCGGGAGGCGGCGGCGGAGGCGGCCCGCGCCCGGGCCGACGAGCCCGGCTGGTTCTACGCGAGCCACGTCTACCAGCCCCTCTTCGTCGCCGGGGTCAAGACGGTCGCGTTCGAGCTGTGGGAGCAGCTCGGCCGCCGCGCCCCGGAGGTGGTGGTCGTGCCGGCGGGCAACGGGACCCTGGTGCTCGGCGTGACCGCCGGGTTCGCCGAGCTGGCCGCGGCGGGACGGGTCTCGGCCGTCCCCAGGGTGGTCGCCGTCCAGGCTGCCGCCTGCGCTCCGCTGGCGGGGCTCGACCCGACGGGGCCGACGGTCGCCGACGGCATCGCGATCGCCCGGCCCCCTCGCCAGCCGGAGATCGTCGCAGCACTCGATCGCTGCGGCGGCCGGGTCGTCACCGTCGACGATCGTGCCATCCTCGATGCCCGCGCCGACCTCGCCCGGCGGGGCGTGTGGGTGGAGCCGACGGCGGCTGCCGCCTGGGCGGCGTACCGCCAGCGCCTCGGCGACTCCCGGTCGCCGGCAACGGTCGTCGTGCTCTGCGGGGCAGGACTCAAAGCGCCCGCGTGACGTCCCGCCTGCGATCACCCTGCGGCCGCCCTGCGGCCGCCTTGCCGTCACCTCGGCCGGCCCGCTCAGGATCCAGCGGTGTCGGGCTGCGCCGGCTCCTCGGAGCTGGTGCAGCCGAGCTCGGGTTCGTCCAGGCGGACGGTGGCGATGCCCCGAGCGCGGAGGGGGAACGAGCCCTTCCATCGCTCGCTGGGCCGGCCCCGCAGGTCCACGACCCAGCCGGAGCGGTTCTCGACGCCGACGAGCGTGGGGGCGTCGCCCGGGTTGAAGACGCGCAGCTCGAGCGCTCCGCCGACGCGCCGCAGGGCGGAAACCTCCGCGCCGCTGACCCGGAGGTGGTTCCCGGTGGATGGCAGGTCGCCCCCGCCCGCCGTCGTGACGACCCGCAGCGGTACCCAGGCTGCCTCGGCGAGGGACCACGGGTCGACGTCGTCGCCGACGGCGACACCGTAGCGAAGCTCGAGGGGGCCGACGAGCTGGGCGTCGTTGGTGGGCAGGGGAGGCCCGGCGGCGTTTGGGCGGAGGCTGGGGGCGGGGCGCGACAGGACGCCGGTCGCCCGCAGCAGGGTCAGGGCCAGCTGCCATCCGTCGTCGACGACCTCGTACTCCAGCAGGCCCTCGTGGGTGAGGGTGACGCCCCCGGCCTGGACGAACCGTCGCGAAGGGAAGGTGGCCAACCCGACCTCGCCGTCGCCGCCCTCGGCCGTCAGCGGCCGGTCCACGACGCCAAAGGCGCACTCCGCCCGCGAGCCGGTTGCCCGGCGGGCCAGCGAGAAGAGGGAGCGCAGGCGGTGGTCGCGGGACGGGTTGTCGAAGCAGGTGGTGATCCGCACGAGGGGCTCCCCGGCGTGGAGCTCTAGGACCGTGGTCACCTCCACTGCCCGTGTCCCGACCCGCCGGCCGTCCTCCACCGACGCCGGCCAAGTGAACCGTCGCTGCACCCGGAGCCGCCCACGCACCGGCCCGTCCTCGAGGAGGGTGATCGTCACCGAGTCGGGGCGTTCGACGACGAGGTCCTCGGCGGGCGGGGAGAAGTTGTAGGTGTCACCCGCGTCGCCGCCGTCGACGAGGCGGTCCATGCCGGCGAGCCCGTTGACGGCGAACGTTCCGTCTGCAGGGTTGACCGCCAGGTGCACCACGCCGTTGTCCAACCAGTTGTCGCCGGCCTGCACGCCCTGCTCGCCACCGGCGCCCTGCTCGCCGGCCTGCACGCCCTGCTCGCCGCCCGGGCCGGGCAGGGACACCCACCCGTGCCCCGGCACCTCGCGGACCCGGGCGAGCACCCGGACGCTGGCGGGGCGCTCGACGCGCACCCACAGCGGCTTGTCAGGGTTGGCGGCCGCCTGGGCGGTGGCTTCCGCCATGGTGGCGTCCACCGGTCGGAGCGAGGTGTCGGAGACCCGGGTGCGGTCCGACGTCAGCGACAGCCGCACGCCGGCCGGCGTCCACTCGACGCTCGCCTCCGTGGCCCGACCGTCGTCGAGCCAGCCCGCCTGTGTCAGCTCGGCGAGCACGTGGGGTAGGTCGCGTCCACACACCTCACGCTCGACGGACCCGGCGTCGGCGCGGTCCACCAGCTGCGTCCCCGGTGGCGCCTGCGTGCCGGCGAGGAGGATCTCGACGAGACCCGACCGGGTGCGGGAGCTCGGGTTCACGACCATGGTGCCGGGCCGGCGGAACGCGCCGGCGAGGTGGCGGTCCACGGCGCCGATCACGCTGTCGGCGATGGTGGTCGCCTCGGCGAAGCGGTGGCGCACCGCGACACCGACCTCGTCGGCGGAGCAGGCGCAGATCGAGTCGTGCGCCGAGTTGCGCACCACATGGAGCCACGCCTCGTCGAGCAGCTCGCCCGGCCAGCGCTCGGCAGGCAGCCACAGGGCAGCGAGCGGCTCTGCCAGCCGTTCGAGGGAGCGCTCGGCCCGGGCAGCCGCGATCTTCACGTCGACCCTGTTGGAGGCCACGCCCATGAGCAGGTTGGCCCGGGCACTGCTGCGCAGCTCGCCGGTCCAGGAGGGCAGTGCAGCGGTCGGCGCCTCGGCGAGGTATTCGGCCAGGGGAGTGATGCGGAGCTCGAATTCCTGTTGTATGGCGTTGACAGCGTCGGCGACTTGGGGGAGCCATGGCTGCGGCGCCTGGTGATCGGTGCCGTTCATGAACAGCAGCGACCCTTCTCCAGCGAGGAAGGGTGCCAATTGCGCGTGATGGGCACGGAGGCGCCGCAGGAGCCCCTCGGCGTCGGCGGGAATCGATGCACCGTTGCTGTATCCCGCCGGAAGGTACTCCGCCCGCACCGTGGTGCCGTCCGGGGCCCGCCACCAAAAGGCCGTCCGGTCGACGGCGTGGGGAACGCCTCGCCACACCACCGCGTCCCGGAATCCGGCTTCGCCCAGGATCTGGGGCATTTGAGCGATGTGGCCGAACATGTCGGGAAGGTAGCCGACCGGTAGGTGCCCGCCGAGCGCTGCGGCGCGGGTCAAGCCGAGCTGCAGGTTCCGGACGATGGTCTCACCGGAGACGAGGAACTCGTCCATGAGGACGTACCAAGGGCCGATCGAGAGCCGTCCTGCCCGCACCAGCTCGCGGATCCGTTCGGCATCCCGGGGCCGCAACGCGAGGTAGTCGTCGATCATCGCCATCTGGCCGTCGAGCAGGAAGAAGCGATGTGCCGGGTTTCGCTCCAACCGGTCCAGCAGGTCAGCGAGGACATCGAGGAGTCGGGAACGGAAATACTGGAATCCCGCGTACCACTCGCGATCCCAGTGCGTGTGGGGGACGACAGCGACCTTCGTGGTCATGGAACTTCAGGGTACGCACAGGCAGGGTGTGGCGTGCTACCGTTCCCGGCCCGAGGGCGCAGCATCGGTGTCGAGCAAGTCCCTCCCGGCAGGGGTGCCGGAGGCCGCCGGGCAGGATGGGCAAGAGGCCCGGACCGGCCAGGAAAGGAGGGATGGCTGGTGGCTACCGGAACCGTGAAATGGTTCAACTCCGACAAGGGGTACGGGTTCATCGCCCAAGAGAGTGGTCCCGACGTGTTCGTGCACTTCAGCGCGATCGAGGGCAGCGGATACCGCAACCTGGAGGAGAACGAGCAGGTCGAGTTCGACATCAACCAGGGCCCCAAAGGCTTGCAGGCGTCCAACGTTCGTCGCGTCTGACCGACCGTCCGCAGAGCGGGCCGTTGCTCGGGCGGTCCGCCCGCGGCCGGCGGCGGCGACCGCGGCGGCCCTGGGTCGCCTGTAGCCGTGCCTGTGTTGCTTCAGGGGGCGCCCGGCGAGCATGGAGGCCGCCGGGGCTCACGCGTCGAGGGCGATCCGCTGGGGGTGGCTGTAGATCGTGTAGGTGTCGCCGCGGACGAAGCCGGCGACGGTCAGCCCGAGGCGCTCGGCGGCGGCGACAGCGAGGCTCGACGGAGCCGAGACGGCGGCGATGATTGGCACACCGGCCATCGCCGCCTTCTGAACGATCTCGAAGCTGACCCGCCCTGACACCATGAGGACTCCCTCGCCGGGAGGTGGGACCCATGGCGGCCGCCCGTCGCGGTACCGACCGCTCACAGCGTCGAGCACCTGCCTGCCGATCACCTTGTCGACGGCGTTGTGCCGGCCCACGTCCTCGCGGGCACAGGCCAGCTCACCGCCCGGGCCGAAGAGCCCAGCGGCGTGGAGGCTCCCGGTACGGTCGAAGACCTGCTGGGCGCGGCGCAGGAGCAGAGGAAGCGTCGGGATCAGCGACGCCGGCACGGGCGGCGAGGGCGGCAGCACCGGGCACGCCAGCTGGACCTGGTCGAGCCCGGTCTTGCCGCACACGCCGCAACTGGAGCTGGCGACGAACGTGCGCCCGGCGGGGGCCACCCACGGCTTCCACAGTGACACGGTGACGGTGTTGAACCGGTTCTCCGGGTCGGCGGCGTCGCAGTAGCCGACAGCGGCGACGTCGGCCGGGGCGACCAGTCCCTCGCTGACGAGGAACCCGACCGCCAGCTCGAAGTCGTGGCCGGGTGTGCGCATGGTCACGGCGACAGGCTGGGATCCCTCGCCGGGGCCGGCGGCACGGACCTCGAGCGGCTCCTCGGTCGTGAGCCGGTCCGGCAGTTCCAGGTGGCGGCCGGGGCGGACCTTCGTGACCCGCACGTCGGTGACCGGGCGGGGGCGGGTCGTCATCGCCGCAGCGCCGGTGGTGGGACAGGCCGGTCAGGTGCAGCCGGTGGCGCCGGCCCGCTCGGTGCCGGCTCGGGTAGCTCCGCGTACCCGAAGTCCGGCTCGGGCAGCCCGAGTCGCTGGAAGTCCGGCGGCTCGTCGACGTCGGCGAGCACCGCCGGCCCCGCCGGGCTCGCCGCCGCCCACTCGGCTTGCGCGGCGAGGTGCAGGGGCCGCCCGGCGACGAGGTCGCGCATGGCCCTGTTCCCGGCGGTGGCAAGGGCCTCGGCGCCGGCGAGCGCCTCGCCGGCGTAGCGGGCGCACAGCCACTGCGGTCGCCCGCCGGCGACCGGGACGACGCTGCCCTCGCAGGGGTGGCCGGTCAGCCAGCGCAGCAGCCCGGTGTCGAGGAGGGGGAGGTCGGTCGCTACGACGAGGGCCGGGCCTGTCCAGCCGAGCCTGCGAAGGGCCGCTGCTCCGGTGGCGACAGCGGCGAGGGGCCCGGCGCCCGGACGGCCGTCGGGGAGGTGGGGCAGGCCGCTCACGCCCGGTCCCACCTCCAAGGCCGGGCCTTCCACGCCGGCATCGTGGAGCACGGCGGCCGTCCTCGCCGCCAGGGTGGTCCCCCCGACTGCGAGGGTCGCCTTGTCGCGGCCCATCCGGCGGCTGCGACCGCCGGTGAGCAGGAGTGCACCGACTTCCATCGCTTCACATGATGCCCGCCCGGAGGCGGGTGCGGGCCGCCTCGTCCTACCACTCGCGGAACGAGCGCACCGCCTGGCGGGGGCCGCGGTGGGGGGTGGTGATGCCGCCGGCGGTGAGCAGGCGCAGCACGCGGCCGCGCTGGCCGCGCCACGGCTCCAGCAGCTCGAGCATCAGCCGGTCGTCGCCACGCCGGCGCCCAGTGAAGCTCCAGGCGACTTGATGGGGGAGGTGAAAGTCCCCGAGGCTCACCGCGTCCGGATCACCGAAGGCAACAAGCGCTACCTCCGCAGCGGTCCACGGCCCCACGCCGGCCACCGCGGTCAACCGCGTCCGGGCCTCGTCGGCGGGCAGGGCGACCGCCCCTTCGAGGCGGGCGGCGCCGGCGGCGACCCGCCGGATGGTCTCCGCCCGCCGGCGTTCGATGCCGAAGCGGTGCAGGTGCCACGACGGGAGGCCCACCAGGGCGGCCGGCGCCGGCGGCAGGCGGAGACCGGGCCGCGGGCCGGGGGCGGCGTCGCCGAGGGCAGCGACGAGCTCGCGGTAGCTGCGGCGGGCCTCCTTGCCGGTCACCTTCTGCTCGAGGACCGACGGGACGCATGCCTCGACGACGGCGCCGCTGCGGGGGATCCGCAGCCCGGGATGCCGGCGGGCCAGGGCTGCGACCACGTCCCAGCCCGCCGGCGGGGGAGTGGGGCGCCGGTGGGTCAGCTCGGCGAAGCCGGCGGCGTCGTCGCCGGCGCCGAGCAACGCCGGGAGGTGGTCGAGCAGCCAGCCAGCACCCGGTCCCCACGCCCACGCCCGGACGGAGCCGGCGCCGGGCGAGGCGACCAGCGCCTCGGTGCCCGGCCCGGCCGGGGTACGGGTGGCCCGCCACACTGTGGTGCCCTCGATGACCGTGCAGGGATCGCCGATGCCCCGGCGCAGCGGCCACAGCGTCGCTGCGAGGTCGACCGGGCCCGGGAGGCGAACCTCCGCCTCGAGGGGGGCGACGGCGACCACGGACGGACGCTACAGCAGGCCCGGGCTGCCGGCGGCGTGGCACGCTGGGGGCCGTGACTCTGTTCGACGACCTGAGCTGGCGGGGCCTGGTGCACCAGGTGACCGACGATGCCCTGCCCGACCTGCTGGCCAGGGAGCGGTTCACCGCCTACATCGGCTTCGACCCAACGGCCGACAGCCTCCATGTCGGCCACCTCCAGCAGATGTGCACCCTCCGGCGGCTGGAGCTCGCCGGGCACCGGCCCATCGCGCTCGTGGGCGGAGGCACCGGCATGGTCGGCGACCCAAGCGGGAAGACGGACGAGCGGGCGTTGCTCACAGCGGACGTCCTGGCGGCCAACCGGGAGGGCATCCGCGCCCAGCTGGAGCGCTTCTTGGACTTCTCGGAGGAGGGCGCCATCCTGGCGGACAACCACGAGTGGCTCGGGACGGCCGGCCTGCTCGAGTTCCTGCGCGACGTCGGGAAGCACTTCAGCGTCAACGAGATGATCCGCAAGGACTCGGTGCGCTCCCGGCTGGAGGGACGGGACAACGGTCTGTCGTTCACCGAGCTCAGCTACATGCTCCTGCAGTCCTGGGATTTCGTGGTGCTCCACGACCGCTACGGCTGCCGCCTGCAGCTCGGCGGCAGCGACCAGTGGGGCAACATCACCGAGGGCGTCGACCTGCTCAGGCGCCTGCGCTCGGTTCACGGCTTCGGTCTGACCTCGCCGCTGGTCACCAAGGCGGACGGATCGAAGTTCGGCAAGTCGGAGGCGGGCACGGTGTGGCTCGACGCCCGCCGGACGAGCCCGTACGCCTTCTTCCAGTTCTGGCTCAACACCGCCGACGCCGAGGTGGGCAGCTACCTGCGGCGGTTCACGTTCCTCGACCGCGACACGATCGAGGCGCTCGAGCGAGTCGCCGCCGCACAACCCCAGCGGCGGGAGGCGCAACGCGTCCTCGCGCGTGAGCTCACGACCCTCGTGCACGGCGCTGGCGAGTCGGCGAGAGCCGAGGCCGCCGCGGCCGCCTTGTTCACGCCCGACATCGCCGCACTCGACGCGTCCGTGCTCGAGGCGGCCCTGGCCGACGCCCCGCAGTCGCCGGCCGGCCTGCCGGTCACCCTGACGGAGGCATTCGTCGCCGCCGGCCTGGTGGGCAGCAAGAGCGCCGCCCGCCGGGCGCTCGGCGAGCTCGCCCTGTACGTCAACAACCGCAGGGAGACCGACGACCGCAGCCTGACCGCGGCCGACGCCCTCCACGGCCGGTGGATCGTCCTGCGCCACGGCCGGCGCAACCAGCATGTGCTGGTGGTCACGCCATGAGCGACATCCCGTTCACCGCCGGGCCGCCCTCGACCGTCCTGCCGCCGCTCGAACCGGCCGTCGAGGTCGCCCTGGCAGCGGCGGAGGCCGCACGCGACCGCGACGCCGTCAAGGCCGTCGCTGCGGCCCACCCCCAGGCTCTGCTCGCATGGGCCCTGCTCGCCGAGGCGTCGGACGACGCCGTCGAGGCCTACGCCTACGCTCGCGTCGGCTACCACCGCGGTCTCGACGCCCTCCGCGCCAGCGGGTGGCGCGGGTCGGGCTACGTCCGCTGGCGGCATGCCTCCAACCGGGGCTTCCTGCGGGCCCTCGACGCCCTCCGCTCGGCGGCCGGCCGCATCGGCGAGTCGGCCGAGGAGTCCCGCTGCGACCTGTTCCTCCACCAGCTCGACCCGGAATGGGACGGCCGCCGGAGCGGGTGACCGGCCCGGGTGCGGTCGCCATCGACGAGGCGGTCCGCCGCGCCGACGGTCCGGTCCTCGCCCGCCACCACCCACGCGCCCCGCACCGCTTCCAGGGCCAGGGGCCCGTGTCCGAGGTGATGGTCACCCGGCCGGGCGACCACTGGCACCTGGTCACCCTCGGGCTGTCCGAGCTCGACGAGAAGCAGTCGGAGGACCGGGCGGTGTCGGGGTGGGGCTTCGAGCTGGCCGTCCGGCTCCGGGCGCAGGAGGAGCCCCTGTGGGCGGTGGAGCTCCTCGCCAACCTCGCAGGCTACGTGTGGACGACGCGCCACGCTTTCGCCCCGGGCCACCACCTCGATCTCGGCGGGCCGATCCGCCTCGGCACGGCGAGCGCCATCACCGCCGGGGTGATGGTCCGGGACCCCGGGCTGCCGACGCTGTCGGGGCCGCTGGGCGAGGTGGAGTTCCTGCAGCTCCTGGGCCTCACCGCCGACGAGCTGGAAGCGTGTCGTGCCAACGGGACCGAAGCGGTCGTCGAGGTGCTGGCACGCGGCAACCCCCTTCTTGTCACCGATGTCGAGCGGGTGTCGAGGATCGCCGGTCTGCCGGCCCCGAGGGTCCGCCGCCCGGCGGCCGGGCTACGGGTCGGGACGTTGCGGTGGCAGGCCCGGCGGGGCGGGGTCAGCGTGGAGCTGGGGGCGGGTGCGGCGGCCGCTGTCGGACCAGCCCTGCGGCGCGGCCTGTCCGGGGCGGGAGGTGGGCTGCGGGTGCAGGGCGACGCCGGGGCGCTGGTGTTCGAGGTCGCTCCGGTGGCCGGCTGGGAGGTTGCCGGCGACGATCTCGTGGTGCGCGTCCCGGCGTCGGAGCTGGAGCGCCTTGCCTCCCTGTTCGACGGGCGGGCCGGCTGGGGTCGGCGGCCGGCGTGGCCGCGGCTGCGCTGGCACGTGGTTCCCTAGGAGGCGGCCGTGCGCCGCATGGAGGACACCCGGATGAGCTACGGCGGTTGACGGACGTGGCCGGTAGGCTCCGCGAGCGAGGAGGTCCGATGGCCAGCACCGGCCCCACCCCGAGCACGCGGGCGCAGATGCAGCGGGACATCGCCCAATACCACCGGAGCCGCTCCCCCGAGACTCGCGAGCGCATCGTCAGCGCGTACCAGGGGCTCGCGTACAGCCTCGCTGCCCGGTTCGCGCAGCGTGGCGAGGAGCTCGACGACCTCAACCAGGTGGCATTGATCGGGCTTCTGAAGGCCGTCGACCGCTTCGACCCCGACCGCGGCGCCGAGCTGACGACGTTCGCCACCGCGACGATCCTCGGGGAGCTGAAGCGGCACCTGCGCGACCGGGGCTGGTCGGTCCGCCTGCCGAGGCGGATCCACGACCTCCACCTCGGGGCCCAGCAGTGCATCGACGAGCTCACCCAGGAGTACGGTCGCTCGCCGACCCTCGCCGAGATCGCCGATCGACTCGATGTGCCCATCGACGACGTCGTCGAGGCCCTCGACGCGGGCGGCCTTCGGCACAACGCCTCGCTGGAGGCGCCGAGCGTCGGCAGCGAGGAGCGTGCCCTGACCAGCCGGCTCGGTGCGCGCGACCCGAGGCTCGCCGAGGTCGACGGCAAGCTCGAGCTGTCGCCGCTCCTGGCCCGCCTGCCCGACCGCCAGCGCCACATCCTGGAGCTGCGGTTCGTGGTCGGCTGCAGCCAGACGGAGATCGCCTCGCTGGTCGGCATCAGCCAGATGCAGGTCAGCCGCCTCCTGGCGCGCAGCCTCGAGCAGCTGCGGTCGTGGGCGACCGAGCCGGCGTGACCGGGAGGTGACCCGCCCCGGAGCCGACCGCTCGCCTCTCCTGGTCGTCGACGACACCGGGTTGGGGGCCCTGCTCGACCGCCTCGCGGCCGCCGACCGCTTCGGTCTCGACACCGAGTTCCACCGGGAGCGCACCTACTGGCCGCAGCTGGCGCTGCTGCAGCTGTCGTGGGTCGAGGGGACAGCCCGGCCGGCCGCTGTGGCACTGGTCGACCCGACCACCGTCGACGTCGCCCCCCTCGCCGGGCTGCTCGCCCGGCCCGCCACACTCGTAGCCCACGCCGCCGACCAGGATCTGGAGATCCTGCAGCTGGCGTGCGGCGCGGGCCCGTCGCTGCTGTTCGACACCCAGGTGGCGGCGGGGTTCGCCGGGCACGGGTCGGCGTCCTTGGCGTCGCTCGTACGGTCCTACCTCGGCCGGGACCTGCCCAAGGGCGACCGCCTCACTGATTGGAGCGCCCGCCCGCTCCGCGCCTCGCAGCTTCGCTACGCCGCCGCCGATGTCGAGTGGCTCCTCGACCTGGCCGACGCCATCCATGCCGACTTGGAGCGGCGGGGGCGCCTGGCGTGGGCCCAGGAGGAGTGCGAGCTGGTGCGCACCCGGGCGGCCATCCCAGCCGACCCGACCCGAGCCTGGTGGCGGCTGCGGGACGCCCGCCAGCTGCGGGGCCAGGCGCGTGGCGTGGCCCGGGAGGTGGCGGCTTGGCGCGAGGCACGGGCCAGGCACCTCGACGTGCCCGTCCGCTTCGTCCTCCCCGACCTGGCGGTTCAGGCCATCGCCCACCGCCCCCCCTCCTCGCTCGCCGAGCTGGCGTCGGTGCGGGGCCTCGACGCACGGTTCCTGCGCGGTGATGTCCCCACCGAGCTGCTCGGCGCCGTCGAGCGGGGGCGGCACCTCCCCGAGGACGCCGTCGTGGCGCCGCCGGGCGATGAGGTGCCCCGGGAGCTGCGGCCGGCGGTGGCGCTCGCGATGGCCTGGGTCGCCCAGCTGGCCCGGGAGGAGTCCATCGACGCCGCCATCCTCGCCACGCGGGCGGACCTGGTCGCCTTCCTCAACGGCGACGGCCGCGGCCGCCTGGCGTCCGGGTGGCGGGCGGATCTGGTCGGCGAGCCCCTCCGTCGCCTCGTCTCGGGGGACGCGGCCATCGCCTTCGACGGCGCCGGCGGGCTGGTCGTCGAGGAGCGGTCCCACCAACCGCTCACCCGCTGCTCGCCCTACCCGCTCTCGCCCTGACGGTCGCCGCTCTCGCCCTGGCGGTCGCCGCTCTCGCCCTGACGGTCGCCATCGGGTCGAAGATCGATGCGCAGCGTCAGGATCCCGCCGTCGAGGCGGCCCTCGGCGTCGCCGATCATGGCGTAGTCCTGGAAGTCGACGCGCATCTGGTCGACGAACCGCTTGCGCTCGGCACCCTCGACCGGGGGCAGGGGCCGTTGGCGGACTGCCTTCGCCCGGGCTCGGAACCGGCTGATCATCGCGTCGACGTCGAGGTCGTCGGCCATGGCACCAGCCTACGGCGGTGAACGCCTAGGCTCCGGTTCCCGCCGCCCTGCGACGCGGTCACCTTGGCCGGGAGGGCAGCGGTACACTGCGGAAGGTCACGGTTCAAGCTCGAAGCGACGGGAGCGGCACGTGAAAAAGGGACGGCATCGGCGTTTCGAGGAAGCGCGTGCGCTCAAGCGCTCCAACGAGGAGTTGATCGAGCCCTGCCCGGAGTGCGGCGCAAGGCCGGGAGCCGACCACGCCACGTGGTGCCTCGCCATGGAGGACGAGGAAGAGGAGTACGAGCCGGCCGGCTGGGCCGAGTCGCCTGATACGTCACTGTGACGTGACAACCGGACGGGTGGTCGCGTGGGGGAGCACGGTCCGCGCCGGGCGGGACTCCAGGTAGGCCACCAGCTTCAGGTAGGTGGCCGGTCCCACCAGGGCGATCAGCTCGGGGGCCATCTCCCTCCACACAGGCTTGGAGGCGGTGAACGCCTCGGGTGCCTCGGTGCACCACCAGTGGAGCTCCGCCCCGCCGCCGCCCCAGTGGCGGCGGTCCCACTGCGTGATGGTGCTGATCACCCGGCCCGTGGTATCGACCGCCTCCTCCCGCCGCAGGGGCAGTTGCCAGCAGACGTCCGGCTTGAGCTCGAGAGGCAGCTGGCCGCGGCGGGTGGCGACTTGGTGCAGGGCGCACCCGGGCCCGGCGCCGAAGCCGGGGCGGTTGAGGAAGATGCCCGCCCCACCGACCATGCGGGTCGTCCGCGCGCCGCTCCGGTCGGTGCGCACCACCCCGTTGCGCCGGCCGCGAGCAGCGAACTGCCACTCCCCGGCGCCGAGGGTGGCGGCGGCCGCCTCGACGCGCGCCACGTCGGCGTCGTCGGTGAAGTGGGCCCCGTACGAGCAGCAGCCCTGCACCAGCTCCGGGGCGGGCCCGGTCAGCACCCCCTGGCAGCCCCGCCCGAAGATGCAGTGCCAACGGGACGCGAGGAAGGTGACGTCGAAGAGCCAGGTCCGCTCCTCCACGTCGTCATCGAAGCTCACCCACTCGTGCGCGTCGGCGGGGGTGCCTCCCATCAGCGGAGCCGGCCCAGGCGCTCGAGCAGCTCGGCGGCTGCGAGCAGCCCCTTCCAGAACTGGTCCATGACCATGCGCTCGTTGGGGGCGTGGATCCGGTCGTCGGGCAGCCCGACGCCGAGGAACACCACGGGCGCCCCGAGCACCCGCCCGAGCGCCTCCTCCGGGCCGCTGCCGCCCTCGCGCGTCCAGAGCGGCGCCTTGCCCCAGACCGCCTCGATGGCACCGGCGAGCGCCTGGGTCGCCGGGTGGTCGATGGGCGTGCGCGCCGGCACGACGCCGCCCTCCCCGGTGATCGTCACCTCGACGCCGGGCTGGACCCGGGCGGCCACCCATGCCCGGAAGGCCGCATCGATCTCCTCCGGCCGCTGGTCGGGGACCAGGCGGAGGGCGACCTTGAACCCGGCCGTCGCCGGCACGATGGTCTTCATCCCGGGGCCGGCGTAGCCGCCTCGGATGCCGACCACCTCGGCGGTGGGGCGCACGCCGATCCGCTCCAGCGGCGAGTAGCCCTCCTCGCCGTCGAGGAACGCCACCCCGCCGGCCTGGGCCCGCAAGGCGCGCTCGTCGAACGGCTGGGCGTCGAGCGACGCCTGCTCCGCCTCGGACAGCGGCGCGACCCGGTCGTAGAAGCCGGGGATGGTGACACGGTTGCACCCGTCGTGCAGCGACGCCGCGAGGGAAGCGACGATCCGCGCCGCGTTGGGGACGGTGCCCCCCCACATCCCGCTGTGCAGGTCGATGGACGCCGTGCGGACCGCCACGTCGAAGCCCACCAGCCCCCTCATGCTGACCGTTGCCGACGGCACCTCCGGGGAGATCATCCCCGTGTCGGACACGACGATCACGTCGCAGGCGAGCAGCTCCCCCTCGTCGGTGAGCAGTCGTTCGAAGTGGGTGCTGCCGATCTCCTCCTCCCCTTCGACCAGGAACTTGAGGTTCACCGGCAGGGCCCCCCGCTCCTCCAGCAGGCCGCGGGCGGCCTCGATCTCGTAGAGTACCTGGCCCTTGTCGTCGATGGCGCCGCGCGCCCGGCACTCGCCGTCGACGATCACCGGGTCGAAGGGCGCCGCGCCCCACTCGGCGAGCGGGTCGACGGGCTGGACGTCGTGATGGCCGTAGACGAGGACCGTCGGCTTGTCGCCGCCGGCGCGGAGCCAGTCGGCGTACACGGCGGGCAGCCCGGCTCCGCCGCCGGTCTCGAGCAGCTGCACGTGCTCGAGGCCGGCGGCGCCAAGCAGGCCGGCGACGTGCTCAGCGCTGCGGCGCACGTCGCCGGCGTGCGCGGGGTCCGCCGAGATGGACGGGATCCGCAGCAGCTCGAGCAGTTCGCCGGTGATCCGCTCCCGGTGACGCGCCGACCAGGATCGCAGTAGCAGGTCGTCCATGACCGGCACCGTACTCGGGCCGTCGGTACCCTCCCGGGGCGTGCCCTTCCCACGCCGCCGCCGGTGGCGCCCGGCCCTCGCCGCCGGCCTGGCGGCCGTCGCCGCCGTCGCCGCTGGCTGCGGGGGCCCAGGCCGCAGCGGCGCCGGCGCCGGTGGGTCCCCCGGCCCGCCCGCCCCGGCGCCGACCTCGCCTACGACGGCCCAGGCGCCAGCTGCTGGCCGCCCGCTGCGTTGGGCGGCGTGCAGGGGCGGGCAGGGGCCGGCGGGCTTCGAGTGTGCCACCTTGCAGGTGCCGCTCGATCCGGGCGACCCGGCCAAGGGCACGATCGGCCTGGCCCTCGACCGCCATCCCGCCACCGGGCGGGCGGTCGGCACGCTGGTCGTCAACCCGGGCGGGCCGGGCGTCTCGGGTGTCGACTGGCTCGGTCTGGCCTGGCCGGCGCTACCCCTCCCGATCCGGCAGCACTTCGCCGTCGTGAGCTTCGACCCTCCGGGGGTGGGGCGCTCCGACCCGGTCACCTGCGGGACGCCACGCCAGCTCGACGCCTACCTCACCTCCGATCTCATGCCGACGGCACCGGCCGGGTGGTCTGCCCTCGCCTCCCTCGACCGCCGCTTCGCCGCCGGCTGCGTGGCGCGCAGCGGCCGGATCCTGCCCTATGTGGGCACGATCGACGCGGCACGCGACCTGGACCGGATCCGGGCGGCGCTGGGCGAGGCCAAGCTCAGCTACCTGGGCTTCTCCTACGGCACCCTCCTCGGGGCGACGTATGCCCAGCTGTTCCCCCGTCGCGTCGGGACCATGGTGCTCGACGGCGCCATCGACCCCGCCGTCGGGCCCCTGGCGATGCTCGCCGCGCAGACCAGAGCCATCGAGGCCGAGTTCGATGCCTTCGCAGCCACCTGCGCAGCCGGCCGCTGCGGCTGGCGGCCGGCCAGCACCGCCGCCGGCGTCGTCGCTGCCTACGAGCGGCTCCTCGCCCGCACAGCGAGACGCCCGCTCGCCGCGCCTCGCAGCGGCCAGGTGGTCGACCGGACCGTGCTGCTCTACGCCACCGTCGCCGGCCTGTACGTCCCCGCCGCCGGGTGGGGCGCCCTCGGCCAGGCCATCGCCGCCGCCGCCCGGGGCGACGGTCGCCCGGCGCTGGCGATGTTCGACTCCTACGTCGGGCGCTACGCCGGCGGCGGCTACGCCAACACGATCGAGGCCGAGACCGCCGTCGACTGTGAGGATGCCCCTGCTCCGAGCCTGGCGGCGATCGAGGCGGCCGCCCCGGCGGTGGCCCGGCAGGCGCCGGTGTTCGGCCTCGCCGACTTGGAGAGCGAGGTGCAGTGCACCACCTGGCCGGTCCCGGCGACGCGCCGGGTGGGGCCGATCCGGGCCCCCGGGTCACCCCCCATCGTCGTAGTCGGCTCGACCCACGACCCGGTGACGCCTTACGCCTGGGCCCGCTCGCTCGCCGGGGAGCTCGCCCACGGCGTGCTGGTCACCCGCGACGGCTACGGCCACACCGGCTACTTCGCCAGCCGGTGCGTGCAGCAGGTGGTGGACGCCTACCTGCTGAGCGGGCGGCCACCCCCGGCGGCCACGACCTGCCGGGCGTAGCCTCCTGCCAATGGCCGGGGAGCTCGCCGACATACGGGAACGGCTGCAGGCCATCAGCGAGGAGCTCGCCGACCTGGCCATCCAGCGGCTGCGGGAGTCCATCGACAGCGCAGGGGTGGAGCCCCCCGTCGACGAGAGGAGGCTGACGCGCGCCCGCCGGGCGGTGGACAAGGCGATCGGTGTCCTCGGGGAGCCAGACGACGGGAACTGATCCGAGCTCAGCGCAACCGGATCGGCGGGGGGGCGCTGTCCAGCTGGTTGATGGCGACGATCAGGTCCCGCAGGCGCGGGTAGGACACCCGGTCGAAGCGAAGGGCGACGCGGGCCAGCTCGGGGAGCTGCTCGGCCCGGCGCTCGGCGGGCAACGGCTGGTCGAGGACGGCGATCGCTCCCCGCACGATGTCGCCGAAGCGGGCGGCGAGATCGTCGACCTCCACCTCGGTGGGCCGCCGCTCGAGGCGGATGACGAGCGTGTCGCCGACCCAGCGCAGCGAGTGGTAGTTGCGGTAGAAGCCGAGGATCTCGGCGGCGGCGGCGTCGACATCGTCGACGATGGTGTACAGCCGCCGGTCATCGTCGGCGATCAGACGTCGGGCCGCTACTTCTCCAACGACGAAAGCCTCCCAGTTCTGCCAGTACGTCCCGCCGGGGACGTCCAGCAGCACGACGGGGGCCGGCTCCGCCTTTCCGGTCTGCAGGAGCGTCAACAGTTCGAACGCCTCGTCGAGGGTGCCGAACCCCCCAGGGAGCACCGCGTACCCGTAGGACTCCTTGATGAGCAGCAGCTTGCGGGTGAAGAAGTACTTCATCGACACGAGCTTCGGGTCGGAGGCGATGAACTCGTTCGCCCCCTGCTCGAAGGGCAGGCGGATGTTGATGCCGAAGGCGTGGTCCGCTCCGGCGCCTTCGAGGCCGGCGGCCATGATCCCCGGCCCAGCGCCGGTGACCGTCGACCACCCGTGGGAGGCCAGCAGGGCGGCGAGGTCGCGGGCCTGGGCGTAGAGGGGGTCGCTGGTCGCCGTGCGGGCCGAGCCGAACATGGTGATCTTGCGGACGGAGCGGTAGGGCGCGAACAGCTCGAAGCCGTCGGCCATCTCCCGCAAGGCGGCGCTGGCGATCTTCAGGTCGAGGCGGTCGGAACGGTCCGAGGACAGGCGGACGACGGTCACGAGCAACTCGAGGAGCTGGTCACGGTTGGCGGTCACGCCGGCGGCGTCGAGCAGCTCCTCGAGGCGGCGGTCGAGCCCCGTGTCGCCTGTGGTCCGGGCGGACGGCGGGCGGACCGGGCTCACGAAGCGGGGAGGCGTCGGGGGGCGGCCTCCCGGTCGACCAGCCACAGCACCCGGTCAGCGCTCACCCGGCCGGCGGGTAGGTCGGCGCCGTCGACGACCGCCTGCAGCGTCTCCCGCTTGCCGGCCCCCGCCACCGTGAAGATGACGAGGCGCGCCCTGGCGATCCCCGACAGGGTGAGGGTCATCCGGGGGTGCTCGTTGCGCCCGGACGGGTCGACGTTGCGGGCCACGAGCTGTCCCGGGTCGGCGCCGAGGGCCTCCGAGCCCGGGAACAGCGACGCCGTGTGGCCGTCGGGCCCCATGCCGAGGTGGATGACGTCGAGCTTGCCGACCTCCCCGAGGCGCAGGGCGTATGCGTCAGGGCCGACCTCGCAGTCCATGGGGTAGACCGCGTTTGCCCCTCCGACGCGCTCGAGCAGTGCCTGCCGGCCGAGGAGCTGGTTGGAGTCGGGGTCGTCGGGCGGCACGCAGCGCTCGTCACCCCAGTAGACGTTGACCGACAGCCAGTCGATGGCGCTGAGGCCCTCGGCGGCGAGCCGCTCGTAGCACGGTCGGGCTGTGCTGCCCCCGCACAGGGCGAAGCTGAACAGCTCGCCCGTCCGGGCCTGCCAGGCTTCGACCACGGCACCGGCGAAGGCGCCGGGGAGGTCGTCGACGACCGTCAGCTGTCCGTGCACGGCGAGCAGACTAAACGCCCCGCATGGTGGCCGAGGTCAGTTGCGGGTGCGCGCCGCGTTGGCTTTGTCCGACAGCGACTGGATGAGCTCGCCGAAGCTCTTCGCGAAGCTGGCGACGCCCTCTTCTTCCAGGACCCGTGCGACGTCGGCCATGTCGACGCCCGCTGCAGCGAGGCGCTGGAGGTGGGCGCTGGCGCCGTCCACGTCGGAGTCGACAGTGCGCTCGACGGTGCCGTGGTCCAAGAAGGCGGCCACGGTCGCGTCCGGCATGGTGTCGACCGTGTCGGGGCCCATGAGGCTGTCGACGTAGAGCAGGTCCGGGTACGCCGGGTTCTTCGTCGAGGTCGATGCCCACAGCGGGCGTTGCACGTGGGCGCCCTTGTCGGCCAGCGCCTTCCAGCGCGGGCCGTCGAAGTGGTCACCGAAGCGGTCGTAGGCGAGGCGCGCCTGGGAGACGGCGGCCTTGCCCCGCAACGCTGCCGCCCCTGCGCCGAGGTTCTCCAGCCGCCGGTCGACCTCCGTGTCGACGCGGCTGACGAAGAACGACGCCACGCTGTGGACCTGCGACACGTCACCGCCCGCGACGTCGAGCGCCTCCAGGCCGGAGAGGTAGGCCTCCATCACCTCCTCGTAGCGAGGGATGGAGAAGATGAGCGTGACGTTGATGTTCCGCCCCTCCGCGATCATCTGGCGGATGGCCGGCACCCCCTCCTTGGTGGCGGGGATCTTCACCATGAGGTTGGGGAGGGAGATCCGCTCGTGGAGGTTGCGGGCGGCGTCGACCGTGCCGGCGGTGTCGGTGGCCAGCGACGGCGCCACCTCCAGGGACACGAAGCCGTCGGCGCCTCCGCTGGCGTCGTGCACGGGGCGCAGCAGCCCGCAGGCGTGGGAGACGTCGTCCACCGCCATCGTCCAGAAGGCGTTCTCCACGGTGTCGGCCCGGATCAACTCGGCGAACTGCTCGTCGTAGGCGTCCGAGCCGGTCATGGCCTTCTCGAAGATCGTCGGGTTGGACGTCACCCCCCGGATGCCCTTGTCGACGAGCTCCTGGAGACCACCGCCGAGGATGCCCGGCCGGGTCAGGTTGTCGATCCAGGGGCTCTGGCCCTGCTCGTCGTAGAGCTGGTGCAAGCGGGTCACTAGTCGTCCTCCTCGTCGTCATCGTCGTAGCCGATCCCGTCGAGCTCGTCGAGCAGCACCTGGGCCCGGTCGGCGACGCGCTGGGGCGTGAAGCCGAGATCGGCGAGGACCTCCTCGCCGGGACCGGACTCGCCGAAGTGGTCGATCGCCACCGAGTCGTCCGCCCAGCGGGCCCAGCCGAACGACGACGCCGCCTCGACCGACAGGACGGGTGATCCGGGCCCGAGGACGGCGTCTTGGTAGTCGTCGTCCTGCTCGTCGAAGAGCTCCCAGCTCGGCATCGACACGACCCGGGCGGTGATCCCGTCCTCCTCCAGGAGCTTGGCGGCCTCGACGCACACCCACACCTCCGACCCGGTGCCGATCAGCACCACGTCGGGCTCGTCGTCGCCGGCGACGAGCACGTAGGCGCCGCGCTCGACGCCGGCGCGGGCGAGGCCGGCGGTGCCGTCCAGCACGGGCAGGTTCTGGCGCGACAGGCAGATCGCCGTCGGACCGTTGCGCTCGAGGGCGACCCGGAGGGCGTGGGCGGACTCGTTGGCGTCGGCCGGGCGGATGACCCTCAGCTGCGGCATGGCCCGCATGGCGGCGAGCTGCTCGACGGGCTGGTGGGTCGGTCCGTCCTCGCCCAGGCCAACCGAGTCGTGGGACCAGAAGTAGACGACCTTCGCCTCGGAGAGGGCGGCCAGGCGCACCGATGGTCGCATGTAGTCGCTGAAGACGAAGAACGTCCCCCCCACCGGGATGACCCCCCCGTGCAGCGAGAGCCCGTTCATGGCCGCCCCCATGGCGTGCTCACGAACGCCGAAGGCGATCGCCCGCCCTTCGGGGTGCTCCCGGCTCTGCTGGGGGGTGCCGTCGAGCTTGGTCCCGGTGTTGCCGGTCAGGTCGGCGCCGCCGGCGACCAGGCCGGGGACCATCGGCGCGAGGGCGTTGAGGACCGTGTTGGCCGAGTGGCGGGTGGCGACCTGCTCACCCGCCTTCTCCCACACCGGCAGCTTGGCTTGCCAGCCGGGCAGGCCGCGGTTCGCCCACAGGGCGTCCCACTCGGCGCGGTCACCGCCCCAGCGGGACAGGCGCGCCTCCCAGTCCTCCCGGAGCGCCCGACCGCGGGGGACCATCGCCCGGTACATCCCGAGCACGTCGTCGGGGACGAAGAAATCCTCGCCGGCTGGGAGGCCGAGGACGTCCTTGGTGGCCCGGACCTCGTCCTCGCCGAGCGGGCTCCCGTGGGCCTTGGGGGAGTCGGTCAGGTGGGGTGAGGGGTAACCGATGTGGCTGCGCAGGACGATCAACGACGGGCGGTCCTCCTCGGCCATCGCACGGCGCACGGCTGCCTCCAAGGCGTCGGTGTCGTTGGCGATCTCGCCGACGAGCTCGGTGTGCCAGCCGTAGGCCTCGAACCGCTTGACCGGGTCGTCGGTGAGGGCCAGCTCCGTCGGCCCGTCGATGGTGATGTGGTTGTCGTCGTAGACGTACACCAGCCGCCCGAGCCCGAGGTGGCCCGCCAGGGAGGCGGCCTCGTGGCTGAGCCCTTCCATCAGGTCACCGTCGCTGCAGACCACGAACGTGTGGTGGTCCACCAGTTCCGACCCGTAACGGGAGCGCAGCATCCTCTCCGCCATGCCGAGGCCGACAGCGTTGCCCACCCCCTGCCCGAGGGGTCCGGTCGTCACCTCGACGCCCGGCAGGTGGTGCACCTCGGGATGACCGGCGGCGCGGCTGTGGAGCTGGCGGAAGCCCTTCAAGTCGTCGAGCTCGACGCCGTAGCCGGTGAGGTACAGCATGGAGTACAGCAGGATGCAGGCGTGCCCGCAGGAGAGCACGAAGCGGTCCCGGTCGGGCCAGTCGGGGTGGGTCGGGTCGTAGCGCATGATCCGCGTCCACAGCACGTGGGCGAGCGGCGCCAGCGCCATGGCGGTGCCCGGGTGGCCGGAGTTGGCCCGCTGCGGCGCGTCCATCGCCAATCCCCGGATGACGTCGATGCCGCGCTGCTCCAACTCCCGATCGGTCATGGCGGTCACCCTACCCACGGCGGTGCACGGCGAGGATCGGCCGATCGGGCGGTTGGGCGGGGGGTCGCGCCGGGGGGTGCCGGCATCCCCCGGGTGGGGGGTCACCGTCCCGGGGGGAAGGCGACGACGACCGCGTCCCGGCCCGGAGCGGCATTGCCGCCGGAGAGGGTCGCCGGCGCGCCGACATAGAGGGTGGCAGGCGGGAGCACCGACGCCGTGAGGGGACCGCCCCGGCTGGCCGCGCCGCCCGCCAACGCCGCGCCTATCCCCGGCGCCCCCAGCACCACGGCGCCGGCCGCCCCGGCCAGCGCCGCCGCCACGCCCCGGCGGACGGCACGGCGGTCGCGCACGAGAAGCCGAGCGGTCACACCCGGCGCGATTGGAGCGGCGAGAGCGAGGCCCCCGGTGGCGCGATGGTGCCCGAGCACGGCGACGGGCGCCCCCTCGCCGGCGGGCGCCTCCACGTGCAGGCCGGCGCCGACCTCCGCCAGGTCCCCCGCCGCCACGCCGTCGCGGGCCAGGCAGAGCAGTTGCTCGAAGGCGGGGACCCCACCGAGGCGGAGCAGGAGGCGACCATCGCTCTGGGCGGGGAGGACCGGGCCGAGAGGGCGCAGGGCCTGCACCACCCGGACCGAGCTCGCCGCGGCGAGCTCGAGCGCCCACCCGCCGCCGCTTGCCACCTCAGCGCCCAGGGCGATCGCAGCGGTGCCGGCCACTCCGGCGGCAGGGGAGCGGGGACCGTCCTCCCACGACCGAGCCGGCCACTCCTCACCCGCCCCGGCGAGCGCGACGAGCGTGGTGGCCGGCGCCGCCGCCGTGGCTGTGGGCCGGGCTGGCGCCCGCAGCCAGCGGCCCGTCACCGGCCCGCACCGGGCGGCCCAGGCCGCCACGGCCGGCCCGGTGCCGGAGGCGGTCCCGGCGGCCATGGCTTCGTCGGCCACCACGCCGGCGAGCACCGCCGGCGCGAGGAGCCGGCGGCAGGCTGCCATCACGTCTTCGAGCGCGCCGCGATGGCCCGGCGTGGCCGCCAGCAACACGAGGTCGGCGCCCTCGGCCCCCGCGTCGAGCAGCTGGCCGACGACCTCGCCGGCGGCGAGGGCGCTCACTGGGTGGGTGGACACAGCGGCGGCGAACGTGCGGGCAGGGTCCCTACAGAGGGGGCAGCAGCGTCAGCGGTACAACGGTGGCGTGCCCGTCGGGGAGCAGGCGGCAGTGCGCCTCGATGGTCCCGGCGCCGGGGAGCTCCAGCTCGCCGCGGACGAGCCTGTAGGTGAACTTCCCCGGCTCGACCGTGAACGGCGACACGTTGCGGGCCACCTGGCCGCCGGCCTCGTCCCGGAAGGTGACCTCGAGGATGCCCTGGCCCTCCTCGTCGGCACGGCACCGCACGAGCACGACCAGGTGGGGCGTGATCACCACCGGCGGCTCGGATGGCGCCGGCAGGGAGAACATGATGCCGGTCAGGTCGATGCGGGTGGACGGGCCGGGCACCTGGCGCAGGTCGATGCTCTCGACGAACAGCGCCGAGACGATGTCCATCGCCGGGCGAGCCGCCGGGTCAGCGCGTCCCGCCGGTGGCGGCGAGGCTGGCCCTCGCCGTCAGGCGGACGTCGCTGTGGCGGACCTGCACCCAGCCGAGGCGCCGGGCGAGGGTGATCACCCACCAGCCGGGATCGATCTCGGACGGCTTGAACGACAAGCGGGCCGAGGTCGGCGCGGCGTGGTGGTTGCTGTGGAGTCCCTCGCCGGCGACGAGCCAGGCCAGCCACTGGTTGTTGGTGGCGCTCCCCGCATACGGGCGCTTGCCGAAACGGTGCCCGATGGCGTTGATCGCCGAGCTCGCCAGCAGGTAGCAGCCGATGTGGACGGCAGCGGCGATCAGCGCCAGCTGCCAGTCCCCCCAGAAGACGAGGAACAGGATCCCGAGCCCGGCTCCGAGGCCGAGGAAACCGTGATCGAACAGGAGCCGGTCCCAGCCGTCGGGGGGAAGGTCCTTGGCGTAGCGGCGGATCGTCTCGGCGTCGCCGGCGGCCCGCTTGTAGTACACGACGTTGCCCAGCTGGATGGCGAGGAAGCCGTAGAGGATCGGGGAGTGGGGGTCGCCCTCCACGTCGGTGAAGGCGTGGTGCTTGCGGTGCACCGCCACCCACTCGCGGGGCCTGATGCCCGTGGTCAGCCAGATCAGCGCCCGGCACGCCCACAGGGGCCGGCGGGAGATGGTGATGGCCTTGTGCGACAGCGCCCGGTGCAGGACCACCGTCGTCAGGTAGAGGCCGACCTGGCAGGTTGCGAGGCCGACGAGGACGGCGACGAGGTACCCGGGCACGCTGGCCACGGTACTGCACTGACCATACGGTAAGCGAACCCCTCCGCGTGCCAGTTGGTTGTGGCCCACCTCCGGAGGGCAGAATGACGCCCATCCCCGAACGGAGGTGCCGTGGCCGAGGCCAAACGGGAAGACGAGTCCGTACGTGAGGTCGGCAGCGACCTTCTCCGCCTGGTCCTCGCTTACGCCCGCCAGGAGACGGTCGACCCGCTCAAGGACTTGTTGCGCTTCGTGGTGTGGGGCCTCGCCGGGGCCGTCATGACCTGTGTGGGGGGGTTCTTGTTGAGCCTGGCGTTCGTCCGGGCGTTGCAGACCGAGCTCGCCGGCCCGCTCGGAGGCAACCTGACGTGGGTTCCGTACTGCGGCGGGATCGCCGTGGCCCTTGCCTTCGTCGGATTCTCCATCACCCGCATCCTGAAGGACCCCAAGTGAGCCCCCGGTCGAGGAGCACCCGGCGCAAGGTGGTCAGTGGCAGCGGACCCGACGGGCGGATCGAGATCGGTGACATCCGGGAGAAGCTCGCCGAGCTGCGCGGCGAGGTGGAGGAGACCGCCGAGTCGGCCAAGCCGTACCTGACCTACGCCGCCGTCGGTGGCGGCATCGCCCTGATCGTCCTGGCCTTCCTGCTCGGCCGAAGGCGCGGGCGGCGGAAGTCGACCTGGGTGGAGATAAAGCGCCTGTGAGCACCTTCGTGCGCTCGCTGCTCCGGCGGGGGATGCGGTTGGGGTGGCGACGCGGGGTGCTGGGGGGCAGCCGCGCCTGGGCGGTCCTCGGCGGTGCGGCCCTCCTCGCCAACCTGGCCGGCCGGGCGCTGTCCCGGCACGAGGACACGGTCTTCCGGGAGGAGCTGGTCCCCGGCGACGTGTTCCAGGTCAGCCACCGCCCGGGGCCGTAGCCGTCCGTCGACGGGCGTGGTCCGTGCTGCCCTGCCACGATGAGGCGGTGCAGGTCGTGTTGAGGAACCCGCGGCGGGAGCTGGAGGTGCCGGGGCCGCTCACGGCGCGGGCGCTGCTCCGCCACCTCGGCCTGGCTCGCGAGTCGGTGCTCGTCATCGTGGATGGCACCCTGGTCACCGGGGACGCCGAGATCCCCGACGACGCCAGCGTCGAGGTCCGCCCCGTCATCTCGGGGGGGCAGGGGTGAAGTGCCGGTCCTGCCGGGGGCCGGCCGTGGTCGACGTCCCCCGGCACAACGCCGCCTTCTGCGGGGACTGCTTCGTGCGCCACTGCCGCGACCAGGTCGAGCGGGCGATCCACCACTTCCGGATGATCCGCCCGGGGGAACGTGTCCTGGTCGCCGTTTCCGGGGGCAAGGACAGCCTGGCCCTGTGGGACCTGCTGCTCGACTCCGGCTACGAGGCCGACGGCCTCTACCTAGGGCTCGGCATCGACGGCTACAGCGACGACAGCGCCGGGTACGCCGAGCGCTTCGCGAAACGCCGGGGAGCGGCTCTCCGCGTCGTCGACCTGCCCGTGGAGCTCGGCTTCGGCATCCCCGCCGGCGCCAGTGCCGCCCGCCGCGCTCCGTGCTCGGCCTGCGGGCTCTCCAAGCGGCACCTGTTCAACGCTGCCGCCGTCGAAGGCGGGTACCCCGTCGTGGCCACGGGTCACAACCTCGACGACGAGGTCGCCGTGCTCCTCGGCAACGTCCTGCGCTGGGACCTGGGCTACCTGGGGCGCCAGCGGCCGGTGCTGCCCGGCGGCGACGGCTTCGCCCGCAAGGTCAAGCCTCTCGTCCGCCTCGGGGAGCGGGAGACCGCCGCCTACTGCGTGCTGCGCGGCATCGACTACGTCGTCGAGGAATGCCCCATGGCTGCCGGCAACCGCCACCTGCGCTACAAGGAGGCGGTCAACGGCATCGAGGAGCGCTCGCCGGGGACGAAGGCGGCGTTCTACTTCGGGTTCCTCGAGCAGATCGCGCCGCTCGTCGCTCCCGCAGCCGAGGCGGAGCGAGAGGGCATGCACCCCTGCCCGGGCTGCGGTTCGCCGACCGTGGCCGACGTCTGCGCCTTCTGCCGGCTCGTCCAGGCGGCCCGCCGGTGAACCGAGGGCCGCTCCGCCCGGGGGAGCGGGTCCTGCTCGTCGACGCCAAGGGTCGCCGCTACCTGGTCACCCTCTCGGCGGGTGCCGAGTTCCACACCCACGCCGGGCCGGTCGCGCACGACTCGATCATCGGCGGGGAGGAGGGTCGCGTCGTGCGCTCGGCGCGCGGCTCCCGCTACACGGTCTTCCGGCCGACCCTGTCGGACGTGGTGCTCAAGATGCCCCGCGGCGCCCAGGTCATCTATCCCAAGGACCTCGGCCCGCTCCTGCTGCTCGCTGACGTGTTCCCCGGGGCGCGGATCTTGGAGTCCGGGCTCGGTTCGGGGGCGCTGTCGATGGCGTTGCTGCGTGCCGGCGCCGAGATCACCGGCTACGAGCTGCGCCCCGACTTCGCCCAGCGAGCCCGTTCCAACGTCGCCGGCTTCCTCGGCGCGGCGGCCCTGGAGCGCTACCACGTCGAGGTGCGCGACGTCTATGAGGGCGTCGACGCCGCCGGCCTCGACCGGGTGGTGCTCGACCTCCCCGAGCCGTGGCGGGTGGTGAGCCACGCCGAGGCTGCCCTCCGACCGGGCGGGATCCTCGTCGCCTACCTGCCGACGATCCTGCAGGTGGCGGCGTTGCGGGCGGCGCTCGAGCGCTCGGCGTTCGCCCTGGCCGGCACCGTGGAGGTGCTCCAGCGCGGCTGGCACGTGGAAGGCCCGTCGGTGCGCCCCGACCACCGCATGGTCGCCCACACCGGTTTCCTCACCTCCGCCCGCCTCCTTGAGGAGCCGGCGGCGCCGCCTGTGGGTGACGCCGGCGAGCCGGTGGCACCGGGCGACGAGCCCGCCGGCGAGGACGACGGCGACGCCGGCCCCGGCGACCCCGACGGCGGGGCGGGGTGCGATGGACGTCTTTGACGGCGTCGTCATCCTGGCCGCCATCGTCGCCGGCGTAGGCGGGTACCGCCTCGGATTCCTCGCCCGGGCGCTGTCGTGGGTAGGCCTGGCGGCCGGCGTCTACCTTGCCGCCCGCTACCTGCCACGGGTCATCGCGGCCGTCTCGGTGTCGAGCGCCGGGGCCAGGCTCGCGGTGGCCGCCGCCGTGCTGATCGGGGCGGCGTTCGCCGGCCAAGCCGTCGGGATGATCCTCGGCTCCCGGCTGCACGGCGTGCTGCCGCTCGGACCGCTGCGCACCCTCGACCGGGTGGTCGGGGGTGCCGTCGGGGTCCTCGGGGTCGTCGTCGCCCTGTGGCTGCTGCTGCCGTCGATGGCGTCGGTCGCCGGCTGGCCTGCCTCGGTCACGCGCGGCTCCGCCATCGCCCGGTGGGTGAGTGGCGCCTTGCCCCCCCCGCCCAACACCGTCGAAGCCCTCCGCCGCCTCGTCGCCGGCGACGGGCTGCCGCAGGTGTTCTCGTCCCTGCACGCAGGCGGCCGGGTGACGCCCCCCCCGGCGGCCAGCCCGCTCCCGCCGGCGGTCCTCGCCCGGGTGGAGGCGTCGACCGTGAAGGTCGAAGGGCAGGCGTGCAACCGGATCCAGGACGGCAGCGGCTTCGCCGTCGGCACCGACCTGGTGCTCACCAACGCCCACGTCGTCGCCGGTGAACCCCCGGGCGAGACGGAGGTCATCCTGCCCTCGGGCCGCGTCCTGGCGGCGCGGGTGGTGCTCTACGACCCGAGGCGGGACGTGGCGCTGCTCAGCGTCCCCGGCCTCGGCGAGCGGCCACTGCCCCTCGCGCGCACCGCCGTCGGGCGGGACGGCGACGTCCTCGGCCATCCGGGCGGTCAGGCCGCCATGGCCGTCCAGCCGTACTCGGTGGCCCAGGAGATCACGGCCGTCGGGGAGGACCTCTACGACACGCACCGGACCAGCCGGGACGTCTACGTCCTGGGCGCCTACCTGGCCCCCGGCGACTCTGGCGGGCCGCTCGTCGATCCGGCCGGGCAGGTCGTCGGTGTCGCCTTCGCCATCGCCGTCGGCCAGTCTGGCACCGCCTACGCCCTCACCACCGCCGAGGTCACCCCCGACCTCAGCGCCCCCCGTGGCGGGGCCGTGTCGACCCGCGCCTGCCTGACGGGCTGATGCCCGCCTGCGGGCTCACTCCTCGATGAAGATGCACTCCCCGGGGCACTCCTCGACGGCCTCCCGGACGGCGTCCTCCATGCCGTCGGGCACGGCGGCCAGCCCGTCGTGGCCACCGGGGTCGTCGAACACCTTGTCGCCCTCCTTGACGTAGGAGAGCCCGTCGTCGAGCAGCGTGAAGACCGCTGGCGCGATCTCCTCGCAGAGACCGTCGCCGGTGCAGAGATCCTGATCGATCCAGACCTTCATGGGTTCCTTCGCTTGTCGAGACCGGCCGGCGGGCGCGGTGGGTCGGGCACGATCCTCCATCCTAGTGGCACCGCCCAATAGACGCGGCCAACGCTGGAGAAACCTGGCCGAGCCTCACGCTGTTGGGGGAGCGGCGGGAGTAGGGTCCGCTCATGAGCGACCGGTGCGGCGCGATAGGCGGGTATCACCCCGCCGGGCGCGCGGCGAGCGCTCCGACGAAGGAGAGGAGGCGGTGTCCGTGACCCAGTCCGACGGGTACGACCCCCCCACCCGGGACCTCGAGCTGAGCGAGCTGCGCGACTACGCCCGCACGCTCGAGGAAGAGGTCGAGACCCTGCGGCGGAGGATGCAGGACGCGCCCAAGCGCGTCCGGACCCTCGAGGAGAAGCTCCTCGAGACCAAGGGCCAGCTCCAGCAGGCCATCTCCCAGAACGAGCGGCTGACCTTCACCCTGAGGGAGGCGCGCGAGCACATAGCCGCCCTCCGGGAGGAGGTCGACAAGCTGACGCAGCCGCCGTCGGCGTACGGGACGTTCCTCGGCCACAACGACGACGGCACCGTCGACGTGTTCTCCGGGGGCCGCAAGATGCGCGTTGCCGTGCATCCCGAGCTGGTCGACGGCGACGGCGCCACGCCGCTGCGCCGGGGCCAGGAGGTGGTCCTAAACGAGTCGCTCAACGTGGTGCTCGCCCGCTCGGCGGAGGTCTCGGGGGAGGTTGTCACGCTGAAGGAGCGCCTCGACGACGGCAGGGCCATGATCGTCGGACGCGCCGACGAGGAGCGAGTCGTCGAGCTGTGCGAGGACCTGCGCGCCGTCCGTCTCCGCGCCGGCGACTCGGTGCTCATGGACTCCCGCACCGGGCTGCTGCTCGAGAAGCTGCCCCGCCCGGAGGTGGAGGACCTGATCCTGGAGGAGGTGCCCGACATCTCCTACGAGGACGTCGGCGGCCTCGACACCCAGATCGAGGCGATCACCGACGCGGTGGAGCTGCCGTTCCTGCATCGTGACCTCTTCGTCGAGCACAAGCTGCCGGCGCCCAAGGGCATCCTGCTCTACGGCCCGCCCGGGTGCGGCAAGACGCTGATCGCCAAGGCGGTCGCCAACTCCCTGGCCAAGAAGGTGGCCGAGGCGTCCGGGGACCGCAACGCCTGCTCCTACTTCCTCAACATCAAGGGCCCGGAGCTGCTCAACAAGTACGTGGGGGAGACGGAGCGCCAGATCCGCCTCGTGTTCCAGCGGGCCCGGGAGAAGAGCGAGGAAGGGGTGCCGGTCATCGTCTTCTTCGACGAGATGGACTCGCTGTTCCGCACCCGCGGCACGGGCATCTCCTCGGACATGGAGTCGACGATCGTGCCGCAGCTGCTCGCCGAGATCGACGGGGTGGAGACCCTCAAGAACGTGATCGTGATCGGCGCCTCCAACCGGGAGGACCTGATCGACCCTGCCATCCTGCGGCCCGGCCGGCTCGACGTGAAGATCAAGATCGAGCGGCCCGACGCCGAGGCGGCCGCCTCCATCTTCGCCCGCTACCTCACCGCCGACCTCCCCCTCGCCGACGAGGAGGTCGCCGCCCTCGGCGGCGATGACCGCGACAAGGCCGTCCGGGCGATGATCGAGCGGACGGTGAGCGAGATGTACCGCGACGACGAGGACAACCAGTTCCTCGAGGTCACCTACCAGAACGGCGACAAGGAGACGATGTACTACAAGGACTTCGCCTCCGGCGCCATGATCGAGAACATCGTCCGGCGCGCCAAGAAGCTGGCGATCAAGCGGACGATCGCCGGTGGGGACCGGGGCATCCGGACCCAGGACCTGATCGACTCAATCAAGCAGGAGTACAAGGAGCACGAGGACCTCCCGAACACCACCAACCCCGACGACTGGGCGAAGATCTCCGGCAAGAAAGGGGAGCGGATCGTCTACATCCGCACCGTCACCTCCCAGGGCGACGAGACCACCGGCGGCAGGGCCATCGAGCGGGTCACCACCGGTCAGTACCTCTGACCGGCCGCCCGCAGGCTCCGCTCTCACCCTCATCGCTCCCGGCGTTCGGTAACGTCGACCCGTGGCGCTCGCCAAGGTCCTCGGCCTGGAGACCGAGTACGGGATCATCATCCGGGGCTCGGCCGAGCCCAACCCCATCGCGGCGTCCTCCGCACTCATCAACGCGTACGTCGCCGAGCTCTCCCGCCAGGTCAAGTGGGACTTCGAGGACGAGACCCCCGGACGCGACGCCCGCGGCTTCGCCCGGGAGGGGGCGGCGCCCCCCGAGGTCGAGACCCACCTCGTCAACGCCGTGCTCACCAACGGCGCCCGGTACTACGTCGACCACGCCCACCCCGAGTACTCGACGCCCGAGTGCTCCACGGTGAGGGAGATCGTGCTGTACGACAAGGCCGGCGAGGCGATCCTCGCCCGCTCGGTCCAGGCCGCCGGCCGCCTGCTGCCCCCCGGTCAGAGCGTCGTGGTCCTGAAGAACAACTCCGACGGCAAGGGCAACTCCTACGGCACCCACGAGAACTACCTGATGGACCGGGCCGCCCCGTTCGCCCGGGTCGTCCAGCACGTGATGCCCCACTTCGTCACCAGGCAGATCTACACCGGCGCCGGGAAGGTGGGCTGCGAGGCGACCGGATCGATGAGCCGGGAGGTCGGCTTCCAGCTGACCCAGCGGGCCGACTTCTTCGAGGAGGAGGTCGGCCTCGAGACGACGCTCAAGCGGCCGATCGTCAACACCAGGGACGAGCCGCACTGCAACGCCCAGAAGTACAGGCGGCTCCACGTGATCACCGGCGACGCCAACCTCTCCGAGGTCGCCACCTTCCTGAAGGTCGGCACGACGGCGCTCGTGCTCTGCATGATCGAAGACGACTGGCACGCCCGGGCGGGCGCCCGGGACCTGACGCTCAACGCCCCGGTCAACGCTATGCGACGGGTGTCCTACGACCTCGGCCTGTCCGAGCCGCTCACCCTCGCCGACGGCCGCTCGATGACGGCCCTCGACATCCAGTGGGAGATCCTCGACCTGGCGCGCAAGTACGCCGAGGACAGGGGCACGGAGGCCGTCGGCGACGCCGGGGCGGGCGAGGAGATCCTGCGGCGCTGGGAGGACGTCCTCACCCGGCTGGAGTCCGACCCCATGTCCCTCGCCACCCAGCTTGACTGGGTGGCGAAGTACCGGGTGGTCGACGGCTACAGGCAGCGCCACGGCCTGGGCTGGGACGACCCCAAGCTGGCACTGATGGACCTGCAGTACCACGACGTCCGCCCGGAGAGGTCCCTCTACGCCCGGGTGGGCATGGAGCACCTGGTGGAGGGGCCCGAGGTGGAGCGGGCGATGACAGAGCCGCCCGAGACGACCCGCGCCTACTTCCGGGGTCGCTGCCTGCAGCGGTGGGCGTCGTCGATCGCCGCTGCCAACTGGGACTCGATGGTCTTCGACCTCGGTGGTGACCCGCTCCGGCGGGTACCGATGATGGAACCGCTCAGAGGGACCAAGGCCCACGTAGATGAATTGCTCAACAGCGTCTCCAGCCCCGCTGAGCTGCTGGAGCGGTTGGGCTCTTGAGGAGAGCACGCACCATGGCAGAACGAGAGCAGATCAAGCGCCAGGCGCCTTCCCGGACCGACGAGGAGAGCGTCGAGGACGTCCCCGCGTCCAACAAGAAGGGCGACGAGCTGAAGGCGGAGCTCGACGACCTCCTCGACGAGATCGACGAGGTCCTCGAGGAGAACGCCGAGGAGTTCGTGCGCAGCTACGTCCAGAAGGGCGGCGAGTAGCAGGCTGCGCCGTGCGCCTCGCCGGCCGGTAGGGTGCGGGGCGCTATGGGCCTACCGATGTTCCGGCCGGAGGACGACCCGGGCCCCGACTTCGCGTCGGTGCTGCGCAGGCTCGGTCTCGGGCCCTCCGCCCCCGCCGCCGGCGACGGGCCGCCGTTGCAGGTACAGCACGGGACCACCATCGCCGCGATCCGCTACGCCGACGGCGTGGTCATGGCCGGCGACCGCCGGGCGACGGCGGGTTCGTCGATCGCCCACCGGGCGATGGAGAAGGTGCACCCCGCCGACCGCCACAGCGGGATCGCCATCGCCGGCGCCGCCGGGTTCGCGATGGAGATGGTGCGCATCTTCCAGTTGCAGCTCGAGCACTACGAGAAGGTGGAGGGCCAGGCACTCAGCTTGGAGGGGAAGGCCAACCAGCTGGCGCAGATGGTCCGCGGGCAGCTGGCCATGGCGATGCAGGGATTCGTCGTCGTGCCGCTCTTCGCCGGCTACGACCTGCGCCGTGGCGTCGGGCGCATCTACACCTACGACCCGACCGGCGGCCGCTACGAGGAGACCGACTTCCACGCCGAGGGGTCGGGGGGTCGGGACGCCCGCACGACGATCAAGCTCGGCTGGCGGGCGGACATGGACCGGGCGGCGGCGATCGAGCTGGCCGTGCGGGCCTTGTGGCAGGCGGCCGACGAGGATTCGGCGACGGGCGGACCCGACGCCGTGCGAGGCATCTACCCCACCGTGGCGACCATCACCGCTCTGGGGTACGCCGCCGTGGCGGAGGCGGAGGTGGCCGAGCGCTTCACAGCGGTGCTGACCGCCGAGCACGGAGGTGCGCCGACGTGAGCATGCCGTGGTACGTCGCCCCGGAGCAGTTCATGAAGGACAAGGCCGACTTCGCCCGCAAGAACATCGCTCGCGGCCGCCCCCTCGTCGCCGTGGTCTACGACGACGGCATCCTCATCTGCGCCGAGAACCAGTCGGCGTCGCTCCACAAGGTGAGCGAGATCTACGACCGGATCGCCTTCGCCGGCGTGGGCCGCTACAACGAGTTCGACGCGCTCCGCCGCGCCGGCGTCCAGCACGCCGACATCAAGGGCTACCAGTTCTCCCGTGAGGACGTCGACGCCCAGTCCCTCGCCAACCTGTACGCCCAGTACATGGGCAACGTCTTCACCCACGAGATGAAGCCCCTCGAGGTGGAGATCCTCGTGGCCGAGGTCGGTCACCGGTCCGGCGACGACCAGCTGTTCCACATCCTCTACGACGGCTCCGTCGTAGACGAGGACCGCTCCACGGTCCTAGGTGGCGAGGCCGACACCATCGCCACTCGCCTCGAGCGCTCCTTCCGTGAGGACTGGAGCCTGGCCGAGGCGTTCGCCGGCGCCACCGGGGCCCTCGCCGGGCCCGACCGGTCCTTCGTGCCCCGCGACCTCGAGGTGGCGGTGCTGGGGCGCTCCGACGGCCGGCGGGCGTTCCGCCGGGTCCTCGGCAGCGAGCTCACCGAATTGCTGGAGGCCGCCGGCGCCGGCAGGGTCGGCGCTCTCGACGCCGGGGCTGGGCGCTCCGAGGAGGCCGAGCCAGGCTGAGGCGGCGTCTTTCGGCCCCGGCGCGACCGGTGCCTACAGACCCAGGTGGGCCGCGACGGCACCCATCGCGATGGCTATCATGCCGGCTCCCGCCGCCACCCGCCGTGCCCGCCGCGCCCGTGCGTCCGCCTCCGCCCCGCCCCCCGCCGGTGCCTCCAGCTCGTCGGCGAGCAGCAGGGCCCGGGCCGTGTCGGCCTCGCCGGCTGGCACCCACACGGAGGTCTCGCCGATGGGGTACGGGCCGCCGACGTTGCCCCGCAGCTCGGTCAGGACGCCGTCGGCCCCGAGGCGGGCGGCGATGAGCTGGGCGTGGAAGCTGCTCCGCACGGTCCGCACGTGCACCATGCGAGCTGGCTGCTGGTGTTCACCGGACACAACAACGGCACGGTAGCGTGCCCGGACGGAGTCGGGTTGTGGAGGCCCGTTCCCGGGCCGGCCCGGCGAGGGCAGGAGTGCCATGGATCGCCGGATCTTCGGCTTGGAGAACGAGTACGGCGTCACCTGCACCCTGCGCGGCCAGCGGCGCCTCAGCCCCGACGAGGTGGCCCGCTACCTGTTCCGGCGCGTGGTCAGCTGGGGCCGGTCGTCCAACGTGTTCCTGGAGAACGGCGCCCGGCTCTACCTCGACGTCGGCAGCCACCCCGAGTACGCCACGCCGGAGTGCGACTCGATCTCCGACCTCGTGGTCCACGACAAGGCAGGCGAGCGGATCCTCGAGCACCTCGTCGTCTCCGCCGAGGCCCGCCTCCGCGAGGAGGGCATCCGGGGCGTCATCTTCCTCTTCAAGAACAACACCGACTCGGCTGGCAACTCCTACGGCTGCCACGAGAACTACCTCACCAGCCGCCGCGACGACTTCAGCCACTACGCCGAGGTGCTCATCCCCTTCCTGGTGTCCCGCCAGATCTACGCCGGCTCGGGCAAGGTGCTGCAGACCGCCCGCGGTGCCATGTACTGCATCAGCCAGCGCGCCGAGCACATATGGGAGGGGGTCTCCTCTGCCACGACCCGCAGCCGGCCGATCATCAACACCCGCGACGAGCCTCACGCCGACGCCGAGCGGTTCCGGCGGCTGCACGTGATCGTCGGTGACTCCAACATGAGCGAGTACGCCACATTCCTCAAGGTCGGGGCGACCAGCATCCTGCTGCGCATGTTGGAGGACCCGTCGGTGGTCCTGCGGGACATGACCCTCGAGAACCCGATCCGGGCCATCCGGGAGATCAGCCACGACACGACGTGCCGCCGCCGCGTCCGCCTCGCCAACGGCCGCGAGGTGAGCGCCCTCGACATCCAACAGGAGTACCTGGCCCGCGCCAGGCGCTACCAGGAGAGCCGCGGCCTGTCCCCCTTGGAGGACAAGGCGCTGGCGATGTGGGAGCACTGCCTGGAGGGGCTGGAGAAGGACCCCTGGTCCCTCGACCGGGAGTGCGACTGGGTGATCAAGCACCGGCTGATCGAGCGCTACCGCGAGCGGGAGGGGCTGGCCCTCACCCACCCCCGGGTGGCGCTCGTGGACCTTCAGTACCACGACGTGAGCCGCGAACGGGGCCTGTTCTACCGGATGCAGAACCGCGGCCTGGTCGAGCGCACCTGCACCGACGAGGAGATCGACCGGGCCGTCGACGAGCCACCGCAGACCACCCGTGCCCGCTTGCGGGGCGAGTTCATCCGCCGGGCCAAGGAGCGCCGCCGGGACTTCACCGTCGACTGGGTCCACCTGAAGCTCAACGACCAGGCCCAGCGCACCGTCTTGTGCAAGGACCCGTTCAAGTACAAGGACGAACGGGTCGAGCGGCTCATCGCCTCGCTGTGAGCGCGCCGTGGATCGTCTGGAGCGCCTCGTCAACCTGGTGGCAGCCCTCCTCGAGGCCGAGCGCCCGCTGACCCGGGCCGAGCTGCGCACCCGGGTCGGGGGGTACGCGGCCGACGACGACGCCTTCCGCAGGAACTTCGAGCGGGACAAGGACACGCTGCGCCAGATGGGCCTCCCGCTCGAGACCGTGGCCCTCGATCCCGATCGCGCCGAGGAGCCCAACGGCTATCGCATCCCCCGGGAGCGCTACGAGCTGCCCGACCCCGGCCTCTCCGAGGAGGAGCTGACCGCCCTGCGCATCGCCGCCTCGGCGGTCCACCTCGTCGGGCCGTGGTCGGACGGCGCGTCCCGAAGGGCGCTGCGCAAGCTGGCTGCCGCGGCTGGGCCCGGCGCCGGCGCTGGCGGTGGCGCCCCGGCTACCGGCGCCCCGCCCGCCGTCACGCCCCGCCTCACCGAGCTGGCCGGCAGCGACGCCGTGGCGACCGCGTTCGGGGCGGTGGCCGAGCGGCGGCGGCTTCGCTTCGGCTACCACGGCCAGGAGCGGCTGGTGGACCCGTGGGGCCTGTCCTACCGCAGCGGCCACTGGTACCTCTCGGGCTTGGACCACGGCCGGCGCGCCGAGCGGCTCTTCCGCCTCGACCGGGTGGAAGGGGCGCTGCGCGCCGACGGCGACGCCTCCGCCTTCGAGCGCCCGCCGGGCCGAGCGGCGGCGCCGATCCCGGCGTGGCGGCTCGGCGACGACCCAGAGGTGGCGGTGCGTGTCCTCGTCGACGCCGGTCAGGTGCCGTGGGCGGTCGCCTCCGCCGGCGACGAGTCCGTCGTCGAGCGCCGCCCCGACGGGGCCGCCGTCGTCGAGCTGGCGGTCACCAACCGGGCGGCGCTGCGCTCCTGGCTCCTCGGCTTCCTCGACCACGCCGAGCTGATCGCCCCCCCGGAGCTGCGGGCCGACGTCGAGGCGTGGCTGGAGGGCATCGCCGGCGGGGGCCGGCGGCGGTGAGCCGGGCGCCGGCAGGCGAGCGGCTCGCCCGGCTGCTCACCATCGTCCCGTGGGTGGCGAGCCGCGACGGGCCGCCCGTCACCGAGGTCTGCGCCCGCTTCGGCGTGGCCGAGGACGAGCTGCTGGCGGACCTCGACCTGCTCTTCCTCTGCGGCGTCCACCCCTTCACCCCCGACTCGCTGATCGAGGTGGACGTGGCGGGCGGCCGGGTGTGGATCCGGTTCGCCGACTACTTCCGCCGCCCGCTGCGCCCGAGCGCACCGGAGGGTCTGGCCCTCCTGAGCGCCGGCTCTGCCCTGCTCACCGTGCCCGGTGCCGACCCCGACGGGGCCCTGGGACGTGCCGTGGCCAAGCTCAGGGCGGTGCTCGGCGTCGGCGAGGACGGCGGCATTGACGTAGCGCTGGCGCCCGTCGACGAGCCGACGCTGCTAGCCCTGCGCGCCGCCGAGAGCCAGCGGCGGAAGGTGGAGCTCGAGTACTACTCGTTCGGCCGGGACACCACGACGACCAGGGTCGTGCACCCCTGGCGGGTCTTCAACGCCGAAGGGGAGTGGTACCTCACGGGTTGGTGCGAGCGAGCGGACGGAGAGCGGCTCTTCCGGGTCGATCGGATCCTCGCCGCCCGGGTGCTGGAGGAGCGCTTCCGCCCGCCGGCCCGGCCCTCGTCCACGGCGCTGTTCCACCCCGACCCGGCTGCACCGACGATCGTCGTCGACCTGCAGCCGGCGGTGCACTGGATCGCCGAGCGCTACCCCAACGAGGGCGTCGAGCGGCGCGCCGGAGGTGTGCTGCGCGTGCGGCTGCGCGTCGGCGAGCGGGCCTGGCTCGAGCGCCTGCTGCTGCGGGCCGGCCCGGCGGCGACGGTGGTGGAGGGGGACGGGTCGCCGGGCCCGCAGGCAGCCGCTCGGATCCTCGCCCGCTACCGCCCCTAGAGGAAGGATCGGCGCCGGCAGCGGCGGCCGCCCCCATGCCGGGGCGAGCATTCTGTAGCTTCGGTGCGATGTACGAGTCGTCCGAGGCCACCGACACCGCCGGCGCCCCGGGCGGCGGCGGCAGCCCGGCTGGGGGCGAAGGCGGCGTGGTGGGCGACCGAAGCGCCGGTGCTCCAACCCGCCGGGGCTCCCGGCGGGGGCTGATCGAGTGGGTGGTGATCATCGCCATCGCCCTGCTCGCCGCCTTCGTCATGAAGACGTGGGTGCTGCAGGCGTTCGTCATCCCGTCGGGGTCGATGGAGCCCACCATCAAACCCCACGACCGGGTGCTCGTGAACAAGCTGGCGTACGACTTCCACCCGGTGCAGCGCGGGGACATCATCGTGTTCCGCAAGCCGCCCGCCGACACGCAGCCCGGCAACATCAACGACCTCATCAAGCGGGTCATCGGCCTGCCCGGCGAGACGCTGCAGTCCGGGCCGCACGGCGAGATCCTCGTCAACGGCAAGCCCATCCGCCAGCCGTGGATCGCGCCGTCGGTCCTCCGGGCGCCCCAGCCGACGATCTGCGACCCGAGCCTGTCGCGCGTCGACTGCCGGGGCAGCGTGCTGCACCTGCCCAAGGGCGAGTACTACGTGCTGGGCGACAACCGGACCAACTCGGACGACTCCCGCTACTGGGGCCCGGTGCCCGCCCGGCTCATCATCGGTCAGGCCTTCTTGCGGATCTGGCCGCTTTCGCGCTTGCACTGGTTCTGACCGCAGCGGCGACCTCCGGCGCCGGTGACACTAAGGCCGGCGCACGCTGCGCCGATAGCTCCTGTGCCGGCCGACGGCGGCCGGCACACGAAGGAGCGATCCGTGGCCACTGTCCGTGCCAGCTGCCCGAGCTGCGGCGACGTCGAGACGACGACGCGATCGGTGCAGGTGCTGCGCTGCTCCACGACTGGATCGGCGTCCTACGCCTTCGTGTGCCCCGCCTGCCGGTTGCGGGTCGCCAAGGAGGCGAACGAGCACGTGGTGTGCCTGCTCGTCGACGCCGGCGTGGCGGTCGTCGACTGGGAGCTGCCGGCCGAGCTCGACGAGCCCAAGTACGGCCTTCCCGTCACCCACGACGACCTGCTCGCCTTCCACTTCTCGCTCCACGAGCCGGGGTGGCTCGAGGAGCAGGTCAACGTGCTGCGCGCCGGCGAGCGGGGCCGCTGACAGGCAGTCCGCTGGCGGCGGGCAGGCGGGCAGGCGGGCGGCTGAGGGAGGCGGGCAGGCGGGCGGCGCGGCCGCCGGCGGGGACCTGGAGCGGTTACGCCGGCCCGCGGGGTTGAGACCGGGCCGGGACTTGTAGGCTCGCACCGTGTTCGACCTGAGCCCCGAGAAGCTCCTGCTCCTCGGTGTGATCGCTTTGGTGGTCCTCGGGCCGGAGCGGCTGCCGAAGGCGGCCCGCCGGGCCGGGCAACTCCTCACGCAGCTCCGCCAGGCCAGCGGGACCTTCCAGCGGGAGCTGCACGGGGCGCTGGCCGAACCGCGCCAGGTGCTCGAGGAGGCCAAGCAGGAGCTCGGCCTGGCGAGCATCCCCCGCGTGCCGAGCGTGCGCCGAGCGGTGGTCGACACCTTGACCGGCGTCGTCGACACGCCGAGGCTGGTGTCGCCCCCTGCTGACCCGGCCGTCGCCGACGGCCCGCCGCCCCCGGCGCCGGACGACCCCGCCCTCAACTAGACCCGTGACCCTCGCCGACCAGCGTGAGCTGCGCAACGGCTCCGGCGGCGCCGACGGCACCGCCGAGCCGGGCACGATGACGGTTTTCGAGCACCTCGCCGAGCTGCGCAACCGGATCATCGTCTGCGCTGCCGCCGTCGTCGTCACCACCGTCGTCGCCTGGTTCTTCTACGCCCAGGCTGTCGTCTTCATGCGCCAACCGTACTGCCAGTTCGTGCGGGCCTACCCCGGGCACGCCTTCTCCGGCCGCTGCAACCTGTACTTCACCGGTCCCCTCGAGGGCTTCACGACCCGGCTCAAGGTGAGCCTGTACGCCGGCATCGCCTTGGCTGCGCCCGTTTGGATCTGGGAGATGTGGCGCTTCATCACCCCCGGGCTGAAGAAGAACGAGAAGCGCTACATCATCCCCTTCGTTGCTGCCGCCACGGTCCTGTTCGCCATGGGCGTCGCCGTCGCCATCCTGGTGTTCCCCAAAGCCCTGCGCTGGCTCATCCTCGTGAGCGGCCCCGGGATCGAGCCGCTGTTCACGCCGACCAAGTACTTCACGCTGTACGTGCTCATGTGCCTCGTGTTCGGGGCGGTGTTCATCTACCCGCTGGTGCTCGTGGCACTGGAGCTGACCGGTGTCGTGCCGAGCGCCCGGTGGCGCAAGTGGCGCCGCCCGGCAATCGTCGCGATCGCCGCGGCCGCCGCCGTGTCTACGCCGAGCAACGACCCCTTCTCCTTCCTGGCCCTGGCCATCCCCATGTACATCTTCTACGAGCTGGCGATCATCGCCGGCCGGCTGATGCACAAGTAGGCGAGCGGACCGTCGCCCCCCGAGCCGGCGCCGCAGGGTAGAAAGCAGGGGTGGTGCCTGCCACCCGCGCCAGTCCTGCCGGTACCGACCTGTTTGGTCGGCCCAGTCCCGACTTCCGGGCCCGGTTCGAGCTGGACCTGGGATTCGGGCTCGACTCCTTCCAACGCGAGGCGCTCGATGCCGTCGACGCCGGCCGCAGCGTCGTGGTGGCCGCCCCCACCGGGTCGGGCAAGACGGTCGTGGCCGAGTACGCCGTCGCCCTGGCCCTCCGCGAGGGTGCCAAGGCGTTTTACACCACCCCTCTCAAGGCGCTGTCCAACCAGAAGTACGGTCAGCTCGTCCGGTGGCACGGCGCCGGCCGTGTCGGCCTGCTCACCGGCGACAACGCCGTGAACGGCGACGCCGACGTGGTCGTCATGACCACCGAGGTGCTGCGCAACATGATCTACGCCGCCTCGCCAGCACTCGAGCGGCTGCGTTGGGTGGTGCTCGACGAGGTCCACTACCTCCAGAACGCCTACCGCGGGCCGGTGTGGGAGGAGGTGATCGTCCACGCCCCGCCCCAGGTGGACCTGGTCTGCCTGTCGGCGACGGTCTCCAACGCCGAGGAGCTCGCCGACTGGATCGGCACCGTGCGAGGCGACACCGCCACGGTCATCGAGCGCCGGCGCCCGGTTGCCCTCAACGACCTGTACCTGGTGGGGGACCGGGCCGCGGCCGACCCGCTGCTGCTGCCGGTCCTCGTCGACGGGCACCCCAACCCGGAGGCCGTCGCCGTCGACGCGAAGAGCGAGCGGGTCCCGATGGGAGGCGGCCGCCGGCGGCGGAGCCGCCTCTACACCCCGCACCGCAGCGAGGTGGTCGAGGTGCTCCAGGAAAGGGCGATGCTCCCCGCCATCTACTTCATCTTCAGCCGGAAGGCGTGCGACGACGCCGTCCTCCAGTGCACCCGTGAGGGGCGGCGGCTCACGACCCCCGAGGAGCGGCGCCTCATCCGCCAGTTGGTAGAGGCGCACGTCGAGGGGCTCACTGACGACGACTTGCGGCTGCTCGGCTACGGAGAGTGGTTCACCGGGCTGGAGGCCGGCTTCGCCTCCCACCACGCCGGCCTCGTGCCGCCGTTCAAGGAGGCGGTGGAAGCCTGCTTCGCCGCCGGGGCGGTCAAGGTCGTCTTCGCCACCGAGACCCTGTCGCTCGGCATCAACATGCCTGCCCGGTCCGTGGTGATCGAGAGGCTCACCAAGTTCACCGGCGAGCGCCACGAGCTCCTCACGGCCGGGGAGTATGCCCAGCTGACCGGCCGGGCCGGACGGCGGGGGATGGACGACGTCGGCCATGCCGTCGTCCCCTGGTCGCCCTTCGTGGCCTTCGACCAGGTCGCCGCCCTGGCCGGGGCGCAGAGCTACCCGCTCACGAGCAGCTTCCGACCCACTTACAACATGGCCGTCAACCTGGTTCACCGCTACTCGGCGGGCGAGGCCCACCACCTCCTCAACTTGTCGTTTGCCCAGTACAGGGCGGACGTGGACGTCGTCCGCCTCGAGGCGCAGCTGGAGCGGGCGCGCCAGACCCTCGCCGAGGCCGCCGCCCAGGCGGTGTGCGACCGGGGCGACGTGGCGCAGTACCGGAACCTCACCCGCTTCGGCGAGCAGGTGCGCCCCGGCCCCTCCCGGCTGGCGGAGGTCGCCGGCGCCCTCCAGCGAGTCCAACCCGGTGACGTGCTGGTCGTGGCCGGCCGGCGCGGCGGGCGCGTCGCCGTGCTGTCGACCAGCCACCGGCGGGGTGGCGACATCCGCGTCCGGGCGATCACGCCGGAGCGGCGGTTGGTGTCACTACGCCCCGCTGACTTCCCGGTCCCCCCGGCAGTGGTGGGCCGCGTCGCCCTGCCCGTGCCCTACGCCCCTCACAACGCCGGCTTCCAGCGGCGGGTGGCGTCGTCGCTCGACGCCGCACGGCTCGACGACACCCCCCGGGGGGGGCGGCGGCCGCGAGGCGGGGCCGAGCCGGCCGCTGCGCTGCTGGCGGCGCACCCCGTCGGGGGTTGCCCCGATCTCCGCACCCACCTGCGGGCCCTGGAGCGCGCCGAGCGCCTCGCCCGGGAGGCCCAACGCATCGAGCGGAGGGTGAAGGGGCGCTCCGAGTCGCTGGCCCGCCAGTTCGACCGGGTGCTCGGGGTACTCGAAGCGTGGGGGTACGTGGAAGGGTGGTCGCTGACCCCGCCGGGGACGCGCCTGTCGCGCATCTACCACGAAGCGGACCTGCTCGTGGCCGAGACGCTCGAGCGGGGGCTGTTCGACGGCCTGGCACCCGAGGAGCTGGCCGCTTTGGTGTCGGTGTTCACCTTCGAGGCTCGGCGCGCGGGGGAGGCGGCCGCCGCCGTGCCGACCGCCCTCCTGCGGGAGCGCTGGGCGGCCGTCGAGCGCCTCGGAGCCGAGCTCAACGCCGCCGAGGACGGGGCGGCGCTGCCGCTCACCCGCCGACCCGACGCAGGCTTCGCAGCCACGGCCCACCGGTGGGCGGCGGGAGGGGAGCTGTCCGCCATCCTCGAGGACGATGAGATCTCCGGCGGGGACTTCGTGCGCAACGTCAAGCAGCTCATCGACCTGCTCCGCCAGCTCGGCGACCAGGCTCCCGACCCCCGCACGGCGGCAGCCGCCCGCCGCGCTGCTGGTGCCATGTTCCGAGGCGTGGTCGCGTCGTCGTCGGCGCTGGGCGGATGATGGCATCCGCCACCACGCCCGGTGGCCCACCGTAGGCTCTGGCGCTGCCATGCCCTACCCCGACGCCGGGTCGTATGTCACCGAGGTCTGGACCGAGGCGGAGGCCGCCGTCCTCCGCCGTTACTTCACGAACCTCGACGGTCCGGTGTTCGCGCTCGTCAACCTCCCGGAGGTCGTGAAAGGGGCGCTGTTCGCCCGGTACTCGCGCTCGGCGAAGAGCCTGCGGCGGTTGTTCCTCGACGAGTTCGTTGGTGACCTCGACGTGAGCGGCGACCACGGCATCGACGCCACCGTCGGCCTGGCGCGGGCAGAGGAGCTGTACGAGCGGGTGTTCTTCGAGTACGGCGACGACTCCGTCGCCCAGCTCGGCGGGGTCCACCTCGCCTGCGAGCAGGCGTCCAACCTTCTCACCAAGGCGATCGAGTGGAGCCGGCTCATGTCCTACCAGGAGAAGTCGACGCGCTACGTGGCCTACGACGCCCGGCTCCCCAACGGCCGCTACCGCTACCACCGCGACCCCACTGTCCTCGCCTCCCCGCTCGGGGCGCGCTACGTGGGAGACATGGACCGGCTCTTCGACGCCTACGCCCAGCTGTTGCCGGTCCTGCAGGCCCACTTCGCCGGGCTGCACCCCAAGCTCCCCGCCGACTCGGACTTCGTGTGGAGGCAATCCGTGCGGGCCAAGGCGTACGACGCCCTGCGGGGCGTCCTGCCCGCCGCCGCCACCGCCAACCTCGGGATCTACGCCAGCGGCCAGGCCTACGAGGCGCTGCTCGTGCGGCTCGCAGCCCACCCCCTCCCCGAGGCCCGCAGCTACGCCCGGCTCATGCTCCACGAGCTGCGGAAGGTGATCCCGTCCTGGGTCCGCCGCGTCGACGTCGAGGACCGGGGACGGGAGTGGTCGGGCTACCTGAAGGCGACCAGGGGGTCGATGGAGGAGCTGGCGGCGTCCCTGTTCGGCCCGCCTGCGGCCGCGGCTCCGGCGACCGCCGGGGGCGAGCCCGAGGTGACCCTCGTCGACTGGGACCCCGACGGGGAGGTCAAGGTCGTCGCCGCCATGCTCTACCCCTACACCAACCTTCCCGAGACGGCGGTCGAGGCGCGGGTGGCGGCGATGTCCGAGGCGGAGCGGGTCGCCGTCGTGGAGCGCTACGCCGGCGAACGGAGCAATCGCCGCCACAAGCCGGGGCGGGCACTCGAGCGCTGCAGCTACCGATTCGACGTCGTCTCCGACTACGGCGCCTTCCGCGACCTGCAGCGGCACCGGCTCCTCACGATCGAGTGGCAGGAGCTGACCCCCGCGCACGGCTACACCTTGCCCGAGGCTGTCGTCCACGCCGGAGGCGAGATCCTCTACCACTCCGCCATGGAGCGCTCCGCCGCCCTGCACGCGGCCCTGCTCGGTCGCTTCGGACCGACGCGGGCGGCCTATGCCGTGGCGTTGGCGTACCGCATCCGCTACGCCATGCAGCTCAACGCCCGGGAGGCGGTGCACGTCCTCGAGTTGCGGACCGGGCCGGCCGGCCACCCGGAGTACCGCAAGGTGGGCCAGCAGATGCACCGGCTGATCGGCGAACGGGCCGGTCACCGGGCGATAGCGGCGCTGATGCGGTTCGTGGACCACGCCGACTACGAGCGGGGGGGGTTGGAGCGGCTCCCAGGCGAGCGGCGGGCCGAGGCGCGTCGGTCAGCGGCGCCGGGAGGCTGACGAGCGCACAAATTTTCTTGCACCTGCCTGACCAGCGGGTTCGCGCGTCGTCGCTGCTCAGAGGGGGCGGACGGTCGCTTGAGCCGCCCGCCGCCGTGCGCCATGATCATCGCCGCCAACAGCGGTCCGAACCTCTCGGACGTTGCCGGGGCAGCCCGGGCGACCAAGTAGACAACGTCGACGCGTGGAGGGTGCCGGTGGGCCGGCGCTGCGCTGACGGCACCAACGGTCGCCTGGGCGGCTGCCCAGCGGTGATCGGCGTGCGGGGGAATAGGTAGCGCACCGCGCTCGTTGAAGGCGCGGCGAGCAGCCCGGAGGTGGCATCATTCCCGCCCCGGACGGCCCGAGCGACCGCACGCTGACGAGGGACCTGCGCATGCCCGACGAAGACCTGGATGACGAATTGGACGTCGACCTCGGCGCCGACGACCTCGACGAGGAGGACCTGGAGGACCTCGACGTCGACGACGAGGAGGACGTCGACGCCGACGTCGACGCCGACGATGAGAACGAGGATGACGACGTGACGGAGGATGGCACCGTCGGTGCCGTGGCGGTGCGCGACCGCGACGCGGACGAGGAGGAGGACGAGGAGGAGGAGGACGACGACGACGAGGTCGAGGCGAGCCTGGACGTGATCCTGAAGGAGCGGCTGGTCGTCGACGACGACGACGAGGACGACGACGACGAGCCGGTCGACACCGACGACCGCTCCGACAGCCCTCTCAAGGTGCTGCCCAAGCAGCCCGGCGAGTTCGTCTGCCAGTCGTGCTTCCTCGTCAAGCACCCGAGCCAGCTCGCCGACCCCGAGCGCCACGTCTGCCTGGACTGCGTGTGAGCCTCCGGGAGCTCACCGGAGCGCCCGCCGGTGAGTTGTCCTCTCCCGCCCGTCGCGGGAGGATCGACGGATGAGCCAGTCGTCCTCGCCGCTCGAGACCGCTCTCGACCTGTTCGTCTTCCTGCCTGTCGGGCTGGCCCTGACCGTAGGAGAGGAGGTCCCCAAGCTCGCAGCCAAGGGACGCGCCCGCGTCGGGGCCCAGGTGGCGTCGGCCCGCATGATCGGGCAGCTCGCCGTCGGTGAGGGCCGCCGGCGGATGTCCGTCACCCGGCCGGGCGACCCCTCGGCGACACCGACCGGCGCTGGGACCCACCGCCGGTCGGACCACCGCCCCGACGATGTCGGTGCGCCACGCTCCCAGCCCGCGACGGTGTTCCCGGGGGGGCGCACCGGACCGAGACCGCCTGGCCCGGCGGCCACTTCGGCCCGCAGCGCTCCTCCGCTGCACGGTGCCGGGGAGGCGCCCGCCCCGGGTGCATCCGCCGGCGGTCCGGGGTCGCTCACCGTCACGCCGCCCGCCGGTGGTCCGGGGTCGCTCACCGTCACGCCGCCCGCCGGTGGGAACGGGACCCGCCCACCGGTGGTGTCAGCCGACCTGGCCATCCCGGGCTACGACTCGCTGTCGGCGTCGCAGGTGGTGCAACGGCTGGCCGGTCTGTTGCCCGACGAGCTCGATGCCGTGGCCCGCTACGAAGCGGGGCATCGGGGCCGGCGCACCGTCCTCGCCCGGGTCATGCAACTGCAGCAGCGCTGAGCGCCGTGGCAGCCGCCGGGTGCGGGGAGTGGGCCCGTCGTGCCGACGGGGCCGACGCGCCACGGGTGGGCGAGCTGTGGGAGGCGGCCGCCGCCGAGCTGCGCGGCCAGCGCGGCGGGGACCGCCTCGTCGACGAGGTCACCTTTCCGGCGGGGCTCGCCGGAGATGGTGGGGGAGTGGTCCCCCCCATCGGCGCAGAGGACCGCCTGGCGGTGGTGGCGGGGATCGACCAGGTGACCCTCGGGTTCTCAGCGGCCGACATCGACCGCAGAGGGCCGGCGCCACTCGTGGTGGTCCGGGCCGTCTACGTCGAGGCGGAGGCGCGTGGGGTGGGCCTCGGTGAGGCGATGCTCCACCTGGTCATCGCCTGGGCCGAGGCGGAGGGCTGCGCCGGCGTCGACGCCTACGCCCTGCCAGGCAACCGCCCCGCCAAGGCCTTCTTCGAGGACCTTGGCTTCACCGCCCGGCTCCTCACCATGCACCGGCGCCTCCGGTGACAGCCCGCCCCGAGGTCTGCGTCGGAGCCGTAGCCGTCGACGCCGGCAGGATCCTGCTAGTCCGGCGGGGCCACGGCCCCGGCGCCGGCAGCTGGTCCGTCCCCGGCGGGCGGGTCGAGCACGGCGAGACGCTCGCGGAGGCCACCCTGCGGGAGCTGCGGGAGGAGACCGGCCTCGAGGCGGTGTGCGGGTCGTTCGTCGGCTGGGTGGAGCGCTTCGCGGCGGACGATCACTTCGTCATCCTCGACTTCTGGGTCACCGTGGCCGGCGACGCCGAACCCGTCGCCGGCGACGACGCCGCCGAGGCGGCGTGGGTGCCGCTCGCCGAGGTGTGCGACCTGGCGCTGGTGGATGGGCTGGCGGAGTTTCTCCACGACCACGGGATCGTCGCTACCCTCACCTGACCCTCGCCGGGCCTGCACCGCTCAGGGCTGCGGTGCTCCGCGGGGCCCGACGTCGGCTGGTGCCGGCTCACCCCCAGGCTCGTGGTGGCCCCCGGTGGCGATCCCGTTGCCGGCCGGGCTGGATCCGATCCCACCGCCGGCGGGACGGGTGGGGTCCGATGCCGCCGCCGCCGCCGCCTCCTCCTCCGGTGCTGTCCCGGCTGGCCCGGGCGGGGCCCGGCGGGGGCGGCATGCTGATGCCGAGCAGCCCGGCGAGCGCTGGGACCCGCCCGACCTGCTGGCGGGCGGCGCCGAGCAGCAGCTCACCCGGGTCGGCGGGGAGGCCCGCTGGCTTGACGTTCCTGCGGATGGGGGAGGCGACGACCGCCTCGAGCAGTGCGGCCCAGCGGTCCGGGGCCGTGTCCGGTGCCATCGCCGCGCCGGCGGCCTCGGTCAGGCGGGAAGCCAGGTCAGCGTCGAGACGGGTGGTCGGCTCGGGGGGGCGGCCGGACAGGCGAAGGGCCCGCACGACCCGATGCTCGTCGAGGTGCCGGGCGATCTCGCCCGCCCACTCCGCGCGCAGCCGGTCCAAGCGCGCCTCGAGCCGGTCCCGGAGGCCGGCGGCCAGCGCCCGAGCGCCGTCGTCGCGAGCCACGTCGGCGCCGGTGACCACAGAGCGAAGGTCCCGCAGGCTGATGTCGTCGCCGGCGGCGGCGGCGGCCTCGGCCCGGTCACGCCACTCGGCCGCTTTGAGGCGTGGCAGCAGCGACTCGGCGAGGGCGATGAGCGACTCTGCGTGCGGGGCGGGCCGGCCCTCGGCGGTCGCCTTCTCCCGCTCGAGGTGGATGGCGGTGCGCACCGCCGGGATCCCGCCCCGCAGGACCTGTTCGGCGACCGGCTGCACCTCGGGGGCCAGCGACTCGAGGACCGCACGGCGATGGGCGTTGCCCGGGCTCAGGCGCCGGGCGCCCCGGCCAGCGCCGCCTACACCGGCGGTGGTGTTGCCCTCCGGCCGGCTCCGCTCCCGGCCAGGACCGGTGTGGTCCGCGCCGGCGGGGCGGGGGCGGCGCGCCTCGGCCGGTGACCGCCGGGGGCGTTCCCCCTCTGTGCCACCGCCCGGCCGGGGCTCCGCCAGCCCGCTGGGTCCGCGCCGTTGCGCTGCGTCAGCGCTGCCACCACCGCTGGGGCCACCACCGCTGGGGCCACCACTGCTGGGGCCACCACCACTGGGGCCACCACCGCCCGATCGGTCAGCACTGCGGTTGGCCGGTTGCGGGCGCCCACCGCTGCGATCGCCCCGGTCGGGGCGGCGATCTGCCCGCTCGGGGCGCCCGCCGGCCCGTTCCGGCCGGGGTCCCCGCCGTTCCTCGCGTCCCGGGCCGCGCCGGTCACCCCCGCCGGCCAGTTGGGTGGTCACGCCCGGAGTGGCGCGGGTGGGGGCGAGCAGCTCGATCCGCTGAGCCTCGCTGCGGTGCTTCTCGCGTGGCGCCAGGACGGCGATGATCGAGATGCCGTCGATCTCGAACTCGGCGTCGGCCTTTACGACGTCGCCCGGCTTGGCCCCCTCGTGGAGCAGCGAGGCGTCGAGGATGCCGCGCGGCTGCAGGGCGCCGGCGGCGCGCCAGGTCCAGCTGCCGTCGGGACGCGCGCTTGTCAGCTCGATGTCGATCCTGCGAGCCACGGGTTGCCAACCTACCGCTTCCCGCCCGGGCGCACCGTCCGGAGAGGGCCTACGGTGGTCCCGTGCCACCGCCCGTGCTACTCGTACACGGCTTCGCCTCCTCCTACGAACGCAACTGGCGGGAGCCGGGCTGGGTGGACCTGCTCGAGGAGTCGGGCCGGGACGTCATCGGCGTCGACCTGCCCGGCCACGGCGACGCCGCCAAGCCTCACGAGCCGGCGGCCTACACGCGGATGGACCTGGTCGTCGAGCAGCACCTGCCGGAACGCCCCGTCGACGCCATCGCCTTCTCCCTCGGGGCGTGGCTGACCCTCGTCCTCGCGTCACGCGCCCCGCAGCGGTTCTCTCGCATCGTCGTCGGTGGCGTCGGCGCCAACCTCTTCCGGGAGGAGAGCCCCGAGGCCCTGGCGGTGGCGGTCGAGACGGGTGACGCGCCCGACGGCGCGCCCGAGGCGGCCGGCGCCTTCGCCCGCTTCGCCCGGGCGCCGGGCAACGACCCGGTGGCCCTCGCCGCGTGCCTGCGCGGAGCGGTGGAGCGCATCGAGCCGGCGTCGCTGGCCGCGGTCACCTGCCCGGTGCTGGTGGTTCTCGGCGACCGGGACTTCGCCGGGCCGGCGGAGCCGCTGGTGGCGGCGCTGCCGGACCCGACGTTCGTGGGGGTCGCCGGCCTGGACCACTTCGCCACGCCCAAGGACTTCCGCTTCGTGGACGCCGCCCTCCGGTTCCTCGGTTGCCTGTAGGCTCCTGGGATGGGCCGAGGAGCGCGTTCGACGGTGCGGTGGAAGCACGACAGGATCCGCCGGAAGAAGCGGCGCGACGCACGGGTGCGGGCGGGGAAGGCCGCCGCCCGCAAGCCGACGGACTGACCTCAGTACCGGCCGTCGCTGTTCATAGGGCCGTGATGGGCAGGGCGATGACAGTCGAGGATCCGGTGAGCATCCACCCTGGGATGACGCCGCCGCCCTATATTCGTCACCGTGACGCAAAGCTGGGAGGGGGATGGCAGGGGGGGTGAGATGGCCCGCGAGGCGCGCTGTGCGTGGTGCGGGCGGCCGTTCCCTGTGAGCAGCGGGCCGGGGAGGCCGCGGCGGTACTGCCGGCGGTCGTGCCGCCAGCGGGACTTCGAGGCCCGCCGGCGGGCGGCTGAGCACGGCCTTGCCGACCACGAGCTCATCGTTACCCGCGACGTGCTGCGCCAGGTCGACGACCTCGTCTACGTACTGGCGTGCGCCGTGGAGGACGTGCGGCGCGACCTCGCCGGCGACCACGACGAGGCGGACGCCGCCCGGGCTCTGCATGGCTCCTGGAGGCCGCCACGCCGCTGGCGGACCTGTGCCGCCGTGGCGGCCTAGCCGCCAGGGTCTGACCCGCTCCGACCGCTCTGGCACAGATAACGATGATTATCCGGAATACTTGGGCTTCCCCAACGCGCCCGGCCCAACGCCGCCGGCGTCCCTGCGCCGGCGGGTCGGTGCATTCGGTGGTCCTCGGGAGGTTGAGGACCGAAAGCGCCGACCTCTGCACCGACCTCCCGCCGGCGCGCACCCCTGCACCGACCTCTCGCCGGCGCGCACCTCTGCACCGACCTCCCGCCGGCGCGCTGGACGTCCGCGAGTGCCGGCTGCCGGCCTGGCAGCCTGGAGGGGTGCCCCGGTCGCGCCTCACCGCCACCAGCCCCCTCCCCGACGCCGTGGGAGCGTGGCTCACGGACCTGGGCGCCAAGAAGCCGTCGCCCCACACCCTGGCCGGCTACCGGCGGGACCTGGAGGGTGTGGCGGCGCGCCTGAGCCAGCTCGACGGCCTCGATGTGGTCACCGTCGCCGACCTGGACCGCTCGGCGCTGCGGGCGGCGTTCGCCTCCTGGGCAGCGGACCACGCCGCCGCCTCGGTCCGCCGGGCACACTCGGCGTGGAGCAGCTTCTTCGACTTCCTCGTGGCCGAGGGGGTCCTCGACGGCAGCCCCATGGCCGCCGTCCCCAAGCCCAAGACACCGACCAGCCTCCCCCGCGCCATCCGCGCCCGCGACGCCGTCGCCCGCCTGCTGGCGACGGCCGCTGTCGCCGACCCCCGGGGGCGTGACCCCTGGCCGGCGAGGGACCTGGCGGTGGTGGCGACGTTCTGCGTGACCGGCGTGCGGGAGGCGGAGGCCGCCGCCCTCGACGTCGGGTCGCTCGACGGGGAGCCAGGCGCCCGGCGGCTCGAGGTCATCGGCAAGGGTCGCAAGGCGCGGGCAGTGCCCATAGACGCCGCCCTCGAGGTCGTGCTCACCGCCTACCTCGAGGAGCGGGCCCGCCGCCTGCCCGGCGAGGACCTCGACCACCCCTCGACGCCGCTGTTCGTCGACGTGCGCGGGCGGCGGCTCAGCGTCGACCAGATCCGCTACCTCATAGAGCGGCTGTACGTGAGGGCCGGCATCAGAGCCCACGTCCCCACCGGCGCCCTCGTGCACGCCCTGCGGCACACGTTCGCGACCGCCGCCTTGGAGGCGGGCGCCGACGTCGTGGAGCTGCAGGAGCTGCTCGGCCACGCCTCCCTCGAGACGACCCGGCGGTACCTGTCGGCAACCGCCCAGGGGTTGCGTCACGTCATCCAGGCCCACCCCTCGCAGGCGGCGTTGCGCGCCACCGTCGACCCACCCATCCGGTCAGGGACGGCACCCTGAAGCGGCCGGTGATCCGCGGCTTTGGACAGCCTCACTCCCACCACCAGGCCATCCCGACCAGCAGCGGGCCGGTGTGGGCGACCATGACGGGGCTGAAGCCCCCGACGAAGGCGCTGGAGGGGGCGTAGCGCGCCCGTACACGGTCCAAGACGGTGGCAGCCGCTCCCTCGTCGCCGGCGTGGAGGACCGCGGCGTGCAGGCGGCCGGCCCGCCGCCCCACGGAGGGGGCGGCGACGAGGCGCCGCAGGGCCTGGTCGCCGCCTCGCGCCGGGCGCAGCGCGCGGACCCTGCCCTGGCGCAGCTCGAACAGCGGTCGCACCCCGAGGGCCAACCCCGCCCGGGCTGCCGTGGCGGGCACGCGCCCGCTGCGGGCGAGGTGTCCGAGGTCGGCGACGGCGGCGACGAGGCTCACCCGGGTGGCGGCCTCCTGC
>DAHVMA010000057.1:0-41655 GCA_027320105.1 Acidimicrobiaceae bacterium | reverse complement strand
CCGCAGCGCCGCGTTGTCCGCTCGCAGCATCTCGTTCTCAGCCTGCAGCACCCCCACAGCGTCAAGCGCATCGCCCAACTGTTGGCGCAGCGACAACCCCGACACGCCACCGTTCTAGCAACCCGCGCGCGCACAGTGGTGGACCATCGCGCGCAGCGCGCGCACGCATCGATCCGCCCACCTGAACGCTTACGTCGGACCTGCGGGGCGCCGGCTTGCCGGCGCCCCGCGCCACCCCAAAGGCCACGCATGACCGCATGGAAATGGAAGCAGGCTGAGCAGTGAGCACCGTTGGCGTGAGCGCGCCGGTCGTGGCGTCGCCCTCGCTGCGGATGCCGGCGCTCGCCTCGGCAAGGGTGTGGAGGGCGGTGCTCAGTGCCGCCCTGGTGGCGGCGGCGTGGGCGTTCCTCGCCCCGCCGGCCCTCGGAGGGCGCACGTCCTACGTGGTCACGACCGGCATCAGCATGCTCCCCCGCTACCACGCCGGCGACCTGGTACTGCTGCGCAAGGAGCCGAGCTACCACGTCGGCGAGGTCGCCGGCTACCGCAACCGCCAGCTGCACGTGGTGGTCATGCACCGCATCATCGCCATCCGCGACGGCCGCTACTACTTCAAGGGCGACAACAACAACTTCGTCGACAGCTTCCAGCCGACGGAGTCGGGCATCGTCGGGGCTGAATGGGTCCACCTCCCCGGCGCCGGCTCCTACCTGCTCCGCCTGCGCAACCCGGCCGTGACCGGCATCGGCCTCGGCGCCATCTGGTTGCTCTCGTTCTCCCCCCGCCGTTCCCGCCGCCAGAGAAGGAGGCACCGCCTTGCCCGCTGACCACGCCGCTCCCTCCCGCTCCCGTTTCCGGGGGCGGCTCGATGCCGCCTTGGTGTGCGGCCTCGTCGCCCTCGGCGCCGGTGTGTTCGCCGGCTTCGCCTGGACCCGCCCGGCACGCGTCGCCACCGCCGTCCACTACACCCAGACGGGGCGGCTCGCCTACAGCGGGACTCCCAGCGCCGGCTCCGTGTACGGCGCCGCCGGCCTGCAGACCGGCCAGCCCATCTACCTCTCCGACGTGCGCAGCGTCCACCTGCGCTACGCCTACTCCTTCGGGGCCGGCCGGCCGGTCGCTGTCGCTGGGACCGAGCAGCTGCGGGTCAGCATGAGCAACGGCCAGGGCATCACCCGCACGACCGCCTTGCAACCGGTCACGGCCTTCTCAGGCGGTCGCTTCGTCGCCACGGCCGTGGTCGGCGCGGCGTGGTTCCAGCACCTCGCCGACCTCTTCTCCGCCAGCGCCGGCGGCGTGGGCGCCAACTACCCGGTCACCATCACCCCCGAGGTCCGCGTGCGGGGCACCGTCGGCACCGTGGCGGTCCGCGCCGCCTTCGACCCGCAGGTGGACTTCACCTTCAACAGCGGGACGTTGACGCCGACCGCCCCCTCCTCCAACATCCCGGGCGCTCCGACGTCTTCGGCGAGCACCCTGTCGGCCACCACTCGGGGTTCGGTGACCCTGCCCTGGCTGCGGCCTGCCGTCATGATCTTCGGCCAGACGGTCGCCACAGTCCGCTACGCCACGCTCGGCCTGCTGGCCCTCGGCCTGCTCGTCGCTCTCATCGTGATCCGCCCGGTCCGCCGGGCGGCCAGCTCCGACGAGCACTCCGGCATCGCCCTGCGCCACGGCGGGATGATGGTGGAGGTCGCCCAACGCCCCCGCGCCCGCTCCGGCTCGGTCGTCATCGAGCTGGCCAGCTTCCCCGACCTCGCCAAGGTGGCCCGCCGGCTGGAGTGCCCGATCCTGCACTGCGGCAACGACGGCCACCTCTACACCGTCGTGGACAACGGGACGCTCTACGAGTACCGCCCGGCCAGCGCAGCTACGGCGAAGCAGCTGGCGCAGACCATCGTGCTCGATGCCGCCGCCGGCGCCGATGCCAGCGGCGCAGGGACGAACGGCGCCGCCATCACGCTCCGGTAGGCGGCAGGCAGTCGCCCCGGAGGGCGCAGCGGTGACGGCGACGGCCGGGCGAAGCGTCCCGGCGGGTGCCACCATCGCTGGCGCCCCCGACGTTGCCGAACGGCCGCCCGGGCGGAGACCGCCGACGGTCTCGAGGGCCCGGCTGCGGTGGGGGTCCGACCGTTGCGCCTGCGATGGCCGCCGCCTAGGGTCCACGACAAGAATCGGGGAACCGAGGATCGGGTAACCACTGGGGGGGCCGGGGGCACCTGGGCCATGGCGACAAGCTCACCGATCGATCCCAACGGCGAGGCAGGCGCTGCCCTGCGCTCGGCGGCAGAGGACTACGGCATGGATGTCCTCACCAAGGCGCGGATGCTTGACAACCTGTTCCAGGACTTGCTGCCCGACAACCGTTCGGCGGGGCGGATGCTGGTCCGGGCCGCCGAGCTCGACGTCCCAGGCAGGCTGCAGCAGCATCTCGGTGAAGGCGTCGACGACAACGCCGCCGTGCGGCTCACGGCCGACTCGTTCGCGACCGACAGCGGCATGGCCCCCGAGAACTCGCTGTGGGTCGTCACCCAGTACGCCGAGGCCCTCGGCCGCCACCCCGACCCGGCCGTCCTCGCCCCGCCCCCGCCCCCGCCGCCGCCCCCGCCCCTGCCGGGCCCCCTGCCCGGCCTGGTTCCCCGTCCCCCGCCGTGGCCGCCCCCGCCCAAGTCGAAACCGAAGCTCAAGCGGCGCACGCTGTGGGCCGGCGTCGGCGGGGGTGTGGCCGTCCTCGTGATCCTCGGCATCATCGGGGCGTTGGTCCCGGGTCCCGGCCCCCACCCGATCCCACCCACCCCGACCACGACGGCAACGAGGACCACGACGGCGCCGCCTGCCCCCCCGACGCCGCTCGTCGCCCTCACGACGCTCATGCCCGACCAGAACGTGTCGAGCGGGTCTCTCGGGCTCGATGTGGGGACCGACTGCAAGGGCGAGCCAGCGTTCAAGGGTTTTGTCGGCGTGCGATCCGGGCTCCTCTGCAACGTCCCCGGCGAGGCCAGCTGGGCGCTGGTGGGATTCCAGTTCGTCGACACCGCCCACTACCGGGCGAGCCTCGAGCAGCTGCTCCTGCACCGGAGCTTTGACCTGGCGACCGCCCAGGGCCGCTGCCCCCCGCCCGGCGTGGCAAGCAACCCCAACGCCCAGGGCTCCGACACCTGGAGTGCCACCCGCTGGCCCAAGGTGACCGGTCAGGACCTGTACTGCGACGACCTGGCCCTCTCCTCCAGCGGCCGCAACCCCGACTACATCTGGACCCTCCCCAAGGAGGACACCCTCTTCGAGCTGGTCGGCTCGACGACCACACCGTTCTCGGCCATCGAGAGCTGGTGGGCCAACGACGGCGCCCCGGGATGAGCTCCGAGACGCTGATGCCCGGCGCTGGCATCGCGCGGCGGCCGATGCACCTGATCATCGTGGCGGACTGTTCGGGGTCGATGGCGGGGGAGCGCATCCAGGCCCTCAACTTCGCCGTCGCCGACATGCTGCCCCACCTGGCCGAGTGGGAGGCCGAACAGGAGCGCGCCGACGTGATGGTGCGGGTCCTCGGGTTCGCGACGGAGCCGTTCTGGCACGTGCAGGAACCGACGCCGGTGGCGAGGATGCGCTGGAAGCCGCTGCGGGCCGTCGACCGCGGGCGCACCAACCTCGGTGCGGCGCTGCGCGTCGTCGCCGACGAGCTGCGCCCGGACAAGCTCGAGCGGCGCGCCCTGCGCCCCGCGATCGTGCTGATCACCGACGGCCGCCCCACCGACAGACCCGAGGACCTCGAGGCCGGGTTCCGTGCCATCCAGGAAGTTCCGGCGGCCAAGGCCGCCCTTCGCCTCGCCGTGGCCATCGGCCGCGACGCCCGGTCGGAGGAGGCCACCCGGTTCATCGGGGACCCCGACGTCCCCGTCCTCCTGGCCGACAAGACCGACGAGATCGCCGACCGCCTCATCGTCGCGAGCATCGCCGTGTCCCGCCTGTCCGAGGTCGGTGCCGACCGCGGGATGCTTGCCCAGCAGATCCTCGGCCAGCAGGGCGCCGCCGACTACGACGGTGAGACGATCGTCTGACATGACCGACAGTGTCGCCGCCCCGATCGACACCGGCGCCTGGGTCGTCGTCGGGGCCAGCGCCGAGGGGGCCGCCCACCCTGCCGACCGCCGCGTCAACCAGGACGCCTGGTGTGCCGAGGTGGGCCAGGGTGGCGACCTCGTCGTCGCCGTGGCCGACGGCCACGGCGACCGCCGCCACTTCCGCAGCCAACGGGGCAGCCGGATCGCCGCCGACCTGGCGTGCCGTCACGGGCTGCGCTGGGCAGCCACCGGCGGGCCCGACCGCGAGGACCTCGAGGAGTCGGTCCGCTACGGTCTCCTCGCCCCCTTGTGGCATGACTGGGTCCAAGCCGCCAACGACGACGTGGCGGGTGACCCGTTCACCGATCGGGAGCAGCGCTACCGCGCCCCCACCGACGGCCCCCTCATCGCCTACGGCACCACCCTGCTGATGGGCGTCGCCGTCGCCGGCGGGGTGGTCCTCGCCCAGATCGGCGACGGGGACGTGGTGGCCGTCGCCCCCGACGGGACGGTGAGCACCCCGGTGCCGAACGACCCCCTCCTCGACGGCCGGCGCACGACGAGCATGTGCCAGCCCAACGCCCTCGACTCGTTCCGCGTCGGGGCCGTCGACGCTCCGGCGGTGCTGCTCGTGCTGTTTGCCACCGACGGTTACGGCAACGCCCAGGTCGAGCGGGCGTGGGAGTCAACCGTCGGGATGGACTTCGCCCGCTACGTGGCCGACCACGGGGTCGCCTGGGTCGGCGGGCACCTCCCCGGCTGGGTCTCGGCCTGCGCCTCCCTCGAGGGAAGCGGCGACGACACCACCGTCGCCGTCCTCGCCCGCCCGGCCGCCGCCGGCCAGTCCGCCCTCCGCTCGACGGTGCCGGTCACCGAGCCCGCCGATGGGCCGGCGAGGGTTGAGGCAGGCTCACCCGCAGCGGCAGGATCGTTGGCGGCGACCCAGCCGGAGCCGTCGGCCGACGGTGGGCGGGTGAGGGGGAGGACTTTCTCCGTCGTAGCTGCCGTCCTCGCGCTCGTCACCGTCGGTGCCGTCCTCGCCCTCACCCTAGGAGCCAGCACCAAGCCGCCCTCCCGCGGCAACGGTGCCGTCTACCAGGTCCACCGGAAGAGGGACGGCTGAATGCCCGCCGCCCCGAGCCTCGCCGGCCACTCGCTCCGCATGGTCCGCGGCGGCTCCACCGTCGTCGTGGGCGACCTGATCGGCCAGGGTGGCCAGGGCGTCGTGCACGTCTGCCACCTGGGCAGCCACCGCCTGGCCCTCAAGTGGCTCTTCCCCGGGCCGTGGGCGGAGCGGCAACGCAAGAACCTGGGCGAGATGGCCGCCCGCGGCCGCCCGCACCCCGCTTTCGTCTGGCCGATCGATCTGGTCGACTCACCGGAGGTGGCCGGGTTCGGCTACGTGATGAGCCTGCTCGAACCCCGGTTCGGGTCGTTCGTCAGCCTGCTCAACGGCCAGGAACCCACCACGTTCCGCACGATGATCGACATCGCCCGCCAACTCGTCGACGCCTTCGCCGCCCTCCACGCCTCCGGGCTCTGCTACAGGGACATCAGCTTCGGGAACCTGCGCGTCGACGCGGCCACGGGGGACATCGCCATAATCGACGTCGACAACGTCGGCCTCGACGGCGGCGACGCCTTTGTGAAAGGCACGCTGCGCTTCATGGCGCCCGAGGTCGTGCGCAACGAGACGCTGCCCTCGACCGCCACCGACCTGTACTCGCTGGCGGTGTTCCTCTTCTACCTGTTCGTACGGGGGCACCCGCTCGAGGGCGGCCGGGCGGAGGAAACCTACAACTGGCAGCATTCGCGGTCGGAGACGAACCTGGCCCTGCGCCATTTTGGCTTCCAGCCGCTGTTCGTGTTCCATCCCGGCGACCGCTCCAATGCTCCCCTCCCCGGCGACCCGATGCTCGTGTGGTGGCCGGTGTACCCGGAGCTCTTCCGGGAGATCTTCGTCCGGTCGTTCACGACAGGCCTGACCGACGACAGCCTGACCGGCCGGGTCACCGAGGGGACCTGGCGGCGTGCCCTCAACCGGCTGGCGGACGCCGTCAACGTGTGCGGCAGTTGCGGGGCGGCGACGTTCTGGGACCCGGACGCCCCGACACGTGCCTGCTGGAACTGCGGGCGGGCAGGAACACCCCCGGCCGTCCTCTCCATCGGCGGCCACCAAGTCGTGCTGGTCGAGGGCAACCCCGTCACCAGCCACCACCTCCTGCACGACCGCGACTACCGCACCGCCGTGGCGCGCGTCGAGACGCTCGACGGCTCCCCCGGCACCCTGCTGCTGCGCAACCTGACGCCGGCGACCTGGTCGGTCACGCCGGTGGGGGAGGAGACCAAGAACGTCCGGCCCAACCAGCGGCTGCGCATCCGGGCGATGGACATCGACTTCGGCGGCCAGAAGGGGACCATCGTTGCCGGCGGCCGGTGAGCGCCTCGACGGGAGACGGGCGGGGTGAAGGGGAGCGATGGGTCGGGGCGACAGGAGGACGTGTGGGTGATGGGTCGGGGTGACCGAGGCGGAGGGGGTGCGGTGGGGCCGGTGCTCTCGGTGCGGGTGCTGCCGGGGGGGCCGGAGATGACGTTGGCCGGGAGGCCGGAGGGCGTGGCCGTCGGGAGGGACCCCGCCGCCGACGTCGTCCTGCCCGACAGTTGCGTGTCCCGGCGCCACGCCGTCGTGCGGCTCGGGGGGGACGGGCGCTGGGTGTGGGAGGACCTGAGCAGCGGCGGCACGTTCCGGGGCGCCGAGCGGGTCGCGCGCCTGGTCATAGACCAGCCGGTCGTCGTGCGGCTCGGGCATCCCAGGATCGGGCCGGAGCTGCGGCTGGCCGTGGGTGCGGCGGCCGGCGGGGCGGCGACGGGCGAGCGGGGCGGGGCCGTCGGGCCGTCGATGCCGCAGGCCCCCGGCCGGATCGGGCGCGCCGAGTGGGCCGGGAGCGTTGGGGTGGGCAGCGTCGGGGCGGGGAGCGTCGGTCTCGCCCGGCCGAGCCAGCTGTACGAGCCCGCTTCCCGGACCCGCATCGGCCGCGCCGACGACAACGACATAGTGATCGCCGACCTCCTCGTGTCCCGGCACCACGCCGAGTTGCGCGCTGCCGGCGCCGGCTACGAGATCGTCGACCTCGACAGCCACAACGGCACCTACGTCGACGGCCGGCGGATCAAGGGCCGCGCCGCCGTCCACGAGGGGGCGGTCGTGAGCGTCGGCCACCACCTCTTCCGGCTGTGGCAGGGGCAGCTCGAGGAGTACGTCGACGTGGGGATGGCCACCTTCGCGGCGCGCGACCTCGTGGTGGCCGTCAACCAGCGGCGCTTGCTCGACGACGTCAGCTTCAGCCTCGACGCCGGGCACTTCCTTGCCGTCCTCGGCCCGACGGGCGCAGGCAAGTCGACTCTCATCAAGGCTCTCATCGGCATCCATCCGGCCGACGGCGGGCGCGTGCTCTACAACGGCCGCGACCTCTACGCCAGCTACGCCGAGCTCCGCAACCGCATCGGCTACGTCCCACAGGACGATGTCCTGCACCAGCAGCTCACCGTGCGCAGCGTGCTCGAGTACGCCGCCGAGCTGCGCTTCCCGCCCGACGTGCCGGCCTCCGAGCGCCTCCACCGCGTCGAGGAGGTCATGGCAGACCTCGGCCTCACGCAGCGGGCGGGGCTTGCCGTCTCCCGCCTCTCGGGCGGTCAGCGCAAGCGGACCAGCATGGCGATCGAGATGCTGACCCGGCCGTCCCTCCTCGTGCTCGACGAGCCGACCTCAGGACTCGACCCCGGCTACGAGAAGTCCGTGATGCACCTGCTGCGCGACCTGGCCGACGGCGGGCGGACGATCGTTGCTGCCACCCACAGCACGCAGAGCCTCGACCGTTGCGACCGCCTGCTCTTCCTGGCGCCCGGCGGGCAGACGGCGTACTTCGGACCTCCCGACGAGGCGCTCGGCTGGTTCGGCAAGGCCGACTACGCCGACGTCTTCCAGTACCTCGACCAGGCGCCGGAGGGGGTAGCAAAAGCGGCCTTCGCCGGCTCCCCCGCCGAGGAGCGGTACGTTGCCTCGCCGCTGGCCCTGCCGGGGGCGAACCTGGCGCCCGGTGCCGTGGCGGCGGCGGCCGGCGGGTTTGGGGCGGTTGGCTCCGGGGCCGGCGGGGGGTCGGGGGCCGGCTGGGCGGCTGGCGGGGGGTCGGGGGCCGGCTGGGCGGCGCCCTCGCCGGCGGCGACGAAGCGAGCGGCGTGGGGCAAGCAGTTCGTCACCCTCACGCGCCGGTACCTCTCGGTCCTCACTGCCGACCGCCGCAACACCCTGCTGCTCGTGTTGCAGGCACCGATCCTGGGACTGCTGATGATGGCCGTGTTCGGCCACGACAACCTGGTGGCCACGAACCCCGGCTCACGGCTCAGCGCGCCGACCGTCCTGGTCGGGCTGATCCTCGGCGCGACCTACCTGGGCGCTTCCAACTCCATCCGGGAAATTGTGAAGGAGCGCGGCATCCTCGAGCGCGACCGCGCCATCGGGACGTCCGCGTCGGCCTACGTGGCGTCCAAGGTCGTGGTCCTCGGGGGCGTCACCCTCGTGCAGGCCGCCATCCTCCTCGTCTTCGGCATCGCCCGCCAAGGGAGCCTCGGGCCCGGGGCCGTCCTGCACTCCGCTGTCATCGAGCTGTACATCGTCGTGGCGCTCACCGGGTTGGCGGCCATGGCCCTCGGGCTGCTCATCTCCGCGCTCGTCTCCAACGCCGACAAGGCACTGACCATCCTGCCGGTCATCCTGTTCGCCCAGTTCCTGCTGACCGGCGCCGTGTTCAACCTCTCGCACACGGCCGGGATCAACCAGCTCGGCTACCTCAGCTCCGCCCGATGGGGATATTCCGCCGCCGCGTCGACGGTGAACCTCGACCAGATCCAGCGGCGGGGCTGCAACGGCACATTCACGCCGGCGCCCGTGCCGGCGCCGGCCAGGAGTTGCGACCCTCTACACCGGCATTCGGCGGGGACCTGGGGCGGAGACGTCGGGGCGCTGGTCGGGCTGGGCGTGGCCTCTGCCGCCGGTGCCTGGTGGGCGCTGGTGCCCTTGGGGCAGCCGCGTCGCCGGCGGGCGCGCGCCACCAGGCTGGAAGTGGGAGTGCCGCCAGGTTGACAGTGGGAGCCGGCGGGGGTGACTGTGGAACTGGCGGGCCGGCGGGGGCTCGGTGCACAGCGGGCCGGATTGCTGCCCCTATGCCCCCAGCTCCATCGAACGCACCGAGGTGGATGGTCGACGGCTTGGTGGGCTGTGGGTTGTGGGCTGTGGGCTGTGGGCTTGCTCGCCCAGAAAGCCAAGGTCGCCGGCGCGGAGGTTCGACACGACTTCGAAGCCGGTGCCGTCTCCCGGGACCGGGAGGCGCACGATGAAATCGAGGAGCAGTTGCTGGGACGCCTCACTCCGGGGCTGTGGCTGTAACCAGCGTGTCGTAGGCCGTCCCCGCCGGCGTCGATCGCTCCACAGTGGAGCAGGTGTCGACGGTCAGCCCGGAGTTGGTGAGCAGGGAGCGCAGCCCCCCGGGCGTCCAGAGCACGGCGGGGTCCTGCGGGCCGCCCACGCCGTCCCGCAGGTTCACGAGGTCGTGGCCGACTCCCACCAGCTTTCCACCCGGTCGCAGGCCGGCCCCGGCGTGGGCCACGACCCTGGCCAGGTCCTCCTGGGCGAGGTGGAGGTAGGCGACAACGACGAGGTCGTATGCCGGCGCCGGCGGTGACCAGGTCCGAACGTCGGCGCAGATCCACTCCACACGAGCGCCCACGCCGAGCTCGTCTGCGGCGTGCTCGCCCTTGGCCAGCCCCACCCGGGAGAAGTCGACGGCGGACACGGTCCATCCCTGCTGGGCGAGCCAGATGGCGTTGCGACCCTCGCCGGCGCCCATGTCCAGCGCCCGTCCCGGTGCCAGCGACGCGGTCTCTGCCTCGACGAACTGGTTGGGCTCGGCCGACCACACGAGCTCGCTCCCGGTGTAGCGGTCGTCCCACGAGGCGGCATCCATGTTCCCATCCTGGCGGGGCGCTCGCTCCGGTGTCCAAACGACCAGCTCGCCGCCACGACATCTGCGGCGGCGAGGGCAGCTGAGGACCTGGGGAGCATGCTCGGTCGGGGCGTCGTCACCCCTGATGGACGCCGTCGCGGTGAGCGGTCTACGGTCGCAGGGGTGGAGCGATCAGTTCGACGATGCCTGCCAGCGCACGCCCTCCTGCCCAGCCGGAGACTCGGCCGCCCGGCGTGGGCGCCGGCACCCGCCGGTGCCACGACGCTGGCGGCACGGCCGTCCAGGGCCGGCGCCACGACGCTGGCGGCACGGCGGTCCAGGGCCGGCCATGGACGCCCCGGCCGCCGCTGAGGGCGGGAGCGCCCCGACCGCCGCTGAGGGCGGGAGGGCCTCGCCCCAGCCGGTAGGAGCGCCCCTCGCGGCCCTGGTCGGTGACGAAACGGTGGTGCCCTGCGCGGGCGGCAGCGAGCGCCGGTACGTCAACCTCGACGCCGCCGCCTCGACCGGGGCCCTGCCCGCCGTGGCGGCCAGGGTCGCTGAGTTCGTCCCCTGGTACGCCTCGGTCCACCGGGGCGCCGGCTACAAGTCCCAGCTGGCCACCGCCGCCTACGAGGACGCCCGGTCGGCGGCGCTCGCGTTCGCCGGGCGCGACCCGTCGGGTGACGACGTCGCCGTCATCTGCCGCAACACGACCGAGGCCGTCAACCACCTCGCCTACCGGCTCCGGCTCAGCGCCACCGACACGGTCGTCACCACCGTCGCCGAACACCACGCCAACCTCCTCCCCTGGGCCCGCTTCTGCCGGCGCCGCTTTGTCGAGGCAGGACCGGACGGGACCTTCACGCTCGACGACGTCCTCGAGGCGCTCGACGCCGGGCCGACCCCGGTTCTGCTTGCGGTCACGGCGGCCTCCAACGTCTCCGGATGGTGCCCTCCGGTGGAGGAGATCATCGTCGCCGCCCACCGGCGGGGCGTTCGTGTCCTCGTCGACGGGGCGCAACTGGCCGCGCACGCCCCCCTGCCGCCCGGCGCCGACTTCGTTGCCTGGTCCGGGCACAAGATGTACGCCCCCTTCGGTGCGGGGATCCTGATCGGGCCGCGGGACGCCTTCGCCGACGGCGACCCTTTCCTCGCCGGGGGCGGTGCCGTGGACCTGGTCGACCTGGACGAGGTGGAGTGGACGGCGCCTCCCGACCGGGAGGAGGCCGGCTCCCCCAACGTCATCGGGGCGGTCGCCCTCCACGCCGCCATCGAGGAGCTCGGCCGTATCGGGTGGGACCGGATCATGGCGCACGACGCCGCTCTCGCCGACCGGCTCCGCCGCGGGCTGGCGGCCATCCCCGGCGTCCGCGTGCTCGGCCCCGGTCCCGAGACGCCGACCCTTCCGCTGGCCACGTTCACCGTCGATGGTCTCCCCCACTCCCTCGTCGCTGCCAGGCTCAGCGCCGAGCACGCCGTGGCCGTGAGACATGGCTGCTTCTGCGCCCACCCCTACCTGATCCGCCTCCTCGGCCTCACCCCCGACGACGTCGCTCGCTACCGCAGCGAGGTCCGGGGCGGCGATAGGAGCGCCATGCCGGGAGCGGTGCGTGCCAGCGCCGGCATCAACACCGGAGGCGAGGACATCGACCGCCTGCTCGCCGGCGTGGCGTCGATCGCAGCCGGCGACCCGGCCCCCGTCGGCTACGTCCAGGACGCCTCGACCGGCGACTTCATGCCGGCCGGCGCCGCCGCGCCGGACGCGGGTAGGCGGAGGGCGGCCTGCAACCCGGGCTGATTCGACCGGGCCGGCCCTCGCGGTGAGCCTGCGGGCCCCTGCCCTCGGCAGCCCCAAGCAGCGGAGGAGCCCTCAGCGGATGGGTGGAGCGGAGGGAGCCCTCAGCGGGTGGATGGAGCGGAGGAGCGGTCATGGGACGGGTGGCGCAGCACCCGCAGCGCCTCAGCGCCCTGCATCAGGGCCAGGCGGCGCGCCAGCACGGGGTTGTCGGTCGCCTGGCTCGCGTGGCAGAGGATGGCGTGCTGCTGGACGTCGCGGTCGACCGGAAGCCAGTGATCGACCTCGTCTGCGGTCCGGCCGACGAACCCGGTGGCGAACTCGGTGTTGAGCGCGGCGGCCACCGGCTGGGGGATCGCCCACCCGAGGACCGCCAGGTCCAGGCGCTCGCCGGCGGAGAGGGCGGCGTCCGTCGCCCGCTGGTGGTCGGGGTGGCCGGTGATGCCGCCGTGGTCAAAGGTGAGCAGGGCGTCAGCGCCGCACTGCGCGGCCGCCGTCACGACCGTGCCGGCGAGGTCTTCGAGGCTCTGGGACGCAAGGGCGCCGTCGGGGTGGTCGAGCAGCTGCACCCGCCGCACGCCGAGGACGGCGGCGGCCCGGGTGAGCTCGTCGGCGCGGACAGCGGCGAGGTCGCGGGTGCCGGCGCCGAGGGTGGACGCCTCCCCCCGCGTGAAGCACACCACGTCGACGGGTACCCCGGTCTCGGTGAGGGAGGCGATGATGCCACCCAGGCCGAACGACTCGTCGTCGGGATGGGCGACTACCACCAGCACCGAATGCGGTGGCCATGAAGGCAGGGAGGCGGCGGGCGCCACACCCGAACTCTACCCCTGGGGGTAAAGGGAAAGTCCGGCGCGGAGCGCGGTCGGGTGGTCAGGCGACGCCGGCCCAGTCCCGCACCACCCGCTCCAGCACCGGCATCGGCAGGGAGCCGTGGTCGAGCACGGCGGCGTGGAACGCCGGCAGCGAGAAGCCGGCGCCGAGCGCGGCCCGGGCCTCGTCTCGGAGGCGGGCGATCTGCAGCTTGCCTGTGAGGTAGGCGAGGGCCTGGCCCGGCCAGATGATGTAGCGGTCGATCTCGTTCACGAGGAACGCCTCCGGCATCGGCACGTGCCCCACGAAGAAGTCGATCGCCCGCTGCCGTGACCACCCCATGGCGTGCATCCCCGTGTCGACAACCAGGCGGCAGGCACGCATGAGGGCGTTGGCCATGGCGCCGAGCAGCGCTTCGGTGCCGGAGTACAGGCCCATCTCCTCGGCGAGCTGCTCGGCGTAGAGCCCCCAGCCTTCGGAGAACACGGTGACCGACCGGTGCTGCTGGAGCTCGGTCAGGTCGGTGAGCAACTGGATCCGGGACAGCTGCAGGTGGTGGCCGGGGACGGCCTCGTGGAAGGCGACACCCTCGACGTCCCATCCGGCGCCCGCCGTCGGTCGCTGCGTGTTGAACCAGTAGGTGCCGGGGCGGCTGCCGTCGAGCTTGGGCGCCGAGTAGTGGGGGGCCATGCCGCTCGTCGCCACCACGTCGGGCATCGGCGTCACCTCGCACGGCGGAGGGAGGGGAGGGGGAAAGACCTCGCCGGCGCGGTCCTCGGCCCGGCGTACGGCTGCCACCGCTGCGGCCATCGCCCCGGCCGGCGCGGCGGCGGCCGCGGCATCCCGCATGGCCCGGTGGATGGCGGCGAGGTCGGAGAGGCCGATGGCGGCACCGAGCTCGAGGCAGCGGCCCTCCAACCGGTGGAGCTCCTCCATGCCCGTCCGGTGCAGCTCCTCGGGGGAGAGGGGCAGGGTCGTGTGGGCCCTGACGGCCCGGGCGTAGTCGGCGTCGCCACCGGGCAGGTGGGCCAGGCCGGCCTGCCCCTCGCCTCGGGCCAGCGGTCGCAGCTCGCGCAGCGTGCCCGCCCAGCGGTGGAGGGCCGGCTTGACGACCTCCCGGGCGGCGGCGTCGCGCGCCGGCCGCCACCCCTCCGGTACCTCCGGCTCGGCGAGGGGGGCGGGCACGTCCTCCGCAAGGAGGGCGTCGGCCCAGGCGACCGCCTGGTCCACGACCGGCCCGACCGGGAGGCGTCCCTTGGCGGCACCGGCTCGCAACCGGTCGGAGATCTGGTCGATCCAGGCGCCACTCGCCCGCAACCGGGACACGTAGTCCCCGGCTGCCCGGGCGTCGCCGATCGTGGTCCGGGCCGCGACCGCCATGAACGACGCCGGCCCGGAGAACGGCATCGCCGTCACGGTGTGCTCCACCGGCGCCGACTCGAGGTCGGCGAGCTCCTGCTCCGCCGCCGAGGCGACGCAGGCGAGGACCACGGCGTCGCCGGCGGTGATCTCGCCGGCGTCCTCGATGCGGTGGGCTTCGTCGAGAGCGGCTCGCAGCTCGGCGCGCCGGCGCTCGTCGCCCGCCTCGCTGTCGTCGGGCACGCGGTCGTCGTAGCCGGCGATCCCCTTCGTGGTCGCAGTGAAGGGATGGGCGGCGAGGTACTCGTGGTGGAAGCGATCGGCCAGGTCACGGGCGGTTGTCATGCCGTGCAGTCTGTCTGCTTGCGGCGCTGGTGGGCATGGCCGGGCAGCGGTTCTCGCAGGTGGACGTGTCCGGCGTCGAGCCCTACCGGGGGGAACCCGGTGGCGGTCGTGCGCGACTCCGCCGGCATCTCCGACGGGGAGATGCAGCGCTTGGCCCGCTGGACCAACCTGTCGGAGGCGACGCCCCTGCTGACGTCCTTCAGGGCATTCCGCGCGCACAGTACGGGACCGCGCGCATGGACGACGTCATGGCGGCGTGAGCGCGCGCAGTTCTCCCGGGCGCGCGCGCTTCGGCCTTTCGCAGCACCCGTCGGCAGGTGATGGCCACGGTACGCGGCGGCCGCGGTGCGTTGCGCGCGGGAGGCTTGACCCGTTCCTGCCGGTCTGGTATAACTCTCGGCCCATCCGGTACTGCTACGGGCGGACACGGGGCGCTCATCGACGCGTCGCGCCGGTTCTCCCCGCGCCGATGGGACCGCAACGGGATGGAGCGAGGGGATGGCGGCGACGGGCCGGCGGGGTGGCCGGGCCGCGCCGGGTGACCGGGCCGCGCCGGGTGGCCGGGCCGCGCCGGGTTGGGTTGCGGCGGGTGGCCGGTGCCGTGGCTGTGGTCGCCGTGCTGTGCGGGTTGGTCGCCACGCCCGGCGTCGTGGGGGTCGCCGGCGCGGCCGGCGTAGGGGGTGCGGCTACCACTCCGGTGCCGGCGCAGGCGGTGTTCAACCCGGGGACGGGGCTGTCCACGAACTGGGATTGGGCGAAGCTCGTGCTGGAGGACGGCGGCTGGCCGGTGACGGCCAACAACGAGACGGTGCTCACCCAGTGGATGGCGTCGGAGGAGCCTCCCTCGGACTGGTGGAACCGCGACAACCCGCTGAACAACGGGTACGGCGACGGCGGCGGCACCGGGCTCGGGACCTACCCGGACCTGGCCACGTCGGCCTACTACGTGGTCGCCAACCTCGACTTCGGGGATTACGGGTACGGCGCCATCACCGCCGACCTGGCCATGAGCGCCCCGCCGACCACCACGGCGAAGGCGATCTGGGCGTCGTCGTGGGCCGGGGGCCACTACGGCAACGGCGCCGACTGGTACACCGGGACGCCTGCGACGATCGCCGCGCCCATCAGCGCGTGGACCCCGCAGGGCGAGCTCGTCCAGGTCGACGGCACGGCCACGACGTGGGAGGCAGCCGGCGGCGCCCTGCTGTACGTGTCCCCGCCGGAGGTGAAGGCTCTCGCCGAGCTGGCGGGCCAGAAGGCGCCGCTGCCGATCACGGCGGCCGAAGCGGGGATGTTCTCGGCGGTGCCGGCGGCTGGAACGGTGCTCCGGTCGGCGCAGAGCGGGCAGTACTTCGTCGTCGCCGGCGGGGCGGCGCTGTACGCGCCCCGCTGCTCGGCGCTGCCGGGCTGCGCGAACGCGGTGGCGGTGGACGGCTGGAACCTCACCTCCTCCAACCTCGGGACGCCCGACGACAAGCTGTCGGCCGTACCGGCGGACGGGACGGCGCTCCTCGACGCCCAAACCGGAGCCGGCTACGTCGTAGCCGGCGGGGCGCCCCTCGCCGTCGCCAACTGGTCGGACGTGCCGGGCTCGCCGGCGCCGGTAACCGTCGACAACTGGGACGTCGCCAACGCCGGGGTGGCGGGGATCAGGCCCTTCGATGCACTCGCCCGGTGGCCGGCACCGGGAACCATCCTGCGTGCTTCGCCTTCCGGCCGGACGTACCTGGTCGAGCGGGCCGGCCACGCCGTCTACCAGCAGTCACCGCCGGCGGGCAGTGCGGTCACCGTCGACGAGGCGGCCGTCGAGCGGGCCGGCGCCGGGGGTGTGTGGGACCACCTGGTCAACGCCGTCCCGGCCGTCGCCTTCACGCCGGCGCAGGTCTCCACCCCAAGCAGCACCGTGGTCGTGCACTACCCGATGCCGGTGCTCTCCAGCGCACTGCAGGCCATCTCCGTGCGCTACCGCGTCCGCGATCGTGGCCGCAGCTGGGGGGTCTGGTTGATGCCGGCATCCTGGCGGATGACCGGCGCACCCGACGTCACCTACACCGGGTTGGGGCTCGGGCAGACGGTGTGCTTCGAGGTCAGGGCGACCGACGTCGACGGCGTCGACTCGGCCTGGACGGGTGAGCGGTGCTGGACGAGGCGCTGAGCAGGGCGGCCCGTCCAGCACGCGGGCTCATGGGATCATTCGCGGCGCCGCGGCGACAGTAGTGCGTTTCGGCGGCTTCTTACCATTCGGCAGGGCAGTTCCTGGCGCTTGTTCTCTCGTTCTTCTCTCATGAAGGCGGCGCCGGCGCCTGGGCGTCAAGCCGGCCAGCGGCCGATCCGATGAGGGCGGCAGCAACCGCCCAGTTCGACCCGTGGAGGTGTCCGATGAACGACCGACCGATCGACGGCAGCCGCGACCGCAACCGCGACCGCACCTGGGGTGCCGGCCGCCTCGGCCGAGGAGTGCTGCTGAGCGCCGCCGCCGCCGGCCTCGCTGTTGGCGGGGCGGGGGTGGCGTCCGCCGCCAGCCCCGGCGCGCACCGGGCCGCTGCGTACCCCACCACGCTCCAGCGGAGCGCACGGCGCCACGACCGCGGCCTCGACGGCCGCCTGATCCACGAGCAGTGGACCACGGAGACGCACGCCGGCACCTTCGACAACTACGTCGAGCAGGTCGGGACCGTCGCCGTTCCGACGTCCTCGACGTCGACGAGCGCGCCGACCACGATCACGGTGACGAGCGCCGACAACTTCTCCGAGACCTACACGATCGCCACGACCACCCACGTCTCGCCCCGAGGAGCGACCATCGCCAACGGCGACACCGTCGTCGTCATGGGACGGGCCGGCACTGCGCCGGCGGGGTCGTCGTCGGGCGGCTCGACGACCAGCAGCGCTTCCGACACGGCCGTCTTCGTCCACGACATCACCGCAGCGCGGTCGGGAGAGGCCAACGGTGGAGGCCGCGGCGGTGGCGACGGCGGATCGGGGAAAGGTGACCACCTCGGGCGGTGAGGCCGGTGGCCAGGCACGGCTGACCCTGGTCGAATCGTGGGGTGGAGCGACCGCAAACCCGGGTCGGGTGCCGGGACGTGTCGCCTGCTACGGGCGCCGGCCGGCCCCGGACCGCCGTTGCCGCCCGGCTCCGACCGCCGCCGGGTGGGGGTCGGAGCCGGCACCGGCGGGGGCGCCGGTGGCCGCCAGCCAGGCGCCGGCGTCCGCAGCCGGTAGGGGGCGGCTCCAGAGATAGCCCTGGCCGAGGGGGCAGCCGACGCCGAGCAGGACGTCGCGCTGCTCTTCGGTCTCCACGCCCTCGGCGACGCACACCAAGCCGAGGGCCTGGGTGAGGCCGACGATGGCCCGCACGATGGAGGGGTCGCCCCCCGGCGTGCCCAGCTCCGCCACGAAGCTGCGGTCGACCTTCAGCGTGTCCACGGGCAGGTGGCGGAGGTAGGACAGCGACGAGTAGCCGGTGCCGAAGTCGTCGATGCAGAGATGGACGCCGAGGTCGCGCAGGTTGTGGAGGACCGCCACTGAGGCCTCGACGTCCTGCATGACCACCGTCTCGGTGACCTCCAGGTGCAGCAGGTTGGGATCGAGGCCGGAGGCGCCGAGCACGTGGTCGACGACCTCGGCGAGCCTGGTCTCGACGAACTGGGAAGCGTCTACGTTGGCGGCGACCCAGCATTGCTGGTCGGGGAAGCGGCGGTTCCACTCGGCGGCCTCGGCGACGGCCCGGGCGAGGATGATCTCGCTCAGCTCGACGATGAGGCCGTTCTTCTGGGCCATGGCGATCCACTGCTCGGCGGCGACAGGGCTGCCCTTGGCCCGCACCCACCGGGCGAGCGCCTCGAAACCGATCGGCCTGCCGCTGGCGAGATCCACCACCGGTTGGAAGTGGGGGACGATCTCGCCGCGGTCGAGGGCGGCGCGCAACGCCCGCTCGCCCTCGAGCAGGGCGGCGGCCTTGGCGCGCAGGCTCTCGTCGAAAACTACCGCCTGCCCCCGCCCCAGCTCCTTGGCCCGGCTCACGGCCGCGTCGGCCTCGGAGAGAAGGGACCCGCTCGTGCTGCCCGGACGGCTCAAGGTGATGCCGAGCCCCGCACGCACTGGCATCCGGCGGCCCTTCACACTGAACGGTACCCCCACCGCTTCGGAGATCCGCTCCGACAGCGCGGCGAGCTCCTCGACGTCGACGCCCTCGCAGATCAAGACGAACTCGTCGCCCCCGAACCTCCCCACGGTGTCGTCGGAGCGAACCGCCCGGCGCAGCCTGGCTCCGATCTCGACGAGGACCTGGTCGCCCGTGTCGTGGCCGAGGACGTCGTTGATGCGGCTGAACCCGTCGATGTCCACGAACACCACTCCAACTTCCCGCTCGTCGTTGGCGGCGAGGGCCATGTCGAGGCGCTCGGCGATCGCCAGGCGGTTGGGCAGCCCGGTCAGGTCGTCGTGCACGGCGCGGTGCTCGAGCTCCGCCTCGGCCCGCCTGTGGGCGGTCACGTCCTGGAGCTGGATCATGTACCAGGGAGGGGCGCCGTCCGCGCCGGCCACGAGGCTGGCGTCGATGACCGCCGTCACCACGCTGCCGTCCCGGCGGAGGAATCGTCGCTCCTCGTGTAGTTGCGCCGGCGGCTCGGCGCGGGCGGGGATGGAGCCGCCCGCCGCCGGAGCGCCGTCGCCCGCCACGCCGGCGGCCGGGTCGCCCGCGATCACCGCGGGAGGGCGAGGGGCCCCTCTTTCGTCGGAGCCCCTCCACCGTTGCGTGCCCGGGGGTGGGTCGTCGGGGTGCAAGAAGCTCTCCCACCCGTCGCCGAGCAGCTCGGCCTCGCTGCGCCCGAGCAGCGAGCAGACCACCGGGTTGACCGCCGTCACCCGCATCTCGCGGTCGGCGAGGGCCATGCCGTAGCTCGATTGCTCGAAGGCCGCCTGGAACCTCGCTTCCGCCTTCGCCCGGTGCTCGGCCGCCAGGACCTCCTCGGTCACGTCGTGGACGATGGCCGACAGGCCGACGATGCACGCGCCCTCGCCGTGCAGGGGCGCGACGGTGGCGGCGACAGGCACGGCGGTGCCGTCCTTGCGGAGTTGGCGGGTGCGCACGGCATGGACGGAGCGGCCTTGGGCAGCGGCCTCGACGAGCGCCCGGATCTCCCCCTGCGCATCAGCGGGGGTGAGCTCGGGCCAGCGGCGGCGGCCGACGACCTCCCCGGCCGACCATCCGTACAGGTGCTCGGCGGCGGGATTCCATGTGGCGACATCTCCCTCGAGGTCGAAGGAGATGATCGCGTCACCGGACGACTCGACCACGGCCGCCAGCCGCCGCAGCGCCTCCTCGGTCTCCCGCCGCTCGCTGATGTCATCGGAAACGGTGATCACCGCCTCCACCTTGCCGTCGGCACCGGTCACGGGTGTCACCGAGATGATGGTGGGGAAATGGCGGCCCGCGCGGTCCCACGCCCAGCTCTCTCCTGACCATTTCCGGGCTTCCGCCAGGGCTGTCGCGGCGGGACCCGCCGGCATCTCCCTCCCGCCGGCGAGCAGCTCGGTGAAAAGCCACCCGAGCGCCTCCTCGGCGGTCCACCCGTACAGCCGGGTAGCGGCCTCGTTCCAGTACACGACGTGTCCCCGCGGGTCGACGGCGACGACCGCCTGGTCCACGGCCGCCAGGAGGGTGGCCTGGAACGCCGCCGCCGCAGCGGCGGCGACCCGGGGCGCGATGTCCCAGTAGAGGAGGAGGACCCCCCCGACGCCCGGTTCGCTGCTCAGGTCGGAGAGCACGATCTCCACGTCGTGGCTGGCGCCCTGGGTGTCGACGATGGTGGCCTCGTCGAGCCACACCGCTTGGCGGGGGGCGGAGGTCGCCATCGCCATGGCAGCCCCGAACTCCTCGGCGCTGTCCTCCGCAACCCGGTCGAACGGTGCCCACGCGCCGGCCCCGATCGGTCGGCCGATGCCGCTGCCGATCACGCTGCCGCCGGAGCCGAGCACGGCCCAGGCCTCCACCGAGTAGCCGTGCAGCAGGCGCTGGCGGTCCGCCCCGTTCCTCGCCTCAGCCAACCGGCGGGCCCGCAGGACGGCGGCGTCCAGCCGCCATCCGGGGTCTTCGGGGTCCACCACGTCCTCCGCCCCGGCGGCGATCAGGGCCATGCGGTCAGCGACGCTCAGCACCTCCTCGGCGCCGACCACCAGGGCCACACCCGGGCGGGCCGCTGCCAGCTCCCGCACGCGAGCCACGGGATCGGCCCCCAACTCCCGCAGGGACACGACGACAGGCACCACCGGAGCGCCCGTTGGTGGCCCAGCTACGAGAGGGGCTCCGGCGTCGGCGTGGGACGCCACCTCCCACACCCCCGCGGCCCCGCCCTCCCGGGACGCGACACCGACGAAGACGGGGGCCTTCATCCGGCGAGCCGCCGGGTGTGGCGGGGCCGCCCGGGCGTCCGATTGAGCCTTTCGGTTACCTTCACCTCGACCTCTTGCCGCCGGTTGCCCCGGTCGGGCGATTCCGGCTATCACAGCTCATCCGAACAACAGCGGACCCGTTGAGGGGACCGTGGTGGGCTTATCGGCACTCCAGCAGCCAGACTTTAGGCATGCCGGCACCCGAGCGCTGGCAGGCGATGCCGGCGCGATCATCGCCGGCCCAGCGCGTTCGTTGACGTGCCGCTCTCCGGCGCCTAGGTTGCCGCTCTCGGACTCGACAAGGAATCGGTGAAATGCTGAGGATTAGGTCGACTCGCTCGATTCGCTCGATTCGCTCGATTCGCTGGTGGGGTGGCATGTTGGGCGCCTCCGCCCTTGTGGTTTCGCCTGCGGGCGTCGCGGCGGCGGCGCCGCTGCGCACGGCGCCGCTGGCCCCGGCCCCGGCCACGGCCCCACGTCTCGGCGCCGCCGAGGCACGGGCGCTCTCCCGCAACGTGTCCCAGCGCGTCATCGTCGTGCTGCGGGCCCAGCCCGCCGGCGTTTCTCATCAAGCCGCCCCGCGCCTCGAGGCCACCGTCGCCGGCCTGCAGCGGCCACTGATCGACGAGCTCCGCCAGACGGCGGCGCGCAACGTGCACTCTCTCACCCTCGTCGACGCGGTCGCCGCCACGGTCTCCAAGGGCGAGGAGGCGTGGCTGCGGCGGGATCCCGCCGTCGCCCGCGTCGTCCCCGACGTGCTCATCCCGATGGCGCCCCTCGCGACGATGCCGCCGTCCATCATGCGGTCCGGGCCCGGGCGCGCCTCCCTCGGCTCGGGGGTCACTCCCCCGGCAGGCGCCTGCCCGACCGGCAAGTCCGTGCAACTCAACCCGCAGGCCATCGAGCTCATCCACGCCGCCAGCCAGTCCGGCAAGGGCGACACCGCCGCCACGCTCGGCTACACAGGCGCCGGCGTCCGGGTCGGCATCGTCGCCGGCGGCATCGACGTCAACAACCCCGACTACATCCGCGCCAACGGCCAGCACGTCATCGCCGACTACCGCGACTTCAGCAACACCGGCACGCTCGGCAACCAGGGGTCGGCGTCCATCGAGAGCTTCCTCGACGCCAGCTCCGTCGCAGCGCAGGGCCGGTCGGTGCTCAGCCTCCAGAAGTTCATCGGCAACCTGAGCAGCCCGTGCAACATCAGGATCCGCGGGGTCGCGCCCGGGGTGACCCTCGACGTCATGGACGTGTTCGGAACGGCGCCGGCCGCCTACTCCTCGACGGTCCTGCAGGGCATCGACTGGGCCGTGCTCCACGACCACGTCAACGTCCTCAACGAGTCCCTGGGGTCGAACCCCTACCCCGACAACGGCGCCTACGACCTGACCCAGATCGCCGACAACGCAGCCGTCGCCCGCGGCGTGACGGTCATCTCCTCCACCGGCGACGCCGGCCCCACCAACACCATCGGCTCGCCGGCGAGCGATCCCCAGGTGATCAGCACCGGTGCGTCCACCGCCTACCAGCTGTGGGCACAGCTCGGGTTCCCATCGGCGCCAGGCGTGCGCGAGGCCGGTTGGATCAACGACAACGTCAGCGCCCTGTCGTCGGGCGGGGTGATGCAGTCGGGCCGGACCCTCGACGCCGTCGCCCCCGGCGAGCTCGGCTGGATCGACTGCACGCCGGTCCTGTCCCGGTTCCCCGACTGCACCAACCTCGCTGGCAAGCCGTCGTCGCTGCAGGCCGTCGGGGGCACGAGCGAAGCGGCCCCCCTCACCTCCGGGACGGCGGCCCTCGTCATCCAGGCCTACCGCGAGGGTCACCGGGGCGCCAGCCCCTCGCCGGCGGTGGTGAAGCAGATCATCACCTCGACGGCCCAGGACATCGCCGCCCCCGGCGACCAGCAGGGTGCCGGCCTGATCGACGCCTACGCCGCCGTCCTTGCCGCCCGGTCCTACGGCAGCGCCGCCGGCGCCGCCGGCCATGCCGTGCTGTCCTCGACCAGCCAGCTCGACGTCGCCGGCCCAGCCGGCACCCCCCAGACCCTCTCCGAAACCCTCACCAACGACGGCGCCGGACCGGTCACCGTCCGCCTGTCCAGCCGTGTCCTGTCGCCGTGGCAGGCGGTGGACCAGGCGTCGGCGAGCCTCGGCTCAGGCAACCAGTACACCGTCGTCGAGCACTTCACCGTGCCCCCCGGCCAGGCTCGCCTCGACACGGAGGTGGCGTGGAGCACGCCATCCACGCTCTCCACCAACGGGGCGCCTGTGTCGATCGTGCTCTTCACCCCGGGCAACAGGCTCGCCGGCTACAGCTGGCCGGGCGGCAACGGCGCCCACGGCTCGAGCGCTGTGTCCTTCCCCCAGCCGGGCGTGTGGACCGCCGCCTTGGAGGGTGGTGCCCCCGGCAGCGTCCACTTCCTGGCCCAGGTCGCGACCTGGCAGTCCATGGGCACCGTCAGCCCTCCGACGCTCAGCCTGGCGCCCGGTGCGTCCGGCAGCTTCACCCTTGCCACGGCCCTACCGGGCGCTCCCGGTGACGAGGCGGGCTCGGTCGTGCTGAACAGCGCTGCCCCCGGTGTCCCCGCCTTCACCGCCCACGCCTCGATCCCCGTGGTGCTCCGGGCATTCGCCCCGACGCCGGCGCCGACAACGTCGTTCACCGGGACCGTCACCGGGGGCAACGGCCGGTCGACGGGGACGGGCCAGACCGCCTACTACCAGTTCCAGCTGCCCGCCGGCGCACCGGCGCTCAACGCCGACATCAGCCTCCCGAGCCCGGCAGACACCACCTTCGCCGAGCTGGTCGACCCCAACGGGCTGGCGGCGTCGGCCGCCTCCAGCTCCTTGCTCACCGTCGGCACGAGCGGCCAGCGGCTCACATGGGAGAGCGGCACCCAACTCCACGTCCTGTCACCGGCCGCCGGGCTGTGGACCCTCGTCGTGGTGTTCTACAACCGGGTGTCGGGGCTCGCTGTGTCGCAGCCCTTTGGCGTGACCCTCACCACCGGAGCTGCGACCGTCAGCGCCCCGACTCTGCCGACGTCGGCGTCGACGGACCTGACCGCCGGCGTCCCCACGACCGTCGACGTGAAGGTGACCAACAGCGGGAGCAGCCCGGAGGAGTACTTCGTCGACGCCCGCCTGCCCGGCAGCACCACGCTGCCCCTCGCGCCGGTCACGACCGCCAACGGCCCGGTCCCGCCCAACGGGACGACCTACGTCACCTACCCGGTGCCGTCGCAGACGACCGCCGTCACCGTCACGGCCCACGGCTCCTATCCAGTCGTGTTCGACTACAACTACGGCCCCGGCGACCCTGACATCCTGGCCACCTCGGCGTCGCCGACGACCAACCCCACGTCGACGTACGCGCCTCCCAGCGGCATGGTGCCGAGCGGGACGTGGGTGGTGAGCCCGGAGTACCTCGGCCCCGACGGCGCCCACGGCGACAAGCCGGGCACCATCCGCACCTCGATGACCGCGACGACGGCTCCCTTCGACCCGGCGGTCACCTCCTCCACCGGCGACATCTGGCTGTCGGCTGTCAACCCGGCCGACGCGGCGACGCCGGTGCTCGTCCAGCCCGGCCAGACCGTCACCATCCCGGTGACGTTCACCCCGACGGCCGGCGCCGGCACCGTGGTCTCCGGCACGCTGTACGTCGACGCCTTCACGCCCGTCAACGCCGAGGCGATCACCCAGACCCCGGGCATCTTCCCCTTCGCCAGCGAGCTGGCGGCCATGCCCTACACCTACACGGTGGCTGCCGGCGGCTGAGCTCGGCGGCTGAGCCGGCCGGCTGGCGCCTGAGCCGGCCGGCCGCCGCCGGCGCGCCTGTCACCCCCCGGCCCGCCGCCGCCGCCGGCCGCCCCAGCCGGCCGCCCCGGCGGCCACCGCTGCCACGGCCGTGAGCGCCCACAGCTCCGGGTACCAACCGAAGCCCACGTACTGGAACACGACCCGGTGGGTGCCCGGGCCGACCGAGACGCCGACGACGGCCGGCGCCAGCATCTGCACGGGGGTGCGGCGACCGTCGACCGTGGCCGTCCAGCCCGGATCGAACGACGTGGCCAGCAACACCACCGCCCGCCGGGCGAGGTGCACGGTTGCCGGCATCCGCCCCCACTGGAGCGTCGAGCCGCTCGAGATCACCCTTCCCGGTGGCCCCGCCGGCGCCGGCGCGCCCGGGGCGACGGATGGGGCCGCGGCCGGCTGGCCGGGCCACGAGACGGTGAGATCGCGGTGTTGGGAGAGCAGCGACCCGGACAGCAGGGACGAGGTGACGGGGCCGACGTCGCTGCGGTTGGCCGCGATGGTCCCGACGGTGTCGACGACCGACACGTAGCCGTCCTGGGGCAGCTCGTAGAGCCAGTACGGCCCGCTGTGCATGACGTAGCGGGCCCCGGTCGGCAGCGGCTGGCCCGCCGGGTACAGCAGCCAGCGGATGCCGAAGGCGAGGTAGTCGCCGTTGTCGTACTGGTCGAAGTGGAACTCCGGCTGGCTCATGAGCGATGCGGTCCGCAGCGTGAATCCAACCTCGTCGATGTCCTGGCTCTCGATGTACTTGTAGACCGGGACCAGGCCGACGTCGAAGTTGCTGCCCCAGTTGTTGGGGTTGCCTGCGTAGGTGCGGCCCCCGCCGCGGGCCTTGATGTACCCGAGGAGGGGGGCGATCTCCGCCGCCGCCGGTGCCTGCTCAGCCCTTTGGATGGCGATGTCCCGGGCGTTGCGGGCCGTGTACTGGCCGACGTTGCTCACGACGGGGACGGCGAGCAGGACCACGATGGGGACGGTGAGAAGGGCGCCGATCTGGCCCGCCCGCCTGGCGAGGGCGGTGTCGGGACCGGTCCTGGCCCACCCGCTGGCCACCCGGCCCACGCCGGCGCCGAGCAGCCGGGCCACCCCGCTGACGGCGATGCCGGCGACGAAGATGCCAGCCAGCTGCAAGCCGAACATGAACCGCCGGAAGAAGACGTCGTGGCCTCCCGGCACGAGGTTCATGAGCGGTCCCCACGTCGTGCGCCCCCAGCACAGCAGCATGCTGAACACGCCCATCACCACCAACGCTCGCCCCACTGCCTCACGCCGCCACCGCCACAGGGCGACGAGCGTGCCGACGGCGGCCAACGACGTCACGATCGCCGGCCTCCCGTTGTCGAACACCTCCCCGTCCACCAGCCACGTCATCACCTGCCTGGCGCCGTAGCCGTTCACGAGGGGGCCGTTGACGAGGGCCTGGTTGATGGCGGCCCAGTTGCGGTACACGATCAGCGGGACGACCGCCCACGCTGCCGCTGCGAAGGACAGGACGGCCACGACGGCGGCCCGCCCGACCCGCCGGCGCAGGTCGGAGGGCGCCAGCCACGGCATGAGCATGGGCCCGGCGAGCGCCAGGTACCCGGTCTCGAAGTGGCAGCAGACCGTGGCTGCGATCGCCGCCACCGCCGGCAGCGTCCAGCGCCGGTCGGCGACGGCGCGCCAGGTGCACGCCCACGCCAGCGGCAGGAACAGCATCCCCCACTCCTGCGCCCACAGGCCGTAGCCGATCCACAGGTAGCCGTTCACCTCGTAGCCCACGCCGGGTGCGCTCATGAGCACGGGCGAGACGGCCGCCGCCATCGCCGACGCCCAGCGGTCGAGGCCGAAGATCCGGGCCGAGGCGTAGATGACGATCGGCCACAGCGCCCACAGCAGGTAGAGGCTCCACCGGAAGGCGACGTCCGCGCCGACGGCCAGCCCGACGGCGCCGGTCAGCATCGCCCCGAGGCTCTGGTAGTGCAGGAACTGGGGTGAACCCTCGTTCAGGTAGGGGAACCACCGGGTGAGCGGGTCGAGTCCGTGGGCGAACGACTGGCGGGCGAAGCGGACCATCTGCTCGTGGATGTCGGAGTCGTCGAGGTACGCGACGGGCAGCCGGCTCGCCCGCACGGCGACGACGTTGGCGATGGTGACGCCGACGACAACGAGTTGGGGGAGCAGCCCCACCAGCGGGTTGTGTCGGGGGGGGCGCTCGCTGATCGGTGCAGTCTCCTCGGCGGCCATGAAGGGACGCAACGATTGCGCATGGAGAAAGCCGCCGCGCCGCGCGCCCCCGGCCCGCCCGGCGCTGCGGCCGGGTGGGCGGGTTCCATTCTGACCCACCGGTGCGGTACCCTGGTCAACGGCCTGCCCGGCCGCGCGAGCGCGCCTGGCCGGCGCCGGGTTCCCCGATCGAGAGGTTTCGTTGCCCACCATTGCACAGCTGGTCCGGAAGGGCCGCGAGCAGAAGTCCGACAAGACCAAGACACCCGCCCTCCGCGGGGCGCCGCAGCGCCGGGGGGTGTGCACGCGCGTGTACACGACGACCCCCAAGAAGCCCAACTCGGCGCTGCGCAAGGTCGCTCGCGTCCGCCTGACCAGCGGCACGGAGATCACCGCCTACATCCCGGGCGTGGGCCACAACCTCCAGGAGCACTCGATCGTCCTGGTGCGCGGGGGCCGTGTCAAGGACCTGCCCGGCGTGCGCTACAAGATCATCCGCGGGACCCTCGACACCTCGGGTGTCCGCGACCGCAAGCAGGCCCGTAGCCGCTACGGGGCCAAGAAGGGCTAGCCGTCATGCCGCGCAAGGGACCAGCACCCCGCAGGGATCTCCTCCCTGACCCCATCTACCGCTCGCTGCTCGTGACCCAGGTGGTCAACAAGGTGCTCGAGCGGGGCAAGCGCAGCCTGGCCGAGCGGATCGTCTACGACGCCCTCGACCAGCTCAAGGACAAGACCGGTGGCGATCCGGTCACCGCTCTCAAGCGGGCGGTGGACAACACCAAGCCGCAGCTCGAGGTCCGCAGCCGCCGGGTCGGCGGCGCCACCTACCAGGTGCCCGTGGAGGTCCGCCCCCGCCGGGCGACCACCCTGTCGATCCGGTGGTTGGTCGGGTACTCCCGGCAGCGGCGGGAGAAGACAATGGCCGACAAGCTCGCCGCCGAGCTGCTCGATGCTTCCAACGGCGTCGGGAACGCCGTGAAGCGCCGTGAGGACCTGCACAAGATGGCCGAGTCCAACAAGGCGTTCGCCCACTACCGCTGGTAGAGGCCTGGCGAATCCCACCGCCCGGCCGATCAGATCGACCGGGCGCCTCGTCCGCGTCGCTCGCACCCCGACCCGCTACGACTTTCTAGAGAGACCTCCCGACGCGAAAGCGTGAGTACAGACGATGGTTGAAGCCAACACCGCGACCAGGAACAAACCACTGAGCCAGGTCCGCAACATCGGGATCATGGCGCACATCGACGCCGGCAAGACCACGACGACCGAGCGCATCCTCTTCTACACGGGGATCAACTACAAGATCGGTGAGGTTCACGAGGGCGCCGCGACCATGGACTGGATGGTCCAGGAGCAGGAGCGGGGCATCACCATCACCTCGGCGGCCACGACCTGCGAGTGGAGCGGCACCCGCATCAACATCATCGACACGCCCGGCCACGTCGACTTCACCGTCGAGGTCGAGCGGTCCCTGCGTGTCCTCGACGGGGCCGTGGCCGTCTTCGACGCCGTCGCCGGTGTCGAGCCGCAGACCGAGACGGTGTGGCGGCAGGCCGACAAGTACAACGTCCCGCGGATGTGCTTCGTCAACAAGATGGACCGCATCGGCGCCGACTTCTCTCGCTGTGTCGAGATGATCACGGATCGCCTCGGCGCCACCGTCGCCGTGGTCCAGCTGCCGATCGGAGCGGAGTCCGACTTCAAGGGCGTCGTGGACCTCATCAACATGAAGGCGTTGGTGTGGGCGGACGAGGCGGCCAAGGGCGAGACGTTCGATGTGGTCGAGATCCCCGCCGAGCTGCAGGCCCGCTCCGAGGACCACCGCCACGCCCTCATCGACACGCTGTCCAACTACGACGACGTGATCACCGAGAAGTTCCTCGGTGAGGAGGAGATCACCGCCCACGACCTTCGCCGGGCGCTGCGCACGGCGACGATCAGCGGTGAGGTGGTGCCGGTGCTGTGTGGTTCGGCGTTCAAGAACAAGGGCGTGCAGCCCATGCTCGACGCCGTCGTCGACTTCCTGCCGTCGCCGCTCGACATCCCGGCCACCAAGGGCTTGGACAAGAAGGGGATCGAGGAGCTCGAGCGCGAGGTCGACGACAGCGAGCCGTTCTCGGCGCTGGCGTTCAAGATCATGACCGACCCCCGCTCCGGCGGGAAGCTGACCTACATCCGGGTCTACTCGGGGACGCTCCGCAAGGGCGACGCCATCCTCAACTCCACCAAGGACCGCAAGGAGCGGGCCGGCCGGATCCTGCGGATGCACGCCAACCACCAGGAGGACCACGACGCCGCCTTCACCGGTGACATCGTTGCCCTCATCGGCATGAAGAACACGACCACCGGCGACACGCTGTGCTCCCCCGACTCGCCGATCGTGCTCGAGTCGCTCGACTTCCCCGAGCCGGTGATCCACGTCGCCGTCGAGCCCAAGACCAAGAACGACCAGGACAAGTTGTCCCGGGCCCTCCAGGCCCTCGCCGACGAGGACCCGACCTTCCAGGTCCACACCGACGAGGAGACCAACCAGACGATCATCGGCGGGATGGGCGAGCTCCACCTCGAGGTGCTCGTCGACCGGATGCTGCGGGAGTTCAAGGTCGACGCAAACGTCGGCAAGCCCCAGGTCGCCTACCGCGAGACGATCCGCAACACTGTCGAGAAGGTCGAGACCCGCTACGTCCGCCAGACCGGCGGCAAGGGCCAGTACGGCCACGTGGTGCTCACCCTGGAGCCGACCGGCCCCGGCGGCGGCTACGAGTTCGTCGACAAGATCACCGGCGGCATCATTCCCAAGGAGTACATCCCGTCGGTCGACGAGGGGATCCAGGACGCCATGCAGTCGGGCGTGCTGGCCGGGTACCCGACCGTGGACGTCCGGGCCATCCTCACCTACGGCTCCTACCACGAGGTCGACTCATCGGAGATGGCGTTCAAGATCGCCGGGTCCATGTGCTTCAAGGAGGCGGCCAGGAAGGCCGGGCCGGTGCTCCTAGAGCCGATCATGGCCGTCGAGGTGCGCACCCCCGAGGACTACATGGGCGACGTGATCGGCAACATCTCCGCCCGGCGGGGTCGGGTCGAGGGGATGGACCAGCTCGGCAACGTCCAGGTCGTGCGGGCCCAGGTCCCGCTGGCGGAGATGTTCGGCTACGCCACCGACCTGCGCTCCCGGACCCAGGGCCGGGCGACCTACACCATGCAGTTCTCCTCCTACCAGGAGGTGCCGCAGTCGATCGCCCAGGAGATCGTTGCCCGGGTGAGGGGCGAGTAGAGCAGAGCCGGCGACGAGCGCCCAGCGGGCTAAGCTCACGTTGGCCGGCCCTCGGCCCGACGGCTGGTGTCTGGCGCGCGCTACCATGGCGTGTGGCGCAGGGCGGCCCGGAGCGCAACGCCTCGGCTCTTACCCCCCAGCTGACCTGCCGGCGGGCGACCGCCGGCGCTCCGCTACTCTTCACCACCGCGTCAGCCCGGCCAACCGGGTCGGATCCCCAGGAGCCTTCATGTCCAAGAAGAAGTTCGAGCGCACCAAGCCCCACCTCAACATCGGCACGATGGGTCACGTCGACCACGGCAAGACGACCCTGACCGCCGCCATCACGAAGGTCCTCGCCGAACGGGATCCTTCGGGCAACTCCGCGGTGGCGTTCGACCAGATCGACAAGGCTCCCGAGGAGCGCCAGCGGGGCATCACGATCAACATCGCCCACGTCGAGTACCAGACGCCCAACCGGCACTACGCCCACGTCGACATGCCGGGCCACGCCGACTACATCAAGAACATGATCACCGGTGCCGCCCAGGTCGACGGTGCCATCCTCGTCGTGTCCGCTGCCGACGGCCCCATGGCCCAGACGCGGGAGCACGTGCTGCTCGCCCGCCAGGTTGGCGTTCCGTCTATCGTCGTCGCCCTCAACAAGGCCGACGCCGTCGACGACGAGGAGCTCCTCGACCTCGTCGAGCTCGAGGTGCGCGAGCTGCTCAACGAGTACGAGTTCCCCGGTGACGACACCCCTGTCGTGCGGGTCTCCGCCCTGAAGGCCCAGGAGGGCGACAAGGACTGGGAGGAGAAGATCGTCGAGCTCATGGAGGCGGTGGACAGCTTCGTCCCCGAGCCCGAGCGTTCCCTCGACAAGCCGTTCCTCATGCCGATCGAGGACGTCATGACGATCCCCGGCCGCGGCACCGTGGTCACAGGCAAGGTCGAGCAGGGCAAGATCAAGGTCGGCGAGGAGGTCGAGATCGTCGGCCTGCGCCCGACGCAGAAGACGACGGTCACCGGCGTCGAGATGTTCCACAAGCTCCTCGACCAGGGCCAGGCCGGCGACAACATCGGCGCCCTGCTCCGAGGCACCAAGAAGGACGAGGTCGAGCGCGGCCAGGTCCTGTGCAAGCCGGGCTCGATCACCCCCCACACCGACTTCGAGGCGGCCATCTACGTGCTGTCCAAGGAGGAGGGCGGTCGCCACAAGCCCTTCTTCAACAACTACCGCCCCCAGTTCTACTTCCGCACCACCGACGTGACCGGCTCCATCAAGCTGTCCGAGGGCACGGAGATGGTGATGCCAGGCGACAACACCAACATCGCCGTCGAGTTGCAGAAGCCGATCGCCATGGAGGAGGGCCTCCGATTCGCCATCCGTGAGGGGGGCCGGACCGTCGCCTCCGGGCGGGTCACCAAGATCCTCGAGTAGCCGTACGGTCGGGGGCCCTGTTCCCCGACCGTTTCATCTCCAGCCCCCTTCGCCTCTTGACAGACCGCACCGCCCTGGGAGGGCCCCGATGCCGCCGACGCAGCGGATCCGCATTCGCCTGAAGGCCTACGACCACGAGATCCTCGACCAGTCGACGAAGAAGATCGTCGAGACGGTCCTGCGCACCCAGGCAAAGGTGCGCGGCCCGGTGCCACTGCCCACCGAGAAGAACCGCTACACGGTCATCCGCAGCCCCCACAAGTACAAGGACAGCCGCGAGCACTTCGAGATGCGGGTCCACAAGCGGCTTCTCGACATCGTCGAGCACACCCCCAAGACGGTCGACTCGCTGCAGCGCATCGAGCTGCCCGCCGGCGTGGACATCGAGATCAAGATACAGCAAAACTGACGCGGCTTCTTGCTGTCGGTGATCATGAGGAACGCTCCGATGCGGCGACGCTCACCGACCATTTCGTAGCTCGTTACTGTATACCGCCTGGAGGCGGCCGCTTGGCTCGGGACGAGTTTGAACGGCGTCGATGGCTGCGAGAGACCCTCACAGCCGACTTCTGGCCTCCACGTCGTGAAGGTACGTGAGGTGATCCGGATCCTGGAACGGGAGGGCTGGCGTCTCGAGAGACAGTCCGGTTCGCATCGCCAGTTCCGTCATCCGGATCGCCCGGGAACGGTGACGGTCGCGGGCAAGCCCAGGGATGAAGTGAAGTGCCCAGGGGTACTCTGGCATCGATCTGGAAGCAGGCCCACGGGTCGGAAAAGAGACAGCGTGACTGAGTACGTCGTGGTCATCGAGCAGGAGGGGGAAGCCTGGGGCGCGTATGTGCCCGACCTCCCCGGCTGCGTTGCTGCAGGTGGGAGCCATGAAGAGGTCGAGAGGCTCATTGCCGAGGCCATCCCGCTCCATATCAGTTCTCTTCGAGAGCACGGTGAGCCGGTGCCTGCGCCAACCGCTGCTGGATCAACGAAGGTCCAGGTCCTGTGAGCGGCGAGCCTGAGGATGAGGTTCGTGCAACTACGGTTGTACCGTATATCCCCTTCCAGGAGATCAAGATGCAACAGAATTGACGTCGGTCAGGGGGCGCGGCGGACCGGTGTCCCCAGGGTGAGCTCTTCGTCCGCGGCGACGGCCGCCGCCAGCCGGTGCTCGAGGCCGTGATCCCTCTCGCCATGTTCGCGTCGCAGGTGTGCATCCCCCGCCGGCGCTCTGCTTCAGGGCGCACCGGGCTCGTCGGTGAAATGGCACGATGGTCGGGTGGACGCCTGGGATCTGCTGGGGTTGCAACCGGGAGCGGGGCCGGCGGAGGTGCGCCGCGCGTTCGCTGCCGCGGTGCGTGCCGTGCACCCCGACGCCGGCGGCGACGAGCAGTTCGCCGCCGAACGGCTCGCCGCGCTGGTTGCGGCCCGGGACCTGTTGCTGTCGGGGGAAGGGGACGTGCCGGCTGCCCGGATGAGCAGCCCCGTGCCAGCCGGCCGCTCCGGTCTCGACCGTGTCGCCGTCGTGCTGGCCCGCCTGCTTGCCCGGGCCCGGGGCAGCCGGCCGGCAACGCGCCAGCACGGACGCTGGCCAGCAGAGGGCTAGTCCGTACAGACCAGTAGGAACAAGACTTTCTGGAGCTTCACCGGCCCGCACCGTCGCCCGCCGGCGGTCCACGTGGACGGGACCTCGGTGCGTTGGCGATGCCTCGGTGCATTCAGGCCGGTTTACAGGCCCGAGTGCACCGACCTCCGGCGAGCGGCCCCCCGAGGTACCGCCCGGCGGTCACTTCTGCATGTAGGACAGGAGCGGCTGGCCGGCGATGGAGGGGACGGCGGCGATCGAGGGGGCGGGCTGCGGGCCGGCGCTCGGGATCTCGAGGTCGAGGATGGCGTCTCGGGCGATGGTCGAGAACGCCGGGGCGGCCGCCTCCGCCCCGAACAGCTGGGTGTGGTCCACGACCACCAGGATGCTCACCTGCGGGTCCTGGGCGGGCAGGAAGCCGGCGAAGCTGGAGACGTACCGGCTCATGTCGTACGTGCCGTTGGGCGCCAGGGCGAACGACGTCCCCGTCTTGCCGGCCACGGCGTAGCCGGGTACCTGGGCGGCGAGGCCCGTGCCGTTGGACACGACCTGCTCCAGCATGCCCGCCATGGTCCTCGCCACCCATGTCGGGACCACGCGGTGCGGCCGCGGTGCGGCCAGCGGGTGCTCCCGGCCGTCGGGCCCGATGGTTGCGGTCACCAGCCTGGGCGGGACGTACACGCCGCCGTCGGCGATCGTGTTGATGGCCCCGATCATCTGGGCGGCGGTGACGGCGTTGGCCTCACCGAACGCGAGGGTCGGCAGCGTCGTCCCGCTCCACCTCGCCAGCGGCGTCACGAGCCCGGCGGACTCGCCGGGGAAGCCGATGTCCGTCGCCTGCGTCAGGCCGAACGCCCGCTCGTAGTGGTACAGCCGGTACGGCCCCATCCGCTGGGCGATCTGGATGGCCCCGATGTTGGACGACTGCGCCAGGACGCCGGTGGTGGACAGCAGGTAGGTGGGGTGCGTCTCGGCGTCGTGGAAGATGGACCCTGACACCAGGAGGGTGTTGGGGATGACGAAGGTGTCGTCGGGCGTGATCGAGCCGGAGGCGATGGCCCCGGAGATCGTCACGATCTTCGACACGGAGCCCGGCTCGTAGACGTTGGTGAACGCCGTCTCGCTCGGCGCCTCCGTCGGCTTGCCGCCGTTGCCGTCGGAGACCAGGCTCGCCGTGGCCAGCAGCTGCCCGGTCTTCGTCGACTCGACGAGGGCGACGCCGCCGGTGCCGTGCGAGGTGGTGATGGCCTTGGCCAACGCCTGCTCCACCTGGTACTGGAGGCCCTCGTCGATGGTGGTGACGAGGTCGTCGCCGTTGACGGCGGCCACGTCCTCGGCCACGCCGCCCGGGATGGGCGCCCCCGCCGGGTCGACGGCTTCGACCAGCTTGCCGGGCCTGCCGGTGAGCAGGCGGTTGTAGCGGATCTCGAGGCCGCCAGCGGCGCCGTTGGCGTTCATGAACCCGATGAGGGGCGAGGCCAGCGAGCCGGCGGGGTAGTAGCGGACCGGCTCCTGGTTGATGCCGATGCCTGGCAGGGTGCCGGTGTCGACGACCTCTTGCACCGCGTCGGCGAGCGCCTGGGTCCCGCCCACGACGAGGGGGACGTAGGTGGTGTGCTCGGTCAGCTGGCGCTGGAGGGCGGCCTGCGTCTCGTGGAGGATGGGGGCGAGGGCGGCCGCCTCGGCGCCGGCGTGGGTGATCTCGGTCGGGTCGGCGAAGATCGTCGACCGCATCTCCGACAGGGCGAGCTCGTTGCCGTCGCTGGCGAGGATCGACCCGCGCAGGGCCGGCAGCGTCACGGACCTCTCCGACTGGGCCACGCGCGCCGCGACGAGCCGGCTGGAGTCGAGCGCCTGGATCGACAGGAGCTTCACGCCGATGGACGTGAACGCCACTGCGGAGACCATGAGCAGCACGAAGAGGCGGTGCCGGCTGTGGCGCGCCAGACCGGTGCGGCGGTGGCCGGGGCGCTTGCGCTGTTGTGGGTGTGACGATGGCTTGCCGGGCACGGCGGAACAGACCCCCAACTCGGGTCTCCGCCGCGCCTGCAACTCTACCGGGTGGGGGGTCCGTCATGGCGCCTTGTCCGCACCCACCCACATGCTGCTAACCTGCTCCCCCGGTCGTCACGACGTGTCCGCGGGTGTCCGCCCGCTCCGGTGGTGCGGAGACCCCGCGGCGAAAAAACCGACCTGCGTGTGAAGCGGTCCGGAGTTGTTTGGGACCACTTCCGCCACGAGCCAGAAAGAGCCCTGCTGTGCCTTCCAATGCGATCGTCGGCGAGAAAGTCGGCATGACCCAGGTCTGGGACGGCGACAACCGTGCCGTCGCGGTCACCGTCATCCGGGTCACGCCAGCGCGCGTCGTGCAACGGAAGACCCCCGACCGGGACGGCTACTCCGCCGTCCAGGTCACCTACGGACCGCCCGCCAAGGTCAACAAGCCTCTCGCCGGCCACTACGCCAAGGCGGACGTCGAGCCGGGACGCACCCTGGTGGAGCTCCGGGTCGACGACAGCTCCGAGTACGCCGTCGGCCAGGAGCTGTCGGTCGACGTGCTCGCCGCTGGCGCCAAGGTGGACGTGACCGCCGTCAGCAAGGGCAAGGGCTTTTCCGGCGGGATGAAGCGCCACAACTTCAGCGGCCAGGGTGCCAGCCACGGCAACCACAAGCACCACCGGGCACCAGGAGGCATCGGCGCGTGCGCTACGCCGGCGCGGGTCTTCAAGGGGACCCGCATGGCCGGCCAGCTCGGCAGCGAGAGGGTGACGACCCTCAACCTCGAGGTCGTCTCCGCCGACGTCGAGCGCAACCTCCTCCTCGTCAAGGGCGCCGTGCCCGGGCCCCGGGGCGGCGTGGTCCTCATCCGCGACGCCGTCAAGGGAGGCCGGAAGTGAGCGTCCAGGTCGACATCCGCGACGTCACCGGCGGCGTGACCGGCTCGGCGACCCTCGACCACCACACCTTTGGGATCGAGCCCAACGTCGCCGTGCTGCACCAGGTGGTCACCGCCCAGCTGGCGGCTGCCCGGGCGGGCACGCAGAGCACGAAGACCCGCGCCGAGGTGTCGGGCGGGGGGAAGAAGCCGTTCAAGCAGAAGGGCACGGGACGTGCCCGTCAGGGGTCGGAGCGGGCGCCGCAGTTCACCGGCGGCGGCATCGCCCTCGGCCCGAAGCCGCGCAGCTACCGGCAGCGGACGCCGAGGAAGATGATCAACCTGGCGCTGCGTTCGGCGTTGTCGGACCGGGCCTCGGAGGGCCGCGTCGCTGTCGTGGACGCTTGGCCGTGGACCATGCCGAGCACCAAGGACGCCAAGGCCGCCCTCGCCGCCCTCGGCATCGAGGGGCGTGCGCTGGTAGTGCTCGACCGGGACGACGACAGTGCCTACAGATCCCTGCGCAACCTGCCGCAGGTCCAGGTCCTGTTCAGCGGGGAGCTCAACGCGTATGACGTCCTTTGCAACGACTGGGTCGTCTTCACCACGGCCACCTTGCCGGGCAACGCTGCGGTCGAGGTCGCAACTGTCGCACTTTCGGAGGAGGAAGCGTGAGCAGCGACCCGCGGAGCGTCATTCTCCGGCCCGTCGTGTCCGAGAAGTCCTACGCATTGTTGGACCACAACGTGTACACGTTCGTCGTTTCCCCCAAGGCCAACAAGATCGAGATCCGCCAGGCCGTCGAAGCCATCTTCAACGTGCGGGTCGAGGCCGTGCGCACCCTCAACCGGCAGGGAAAGCGCAAGCGCAGCCGCCGCCAGGCCACGTTCGGCAAGCGGCCCGACACCAAGCGCGCCATGGTCACCCTGCGGGAGGGCCATTCCATCCCGCTGTTCGAGGGGAGCTGAGATGCCGCTGCGCAAGCGGAAGCCGACCAGCGCCGGCCGTCGTTTCCAGACCGTCTCCGATTTCGCCGAGGTCACCAAGAAGCGCCCGGAAAAGAGCCTGCTCGCCCCCAAGCCGGGTACCGGCGGGCGCAACGCCTACGGCCGCAAGACCGCTCGCCACCGGGGCGGTGGCCACAAGCAGCAGTACCGCATCATCGATTTCAAGCGCACCAAGGATGGCGTCCCGGCGACGGTCGCGGCCATCGAATACGACCCCAACCGCAATGCGCGCATCGCCCTCCTGCACTATCACGACGGCGAGAAGCGCTACATCCTCGCTCCTGCCCGGGTGGCCGTCGGCGACATCCTGCGGAGCGGCCAGGGCGCCGACATCCGTCCGGGCAATGCGCTGCCGATGCGCTACATCCCCGTGGGCTCGGTCGTCCACAACGTCGAGCTCAAGCCCGGTGGCGGCGGCAAGGTCGCCCGGGGCGCCGGCATGAGCGTCCAGCTCGTCGCCAAGGAGGGCGACTACGCCACCCTCCGGCTCCCCTCCACGGAGATGCGGCGCGTGCCGATCGACTGCCGGGCGACCCTCGGGGAGGTCGGCAACCCGGAGGCCGAGCTCGTGTCCGTCGGCAAGGCGGGCCGCAACCGCTGGAAGGGCGTGCGGCCCCAGACCCGAGGTGTCGCCATGAACCCCGTCGACCACCCCCTCGGTGGCGGAGAGGGCAAGACCTCCGGCGGCCGCCACCCGGTGTCGCCTTGGGGCAAGCCCGAGGGCCGCACCCGTGACCGCACGAAGCCGTCCGAGAAGCTCATCGTCCGCCGCCGGCGCACCCGCGGCGCCCGGAGGTAGCAGATGCCCCGCAGCCTGAAGAAGGGTCCGTTCGTCGACGACCACCTGCTGAAGAAGGTCGACGACCTCAACTCCCGCAACGAGAAGCGGGTCGTCAAGACCTGGTCCCGGCGCTCGACGATCATCCCCGACATGGTCGGCCACACCATCGCTGTCCACGACGGGCGCAAGCACGTGCCCGTCTACATCACCGAGTCGATGGTCGGCCACAAGCTCGGCGAGTTCGCGCCCACGCGGACGTTCCGCTTCCACGCCGGCCAGGAGAGGTCGGGCCGTCGATGACGGGGCCCAAGACAAACGAGCGCCCCGGCACGCGAGCCGTCCTCCGCCACTCCCGGGTGGCGCCCAACAAGGTCCGGGAGGTGCTCGACCTGATCCGCAACAGGCCGGTGCAGGAGGCGGAGGCGATCCTTCGCTTCTCCGAGCGCGACGCCGCCACCGTCGTCGGCAAGGTGCTGCACTCGGCCATCGCCAACGCCGAGAACAACGAGGACCAGGAGGCCGAGGAGCTGTACGTGTCGGCCTGCTTCGCCGACGAGGGCACCACCGTCAAGCGCTGGCGGCCCCGGGCCCGGGGCCGGGCCACCCGGATCCGCAAGCGGACGAGCCACATCACCGTCATAGTGAGCCGGTTGCCAGCCGACCAGCTCGAGCGCCTGCGTGCCCGGCGGCGGGCCGAGCAGCTGGCGGCGCGCGAGCGGCGGGTGCGCGGCTCCCGGCGGGAGGCCGGCGACACCCGGACCCGTGCCCAGCGCCGGGCCGGGGTGACGGTGGAAGAGCTCGAGGAGCAGGAGGCGGGCGAGGTCGAGGAGGTCGAGGTGTCGCCCGAGGCGGTCGGCACCGGGGCTACGCCGGCGGAGGTCGAGGTGTCGCCCGGCACCGGGGCTACGCCGGCGGAGCCCGAGCCCATGCCGGCGGAGCCCACGCCGGCCGGGGCGGGCCGGCGTGCAGGCGCCAGCTGGGCCGCTCCCGAGGCCGACGAGCCCTCCGCCGGGGCCGAAGCCGAGGCGGGGCAGGCCCCGCCGCCCGACGCAGAGACCGCCGCCCCCGAGGAGGAGCAGTAGATGGGTCAGAAGGTCAACCCGTACGGGTTCCGCCTCGGTGTGACGACCGACTGGAAATCCCGCTGGTTCAGCGACCGTGAGTACCAGGACTACCTGATCGAGGACTGGGAGATCCGGCACTACCTGATGAGCCAGCTGGAGCGTGCCGCTGTGAGCCGCATCGAGATAGAGCGGACCCGCGACCGGTTGCGCATCGACGTGCACACCGCCCGGCCGGGCATCGTGATCGGCCGTCGGGGCGCCGAGGCCGACCGGCTGCGGGCGAAGCTGGCGGAGATCGCCAAGAACCCCAAGGTCCAGCTCAACATCCAGGAGATCAAGCAGCCGGAGCTCGACGCCGCCCTCATGGCGCAGGGCATCGCCGATCAGCTGGCCGGGCGGGTGAGCTTCCGCCGGGCGATGAAGCGCACCGTCCAGACCGTGCAGAAGGCCGGTGCCCTCGGCATCCGGGTGCAGTGCGCCGGCCGCCTCGGCGGCTCGGAGATGTCCCGCCGCGAGTTCTACCGCGAGGGTCGGGTCCCGCTGCACACGCTGCGCGCCGACATCGACTACGGCTTCCGCGAGGCCCGCACCACCTACGGCCGGATCGGCGTCAAGGTCTGGATCTACAAGGGCGACATCCTGCCGTACAAGGTCAGCTCTGAGGACAAGATCAGCCGGGAGGCCGCCATGGCCGTCGGCGAGACTGCCGGCCAGGCCCGCCCGCGCCGCATCGTGAGCGCCGGCGGCGGGCGCCGGCGTCCGGACGCCGGGGAGCCCGGATCTGGCGTCGGCGTCGCACCGGGGCCCGAGACCGACGGCGAGGTCGCCGCCGGACCGGACGGCGAGCCGTCCCTGTCCGAGCCGATCGTCAAGGTGGACCCCGAGCTCGAGCGCCTGCTCGCCGAGGAGGAGGACATCGAGCGACGTACCCGAGGCGAGCACCACGAGACCCCCCACTTCCCGAAGGACAGCTGAGCCATGTTGATGCCGCGCAAGGTCAAGCACCGCAAGATGCAGCGGGGTCGGCTGTCCGGCCAGGCGAAGGGCGGGACGACCGTCACCTTCGGCGACTACGGCATCCAGGCCCTCGAGCCGGGATGGATCACCGCCCGCCAGATCGAGGCAGCCCGCATCGCCATGACCCGGCACGTCCGCCGCGGCGGGAAGGTGTGGATACGGGTGTTCCCCGACAAGCCTGTCACCCAGAAGCCGGCCGAGACCCGCATGGGCTCGGGCAAGGGCAACCCTGAGTTCTGGGTCGCCGTCGTCAAGCCGGGCCGGATCCTCTTCGAGCTCGGTGGGGTGGACGAGGCGTTGGGGCGTTCGGCGATGGAGCGCGCCATCCAGAAGCTGCCCATAAAGGCCCGCTTCGTGACGCGCCAGTTGCAGGAGGAGGTGCACGTCTGATGGCCAAGCCGAGCGAGCTGCGGGAGCTCAACGACGACGAGCTGGAGGCGCGGTTGGCGGCGAGCCGCCAGGAGCTGTTCAACCTGCGGTTCCAGCTGGCCACCGGCAAGCAGGACAACTCCTCCCGGATGGGCCACGTTCGCAAGGACATCGCGCGGATCCTCACGATCCTGCGCCAGCGGGAGATCGAGGCCGCCGAGGCGGCGACGGAGGTGTCGGCCTGATGTCGTCGTCGGAGCCTGTCGAGGTGGCGCCCGAGGAGGTGGCAGCCGTCGAGTCCGCCGAAGGGCTCGTGCCGGAGTCGGTGCGCGAAGGCGGTGGGGCGGCGCAGGCGCGTGGCGCAGGCGGTGGCGCCGACGGGCGGACCAACCGGCGCAAGGTCCGGGAGGGCCTTGTCGCATCCACCGCCATGGAGAAGACGGTCGTCGTTGCCGTCGTCGAGCGCGTTCGCCACCCCCGTTATGCGAAGACGGTGCAGCGCACCACGCGCCTGCTCGCACACAACGAGGAGAGCGAGCTGAAGGTCGGTGACCGTGTCCGCCTGGCCGAGACCCGGCCCCTCTCCAAGCGCAAGCGCTGGCGGGTGGTCGAGGTCCTCGAGCGGGCCAAGTAGGGGAAGTCCCGACATGATCCAGCAGGAGAGTCGCCTCCGGGTCGCCGACAACTCCGGTGCCAAGGAGGTCCTCTGCATCAAGGTGCTCGGCGGGTCCAAGCGCCGGTACGCATCGATCGGGGACGTGTTCGTCGCCACCGTGAAGGATGCAATCCCCGGGGCCAACGTCAAGAAGGGTGACGTCGTCAAGTGCGTCGTTGTCCGCACCAAGAAGGAGAAGCGCCGGCCCGACGGCAGCTACATCCGCTTCGACGAGAACGCTGCCGTGCTGATCAACGACCAGCAGCAGCCGCGGGGCACCCGCATCTTCGGGCCGGTCGGGCGGGAGCTGCGGGACAAGCGCTTCATGCGCATCATCTCGCTGGCCCCGGAGGTGCTCTGAGATGGCCAAGATGAAGCTGCGCAAGGGTGACCGGGTGCAAGTCCTGTCCGGCAAGGAGCGGGGCAAGACCGGTGAGATCACCCGGGTCTTCCCCGACAGCAACCGGGTGATCGTCAAAGGGATCAACATCGCCAAGAAGCACCGGCGGCAGACCTCGACGCGTCTCAAGGGAGGCATCATCGACAAGGACATGCCGATCCACGCCTCCAACGTGGCGATCATCTGCTCCAAGGACGGCGCCACGCGCATCGGCTACCGGATCGATGACGACGGCTCCAAGCGCCGCGTCTGCGTGCACTGCGGGAGCGAGCTGTGAGACACCGTTTGTCAACCCCCAGTCAGCCAGCGATTCCTCGCAGGTCGCTCGAGGACTCAGGCGGCAGCCCGAGCCGATGGTCCGGGGGCAAGTCCAAGGGCACGGTTCCGATTCGCCACGTGACGCCCCTCGTCGTA
>DAHVMA010000019.1:0-18567 GCA_027320105.1 Acidimicrobiaceae bacterium | reverse complement strand
TTCAAGATGTCCGCCTGCACGGTGCCCCGCACGGTGCGCAACGCCTCCGCCGTGGCGGCGGCGACGTCCTCGGCGGTCGGCGCCGGCCCGAGGCGGTCGACGGCCTGGTCGATGGCGGTGTCGAGGAACATGGCGAGGATCGTCGGCGCCGGCCCGTTGATCGTCATCGACACCGATGTGGTGGGCGAGAGCAGGTCGAAGCCGCCGTAGAGCACCTTCATGTCGTCGAGGGTGGCGACCGACACGCCGGCGTTGCCGACCTTGCCGTAGACGTCGGGGCGCTCGTCGGGGTCCTGGCCGTAGAGGGTGACCGAGTCGAAGGCGGTTGACAGCCGGGTGGCCGGCTGGCCCTCGGAGAGGAGGTGGAAGCGGCGGTTGGTCCTGGCCGGGTCCCCTTCTCCGGCGAACATCCGGGTCGGGCCCTCTCCGCGGTGCTTCTCGGGAAAGACCCCGCTGGTGAACGGGAACGATCCAGGACGGTTCTCTTCCCGCAACCAGCGGACGAGCTCCCCCTCGTCGCTGTGGCGGGGAAGCGCCACTTTGGGGACGCGGGTGCCGGAGAGGGACTCGGTGATCTCGCCCCTGCAGCGCTCGAGCGTCGCCGGCCAGGCTGCGAGGGCGCCGGCGGTGTCCCCGTCGAGGGCGCTGCCAGCGGCCCGCTCGAGCTCGCGCACGGCAGCGGCGGCGGGAGAGTCGCCGAGGGCGGCGGCGACCTCCCGGGCCTGCTGGCGGCGGCGGGCGGCGCCGGCGAGCTCCTCGGTGCGCCCGTGGTAGCGGCGCACGGCGTCGGCGATCTCGGCCAGGTAGCGGCTGCGGGCGGGGGGCACGATGGCGGCGCCGGTGGAGCTGACCTTGGTCTCGACGGGGGCGAGGGTGCCGGCGGGGAAGCCGAGAAGGGAGCGCAGGTGCTGGTACAAGGCGGTGACGCCGTCGTCGTTGAAGCGCGACGCGACGGTGCCGAAGACGGGCAGCTCCTCCAGCGGCGTGTCCAGGTGCACCCCGTTGCGGGCGAGCTGGCGGCGCACGTCGCGCAAGGCGTCCTGGCCGCCGCGGCGCTCGAACTTGTTGATGGCGACGGCGTCGGCGAAGTCCAGCATGTCGATCTTCTCGAGTTGCGTCGCCGCCCCGTACTCGGGAGTCATCACGTACAGCGACACGTCCACCAACGGCACCAAGGCGGCGTCGCCCTGGCCGATGCCGGGTGTCTCGACGATGACCAGGTCGGCGCCCGCCGCCCTGGCCACGGCAATGACGTCGGCGAGGGTGCCGGGCACCTCGGTGACCGAGCCGCGGGTGGCGAGGGAGCGGAAGCGGACCTGGTCGCTGTCGAGGCTGTTCATCCGGATCCGGTCGCCGAGGAGCGCACCGCCGCCCCTGCTGCGGCTCGGGTCGACGGCGACGACGGCGATCCGGAGCTTGTCCTCCAGGTCCAGGCGGAACCGCCGCAGCAGCTCGTCGGTGAGGCTCGACTTGCCCGACCCGCCCGTCCCGGTCACCCCCAGCACGGGAACGGGTCGCGCCGGCGGCGCCACCTCACGGTCGAGGCAACCATCGACCGCCGCCGTCGTGACCCGCGCCAGGGCGCCGGCGTCCCAGGAGCCGAGCCGGTCCCAGTCGTCCTCCGTCGGCGCCGGGCGGGGCGCGGCGTCGCAGTCCGCGATCATGGTGTTGACCATGAGCGGCAGGCCCAGGCGCTGGCCGTCCTCGGGTGAGAACAGGCGTGCCACCCCGTAGTCCAGGAGGGCGGCGATCTCCGGGGCGATGATCACCCCGCCTCCACCGCCGTAGACCCGGACGTCGCCGCGACCTTCGGCCCGCAACCGGTCGACGAGGTAACGGAAGTACTCGTTGTGGCCACCCTGGTACGAGCTCACCGCCACCCCGTCGGCGTCCTCCTGCACCACGGCGGCGACGACCTCGTCGACGGAGCGGTCGTGGCCGAGGTGCACCACCTCGGCCCCCTGTCGTTGCAGTAGCCGCCGGACGATGTTGATGGCGGCGTCGTGGCCGTCGAAGAGGCTGGCGGCGGTCACGAACCGCACCGGCCGCGACGGGACGTGGAGGTCGCTCACGCTCATATTGTAGGACGTCCGAGTATCTCCGGTGGGCCTGGCGGTGCACCTACGGCACCCTCAGGTGGTGGACCCGCCCGGCTGATCACCTCTCGGCACCGCGCCCGTACTACATTCAGAATATTGCTTCGATGGCGAGCGCTGCAAGGACCGAGCGAAGGAGATGACATTACCATTGGCCGGTGACCACCCGCTAGACGAGCACAGACCGCTAGACGAGCACAGAGCGCCAAGAGGTCTCAATCGATGACCGGCGAAGCCAACTTGGCTTCTGCGGTGATCAACCTCAATCATCCTGACCACTACTTCCACTGGGGCTTCGTGCTGATCTCGGAGGCCAACTTGGTGGTCGTCGCGATCATGCTCGCCCTCTTTGTCGCTGCAATAGCGCTTCCATTCATGCGGCCCAGGCCGGCGACGGGTCACGCCCTGGCGGCACCCGCCGCATCGGCGGACCAGGAGCCGCCTCCCGATGGCGACTCGGAGCCGCCCGGGACCTGGACCGGGGCTCTTCGCCGTATCGGGTTGCGCTACCTGCCACCCTCCAAGCTCCTTCCCGACGCGCAGCCAGCCTACGTGGCGTCTTGGGTCTACGTCTTCGGCGTGCTCACCGTTGCAGCCCTCGGCATCGTGGTCGCCACCGGATTGGTCCTGGCAGTGGAGGGTCCGGCGTGGTGGCACACCAGCGACATCGGCCACTTCGTCAACTCGCTGCACCTGTGGTCGGTCGAGTTGTTCATGGGCTTCATGGCGGTACATCTTTGGGCCAAGTTCTGGATGGCGGCATGGCGCGGCAATCGCAGCCTCACCTGGATGAGCGGCGTGGTGGCGTTCCTGCTCGCTGTGGTGGAAGCGTTCACCGGGTATCTCTCCCAGACCAACTTCGACTCGCAATGGATCGCATTCGAGTCCAAGGACGCCTTCAACGGCAGCGGCATCGGGGCGCTGATCGATCCCATGAACTTCGGCCAGGCGCTGATGCTCCACATAGCGCTGCTCCCCCTGGCACTGGTGTTGGTGGTGGCGCTGCACGTGCTCATGGTCCGGATGCGGGGGGTGGTGCCGCCGATCGACTCGCGCCCAGAGGACCTGGGCGAGGGCGTCCCCTCCGCTCGATACACCGACGGCGCTTCCCCTGCCCGTGAGGAGGTCCCCAGCCGGTGAAGAGGCGACAGGCCATGGGACATACCTCCACCGACACCCTGAGCGCCCCGCAGCGGCGCCGGGCCGAGGGCGCCACTTGGGTCGGCCCCCTGCGCCACTACGACATCCTCAAGGAGGCAGCCATCGCCACGGTCGTGGTGGCTGTCCTGACCGTGGCGTTGGCGTTCCTCTTCTCCTCGCCGGACACTCCCCCGGTGACCATCGAAGCTTGGGCCAGGGCACAGCCGGTCGGCTTCAGCCAGATCGTGCTCACCGAGCTGGAGGGTACGAGCGCCTCGGCCACCTACGGCCCGCCCTACAACCACGCCACCGGCGACACGCAGTACCTGGGTCCCCTATCGATCGAAAAGGTGCTGGGGGTGCACTACCCGATCAACCCAGCCGAGTCCTTTGTGATCCAGCCCCTGAGCGCCCTACCCCCTACCGATGCGCTCTCGCATGCCCTTGCCCGCTACCGCTCCGCCAGCGCCTCAGAGCGTGCCCGCTGGGAGCATGCCTACGCCCAGGCCCTCGCCACTCACAAGGTGCCCTCGCGCTGGCCCGGTGCTGGGCCGGTGCCGGTGCTCGAGACCTCTCTGCTCTCCATGGCGCGTTCGGGTGCGCTGGACGCTCAGCTCGTGGCCCATGCCAGCTTCTACACCACCAACTACACCAAGCCCATCCTGTTCCTGGGGGACTCCTGGAAGGCGCAGAGGGCCAAGAGCTATTGGGGCAAGGTCGTCACCGCCGAGCACCTGAAAAGCCACCAATGGGGGGTGATGAACGAGACCGGCAGCTGGCCCGGCCAGCCATGGCTGTGGCTTTACACCATGTGGTACCAGGTGCCTCCCATGACCACCTCGATCAACGGTGACCTGTACGTGGTGGCGATCATGGCCGTGCTCACCATCGGCCTGCTGATGCTCCCTTTCATCCCTGGACTGCGTGACATTCCGCGCAAGGTGCCCCTGCACCGCTTGATCTGGCGTCAGTACTACCGGGACGGCGGCCACACGTCAGGGGCCACCCGGTGATCGAACGGCAGCTGGCCCGACGATCTACGCGTCTGATGCTGCGCCCGCCCTGCGGTACCCACCGGTGAAGGCGCCTACGGGATCGACGTTCGCTTCCCTACGAGTCCGAGCCCGAGGTTCACTCGTACGAGGACTGCGATCAGGGTGACCCAGAGCATGGCGACGATGGCGAGCAGCACCCCCGCAACCCACCGGCCGATGACACCGTCCGGCCGGACCGCCTGGACCGTGCCGGCGAAGGCATGGGTGGCGTCAGTGGCAGCGAAGCTTGCCGTCGCAGAGGCGAGGGGGGTCCCTGCCGCGTTGGCAGCGGTCGCGACGAGCGCCTGGTGGCCGGTCCAGGTGGGGCGATAGGCGAGGGTCGCGACGCCTGCGCCATTGGTGGTAGCGGTGCCGAGCGCGAGCAGGGGTGCACCGCTGAACTCGCTCAGGTGCACCGAGAAGCTCACCTCTGCTCCGGCGAGCGAAGCCGGCTTCGACGGCGCGACCGAGGCCGGCATCTGGAGCGTGGCGACGAGCTCGACGGCGCCGTGGTCGTGGGGGGCCCGGCGTGCGACGAGGCGGAGCCCGGGTCCCGTGGCCGCCCATGCCGTCGAAGACGCACCGAGCACGACGACGATCGCTGCCACCAAGGCCGGCAGCCCGCTTCGCAGGACAGACTTCCAGGAGATCGACCCGCTCACCGTGCACCCTCCTTGCCTGTGGTGTCTGGAGGCGACGCAGACGTCATGAAGCTGCTCACGCCGATCAGCGGTGCCGAGCCGTGCCCCTGGTTGCCACGGGGCGCCGGTGCGCCTGGGGTCTCGGCCGGAACCTCGAGCCCTGCCAGCTCCTCCATCTCGGCGATCGGCAGGATGGGCACGAACCGGAACAGGATGAGCAACGCCAACGGGATGGCTGCGGTCGCAGCGACGGTGATCGCGATCGGCACCCAGGTGAAGTGGTAGGTGCCCCAGATGCCCGCCAGCCCGCCGCCCGCGGCGAGGGGAGAGCGCACGACGGGTTCGGTGGCGGGGGGGATGACGATGACGAGGCGTTTCACCCACATCGCGAACACGACGAGGCCGGAGGCGACGACGACACCCCGCCCGGTGCGCAGCCGCCGCACCGCCATGATGACCAGCGGGAGGACACCGGCGGCGACGAAGTAGAACCAGAACGGGATCCAGTAGCGCCCGATCAGCACCTGGCGCACCCAGGCTGCGTTGTCGGTGGTGCCCGAGTAGCCGTCGATGAGGTACTCGGTGAAGGTGAGGTAGAGGTAGGTGGCGCCGAAGGCGACGAGCAGGAACCCGAGGCGCACGAGGTGGCGCGGGTGGATGAACGCCTCGAGGTGGTAGAGCCGCCGGCACGCGGCCAGGGAGAGCACGACCAACGCCACGCCGGTGTAGAGGGCGGCGACGACGAAGTAGACGGGGAAGATCGTCTCGGCATAGCCCGCCCGCGAGGAGGATGCGAAGGCGAAGGACAGCACGGAGTGGACCGAGACCGCCATCGGGATGATCATGATCGCGACCAAGCCGATCGAGCGGTGCAGCAGTCGCCGCTGGGGCGTGCTGCCGGTCCATCGGCCACCGAGGGTCTGGTACAGGCGCCGGCAGGCCCGAGCGCGGCGGTCCTGGCGGTCGGGGTCGAGGAGCCCTCTGGCGATCGCCGCGTCGGGGATGAGGGGGAGGTAGAAGAACACGACGGTGGCGAGCAGGTAGGTGCTCACCGCGAAGAAGTCCCACAAGATCGGGGAGGACAGGTTCCAGTAGGGGGGCCAGACCAGTTCCCATACCCGCCACGGGCTGCCGAGGTGGGGGACGATGAAGAGCATCCCGATCGGCAGCGTCACGAGCGCGGTCGCCTCCGCTATCCGGGTCAGCGGTGCCCGCCACGTGGCCTTGGTGATCCGCAAGATCGCCGAGACGACCGCGCCGCCGTAGCTCACCCCGATGAAGGCGACGAGGTCCGCCTCGTAGACAGCCCAGAAGGCGGTGTTGTTGTAACCCGCGACACCGAGGCCGTCGGCGACCTGCACGACCCAGGCCACGATGCCCAACACCACGACCGCACCGAGCACCGCCACGGTCGGCCACCACCACCGCGGGGTCTCGAGGACGGGGCGCATCGCGGCGGCCCGCACCTCGTCGAGCGCCGGCGGCCCTTCGACTCCCGGCTCGATGCCAGGCCGCTGCCCGGCGCCTGCACTGCCTCGAGGTTCGGACATCCCCATCCCTTCTCGTGTCATGTCGCCATGCCGACGGTCGTGGGCGCGGGGGCAAGGCGAGCCTGCGGCCCCGGGCGGGACCGGTACCAGGCGAGCGTTGCCAGCGCGAGGAGCGGCCCGGTGTTGGGATCGGTTCCAGCGCCGGTGAGGATCCCGCCGAGGCCCTCGGGGAGCACCCAGATCAACAGGGCCAGGACCGTCGCGACGCCTAGAAGGGGGACCACCCGCCAGCCGAGCGCGACGCCGGCGCCGACGAGCGCCATCTCGCCGGCAACGGCAATTGTGAGGGGGACGCCATAGGGGCCGAGCGACTGGGCTGCGCGAAAGAGCAGGCTCGCGTACCAGCCGGGCTGTCCGCTCCCCGCGGCCCGGAGGGCGCCGCCGAGCGCGCCGGCCGCCAGGTTGGCCGGCTGCAAGAGCAGAGCGGCGCTGCCGACCCAAAGCGCCGCCCAGGCCGCCTTGGCGGAGCGGTCGCCGAGCAGGCCACCCGTCCTCGCCTCGCCAGGGTCCTGGGGCTGCGCCGCTCTCGGCCAGGCGAGGAGCCCGACGAAGACGTAGAGGAGCACCGCGCCAGGGGCCCCGCTGAGCGGCGAGGCGGCGCCGGTGAGCAACCCGCCGAGCCCCTCCGCGAACCACCACACGAGCGCCGACCATGCGAAGGAGGCGACGAGGGCGGGGCGCACCGTGCGCCGCACGAGCAGGCCGATGCCGATCGTCAACTGCGTAGCGGCGAAGAGGGCGTCCCACACCACGATGTGCGGCTCGAGGAATCCGGCCATGGCGGTGATCGAGCCCGCCACCGGGGCGGGGTTCCCCTTGGCGGTGGGTACGAGCACGCCCGTCACGAAGCCGTGCTGGAACATGGATGGCTGGAGCTGAAGCGCGCCGTCGGCGAGCCAGACGAGCCCCAAGAGCACCTGCACGATGCGTTGGGGCGACCCCGTGGTGGTGCCGGTCACCTCAGGTGCCCTCGGCGTCGAGGTCGAGGTCCTGGCCGTCGCCGGGGATGTAGAACACCCTGGGGTGGGTACCGTACGACTCCTTGAACTTGACCGCGTCGTTGTCCTCCAGGAACGTCGACAGCTTGACGGTGCCCCCGAGCCCGTTCACCGCCACGTCGCTCTCGAGATCCCCGAGGTAGAGCACCCCCATCGGGCAGTGCGAGATGCACTCGGGGAGCTTGCCCATCGGCAGCATCGCCGCGCAGCTCACGCACTTGCCGACCGTGCCCTCGACCTGGGGGACCGGCCAGGCGGGCTCTTGGGGGAAGGGTTGGCGCGGGGCTTTCTCCGCCGGCCCCCAGTTGAAGTAGCGGGCCTGGTAGGGGCAGGCGTTCATGCAGATGCGGGTGCCGATGCAGCGGTCCTGGCGCACCAAGGTGAGGCCCTCGTCGGTGCGGAAGTTGGCCTTCACCGGACAGACCGGTACGCAGGGGGGGTCCTCGCACATCATGCAGGGCCGTGGCATGAAGTAGCTCTCGCCGGCGGCGTTGCGCATCGAGAACACGTTGATCCAGGTCTGGTCTGCGTGCAGGTAGTGCGCGGTCTGGCACGCGGTGGTGCAGAGCTTGCAGCCGTTGCAGTAGCGCAGGTCGATCACCATCGCCCACTGGTGGGCGGCCTTGGCCGGGGCGCTGGTGGTGGCCGACGCCGGTGTGCCCGCTTCGACCAACCCTGCAAGGGTGCCGGCACCTGCAAGACCGAGGCCACCGAGGGCTGCCCCGCGCAGGAAGCCACGCCGCCCGACAGCGACCGGCACCGCCTCGGCTCCGCCGACCCGTTCAGTCACGACAGGACTCCCACGGTGCCCTCCATCCAGCCCCTGGTCGCCATTGCCGCGCCCATGGAGTTGGGCCCCGAACCGCACGGCGGGTAGCACTGCCACACGAAGGTGCCCGGGCGCCTGGCGACAAAGCGCGCCACCACTGTGACCGTGCCGCCCGTCGGTGCGGCGGGGATGGGCAGGTTCAGGCCGAGCCCGACGACGGTGAAGGTGTGGGAGACCTCGCCGTTGGGCACCGAGGAGACCGACTTGCCGTCGACGGTTTCGGTGCCGCCGAGGGTCCCCTGCACCTGGTCGAACATCATCTGGGAGCCGGTGAGCGGTGCCGTGCCGTTGTCGTAGCTGGTGATCCGGAGGGTGACGGTCTCACCCCTGCGCACGGTCCAGGAGGGGTGGGTGTAGCGGGGCCCGAAGGGGCTGTTCGTGAGGATCTCCATCGACTCGCTCACGGTGGCATGGTCAGCTGGAACGACCTTCGCAGCGGTCAGCTGCTCACCGGCAGAGCGGACGCCCCTGGCGATGCCGGCGACCACGGCCACTGACGCCCCCAGCCCGACGAGCACGCCCACGAGGACGACCACGACGACCACCGGCGCCCGGAACCTGCCGGCGCCACCACCCCGGACAGGGGCATCACTCCCGCCGGTCATGTGAACCTCCGCCCCGCAAAAGGGTCGGCGCGCTCGCAGCGCTGCTCAGGAGGTCCCGCGCCTTTGAGAGGGCCACCAGCCTCTGCCGCGGGTACGAGCGCTGGCCGCGGCCCGACGATCTCGGCGAGCACCTGGTCGAGCTCGTCAGCGAGGGGGTCACGGTGCGGGCGGGTGATCACCGCCCATGCGGCAACGCCGAGGAAGACGAGCACGTAGGCGACGATGGTGGCGAGGGACGCCGCCACCAGCACGCCGAGGACGATCTTCAGCATCTCGACCATGGGTCGATCGTCGCCCCTCGGCCGGCCGGGCGGAACAGGGATACCACGGGCACCGCTACCCCAGATCCCACGGTGAGCCCCCGTAGGATCACGGGGTGGTCCCGGTTGGTTCCACGCTGGCTACTTCTCCCCGGGCGACCCAGACTGGTAGCGATGACCAAGCACACGTGCTCACCGGACACAGGGTCGGACCAGGGCCTGCGCCACGGCCCAGACGTCGAGGCAGCAGCCCGAGCGCGCGGCGGGGCGGTCCGGGTGGTGGTCGTGGAGGACCACGCCCTCGTTCGCGAGGGAACGCTCCAGCTGCTCGACCAAGAGCTCGACTTCGAGGTGGTCGGTCAGGCCGGAAGCGCCGAAGAGGGCCTGGATGTGCTGGGGCGAACCCGCCCCGACGTCGTGCTGGTCGACGTGAGCCTCCCGGGTGCGAGCGGGCTCGACCTCGCCGAGACCGCAGTGGCGCGCTACCCCGAGGTGCGGGTCCTCGTGGTGAGCGCCTACGCCGACTACGCCTACGTGACCAGGGCGCTCGAGGTCGGCGTCAGCGGCTACCTGCTCAAGACGGCTTCTGCCAAGGAGCTCGTCGACGCGGTGCGCGCCGTGGCCGACGGGGTCTTGGTGCTCGACAAGGCGGTCTCGGGCCGCTTCGCCCGGCGCTGGTACGACGGGCGCGCGGTCCCCTCGGGTGCCAGGGCCCTCACCCCGAGAGAAGCAGAGGTGCTGGGCCTGCTCACCCGGGGCCTGTCCAACAAGCAGATCGCCATCGAGCTCGGCCTCGGCCTGCGCACCGTGGAGGGCTATGTGTCGAACGTGCTGGTCAAGCTCGGCGTCGGGTCACGCACCGAGGCGGCGTTCTACGCTCTGTCCCACCACCTCGTCGACCGAGCGGACCCATGACGGCGCGCCCCAGCGGCCCCGAGCTCGCCGCGGTCCTGCGACGCGGGGCGCACCCGCCCGTTGGTGAAGCACGTTTTTGGGTCATCCAGGCGATGGTGGTGGTGATCGCTGCGATCCATCTCGAGACCGACCTGCATCCCTCGCTCGAGGCCAGTGGCTTCCCTGGGGGCATCCCCGTCGCGTTGCTGGTCCTCCCCGTCGCCTACGCTGCGCTGCGCTACGGCCTCGGAGGATCGGCGGCGACGGGGCTCTGGGCGACGCTTCTGTGGCTGCCCGACCTCCTCCTGCCCCACGACCAGGGCCACGCGGGCAGCGATCTGGTGAACCTGGCCCTCGTCGACTTCGTGGCCTTCGTCATCGGGTTGCGCATCGAGGCCGAGCGCCTCGCGCACGCCCACGCCGAGCGTGCCACCACCGAGCGCTTGGCGGTCGAAGCCCGCTACCGAGCGCTGTTCGAGGCCAACCGGGCACCGATCATCGTCCTCGACGGCCGGGGTGCCGTCGCGGACGCCAACCCAGCGGCGCGAGCGGTGTTCGGCAGCGGCCTGCTCGGCGCCCCCTTCGGCCCCCGCCTCGGCGGGGGCGTCTCGTTGCCCGAGCAGGCCAATCGGGTGCTGCGCCTCCCCGACGGCCGGGAGTACCGGGTCGGTCTCGTGACGGTTCGCTCCGGCACCGTCGGCGACCCTTCAACCCAGGCTGTCTTCGAGGACGTCACCGAGGAGCGCAGCGAGGGACACAGGGCAACCCGCTACGCCGCGCTCGTCGTCCAGGCCGAGGAGGACCAGCGCCGCCGCCTGGCACGTGAGCTGCACGATGAGCCCCTACAGCTGTTCTTGCACCTGGCACGTCGCCTGGAGAGACTGGGGGATACCCCCACCCTGCCCACCGGGGTGACCACCGCCCTCGGCGAGGCCCGAGCCCAGGCACTGGAGGCAGCAGGGCGTCTGCGCACCCTCGCCCGGGACCTGCGACCGCCCACCCTCGATCAGCTCGGGCTCGTCGCAGCGCTGTCGAGCCTCGTCGCCGATGTCGAGGAAGAGGCCGGCCTTTCGAGCGAGCTGGAGGTGGAAGGCAGCAAGGCTCGGCTTACGCCTGACGTCGAGCTCGGCGCCTTCCGCATCGCCCAAGAGGCGGTACGCAACACGCTGCGCCACGCCGGCGCACACAACCTTCGTGTCACCTTGCGCTTCGAGCCCGCCGAGCTGGCCCTGACCGTGGCCGACGATGGCGGCGGCTTCGAGCCGGTGGATAGCGACGAGATCGTTCGCGACCGCCACTTCGGACTGCTCGGCATGACCGAGCGGGCGCATGTGCTCGGCGGAGCGCTCGAGGTGCGCTCGACTCCCGGGGAGGGGACCGTCGTCAGCGCGCGGATCCCCTTCCACGCCCCGGACCACGAGACCGAGCGATGGGAAGCGGTCCCGCCTCCCCAGCCAGCGGCCGGTGACCCTGAAGTGCCGACGAGATAGCTGTACGCGCGCGGGTGGGTCATCAACGTGGAGGCAGGGATCGTATGGGAGCAGGGCTGTCATCTGCTGCCCGATCTACCTCTGGTGGAGGCGGAGCGCAGCGGGGGCCCCGCCGTCCCCACGGCCCGGCTCAGGGTTGCAGCGCCGCCTTGACCAGCTGGGCGTACACCGCCTGGCCGGCCGGGTCGGGGTGGACACCGTCGGGCCACAGCAGCGCCCGGTTGCGCGACGCCGCCCACCAGTTGACGACGCGGAAGCCCGGACGGCCGGCGACCGAGCGGATGGTCGCGTCGGTCTCCGCCTGCCACGGCAGGGGCACCCGGACGTTGACGAGCACCACCTCCGGCACCCCGGCGGTCAACGCCTCCAGCTCGGTCATGTCCTGCGGGGTGAAAGGCCCGTTGCTGCCCAGGTCGATCACGACCGCCTCGACGGTGTCGAGGCGGCCGACCTGCCTGTAGGCCGCCAGCCGGGCAAGCCCCTGGTAGACCTGCCGGCCGACGGCGGCGTCGACGACGGTGCCCGGCCCGAGGGCGGCCACGAGGTCGTGCTCCGCGGCGAGCATCACCGAGTCACCAATGGCCAGCACGCCCTGGCGGGGCTCCGCCGCCGGCGGGACGTCGAAGGGCGTGACCCGTGCCCGCAGCTTCTGGTCGCGGAGAGCGGCGGGTTGGGAGAACGCCGGCGCCCGGCCCGGGCCGACGACGCGCTGGGCGGCTGCCGCCGTCTCGGTGACGCGCTGGAAGCGCGGCCCGGCCGGCGCCGGCACGAAGGCGACGAGGATGACCAGGCCGGCGAAGGCACTACCGGACGCCGTCAGGATGCTGCGCCGCATCCGCCGGGACACCCGTAGCTGCTCCCTGATGGCCCGCTGCGCCGCGCCGGTCCGCCAGGGTCGCTCCACCCAGCGGTAGGAGGCCTCGGCCAGGCCGGCCGTCGCTCCCAAGCGCACGACGAGCTGCGTGAGGCCGTGGAGCGGGAACGCCCCCTGCGCCCCGGTCAGGACGATGACGGGCCAGTGCCAGAGGTACACGGAGTAGGAGCGGGTCCCGAGCCACCGCAGGGGCCGCACGGCGAGCACTTGGCCGGTGCGGCACGCAGGGTGGGCGGCGACGAGGACGGCGACACCGGCGAGGACCACGGCCAGCAGCAGGCCGCCGTCCCAGGTGACCGCCGAGCCCTGCCCGAGCCCGAGCACGAGCACGAGCAGCCCGATCAGCGACACGGCCGCCGCCCGGTCGAGCGTGCGCCGGGAGCGCTCGACGACGCGGTTCGTGAGGCTGGCGGGCGGGGCGAACAGGCCGAGCGCGGAGCCGAGCAGCAGCCCCTCGGAGTGCGTGTCGGTGCCGAAGTAAACCCGGTTGACCGAAGCGCCGCCGTGGTACAGCGCCGCCATGAGGATCGCCGAGACGGCGGCGCCGCCCAGGGCGACGAGGGCGACCCTGCCCCGCCGGCGCCAGAGGTGCAGCATGAGCAGGAGCAGCGGCGGCCACACGAGGTAGTACTGCTCCTCTATGGCCAGGGACCACAGGTGCAGGAACACCGGGGGCGGCCCGAACCGATCGAAGTACGGCACGTGGTGGAAGATGAACCACCAGTTGGTCTGGTAGACGAGGGCGATGGGGATCGTGACCCGCGACGTCGCCAGCGCGGCGCGGTCAGCGACGGCGGTCACCACCACGACGGCGGCGAGGAGGACGACGATCGCCGGGTACAGGCGCCGGATGCGACGCATCCAGAACTGCGGCAGGCCGATGGTGCCCTTCGACCGCCACTCCTCGACGAGCAGGCCGGTGATCAGGTAGCCGGAGATCACGAAGAACACGTCTACGCCGAGGAAGCCGCCGGGCACGACTCCCGGGGCCAGGTGGTAGGCGACGACGGCAGCGACTGCGAACGCCCGCAGGCCGTCGAGGCCCGGGCGGTAGGTGGGCGCGCGCCTGCGGCGCGTGACGCCGACTGCCCCTCGCTGCTCGATCGTTGCTGTCACCGGCCGTCCCGCTACCGCTGTCCTGAAAGCCCGTCCCGCCTTCCGACGGCGGGGCGTCCCGGAAGGTTCCCACATTCCGGGGCCCGGCTGGGTCATGGCCGCTGGCGGCTCAGAAGCGGAGCACCTCGGTGGCGGCGGCGGCGATGTCGTCGACCTGGGGCAGGATGGCGCGCTCGAGGGTCGGCTCGTACGCCACGTGGGTGTCGAGGGCGGCGACACGGCGGACGGGCGCGTCGAGGTCGGTGAAGCAGTGCTCGGCGACCCACGCTGCCACCTCCCCGCCGAAGCCCGCCGTGAGGGTGTCCTCGTGGACCACCATGACCCGCCCGGTGGCCGCTACCCGCTCGGCTACCAGGGCGCTGTCCCACGGGCAGATCGAGCGCAGGTCGACGATGCCGACCTCGGCGCCGTCGTCGGCGAGGCGGGCGGCGGCCTGGCGTGACTTCTCGACCGTCGCTCCCCAGGTGACGATCGTCAGGTCGTCGCCGGGCTGCACGACCCGCCCCTTGCCGATCGGGACCCGGAAGTCGGGGCCGGGCATCGGCGTGCGGGTGTAGGGCTGGCGCAGCAGGTGCTTGTGCTCGAGGAACAGCACGGGGTCCTCGCACTCGATGGCGCTTCGCAGCAGGCCGGCGGCGTCGGCCGCCCGGGACGGCATGACCACCACGAGGCCGGGGATGTGGGCGAAGATCGACTCCCCCGACTGGGAGTGCCAGATGGCGCCGCCGGTGAGGTAGCCCCCGATCGGGACCCGCAGCACCATCGGGCAGGTGAAGGCGCCGTTGGACCGCCAGCGGACCGTCGCCGCCTCGCTGCGGATCTGCTGCATCGCCGGCCAGATGTAGTCGAAGAACTGGATCTCCCCCACCGGCCGCAGGCCGCGCAGGGCCTGCCCGACGGCCCGGCCGACGATGTTGGCCTCCGAGAGAGGCGTGTTGTAGCAGCGGGCCAGTCCGAACCGGCGCTGGAGGCCGGCGGTCGTCCCGAACACCCCGCCCTTGCCCTCGACGCTCGCGAGCACCGCCTCCCGGGCGTCGGCGACGTCCTCGCCGAACACCCGGATGCGCTCGTCGGCTTCCATGCACTCCGTGAGCGTCCGGCGGATCGCCTCCCCGAGGGCGACGAGCTCCGCCCCCGGCTCCACCGGGACTTCGGCGTCGGTGCCGGGCGGGACCTCGGGGATCACCACCACGTGGTCAGTCACGCTCGCCGGGTCGGGGCGGGGGGCGGCCAGGGCCGCCCGGGAGGCGTCGGCGACGGCACGGCGGGCCTGCTCGCGCAGCTCGGCCACGCCCTCCTCGTCGAGCACGCCGCCACCGAGGAGCGCCTGTTCGATCTGGAGGATCGGATCGTGCGCCGCCTCCTCTGCCAGCTCCTCGACCGGGCGGTACTTGCTCTGGGTGTCGGCGGCGGAGTGGGAGTACGGGCGCGTCACCTTGGCGTGCAGGAGCGCCGGGCCGGTGCCCGCCCGCACCGCAGCGACGATGTCGTGGGCCCGGGAGCGCACCTCGAAGTAGTCGCGGCCGTCGACGGCGTGCACGGCGAGGCCGCGGAAGCCGGCGACGAGCTCGGACACCGGCGCCGGCGACTGCTCGTCAGCGGGCACCGAGATGGCGTAGCCGTTGTCGGCGACGACGAACAACACCGGCAGGTGCAGGGTGCACGCCGTGTTGAGGCTCTCCCAGAACTCGCCCTCCGAGGTGGCGCCCTCCCCGAGCGACACGTAGGTGAGCTCGTCGCCGGCGGCGGAGCATCCGGGCAGGGTGCGGCGGGAGATGTAGCGGGACGCCTCGGCGCATCCGACAGCGGGGAGGCACTGGCTGCCCGTCGGGCTCGACTGCGTGGCCACGTTGAGCCACCGGTAGCCCCAGTGGCACGGCATCTGGCGGCCGCCCGAGGCAGGGTCGGCGGAGGAGCCGACGGCTTGGAGCAGGACCTGCTCGGCGGTCACGCCGAGGCCGAGCATCAACGCCCGGTCGCGGTAGTAGGGGAAGAACCAGTCGAATCCCGGCCGGAGCTCGTGGGCCAACCCGAGGAGCAGGGCTTCGTGACCCGCCCCCGAGATCTGGAAGAAGACGCGGCTCTGCTTCTGCAGCGCTATCTCCCGGTCGTCGAGCAGGCGGGAGATGAGCGCTAGGCGGAAGTCGGCGAGGATCTCCCCCACGGGGAGGCCACGGAAGGTGGCGGGGGCGGGGGCCTTGGTGCGCGAAGCCATACCTGACCGCATGGTAGGACGCCCACCGCCCGACGAGGGCGAACGCCCGACGCCCGACCGTCCGACGTCCGACCGTCAGCGGGGTTGCCAGATCATCAGCATGAGGGCCACGGTGAAGCCGATGTCGGTCCCGACCGCCGCCCAGCCGAGGCGCGACGCCGCCCGGGACACGGCGGGCCCGACCGGCCCCGAGGCCGTCAGCCCGGCCCGGATGGCCCGCTCCGCCGGGCGGACCACCGCCAGGAGCGTGACGGCGGCGGCGAGCCAGACGGCGGCGGCGAGGCCCGCCCACAGCTGGGCGACGCCGCGGCCGTTGGGATCGGCGGCGAGGGCGCCGGCACCGAGGAACGGCACGGCCAGCAGCAGCCACTCCGCCGGGGAGGAGGACGCGAAGTAGCGCTGCGCCTCCTCACGCCCGCCCCGCCCGGCGGCAACCCGGCCGGCGACGAACCCGTACACGCCTGAGAAGGCGACGGCGCCGAAGCCGATGAGGGCCGAGGCGACGTGGAGGGCCACGAGGGCATCGAACAGGGCAGCGCGCACAGCGGGCATCTTGTCGCTGCCGGGTGGCCTGCTGTGTGGCGCCGCCGCCGTCCTGGTAGAAGGGATGTGCCATGCCCCTCCAGGGAACCTTCGACGTCCTCGACTTCACCGAGGTGCTCCAGCTCCTGGCCCGCCAGCAGCTGACCGGGCGCCTGCACGTGCGCAGCCGCTCCTACGGGGCCAACCTCTTCCTCGAGGACGGGCTGCTCGTCGGTGCCGACCAGTCCGAGCACCAGCCGGCGGCCACGGCCGGGGACGTGCGCGGGCGGATCGAGGAGGTCTGCTTCGAGATGCTAGAGGCGGAGCGGGGAAGCTTCGAGTTCCACCCCGGGAAGCCGAGCTCCCTGCCCGTCGGGGAGCGCCACCAGCCGGAGTCGGTGATCACCGAGGCGCGCCGCCGCCTGGAGGAGTGGCACGAGCTGCAGGAGATCATCCCGTCCCTCGACCTGCAGCCGAGGCTGGTTCTCGACCTCTCCCAGGCGGAGGTGACCCTCGACAAGCAGCGCTGGCGGATGCTCACCGCCATCGACGGGCGGCGCAACCTGCGGGCCATCGGCCGGGTCCTCAACCTGTCGGACTTCGACGTCTGCCGGCTGGTGCGGAGCCTCATCGACGACGGCGTGGTGGAGCTCGAGGGCTTCTCTGCCCTTTCTGCCTCCACCCGCGACGTCATGCCGGTGGTGCCTGCCCCGGATACCGGCAACAGGGTCGTCACCTTCGACGCGGAGACCACGGTGATGGCCCGACCCGACACCCGACCCGACGCCCGACCCGACCAGGCGCCCGCTGGTACGGAGATCGCCGGGACCGCCACCCCTCCGGAGGGCACGCCGGCCGTTGGGGAGGACCCCGACGTCACCCAGGTGGCGCCGACCGTGGAGCCCCCGCCCGACGACGACGAGGCGGGCGAGGACCGACCCGACGCCCGCCGCTGGCGGGTGATCCGCATCCGCTCCCGCCAAGCCGACGCCCCCCGGAGCTGACCCGGGGGACCGCCACAGGTGAGCGGGGCTGCAGCCCGACTACGGTATCAGCCGTGGCCAGCGCAGCGGTGGAAGTGCGCCGCGTCCGGGGGCTCCCGGGGCGGCGGGTGTTCGTCGACGTGCCCTTCCGGATCCACGGCGGCGACCCGGGATGGGTGCCGCCCCTTCGCATCAGCGTCTACGACCGGATCTCCCGCAAGCACCCAGCGATGAGCCACCAGGAGGTGGCGCTGTGGGTCGCCTACCGCTACGGCAAGCCGGTCGGGCGGGTGGGGGGTTGCGTCGACCGGATGTTCAACGACTACCAGAAGGTGCGCTGGGGATGGATCGGCTTCTACGACGCCTTCGACGACCCCGAGGTCTCCGACGCCCTGTTCGAGGCGGCGTGCGGGTGGGCGGCGGAGAAGGGTATGGACACCTGCGTCGGCCCGGCCAACTTCACGACCAACGACGAGCTCGGCTTGATGGTGGAGGGCTTCGACGAGCTGCCGACCCTGCTCACGCTGCAAAACCCCCCGTACCAGGTCGGGCTGTGGGAGCGCGCCAGCTGGGAGCCGGCCATGGACCTGTGGGCCTGGCGCTTCACACGGGAGGGCACAGCCCTCTCCGAGCGGCAGCGGCGGACCCTCGACCGGATCCAGCAGCGGGCCAGGGTGCGAGTGCACCATCTCGACAAGTCGCAGTTCGACCGGGAGGTGGGCCGGTTCTTCGAGGTCTACAACGCCGCCTGGGCCGACAACTGGGGGTTCGCTCCCATGCCCGAGGTGGAGGTCCGCCACCTGGCCAAGCAGCTGAAGCAGATTTTCAACCCCGAGTGGGCCTTTGGCCTGGAGACCTTCGAGGGCCAGCTCGTGGGCGTGTGCCTCGCCCTGCCGGATCTCAACCTGCTGATGCACGGGGTGCGCAGCGGCCGGCTGCTGCCCACCGGTTGGGTGCCGCTGCTGCTCGGCCGCAAGCGCGTCCCCCAGGTCCGCGTGTGGGCGCTCGGGGTGCGCCCCGACTACCAGCACCTGGCCCTCGGGCCACTGCTCTACCGGGAGATCGTCGACCGCCTCGCCGCCGACCGCCACATCATGACCGCCGAGGCGTCCTGGACGCTTGCGACCAACAAGCGGATCAACGAGCAGCTGGAGGCGATGGGCGCCACCCGGGGCAAGGTGTGGCGGCTATACCAGCGCCCCGCCCGGCTGCCCGCCGGCGCCTAACCAACTAGGCCGCCCAGACCCGGGCGCCGAGCCCGCCACCCCGGCGCCGCCACCCCGGCGCCGCCACCCCGGCGCCGCCACCCCGGCGCCGCCA